>NZ_JACHZA010000024.1:0-71420 GCF_014193305.1 Rhizobium sp. BK181
TGCGCATAGGCGTGTGCAGTCTCCTGCACCATGCGCTCCTCGTCCGTCAGCTGCTCCACCAGCCGGAACGGATCGGCCCAGTCGAAGATCTCGCGTGTTTGTAGCATTATGTCTCTCATCATTTGGTCTTCAGGAGTTCGCGCGCGATTATGAGCTTCTGCACCTCGGTTGCGCCTTCGTAGATGCGTAGCGCGCGGATCTCCCGATAGAGTTTTTCGACAATCTCGCCGGTCCGGACACCGCGACCGCCGAACAGCTGAACTGCGCGATCGATGACTGTCTGGGCCGTTTCCGTCGCCGTCATCTTCGCCATTGCGGCTTCCTGCGTCGTCGACAGCTTCTGCACATCGCGTCGCCACGCAGCCCTGTAGGTCAGCAACGTCGCGGCGTCGATCCCTGTTGCCATGTCGCCGAGGGCTGCTTGGGTAAGCTGGAGATCGGCCAGCTTTGCACCGAACATCTGCCGCTCTCTCGCATGCGAAAGCGCTTCGTCAAGGGCGCGCCGGGCAAAGCCCACGGCGGCGGCGGCGACCGAAGCCCGGAAGATATCGAGAGTGCGCATGGCGATCTTGAAACCTTCGCCCGGATCGCCGAGCCGCCGCGATGCGGGGATACGGCAGCTCTCGAAGCGGGTTGTTGCGAGCGGGTGCGGGGCAATGACATCGATGCGCTCGGCGATCGAGAAGCCGGGGTCATCGGCAAAGACGACGAAGGCTGAAATGCCGCGCGTACCCGGCGCCTCGCCGGTTCGGGCAAAGACCGTATAGACATCGGCGATGCCGCCGTTGGAGATCCAGGTCTTTTCGCCATCGAGAATGTAGTGGTCGCCGTCGGGGCGAGCCGCACAGGCCATGGCCGCAACGTCGGATCCCGCATCCTTTTCAGACAGCGCAAAGGCGGCCAGCCATTCGCCGCTGCGCACTTTCGGCATGACGGCGGCGCGAAGGGCGGCCGAACCGCTGAGGCCGATCGCTCCGGTCCCGAGCCCCTGCATCGCGAAGGCGAAGTCCGCCAATCCGTCATGCCAGGCAAGGGTTTCGCGCGCCAGGCAGACCAGGCGTGAATCAATCAGCGGGTCGGTTTCGGAAGCGCCCGTTGCCACCTTCAAAATTCCCGCGTCGCCCAACGCCCGGACGAGCCTGCGACATGCGGCATCGACATCGGTGTGGTCGATCATCGTCATCGCATCGGACTTGGCGAATGCGTCCAGCCGGGTTGCGAATTCGCGATGGCTGCTGTCGAAGAACGGCCAGTCGAGATGATCCCAGGATGGACCAGTCAATGTCGCGGGAATGGTCATAGTCTAGTTTCCCTCGAAGGTTGGCTTGCGCTTGGCGGCAAAGGCTTCAAAGGCGCGGCGAAAATCCTGTGTCGCCATGCAGATGGCCTGTGCCTGCGCTTCGGATTCGACCATCTCGTCGATGCCCATCGCCCATTCCTGGTTCAACATGGTTTTGGTCATGCCATGTGCGAACCACGGTCCGTCGGCCAGCGAGGCTGCTAGCTTGTGTGCCTCGGCGGAGAGATCGCTGCTTGGATGAAGGGCATTGTAGAAGCCCCAGGCATTGCCTTCGGCGGCGGACATGGAACGCCCGGTGTAAAGCAATTCGGCGGCGCGGCCCTGGCCGATGATGCGGGGGAGGATCCCGCATGCGCCCATGTCTGCCCCCGCAAGCCCGACGCGGGTAAAGAGGAAGGCAGTCTTTGCTTCAGGAGTCGCCAGCCTGAGATCGGACGCCATGGCGAGAATTGCGCCAGCGCCTGCACAGATGCCGTCGACAGCGGCGACGATCGGCTGTGGGCATTTGCGCATCGCCTTGACAAGATCACCCGTCATGCGCGTAAACGCAAGGAGCTCGGGCATTGCCATGCGCGTCAACGGCTCGATGATCTCGAACACGTCACCGCCAGACGAGAAATTGCCGCCAGCTCCCGATAGCACGATCGCCCGCACGTCCGATGCATAGGCGAGATCGCGAAACAGGTCGCGCAACTCGGCATAGCTGTCGAAGGTCAACGGGTTCTTCCGATCCGGCCGGTTGAGCGTGATCGTCGCAACGCGTCCGTCCTCGCTGACGTCCCAGAGGAAATGCCGGGGTTGAAGGTCCCTGAAGGAGCGCAGGTGTCCCTGCATGGTCATGTCGTTGTCGCTCATCCCGCCAAAACCTCCCCACCAGCCACTGCGATGGCCTGTCCGTTGATCGATGCGCTGCCGGGGGCCGCAAGCCACAGCACTGCGTCCGCGACCTCTTCGGGCTTTACGAGCCGGCCTTGCGGATTGGATTTCGTGAATTCGGCGAGCGCCTGTTCGGCGCTGCGCCCGGTTTTTTCGATGATCATTTCGATCGATCGCGCGATGATCGGTGTGTCGGTAAAGCCCGGGCAGACTGCATTGACGGTTATCCCCGTCTTTGCGAGTTCCAGCGCCAGTGACCGGGTCAGGCCAACGACGCCATGCTTGGCCGCGACATAAGCGGAGACGTATCCATACCCGGTCAGCCCCGCGGTCGAGGCGATATTGATGATGCGTGCCCCGTCTCCCCGTGCCTTGAGGTCCGGCAGCACCGCCTGGGTCACGAGGAAGACGCCGGTCAGATCGACGGCGAGCACCTCATTCCACATGTCGAGGCTGGTCTTTTCGAAGGCGGCGCTCGGGGCCTGGCCGGCATTGTTGACGAGAATGTCTACCGGGCCGAATGCCTTGCGGGCGCTCCCCAGTCCCCTGGCGATTGCTGCCGCATTTGTCACATCGAACCCATCGACGACATGAACACCTTCGGTTCCGATTTCATCGGCGAGAGCCTGCAGCGGCTCGCGCCTTCTGCCGGCGAGCGTCACATGCGCCCCGTCCGAAACAAGGGCACGGGCGATCGCCGCTCCGATACCGGACCCGGCGCCGGTGACGAGGGCGTGGCGGCCTGAGAGTTTGCCTGACGTGGTCATCATGACGCGCCTATTTGGCCGGCGCCGCCGTGGCGGCGCGGGCGAGGTTGGCCTCGTACTGATATTTGCCGGCCTGATATTGCTTCGGCCACGCTATCGAGGTCAGACCGATCTTGGCTGCTTCATGCAATGACCAGGCAGGGTCGGCAAGGTGCGGACGGGCAACGGCGCATAGATCGGCGCGACCGGCCGCAATGATGGAGTTGGCGTGATCGGCCTCCGAGATCGCGCCGACGGCGATTGTCGGAATGCCGACCTCGTTGCGGATCTTGTCGGAGAACGGGGTCTGGAAGAGGCGGCCGTAGACCGGCTGCTCGTTTTTTGACACCTGACCCGAGGAGCAATCGATGAGGTCAGCGCCGGCATCCTTGAACATCTGCGCGAAGATTGCCGCATCCTCGGGCGTGTTCCCGCCGTCCATCCAGTCATGACAGGACAGTCGCACGGACATCGGCTTGTCCTCGGGCCAGGCGGCGCGCATTGCCCGGAAGATCTCGAGCGGGTAGCGGGCGCGATTTTCGTGGCTGCCGCCATACTCGTCATCGCGCAGGTTGGTGACCGGCGAGAGGAAGCTGGATAACAGGTAGCCGTGGGCGCAGTGCAGTTCGAGCCAGTCGACGCCGGTCGTAACCGCAAGTTCCGTCGCACGGACATGGTCTGCCTTGACGCGGTCCATGTCGGCGCGATCCATCGCCTTCGGGACCTGGCTGTTCTTGAGATAGGGCACGGCGGAGGCCGAGATCAGCGGCCAGCCGCCTTCGCTGACGGGTTGGTCGATGCCGTCCCAGGCGAGCCTGGTCGAACCCTTGCGGCCGGCGTGGCCGATCTGGATTCCCATCTTGGCGGCGCTGTTGGTGTGAACGAAATCGACCAGCCGGCGCCATTGCGCGGCTTGCTCCTCGTTCCAGAGCCCGAGGCAACCAGGCGTGATGCGGGCGTCGGGCGAGACACAGGTCATTTCCGCAAACACCAGTCCGGCACCACCGAGCGCCCGCGAGCCGAGGTGGACGATATGAAAATCGTTCAGCAATCCATCCTGTGCCGAATACATGGCCATCGGCGAAACCACGATGCGATTGATGAGCGTGGTTCCGCGCAGTTGATAGGGCGTGAACATCGGTGGCAGGCACCTGTCGTTTCCGACAGCGACGCCCGATTTCTTCGCAAACCAGCGCTCGTAGCCTTCGAGCCAGGTCTTGTCGCGCAGGCGCAGGTTCTCATGGCTGATGCGTTGAGAGCGGGTCAGCATGGAATACATGAACTGCTGCGGCTCAAGCCTATCGGCGTAGCGGCGACCCACGACCTCGAACCATTCCATGGCGTTGCGCGCCGCATTCTGGATGCGCGCGACGTCGACACGGCGAATCTCCTCGTAGGTTTCGAGGACGGCCGGGATCGCTTCCCTGCCGTGTCCGTGCATCTGGAACTGCCTTGTCAGCTCGATCGCATCGTCGATTGCGAGCTTCGTGCCGGAGCCGATGGCGAAATGTGCGGTATGAGCCGCGTCGCCCATCAGCACGACATGCGAGTTGCCATTGAAATGACTCCACTTGCCGCAGATCAGGCGATTGAAGTTCAGCCAGGCAGAACCACGCAGATGGCGTGAGTTGGTCATCAGCGGTGCGCCGTCGAGCACCTCGCGGAACAGGTTTTCGCAAAACGCGATCGAGCCGTCCTGATCCATCTTGTCGAGACCGTGGGCCAGGTAGGCCTCCTCGGTCGTCTCGATGATGAAGGTCGAGGTCTGGTCATCGAACTTGTAGATGTGCGCCTGGAACCAGCCGTGGTCCGTCTTGCGGAAGTCGAAAGTGAAGGCGTCATAGAGTTTGTTGGTGCCAAGCCAGATGTACCGGTTCGGCCGGGTGATCATGTCGGGTTGGAACACCTCGGGATAGTGGTTGCGGATCTTTGAATTCAACCCGTCCGATCCGATCACCAGGTCGGCGTCGGGGAAGTCGAGATCGGAGGTCACGTCGGTTTCGAAGATCAGCTCGACGCCGAGTTCCTCGCAGCGCTTCTGGAGGACGTTGAGCAGCTTCTTGCGACCGATACCGACGAAGCCGTGGCCGGACGTGCGCTGGCGGGTGCCCTTGAACCAGACCTCGATGTCGTCCCAGTGATTGAACGCATCCTGGATCTCAGCGGCACTTTCCGGGTCCCATTCCTGCATCGCGGCCATGGTGGCATCCGAGAACACGACCCCCCAGCCGAAGGTATCGTAGGGCCGGTTGCGCTCGACGACACGAATGGAGTGCTCAGGGTGAAGCTTCTTCATCAAAAGGCCGAAATAGAGCCCCGCTGGACCTCCTCCGATACAGACGATGCGCATCTTCATTCCTTCCCGGTCACGCCGCGCATGTGCCGGCGATCAAGTTATTTGAAGTTTAAAATATATAGAGGCAGAGCGAGGCGTCAAGGGTTAATCAATGGAATCCCGCAGGCGGTGGGCTCGTCCCTATCGCTCGAGCCTGCGATATCCACCATGCCAGTAGATCAACGCATCCTGGCCTTCAGTGACGCGAATGGCATTCACCTGGCCGATAATGATGGAGTGCGTCGCCCGGTCGATCATTTCCTCCAACGTGCAATCAAGGCTAACGGTGGCATCGACCAGCAACGGGGCACCGGTCGAAAGCGTGATCCACTCGGCGTTGGCGTAACGCTCAGAGCCTTTGCAGCCGTGGCGGCCGGAGAAGCGTTCGGCAATGTCCTGCTGGTGGCCCGCCAGCGAATTGACGCCGAAATGGCCGAACCGGCGAAAAAGCGGCCAGCTGGAAGACGACCGGTTGACGCAGGCCATGACCAGTGGCGGGTCGGCGGCCAGCGAAACGGCAGATGTGACGACGAGGCCGGAGCGCTCGCTACCCGTTCCAACAGTGATAACGGCGACATTGCCGGGAAGATGGCGCATGGCGGCCCGGAACATGTCCGTTGACGGTTGAAGCCCGCCCTGGCTTTCCTGAAGCAGCATGACAATCCTCCCAGAATGCGTGGTGTGTGCGCCCGCTCAACCGGAATTGGTTTTCCGCAATAGAGCATGCGCCGGTTCAGATGCTGGAGCGTTCCGTTCGCGGCGGTTGGAGACGTTGCGGCGACAGTGCCGAAAACGATTTGAGCGCCCCGCCAGGGTTAGACAGCAATATCGAATGCCTTGGCTGGACGGCGAATGCCCTCTGAGGCCAGGATCGGCAGGACCGTGTCGCGGAAGTACGGGAACTCCACCAGATAGTCCACGAACGAGAGCGTCGTGCCCCGGAAGCCGGCCTTATGCAGCGAAAGGATGCCGTCTGCGATCTGCTCTGGTGTTCCGACGAGCGGGAAGCCGCCATGGCCTGCGGCCATCCGGTCCCGGATCAGTGCCAAAAGGTCATGCGGGAAGGACTGGGCATGCGCAAACTGCAGGCGCACCAGATTGTCGACGGCGTCCCAGTCAGCATTGTCCTGCCCGAAATGACGAAGATAGTCTCGAGCCTCCTTCTCCGTCGGGCGGCAGACGACGTGTGAAAAAGTCAGGACGCCGACAGGGCGGCCAACGTCTGCAGCCTGCGCCTTCAGTGCGGTGATCTCGTCGACCGAGCGGGCGAGATCGATTGCCGGCGTGAACAGGAAATCGGCGTTGCGGACCGCGAAGTTGCGGCCTTCACCGGAGCCTGCCGCGTTCAGGATCGGGACATGGCCGGATGGCCGTGGGTCTCCCAGAATGTTGGTGAGCTTGAAGTGCTGGCCGTTCCAGTCGAAAGCCTCCTTGCGGCTCCACAGTGCCTTGACGACATCAAACCACTCTTGCGCATATTCGTAACGCTCGGCGTGACCGGCTGGAAGGTCGAGACCGAGCGCCTGATATTCCGGCTGGTTCCAGCCCGCGACGATATTCAGCCCGATCCGGCCGCCGCTGATCTGGTCGATGGTGGCGATCTGCTTGGCAACGACCGCCGGCAGGTTGGCTGCCGTATGGATCGTCGCAAAGACGTTGATATCGCGTGTCCGCGCCAGAAGTGCGGCCGCCCAGGTCATCGTTTCGAGCACGTTGCCGTGGAAGTTTGTATCGCCGCCATACCCGATCCAGCGTGCGATCGGGAGCATGAAGTCGATGCCGGCCGCGTCGAGGAGGTGGGCAAGTTGCAGGTTGTTGTCCCAGGAGTTCACCCAGCGTTCGGGAACCTTTGTTACCGACATGCCGCCGGAACAGTTGGTCGCGAAGGTCCCGAGCAGGAACTGCTGGTCGTCGAACATGGAGTTGCGCTCATTGATCATGGGTTCACCTCGTATTATTTGTTATAATTTATGATACAAACTCTATGATTAAATTTATCGCTGTCAATCGACAAATGCTGATGGACGCGGTTTTGGGTGGAGGCTATGTCTTGGCTTTGGGAGATCGAAGAGATGCAGCGCAAGGAACCGCATGAAAAGCAGCCTGATGCGGTGGACCGCAGCTGGCATCTGGCGCGCACAGCCGTCGAGGTGGATGTCGCCGAGATCGAGTACGCGCTGATGCGCGCCTACGAGGCGTTCGGCCGCTGGCAAACGGAGTGCCTCGCGTCGGTTGTCGATATTGCCGCAAGCGGTCCCGAGAATGCCATGCTGCACATCATCCGGATGAATGACCGCCCGAAAACGATCAAGGATCTCGCGCGTCTTGCCAACCGCGAGGACATTCCGAACATCCAGTACAGCCTGCGAAAGCTGATAGGGGCGGGGCTGGTCGTGCGCCAGGGCAGTGGCCGGTCGGGCGTCACCTATCAGGTGACCGAAAGCGGTCGTGGGGTCACTGACCAGTATGCGGACATCCGTGCGTCACTGTTGATTGCGGCCATCAAATCGGTTCCGAATTTTCCGCACAAACTGGAAGAGGCAACGCGGACACTGGAGCTTTTGACGGGTATTTACGAACAGGTTGCGCGCGTCGCTGCCACGCATCGTCGCTCGCATCCCTGACGCTCACTGGAAGAACTAAGCCTCGGCAACGCGGTCGAGCCAACCGGGCTCAATACGGGGCAGGGGAATGGCGTCAAGCAAGGCGCGCGTGTAGGCGTTTTCGGGAGCAGTAAAGACACGATCGCACGAACCGTGCTCTACCACGGTGCCGTGCCGCATCACGTAGACCCTGTCGCAGACTGCACGGATGACGGACAGATCGTGGCTGATGAAGGCCATGGACAGACCGAGGTCTCGCGAGAGTTCCTTCATCAGGTTGAGGACCTGGGCCTGGGTGGAGACGTCGAGCCCGGAAACGACTTCGTCGGCCAGAACGAAGTCGGGTTCGAGCAGTGCTGCTCGCGCAATGCCGACACGCTGGCGCTGGCCGCCCGACAGCTCATGCGGATTGCGATCAAGGCAGGCGGTCGGCAACATGAAGCGCTCGAAGATCGCGGCGATCCGGCGCTCTGCGCTCCTGGCGTCGTCTGCGAGACGGTGCAGGAGCAGGGGCTCCACGAGAATGCGCCGGATCGTGTGGCGAGGGTTCAGCGAAGCCATTGGATCCTGAAAGATCATCTGCATGCGTCTTCGCAGTGGCCGTAGTGCCGCGTCGGGAATGTCTGTGATGTCTTTCCCGTCGAAATGGATCGTACCGGCCGAAACATTGACGAGCCGAAGCAGTGCGCGGCCAAGCGTCGTCTTGCCCGAACCGGATTCACCGACGATGCCGACTGTTTCTCCACGCCTAATGTCAATGTCGACGCCAAACAGCACCTTGTGGCCGCCGCCCGGCTTTCCGAGCAGTCCGCGGGTCGCGCCGTATGTGACTTCGATGCCGGATGCGGTCAAAAGCTTGTCAGACATTTGGCCTCGCATCCGTTCCAATTTCCCGCCGCAACTGATCGAACACGGCCTGCGGGACAGGCGTCAGCCCGGCGTCCGGACGGTCATAGCGCGGGCTCGCCGCAAGCAGGGCCGCTGTGTAAGCGTGAGCCGGTCGCTCGAGAACGTCAGCACACGATCCGGCTTCGACGACCTTGCCCGAATAAAGCAGTGTCACACGATCGCAAATCTGTGCGACAACGCCGAGGTCGTGCGTTACGAAGATCACAGCCGTTCCATGCTTGTCCTGCATGGCCCGGATCAGACGCAGTATCTGCTTTTGCACGGTCACGTCGAGTGCCGTCGTGGGCTCGTCGGCAACCACGAGCTTGGGCTCCAGTGAGAAGGCGGCGGCGATCAGCACGCGCTGGCGCATGCCACCGGAAAGCTCATGCGGATAGGCCTGCAGCACACGCAAGGGATCGCGGATGTGCACCTCCTCCAAAAGCGAGATGGCCCTTGCATGCGCTTGCCGCACGGACATCCCACGTTTCATTCTAAGGCCATCTGTCAGCTGCGCTTCGATGCGCCGGCTCGGGTTGAGTGCCGTTTGCGGATCCTGCGGAATGAGCGCGATTTCGTTTCCGATGATCTGCCGCAATGTCCTCGGAGGAAGGGTCAACAGATCGCGATCCTCAAACAGAACCGAACCGCCAGTGACACGAATGGTGCGTGGCAGGATGCCGAGCAAGGCTTTTGCGATCGTGGATTTTCCCGCGCCGCTTTCACCGACGAGGCCGAGCACTTCGCCACGCATCATCTTGAGCGACACATCCCTGAGGATGGAAGCGCCGCCATCACGATCGGAAACAGCCGTCAGGCCGGTTATGGAAAGGAGAGGAAGATTGCTCATCGGCCCATCACCGGATCAAGGGCACGGCGAAGGCCATCGCCCAGCTGGTTGAATGCCAGGACTGTAGCAAACAGCGCGATCAGCGGCGCGACCATGACCCACCAGCCTTGATAGATCATCTGCCTGCCGGCAGCGATCATGCCGCCCCATGTCGGTGTGTCCGAGGAAACGGAAAGGCCGACAAAGGACAGGATTGCTTCGACGATCACCGCAATGCCCATCTCCAGGCTCACCAGGGCGATGAGGACCGGCGCGACGTTCGGCAGTATTTCCGAAAAAAGAATGCGTGCGCGGGAAAAGCCTATGGTTTGCGCAGCCGTTACATAATCCATCTGCGCCTGGGATTTCGTTTCGGACCGGACGACACGACAAAATCGCGTCCAGTCAATGATGACGATGGCGGCGATCACCGAGTGAACGCCGGCGCCGAGAACAGCAACAAGAAGGATCGACAAGAGGACGGGCGGGAATGCCATCCATATGTCGACAAGGCGCGAAATGACCCGGTCCGCCCAGCCGGCGTACCAACCGGCGATGAGGCCCAGCAACGTGCCAATCAGAGCTGCAAGCGTTGCTGCGACAAAGGCGACGAGCAGCGCAATGCGGGTCCCGAAGATCAGGCGCGAGAGCACGTCGCGGCCGAGATCGTCGGTGCCGAGCCAGTAGCCGGGCTCCGCACCGTCGATCCAGGCAGGAGGCAGGGTGCCAAGCATGAGGTCCTGTTCGAGCGGATCCTTGGGCGCGATCCATGGCGCGCCGACTGCAAGCAGGACGAGGATGAGGATGAATGCGCCGCCAAGGACGACCTTCGGTTGGGCCATGAGTGCGCGCCGTCGCCGTTTGGCCGCCGTTTGTTTGGGATAAGAAGGAATATCAACCATGACGCAGCCTCGGATTGAATGCGGCAACCAAGAGGTCGACAAGCAGGTTGACCAGAATGAACAGCACCCCGAAGACGAGTACGAGACCCTGGATCAAGGGCAGGTCGCGGTTGATGACGGCGTCAATCGCCATGTTGCCGATGCCGGGGTATGAGAAAATCCGCTCGACGATAACTGTGCCGCCGATGAGAAAGGTGAATTGGACACCCGTGAGCGCGATGGTCGGGCCGATCGCGTTGCGTAGCGCCTCCTGCACCACAAGGCGAAGCTCCGACATGCCTTTCAGCCGGGCGAGGAGAATGTAATCCTGCATCATTGCTTCGGACAATGCCGCCTTAAGGACACGGGCGATGATTGCAGCAAGCGGGAGGCCAAGCGCGAGCACCGGCATGACCATATGTGCGACGACATCGGAAAAAACTGCAAAGCGTAGCCGCGCGAGGCTCTCGATCAGATAAAACGATGTCGCAAACGGCATGTCGGTCGTAGGGTCGATGCGACCGGAAAGCGGAAACAGTGGATAGAAGACCCCGAGCATCAAAACGAGTGCCAGGGCCCAGACAAAATCTGGAACGGCCAGAAAAACCCCGTTCAGGGCGTCGACAACCGGTTCGAGCGGGCCGCGCCGCATGAGCGTGCCGACGACCGCGATCGTTACCCCCGATGCAACTGCAAGGACGAGGGCCGCGACGGCAAGTTCGAGCGTTGCCGGCAGGCGCTCGCCAAGCAGGTCGAGAACGCTGCGCTTGAGAGATATCGAGGTGCCGAAGTCGCCGCCGAGCATCGCCTTCAGCCACAAGCCGAACTGGACCGGGAGGCTCGCGTCCAGGCCGTAATGGGCGCGCAGAGCGGCAATGTCGGCAGCACTTGCGCCCGGCGAAATCATCATGGCGATCGGATCGCCGGGCACCACGCGCAACAGGACAAAGACGATCAGGGCGACGCCGAACAAGGTGACGGCTGCCATGACGACGCGGTTGAAGATAGAAAGCGCTATCATCAGCTCATTTTTCTCGCAGGACGCCGGATTTAGCCAACATGCGGCCGGTAGCGCCTGCAAAGGATGCCCTTTGGGAATGCGGACGGGCCAACTGACCCGCCCGAAGCCGGATTTATCATCCGGTGGGGAGCATGCTTTACGCCTTTGCGACGAGGGTCGGCTGCAGGGCGCCCGATACGTTCGGGACAACCTTGAGGCTTTCCTTGTAGACGATCGGCTGGGCGTATTGGAGAAGCGGGATTACATAGCCCTGTTCTGCAATATACTTGCTGACGGCCTTCCACCCGGCGATGCGCTTTGCCTCATCCTTCTCGCCCCAGAGCGGGCCGATCATGTTGTCGAGGTCGTCGGTATTCCAAACCGAATGCGGCGAGGGGCCGAACATCGCAAAGCCCGTCGACGTGGTTGGGTCACCGATCGCGTTGCCCCAGTTGTAAAAGGCAGCCGGCGCCAGCGCGTCGGCAGCACGCAGTTCGTAGTGCTTGGCGATTTCGTAGACCTCGATGTCGGCTTCGATGCCAACCTTGCGCCACATCCCCACGATCGCCTGGATCATCTCGTAATCCTTGGGCTTGAAGCCCCGCGTGGTCTGGATCTTGAACTTGACGGGCTTTTTCGGCGAGTAACCGGATGCGGCGAGCAGCGCCTTTGCCTTCTCGGCATCGAAGCCGACGACGATCGACGGATCGAAGGCATCATATTCGGGCGCCTCCAGCGTGTCGATCGGCACGCCATAGCCGCGCAGCAGGCGGGCAACGATCGCCTTTTTGTCGATTGCGTGGTGGGCGGCCAAACGCACGTTCTTGTCCAGCATCACGTCGATGTTGTTGATGAAGATCATGCCGATATCGGAGATCGGGGTCGCGGTGCCCGAAAGCCCCGACTTCTTTTTCAGGCGATCGAAATCTTCGTAGGGAATTTCGAGCGTGACATCGGAAGAGCCGGCTTCGATTTCAGCGACGCGGCTGGTCGTATCGGGTACGAACTTGAAGACGACGGTATCGAAGGCGGGCTTGCCGCCGAAGTAGTTTGCGTTTGCCTTGAGGCGGAGAAAGGCGTTGCCCTCGTAAGCGT
Source organism: Rhizobium sp. BK181 (assembly GCF_014193305.1). Lineage (NCBI taxonomy): Bacteria > Pseudomonadati > Pseudomonadota > Alphaproteobacteria > Hyphomicrobiales > Rhizobiaceae > Rhizobium > Rhizobium sp. BK181. The sequence goes on from NZ_JACHZA010000024.1 coordinate 12,554, forward strand.
CGACCATATAGGGGCCGGTGCCGATCGGCTTCTTCTCGAAGCCTTCTGCACCGACTTTTTCATAATAGGCTTTGGGCAGGACGTAGCCGGTCAGAAACGCCATCCACTTGAAGTAGGTCGGCTCGAAGCGCAGTACATCGCCGGTGATGCGATGGCCCTCAATCTTATAGTTGCCGGCCGTCGACCAGATGAAGGAAATCGGATTTCCTCCCTTCTGATCGGCCGCGCGGGTCAGCGACCAGACGACGTCCTCCGGCGTAAACGGCGTGCCGTCATGCCATGTGACGCCTTCGCGGACATCCATCCAGACCTTGGTCTTGTCTTCATTCCATCCCCAGTCCGTCAGAAGCCCGGGTTGGAACTTCAGGTCCGGTCCCTGGCCGATAAACTGGTCGAAGATCGAGCGATAGATGGCCTGGATGGCCGGATTGACCGCCGACGGGCCGGTGGTGGGGTCGAAGGATGGCAGATTGACGTTGAAGGCTATCGTCAGCGTGCCGTTTTCGGCAGCCAAAACGATATTTCGACCGGCGAGAATCCCGGTAATGAAGGTTGCTGCGCCCAGGCTCAAGGCCTCGCGCCGAGTAAGCGTCGTCATAGTCACTCCGTTCCCCTTGTGAAGCGGAAGGAGGGTTTTCTTACCTGCCGGCCGCTGGCGATTTATTATCGGAATGCTTCAACCTTAAAATAAGTCACAGAAACCGGCAAGCGCTTTGTTGAAGCTTGAAAAATCCACTTCCGTGATCAATAATATGCTAGAGCATATAATTTTCGGCAGATGGCCATTGGTCATGCCGACGCCGGTGTGTAACGCCTTCAATCAAAGAAGGCATTTGCCGATTGACAGGGTCGCGCGCGCCGAAATATGCTTTTGCAAATGAATAGAAAGGCAGTCCGCATGGACGAAGGGGAATGCCATGGCCGAACGCTCATTTGCGCGTGAAGTCGAGGATCTGAAGCTGGGGGAAGGTGAAATCTTCCGCGGCGAAGGCATCCTTGCAATCACAAAAGCTCTCCTGCAATCCGGTGTGTCCTATGTCGGCGGATATCAGGGTTCGCCCATCTCGCATCTGATGGACGTGCTTGCCGATGCCAAGGACGTGATGGAGGATCTGGGCGTCCATTTCGAGACCTCGGCGTCGGAAGCCGCGGCCGCAGCCATGCTTTCGGCTTCCGTCATGTATCCGCTGCGCGGCGCCGTCACATGGAAGTCGACAGCCGGCACAAACGTCGCCTCGGACGCGCTGTCCAATCTTGCGTCCGGCGGCGTGACGGGTGGCGCGCTGATCATCATCGGCGAGGATTACGGCGAGGGCTCCTCGATCATGCAGGAGCGCAGCCACGCCTATGCGATGAAGTCGCAGATGTGGCTCCTCAATCCGCGTCCCAACCTGCCCTCCATCGTGCAGTCGGTGGAGAAAGGGTTCGAGCTGTCGGAAGCCTCCAACACGCCCGTTATGTTGCAGGTCGGCATCCGCAGCTGCCATGTTCACGGCCAGTTCGAGGCAAAGGACAACAAGCGGCCTGAGTTCACGCTGAAACAGGCCTTGGAAAATCCGGTGCGCGACGTCAATCGCATTGTCCTGCCGCCGGCGTCCTTCCTGCATGAGAAGGAAAAGCTCGGCAAGCGCTGGCCGGCTGCAGTCGAATATATCAAGAAGAACGAACTCAACGAATACTTCGGCCCTTCCGAAGGCGACATCGGCATCATTCTTCTTGGCGGGATGTACAACGGCGTCATGCGCGCGCTGCAGCAGCTCGGGCTTGCCGATGTCTATGGCAACTGCTCCGTGCCGCTCTATGTCCTGAACGTTGCCTATCCCCTGGTCGATGATCAGGTTGCCGACTTCTGTGCTGGCAAGAGGGCGGTCCTTATGGTCGAGGAGGGCGCGCCGGAATATATCGAACAGTCGCTGAACACCGTTCTGCGCCGTCGCGACATCCAGACGAAGGTATCCGGCAAGGACGTCCTGCCGCTTGGCGGCGAGTACACCACGCCTGTGCTGATGAAAGGCATCAGGGATTTCCTCGAGACGCATCAGCGTGTGCTGCTCGGCAATCAGCCACCGCTGCCTGACCCGACGCCGGTCCTCAACGATCCGAAGGTCAAGGCGCTTGCAGAAGTGGTGCCCCCACGTCCGCCTGGCTTCTGCATCGGCTGTCCCGAACGGCCAATCTTTGCGGCCATGAAACTTGTGGAGCAGGAACTCGGCGAGCACCATGTCTCGGCCGATATCGGCTGTCATCTCTTCTCGATCCTGCCGCCCTTCAATATCGGCGGCACGACGATGGGCTACGGCCTTGGCCCAGCCTCGGCCTCCGCTTTCAATGTCGATGCGGAGAAGCGGTCGATCTCGGTCATGGGGGATGGCGGCTTCTGGCACAACGGTCTTGCGACCTCGGTCGGCAATGCCGTGTTCAACAAGCAGGACGGCGTCATCCTTGTTGTCGACAATTACTATTCGGCCGCAACCGGCGGCCAGGACGTGATGTCCTCGCGCGCCATCAATCCGCGCCGCAAGACGAACAACTCCATCGTCAACGCCGTGAAGGGGATCGGCGCCACATGGGTTCGGCAGATCGACCGGACCTATGACGTTGCCAAAATGCGCGATACGCTACGCGAGGCCCTGACGACGAAAGAGCCGGGCCCAAAGATCATCGTCGCCTCGTCGGAATGCATGCTGAACAAGCAGCGCCGCGTGAAGCCGCAATTTGCCAAGGCCGTCAAGGACGGCCAGCGCATGGTCAAGGAGCGCTTCGGGGTTGACGAAGACGTCTGCACCGGCGACCACGCCTGCATTCGCCTTTCCGGCTGTCCGTCCCTGTCGGTCAAGCACACCGACGACCCGCTGAAGGATGACCCGGTCGCAGCAATCGACAACAACTGCGTTGGTTGCGGCAACTGCGGCGAGGTGTCGGAAGCGGCCGTCCTCTGTCCGTCTTTCTATCGCGCTGACATCATCCACAATCCGACCGGTTGGGATCGGTTTACCGCCCGCCTGCGTAGCGCCGTCATCGGCTGGCTGCAGAGGCGTCGCGCCTCCAGCCGCATTGTCTTCGTGGAGCAAGGCCTGCTATGAACGAGCAACGTCCCATGAGCACTCGCCTTTCGACCGACAAGCCAATCTCGCTGGCAATCCTTGCCATGGGCGGCCAGGGCGGCGGCGTTTTGGCCGACTGGGTGGTCGGAGTTGCCGAGAGCCAGGGCTGGATGGCTCAAACAACTTCCGTTCCAGGCGTCGCACAGCGAACCGGGGCGACGATCTATTATCTGGAACTCTTGCCGGCGCGCGATGGCCATGAGCCGATCTTCGCGTTGATGCCGACGCCCGGCGATGTCGACGTCGTGCTTGCCGCCGAGCTAATGGAAGCCGGGCGCTCGGTGCTGCGCGGCCTCGTGACACCAGACAAAACAACCCTGATCGCATCGACGCACCGTGCCTTCGCCGTCGGTGAAAAGGAAAAGCCCGGCGATGGCATCGGCAATCCCGTTGTTGTCGTAGAGGCGACGGATTTTGCAGCAAAGAAAACCATCGCCTTCGACATGGAAGCGCTGGCTGTCAAGAACGGCAGCGTGATCTCGGCCGCAATGTTCGGTGCCCTGGCGGCGGCCGGTGTGCTGCCCTTTCCCAAGGATGCTTTCGAAGCCATGATCAGGGCGGGGGGCAAGGGCATCGAGCCCAGCCTGCGCGCCTTCAACGCCGCTTATCAACGCACCGTGGAAAAACCGCGCGATCCGGTCTCCGACCGGCCGCACAAGCGGCTTGATCCCTTGCCGTCAAGCACTGGCCATGCGACGCTCGATGCTCTGCTCGACAGGATACGCGGCGAGTTTCCCGAGCCGGCACGCGCATTGCTTTTCGCCGGTGTCAAGAAGCTGACCGACTTTCAGGATCCGGCCTATGCCGACGAGTATCTGAACCGTGTCGGCGCGCTTCTGATGAACGACCGGGCGGCGGGCGGTCCGGACAAGGACTACGCCTTCACCTGCCAGGCGGCAAAATATGTGGCCGTGGCGATGGCCTATGACGATGTCATACGCGTGGCCGACCTCAAGGTCCGCGCTTCGCGCTTCGACCGCGTCCGCAAGGAAGTCGGCGCCAGAGACGACCAGATCGTCTACATGACAGAATACATGCATCCGCGCATGGACGAGGTTTGCGGCACCTTGCCGAAACGGATCGGCCTCTGGATCGAAAGTCGGCCGGCCGTCTTCAATCGCCTCGATCGCTTCGTCAACAAGGGTCGGCGCGTCAAGACGGGCACGCTGTTCTGGTTCTTTTGTCTCTATGCGGTGTCAGCCCTGCGCGGCACACGCCGCGGCACGCTGCGCAACATGCGAGAGATTGAACATAGAGAAAACTGGCTCACGCAGGCGCAACGGCTGCTTCCAGACGATTATGACCTTGCCGTCGAGGTCCTCAACAACCGGCGTTTGGTGAAAGGTTACTCTGACACCCATACCCGGGGTCTGTCCAAGTTCGACCGGGTGATGTCGGCACTGCCGCTGTTGAAGGGGCGCGAGGATGCAGCGGCATGGATGCGACGGCTGCGGCAGGCGGCATTGCTCGACGAGAACGGGATCGCACTGGATGGAGCGTTAAAGACGGTTGCGACGCTCTGACGCGTGGCGATCTCAAATCTCATGCTTGCGGATATTGTGCAGCACCTTGTGCAGCGTCGACAGGAAGGCGCGGTACTCGACTTCGTCCACGCCGTCGAACATCTGCAGGAAGAGGTCATACATGCTCGGCCAGAGCTTTTCGAACGCTGCCCGCCCTTCTTCCGTGATCGAAACGTCTCGGACGCGCATGTCCTCAGCCCGAGGCTGGCGCCTGATGTAGCCTTGTTCCTCGAGTGAATCGAGTGTTCGGCTCATGGTCGATTGTTCGGTCACCGCGAAGACGGACAGTTCGTTGATCGTAACCGACGACGCAATGCTCAAGACCGCGAGCGTGCGCATTTTGGCGGTTGTCACGTCCTGTTCCTTGAGCTCTTCTGCCAGATTGGCGTTCCAGCGCGCCATCAGTCGGTTCATCAGGTAGGGGGCGAAATGGTTGAGGCCGATCTCGCCCATCGTCGGACGCGTCTCGTAACCGTCTTCCTTGCGTCGCAGAACCGTACCCGAAAACCGTTCTTCCATGGATGAGCGTTTCCTTGTCCTTGCGTCAGGGGAGGGAAGATGCGAGCAAAAATCCGGAGCCGCCTGACAGACCGGGGCCGGGATGGGCCGATGCGCCGATATGGTAGAGACCCGGAATGTGGGTGCGGTGGTTAACAGAAGACTTAAACGGGCGCCAGAGGAAAAACTGGTCTATTCCGCAGTAGCCGCCATAGGGATCGCCGCCAACGAGGTTGATGTTCATTGCCTCGAGATCAGCGGGAGAATAAGCCGCGCGAGCCAGCTTGATCGATTGGAAATCCTCGATGTGTTGCGACAGGATTGCCTCGATGCGATCGGCGTAGCGCTCGCGAATGGCTTGCGTCCAAAGACCGTCGGATGTGGTTGCGATCTCGCCCGCCGCATCGCCCTTGATGAAGCGCGGCGCTTCGGGCAATTGCAGCCAGAGGATCGATTTTCCGTCTGGTGCACGGCTCGGGTCGAGAGATGCAGGCTGGCCGACGCAGATCGTCGGCTCTGCGGGCAGCAGGCCACGCTCGCATTCGTTGGCGGCGCGTGACACCCCGTCGAGACCGGGTGTCAGATGCAGTAGTGCGACCTTCCCGAGTTCCGGATTGGCCTTCCACCTCGGCGGCTCAGCCAGTGCGTAGTGGATCTGCATGTTGCCCTTTCCATAGCGGAAGCGCGCAACGGCCTCTGACGTCTCGGCGGGCAGAGGCTGCGGCCAGTCCTTCGTGAGACGCCCGTAGAGCTGGTTCGGCGTGGTTGAGCAGATGACACCGCGGTTGGCTGCGAGGATCTCGCCGCTCGCAAGCCTGACGCCGCCAGCCTGGCCTGAAGGGGATGTTGTCACCTGCGCGACGTCGGCTCCGGTTCGGATCTTGCCGCCATGATCGGAAATCAATCTTTCAAAAGCATTGAGCAGGGAGACTGCGCCTCCCTTGGCGATCGGGCAGCCGGCAAGTTCAATCGCAAAGCCGATGACCTTCAGCATTTCGGCGGAATACGCGGCTTCCGGTCCCAAGCCGCAATGCAGCACCCAAGGAGCCCACAGGGCATGAATATCCTCGGACTTATAGGTGGTTTCCAGATAGCCGCGGGCAGGGACCAGCGCCTCGCCGAACCAGGCGGCAAGTTGGCGAAGACCGCGTCCCCAGCCCTGCTTTGCGACGGCCTTCAGCGTCGTGCCAGACCACAGCGCGCCACCGAGAAGTGAAAACAGGAAAGGCGCGTCTGCACCGAGCTTGTTCATCTCGCTCGAGAAGACCATGCCGTCACCGGCGTGGAGCTTGTCGAAGGTCGCGACGTTGCGTTGCCGGTCCATGGAGAAGATGACATGCGAACCATCCGGCCGCAGGACGCCGGTCGGCAGATCCGCATGTGCGAATTCCAGACCGCGGGCTTCAAGATCCTTGCCGAGCACCCCATAGGCGGGCGAGGTCACAAACAGCACCATCGTCGTCGCCATCAGGTCGTGGACAAAGCCGGGCTCGGTTATTTCCTCGCTGCGCAGGCAGCCGCCGATTTTTTCATTCCGCTCGAGAACGAGGACCTTGCGGCCCTTCTTCCCGAGCATCGCGGCTGCCACCAGCGCGTTTATGCCACTCCCGACAACGATGTAGTCGTATTCAGCCATTGTGTCGCCTCGGCGCAGCCAGAAATGTCAAACGGGCCGGAGTCTGGCTCCGGCCCGCACGAGCTTTAAGTCGTGACAAGCGCCAGCGCGCGCACGGGTGAACCGGTGCCCTTGACGAGCTTCAGCGGAGCGGCAATCAGGACCGCACCTTTTGGCGGCAACTGGTCGAGCTGACAAAGGCTTGCAAGTCCGTAGCGGTTGGCCTTGTGCATCAGGTTGTGCGCGGGAAAGGGCGGGTTCATCCCACCGGCCGAGCCTGCATCGGTTCCGATCGTTTCCTGACCCCAGCCGATGATGTTCTTGGTCAAAAGGTATTCGATGGCCTCCGCCGTCGGGCCTGGGGAATGAGGTCCATTTTCATCGGCATTCAGGAACGTCTCGCTCGAGCCGTTGCGCTTGTACCAGTCGGTGCGCAGCAGCACCCAGCTGCCGGCTTCGATCTCGCCGTGCTCGGCTTCCCATTCCTTTATGCTCTCTACGGTGAGCAGATAGTCGGGGTTGGCGGCAGCTTCCTTCGAGCGGTCGATCACGTTGACGGGCGCGACGAAGTTCTGCGGCGCAATGGTGTCGGTCGTATTGTTCGGATTGTCCTTGCCAGTGATCCAGTGACAGGGCGCATCAAAATGCGTTCCGGTGTGCTCGCCGAGTTCCAGCCAGTTCCATGCCCAGAATGGCCCGTCCTGGTCATAGGCCGAAATGGTGTGGACCTTGACGTTCGGTGTGTTCTTGCCGAACTGCGGCGGCAGATAAAGCACCGGCGTGTCGGGTCCGAGTGGGGCAGTGAGATCAACGACCTTCACGGCGCCTGACACAAGTGCGGTTGCGAGGTTTGAAAGAGCTGTAGTCGACATTTCATGGTTCCCCTTGGCGAGATGCCAGCGCGACGGTGCAAAGGGCTTTGGAGGCTTCTTGTCTGTTGCCCGTGATGGCTGGATAAGGGGAGCGTATGTCACGAAATATGATATTGCAAGTATTTGGATGTTCCGAGAAGGTCCCGGGGCGCCGACAGGTCAACGGGGCTAAAACCGCAGTGACTTCACCTGAATATCAGACTTTCAATAGCAATCAGAGGTCTCCCGAGGACGTTGTTGGTGACCTCGAGGCTTTCCGGCCCTTGAACAGGTTCGTCTAAGATGTATGCATGTGCGAATAAAAAGGCAAAGTGAACGAGGGGTTCAAGCATGAGTTACGATGCAGTGGTGGTGGGCGCCGGTCACAATGGTCTTGCTGCGGCCGTCCACCTGGCGGCGAAGGGATGGAAAGTAGCGGTCGTCGAGGCCAAGGGAGAGCCGGGCGGAGCTGTGAAAACCCGCGAACTGACCGTCCCCGGCTTCCGTCACGACGTTGCAGCCATGAACCTGTCAATGTTTGCCGGTTCCCCCTTCTTTGCCGAACACAAGGAAGCACTGATCGCACACGGCCTTGATTTCGTGCCTGCGGCTGATTGTTTTGCGACAGTGTTTCGCGACGACACCTTTCTTGGCGTCAGTTCCGATCTTGAAAAGACCAGCGACGGTATTGCGGCCCTTTCGCCGGAAGACGCCCGAAGGTGGCGCGCGATGCTTGCCGAATTCGGATCAGACGCACCCCATATTTTTGCTCTTCTGGCGACCCCAATGCCGTCGTTGGCGGCATTGAGGGTTGTCTGGAAAGCATGGCGGCAGAAGGGAACCGGCTGGCTCTACGACACGCTCAGGCTTCTTTTCGCCTCGCCCCGAGATTTTCTGGATGGACGCTTCACGCATGCCAAGGTCAAGACGATGATGGCGGCGTGGGGCTTACATCTCGATTTCTCCCCCGATATCGCCGGCGGGGCCCTGTTCCCCTATCTTGAATCGATGGCAAACCAGGCTTTCGGCATGGTGATCGGCAAGGGCGGCGCCGACACGATGATCACAGCGATGACAGGACTTCTCCAGGAAAAAGGCGGAGAACTGATCCTTGATGCACCGGTCGACAGCATCAGCGTTTCATCGGGACGGGCAACCGGCGTGGTCCTGGCTGACGGGCGAACCCTCGAGGCGCGCAGGGCTGTCATCGCCAATGTTCATCCCAAGAACCTGTTTGGCCGGCTCGTTGCGTCAGACCCGGTGCGCGCCGAGTTCGATCGCAGGCTCGGAAAATTCCGCGAGGGGCCAGGCACGATGATGATCCACCTCGCGCTCGAAGGGTTGCCCGATTGGCGGGCGGGGGAAGAACTCAAGCGCTTTGCCTATGTGCACGTCGCCCCCGACCTGGAAATGATGTCGCGGGTCTATGCAGAGGCAGCGGCCGGATTACTTCCGACGGAACCCGCCCTCGTCGTCGGCCAGCCAACGGCAATCGATCCTACCCGGGCGCCGCACGGAAAGCATGTTCTTTGGTTGCAGGTGCGTGTCTTGCCGGCGAATTTCCATGGTGACGCCGCAGGCAACATCAGCGCCCGGAACTGGGATGAGGCAAAGGAAGCCTATTGTGAGCGTGTCCTCGACATTCTCGAGCGCTATGCGCCGGGCCTGCGTTCGAAGGTGCTCGGGCGCGCGATCTTCTCGCCGACTGACCTGGAGCGTGAGAACCCGAACCTGATCGGCGGCGATAATCTTTCGGGAAGTCATCATCTCGATCAGAATTTCATCTTCCGACCCGTTGCCGGATATTCGCGCTACGCCACGCCTGTGAGGTCGCTCTATATGTGTGGCGCCTCGACCTGGCCGGGCGCAGGAACGGGAGCAGGATCGGGCTTCATGCTTGCAAAAATGCTTTCCCGGTCGTAACGGCGACCGCCAAAGCAATTCCTTTGACATTTCAAATATTGGTGCCTAGACCAACGGGACTTATCCAGATGGTTCGGGCGGAGTGACATGGCAGACGCGGAGGTGGATACCGTCGACCTGGAGACAATTGTCCAGGGCGCGCATGAAAAGCAGGAGCTTCGGCTCTGGCTGCGGATGCTTTCCACAACGAAGCTGATCTCGCAGGAGGTTCGACGTCGCCTTCGAAACGAATTCAAGGCAACCCTTCCGCAGTTCGATCTGATGGCCCAGCTTTATCGCGAGCATGACGGATTGCGCCTTGGTGAATTGTCCAGGCGCACCATGGTGACGAACGGAAACGTGACCGGGCTGGTGGAGCGACTAGAGGCCGATGGCCTTGTCGTTCGTGAGACGCCGGACGACGATCGCCGCGTCACGGTCGCCAAGCTGACGCCCAAGGGCGATGAGCTTTTCACCACGATGGCAGCGGCTCACGAGAGCTGGCTGCGCGATATGATGGCCGATGTCGACCCTGCCGATATCAAGGCGCTCTGGTCGAGGATCGGCGCCGTCAAGGTTTCCGTCAGCAACCACCTTTCGGATCCCAACTTCGACTAGCAGGGCGTTTGCGGGGTTTAGCGGGTCTTTTCAGCCTTGAAGCGTTTTTCCAGCAGGCTGACGAGGCGCACCATCGGCCACAGGAAAAGGATGTAGACCAGCGCAGCACCGATCAGCGGCGTCGGGTTTGCGTAGAGCGCCTGTGCGTCTGTTGCTTCCTTGAGGAGTTCGGGAAGCGCCACTGTCGAGGCAAGCGACGTGTCCTTGAACATCGAAACGCAGTTGCTGGTGGTGGGGGGGATAACAATGCGCAGTGCCTGCGGCAGAATGACTTTGCGCAATGTCACGACAAAGGGAATGCCGAGAGCGGCCGCCGCCTCGAACTGCCCGCGTGGGACGCTTTCGATGCCGGAGCGGAAGATTTCCGCCGAATAGGCTGCCATGACGATCGAAAAGGCCAGAACCGCGGAGGCCCACGAGGAGAGGCGGATGCCGAGGAACGGCAGCGCGTAATAGATCAGGATAAGGACCACAAGCACCGGAACTGCGCGGAAGACGTCGATGTAGATCGTCGTCAGCAGGCGCAGCGGCTTTGGCGCATAGAGGCGGATCAGGCTTACGATGAGGCCGGCCGGAACGCCGACGGCAATCGCGAGAAGACCGAGCAGGAGCGTGTTCCAGAGACCGCGAAGAAGTGCCGGCAGGCTGGACATCAGGACATCGGAGTTGAAGAAGGTCTCGACCAGCGACATGGGCATTCCTTGCAGGTACGGGGTAGGCATCACGCCGGCCAGGGGCCGGCATGACAGATCCAAACTCGGTTGCGAGCTTATGCCTTCGGGATCGGCAGTTCGGTGATCGTTGACGAGCCGGCCGGTGCGTCGCTGCCGAACCACTTCTTGTGGATCTTGGCGAGCGTGCCGTCCTTCTTCATTTCGGTGATGGCGCCATTGATCTTCTCAAGCAGAGGATGATCCTTGGACATCATCAGGCCGTACTGTTCGCCGGTCTTGATGCGATCCTTGATGGCAAAGCCCTTCATCTTGACGAAGAGATACTCCATGCCCGGGATGTCGCTGACAACAGCGTCCACACGGCCGGCCCCGAGGTCAAGGAACATTTCCTGCTGGGCGTTGTAGCCCTTGACGTCGGCAAAGCCGTTGGCTGCCGTATTATCCTTGACCCACTTGTCGCCGGTCGAGCCGGAGAGCACGCCGATTGTTTTTCCCTTGAGATCGGAAAGACCCTTGATGGCGCTGTCTGCCTTTGTGGCCACACCCATGTCGGAGTCGTAGTAAGGCTGGGTGAAGGACTGAGATTTCAGACGATCAGGGGTGATGGTGATCGAGGAGATCGCCACGTCGATGCGCTTGGAGGTCGTGCCTGCAAACAGTGCCTGGAAGCCGTAGTCGGCGATTTCGGGCTTCAGGCCAACACGCTTGGCAGCTTCGGTGACGATATCGACCTCGAAGCCTTCGAAGGCGCCGCTGTCGTTCTTGTATTCGAAGGGCGGATTGCTCGGGTAGGAACCGACATTGAGGACATCGGCGGCATAGGCGGTGGAGGCTCCGGCGGCAAGGCCGATGGCGGCCGCAAGGGCCAACAGGTTACGACGGGTCAGGCTCATTTTTATCTCCCTCTGGTTTATTGGCCTGCGCCGGGTTTTTGCCGGCGCCGGTGTATCCCGTTCCGCCCTGGGGCGGAGCGTCATTTCATCGCGTCGACCATGCGATCGAGCGCAATCCTTATCTGTTCGATGTCGCGGAATACGCACATGCGCAGGAATGCCGCGGAGGAATTGCCGAAGAGATGGCCCGGCGCCAGGCCGACACGGGCCTTTTCAAGAATGTCGGCACAGGCCTCGCGCGCGTCGGCGCGGCCCTTAAGGGCAAAGAAGGCATACATGCCACCCCGCGGCTTGTCGGGGAGGATCATGCCAGGGATCCTCGCGAGCCGTTCGTAGGCAAGGTCGAGGCCGGCCTTTGCCTTGTTGCGGATTTCCGCCACGAGCGGTTCACCTTTGGTCAGGGCGGCAACGGCGCCAGCCTGGATCATGCCTGCAGTACCGCTGTTCATATACTGCGTCATGGCCGCAAGCTGATCGGCGATGCCGGACGGATGAGACAGCCAGCCGATCCGCCAGCCGGTCATCGCCCAGGCCTTGGAGAAGCTGTTGATCGAGATCACACGATCGGTGTCGTCGGCTATCTGGAGGATCGAAGGTGCAACGTTGCCCTCGAAATAGAGGCGACCGTAGACTTCGTCGGATATGATCCAGATGCCGGTACGCCGGCTGAACTCGAGGAGCGCCTGCATCTCTTCTGCGCTTGCCGTCCAGCCGGTGGGATTGGACGGGGTCGACAGGAAGATGGCTCGCGTACGCGCATCGCAAGCGGCAAACAGCTTGTCGAGGTCGAGGCGCCAATCGGTATCGAAGTCAAGCGAAACGGGGCGGGGCTCGCCGCCGATCAGATGGATCGCATTGTGGATGTTCGGCCATTGCGGCGCGACGTATACGACATTGGTTCCGATGTCGACGAGAAGCTGCAGGGCGATGTAGAGCGCCTGCATGCCGCTCGGCGCCACGGTCGTCCGTTCGATTGCGATCGGTCGGTCGTGCAGGTCGGACTGATAGCGGCTGAGGGCCTGGTTCAGGGCGTCGAGCCCGCGCATGTTCGGGATGTAGAATGTCTGTCCTTCGTCCAGCGCCGCCTTGGAGGCCTCGCGGATGAAGGCCGGCGTCACCAGATCACCTTCGCCGTACCAGAGCGGGATGACATCTCCGAGTTCGCGGGCCCGCATCGCCAGGGCTGCGATGTTATCCGTTCTGAGATCGCGGATTTGCGCGCGGATGCCATCGAAGGCGTGGCGGGCCTTTTTCGTTTCCGCGGAGAGTGGTGATGACCAAAAAGACAAGGATCAGTCCTTACATGTCTGGCCTAGCGCCTGCAGCTTGAAGCGAGGCCAGCGCCTGGCGGGAGAACGTTATTCGAAGTCGGGCGCAATTCAAGGGAAATTTTAAGTTTCAAAGGTCTCGTAGCGCCCGAGACAGTTTTGCCGCGAGCGGCTGCCCGCCGCTAGGCTTTTCGTTTTGCAAGAATCTCGCCAAGCACCCTGTCGAACCGTGCGATTTCCTCTGGCTTGTTGTAGTGAACGAGCGAGACGCGAACAGCGCCGTGCTCCATCGACAAGCCAAGCCGTTTCATCAGTCGGGGCGCAAACATGTGACCATCACGCAAGCCGATGCCGGCCTCTCCCATATCCGCTGCGATCTGCTGTGGCGTGACACCTGGAATGTTGAAGCAGATGGTTGGAACGCGGTCTGAAAGCCGGGCTTCGTCAGACACCCCGTAGATGACTGCGCCGTGTTTTTTAAGAACGCCGATCATGTCGCGAGACAGCGTCAATTCATAGTCGCGGATCGCGCCCATCGCTGCCGCCAGCGCCTCGCGGCGCGAATGACCGGCGCCGGCCAGGAAGCGGCGACCGAGCGCCTCGAGGTATTTCACGGCAGCATTCATGCCTGCGACGTTCTCGTAAGTGAACGTCCCGACTTCGATCTTGTAGGGCGGCACATCGGGGATGAAGTCTTCCTTGAACGTCGGAAGCCTGCAGAGCGCGTCGTAGCGTCCCCAGAGGAAGCCCATATGCGGGGAGAAATTCTTGTATCCGGAACAGACCAGATAATCGCAATCCCACGCCTGTACATCAATGAGGCCGTGCGGACCGTAGTGGACGCAATCGAGAAACACCTCCGCGCCGACGGCATGTGCGAGTTTCCCCACGGCTTCAACGTCGACGATAGTACCGATTGAATGGGCCGTGACCGTACACGCGACGAGACGCGTCTTGTCGTTGAGGAGCGGCTTCAGATCCTCAACGTGCAGAGTGCCGTCGTCGCGCATCCGCCACCAGACGACCTTGGCTCCGTCCGCCTCAAGCGCAAGCCAAGTGGCTATGTTGGCGTCGTGGTCCATGTCGGTGACGACGATCTCGTTGCGGTCGCCGAGCATCTTGGCAATGCCGAGGCTGACAAGCCGGATGAAGGAGGTCGCGTTGAGGCCGAAGGAGATTTCTTCCGGGCGATAGGCGTTGACGAGGAGTGCCACAGTTTCGCGTGCCTCGTCGAGATTGCGATCTACGCCCTGGCTGTGCCGGTAATTGGCCATCCGCTGGACGTTGAAGTCGACAAGATGGGTCGCTACCGCGTCAACGACGGCCTGTGGGACCTGCGCGCCACCGGCATTGTCGAGGAAAATGAAGTCGCCGGCCTTCTGAATGGCCGGGAACATTGCGCGGATTTCGTCGACCGGGAAGCCATTCTGGCCAGTAACCTTCAATGGGGATGCCGATAGGCTCATAATTGCTCCTGCAATTGACTGTTCCGCATGGCCGTCTTCGTCACCGCGGCCTGTTTTGATCATTTGATCACAAACAATTTTAGAGTTCAACTAATTTCGGAGCTCCACATGTCAACCGTCAGCGAGCGTTCCAGCCGCCCTTGCCACCGCAATAGCTCCGCAGCGTCTCGTGCGTGTGCCGGATGTCGTTGCCGATAGCCTCGCGGGCCGCGGCAAAGTCCTGAGCCTTGATCGCTTTTATGATGACATCGTGCAGACCCGCCGGATCGAGCTCACCCTTGTCGATGAGCGGCGCTACCACGCCCGACAGCAGCCGCATATAGGGTCCGAGACGGAGCCAGAGCGTATCGATCAGCTGCAATAGGACCTCCGATCCCGAGGCCCGGTAGATAGTGAAATGGAACCGCTGGTTCATCTCGATGAGTTCGTAGACGTTCTCACGGGCTGTCGCATGCTGCTGCTCGACGATTAATTCAAGCTGCGCGATATCGGCAGCTGTCAGACGTGGACCACCGAGTTCGGTGGCGAGGCCCTCGACGGCGATCCGGGCGCGGGCAAGATCATCCAGCCGGGCGGCGGTCACCGGTGGAATTCGCGCCGAACCGTTCGGGGCAACCTCGACAGCATTTTCGGCTGCCAGCCGGCGCAACGCTTCACGAACCGGCATGTTGCTGGTGCCGAATGTTTCTGCGAGCGAGGCAATCGTCAGCGTCTGTCCGGGATCAAATCGGCCAACCATGAGGGCATTGCGCAGCTGTTGGTAAACTGCCTCCTGGATCGTCGTCCGCGATGAAACAGGGCCAAGGGCCATTCGTACTATCCTATTCTTCCTGCGATGGAGTTTCGAGCCGGAGAGGTCGATTCAATCTGCGCGTTGAGCCGGTCTTCAAGCGCCTCTGATCGGTCACTGTCTGTAGCCGGCTCCTATCAGAAGCGGGAGGACGCGATCGCAGAAGAAGGGTAGCTCCTGCGTATAGTTGACGAATGAAAGCGCGATGCCGGCGTAACCTTGCCGTGAGATCGCAATCATCTCTTCGGCGATGCGCTCCGGTGTTCCGACCAGCGGATAGCTGCCGGCACCGCCGGCAAAGCGCTGGCGATAGCGATCGTAAGCCTCGCGATCATGCGATTGCGAGAATTCCTTCTTGCCAGCCATGTGGGTGTCGACCGCCTCGTGGTCGGCCATAGCGACGGCATAGCGATGATAGTAGTCCTCAGCCTCGGTCTGGGTTTGCCGGCAGACGACGTGGCACACGGTATAGACGCCGACCTCGCGGTGGTGCTGCTGGGCGCGGTCGCGGATGTCGGCCACATGTTTTCCTGCTTCGTTGATCTCCGAGAAGGTCGTAAACAGGTAGTCGCAGTTCCTCGCTGCAAAATCCCGACCCGGTCCGCCGAACGCTGCGTTCATCGTGACCGGACGCGGCGTTTGCAAGCTGGCTGGACGGCTGATGGCCTCCTTCAGTTTGTAATAGGTGCCATCGTAGTCGAACGGTATATCCGACGTATAGGCACGCTCCAGCACCTGAAGCCACTCCTCCGCCTGGTCATATCCCTTCTCGACCAGCGACGTGCCGAACATGGCAAACTCCTTTGGATTCCATCCGCAGACAATATTCAGCCCGGCCCGGCCATTGCTGACGTGGTCGACCGTTGCCAGCGCCTTTGCCGCATAGAGCGGGTGGACAAGCGGCACATGCACCGTCATGAACAGCCCGATCTGCTTGGTGGAAGCCGCAAGGGCGGCTGCCCAGGTGAACGTCTCGAAAGACCATTCGCGCACCCGGTTCTTGCCCCCGAACCCGCGCCAGCGGGCGATTGGAAGCAGGAACTCCAAACCGGTGCGATCGGCGATCTGTGCGGCGGTGAGGTTGTCGGCCCAGCTGGCAGTCCAGCGCTCCGGGACGTCCGTGATCGCAAGGCCGCCATCCGCGTTTGCGGAGAAAACGCCGAGCTTGAGGCGGTTTGCCCCTTTGAGCGGATGCTGCTTCACGATGGTCCTCCCTCTGTCCACGCAGCTTTTGCGCTGCCTGGCTCTCAGCTTGACCATGTTTTAAGCTTGAGAGCAAATTGCTTTATGTCTAAACCTTTTTTGGACCTTGGATTCTGGATGGGAGATGCTCAGATGGATGATTTTCGCACGAAGTGTCTCGAACGCGCGCTGCTCGTCGGCACCTTTTCGGCGATCCCGCATCCCGTCGCCGTCGAGGTGATGGCGCAGTCCCAACCAGATTTCATCTGCATTGATTGGGAGCATGCCCAGATCGGACGCGAGCGCATCGAGGATCTCGTGCGTGCGGCGGATGTGCATTCGGTAAAGGCGATGGTGCGTGTTCCCGGCCACGCGCCTGAAGCGATCGCGGCCGTCCTCGATGCCGGCGCGGGCGGCGTCCTCGTTCCGAGAGTTTCGACCGCAGAGCAGGCAAGGGCCGCCGTCTCTGCCACTCGCTACCCGCCGATCGGCAGCCGCGGCGTTGGCCCCGGCCGGGCGGCGGGTTACGGCTACCGTATTCCGGACTATCTGGCGAAGGCCAACGACATGCTCGTACTGGCGATCCAGGTCGAGACCGCCGAGGGATTGGCCAACATCAAGGAGATCGTTGCCGTTGAAGGCGTGGATCTGATCTTCATCGGTCCTGGAGATTTATCGGTCTCTATCGATGCCATGGGCCCGGCCGGCCAGGACAAGCTGGACCGTGCGATCAGGACGATCACGTCAGCGGCTTTGAACGCGGGTCGCGCCGTTGGCATCTTCCGCCCGTCGCCCGCCGATGTCGGCAGATGGCGCGGAGCAGGGATCAGCTTCTTTGTCCTCGCCAGTGACACCATGTTTCTCGGTGCGGCGGTTCTTGATAGTCTGGATGCAGCCCGCAAGGCCGGCTCGTCGAGCTGACGACACGCGTGGTTACAGGCTTCCCTTGCTCGACATGCTGGGTCTCTTCGGCCGCAGCGCCATACGCGGCCTGGGAGGCAACTATAAGGCAAGCCGTTCTCTGCAGATTGTTTCCACCCGTGTCTGCAAGACCTTGACGCGCTCAACCAGCCAGGCGAGTTCCTCGTTGGTGATTGTGTATTTCGAGGAATATCGGGCTTCCACATAGGCCCGCGCCAGCAATTCGAAGCAGCGCCGTGAAAACCGGCTGTCGCGCGGCCAAGCCTCTACCAGCCTGAGATCTATCCCCTCGGCCTGAGAGCGAAGAACCTTCAGACGATGGGATTTGGGGCTGTAGAGCGTCAGCGTCAGCAGGATACTATGGTACGATTTCTCAGTCGCTTGATGAAGATTAAAGGCGGCATGACGCGGTACACCGTCGGCCATGCTGGTTTCGGCGAGCTTGACCGAATGCCGAGCTAGCTCGAACCATTCGTTGAAATACTGGCTTGCTTCATAGTGTTGCTCCTCCGCCGTCAGAGGCTTCGGCTGCGCCAGCGAATGACCGGGCTGCTGGTAGAGGACAACGCCGTCCCTGGCGATGTCGACGAAGAAAGGCCGGCCGCGGGAGAGCTGGTCATTGACATCGGCCAGCGTGTGGATGATCGGCACGACCGGTGTTTCGATACGATGCGCGATCTGCTCCTTTAAAAGCTGCTCTTCAATGCCTTCCCAGAGCTCCTGCTCCTCTGCAAAGGAATTGCTATTGACGACAATCAGGAGGTCGTAGTCGGAACGGTAGCCACTCAGGTGATCCTCGACCCAGTCGCCACGGGCGTACGAGCCGTAGAGCAGGACCATCAGGATCTTGCCGGTCTGGCGCCTGGCCGACAATTTGCTCGCCCGGAAGCGCTCGACCTCGGCAAACAGGATCTGGAGGATGCGCGCCAGTTCGCGCCGCTTCCTGTCCGGCAGATGTTCGATATGGTCGGTCAGGGTCAAAGCTGCGTCAAAGCCTTCAGTCAGAATCGTATCCATCGTAGCGGCTCCGTTACGATTGCGCACTCAAACCTTTTACGAGATTGTCGTTACAAATGCAATCTTAGGATGCGCATGCTATGCGGGACATCCGCATGCGAGCAGGCGAGTAGCCATTCGGTCCGAGTAGGTTTCGGCTATCGACTTATCTGGTCTGGACGCATACGACTTCGTGTTGAGAGCGTTCCCGCTCGTCTGGTCGCTTGACAAGGATCAGAACGAAACGGCCCGCTCGCTTCTCACTCAAGCGCTTGCCCATGACGTTGACTATCCCTTCGCTCTGTCGTTGCTCGCATGGTGCCACGCGCAACGCGCCGTGTATGGTTGGACCGACGCTCCAGGCCGTGACCGGGATGAGGCCTTGTGCCTTGCACAGCGCGCTGCCTCGCTCAGCCACGATGACCCGATGGTTCTCGCGATCCTTGGAGCGGCGCATTCGTTTGCACGGGACTTCGACGTGGCAGAGACACACCTTGAGCGAGCGCGTTCGCTCGATCCGAATTCAGCCTGGGCCTGGCTGCGTAGCGGTTGGCTTGATGTGTATCGCGAACGCTCCGCGTCCGCGCTCGGACATTTTGCGCGGTTCCGTCGGCTGAGCCCGCTCGATCCGATCGCCTATATGGCGGACGTCGGCGTCGGCGCCGCCCATTTCGTTGACGGGCGATACGACGATGCGATTACCTGGATCCAAAGAGGCCTTAGCCAGCAGCCTGACGCGAGTTGGGCTCTGCGGTGGCTCGTCAGCGCCTATGTCCACGCCGGCAGATTGGATGAGGCACGACGTGCCTGCCTTCGATTGCGAGAGAGCCATCCCGACCTTACGCTTGCCAAAGTCAGGGTTACATGGTGGCCCTCTGCTATTATGGCCCGTATCTTATCGGGTCTGCGTGACGCTGGCTTGCCCGAAGGCTGACTGGATCGGCTCAACCAAAGTCTTCACCGAGATCGACAAACTTCATCGAAGGTCATGAATCCCCCAGTGCTTGAGAGCTCCTGCCACGCAAGATGCCATTGAAGCGCATGGCCAAGCCACGCATGACGGCGAACGCTCGAGACTGAATGCATTGACCTTTCTGGCCTGAGGATCTGTGAGCAGGTCGGGCGGTTTTATGCGCGAAGCTGCAGCCACCACAGACGAGAATGGACTCCATCGATCTCTACCGGCACGGACGGGCATCGCTCAAACTTCGGTGCCCAGGCTTCGCGTCTGGGAGGGCCAGCAGGCCAAGTTAGAGAATCGTTTGCGGCCAAAGACTGATACAACCCAGCCCGAGGTCACTCGAAACGCTTGAGGATCTCACGAGCCTGAAGGTCGCGATCATTCATTAGATCGACCAGATCGGTTGCCTCTCCCCGTGTTAGGGCATCAAGGGGAACCTCGCGGACGACCACCGCCCAGCCCGTAAAAGAATCGATTACCGACCATAACCCGTCAAAGGCGCCGGATGGCCTTTGCCTGATCGAGTACCGCCGGGCTGACCTCGCCCGTTTTGCTTGCCGAAGCCAGTGCATCCTCCAGTGCCTCATCGCCGAGGATCGGATCATCTTCGGATGGCTCGACGCCGTTGTCGATTTCATATCGGGCGTAGGCCACCGCGTAGGCTGCAATCGCAGTCAAGCGCGGGTCCGAGCTGTTCAAGTAGGCTCTGTAGTTGCGCTTTAGCGAGTTCAAGCCAGCAAGCTGCGCAGACGCGTTCTTCTCCTTAGTGACGGTGACGCTCTTGTCAGTTTTCGCGAAATGCGACTTGTCGCCCGCCTCGCTGGACTTGCCCTTCGTGCTCTGCTGTGTTTTTGGGCTGCCATGGCTTGAGTTGCCGCCTCGGGCCCCATTGTTGCTATGCGTGCCATTGTTGCTGTGCGAGCCGCTGTTGCCATGGCTGTCGCCCTCCTTCCAAGAGCGCCCAAAGCACCGTTAAATCCAGCCGCGAGACGGGACTATTTTCTCGAAACCGTGTCTAGCGCTAGATAGGCTGCATTTTGCGCATATCACTTAATTGCCGCTTCATCTGATGAATACGTGCCTGATCATCCGACGGGCGGCGCATCGCGACGCTGGTCGACAATATGTCGATGACCACAAGTGCGGCGATCCGAGAGATCGTCGGCGTATACATGTTAGTGTTCTCGAGTGTTTCGACGATCAGCGAAACGTCGCAGTAATTAGTGAGCGGCGATTCCGATCCGGTTAGACAGATCACTGAGGCCCCGTTTTCCCGAGCGATGCGGGCGATCTCGATGATCGAGCGCGTGGTGCCTGTATTAGAGATCACGAAAGCCACCTCGCCCGGATTCATCATCGAGGCGACCATCAGCTGCTGGTGGGAGTCCAGTTCCGCGCCGCACGGCACGCCGAACAGAGGGAATTTCTGCTGGGCGTCGCGGGCGACGATACCCGAGGCGCCGAAACCGAAAAACACGATCGAGCGGGCATTCGAGAGGATTTCGATCGCCTTATGCAGTGCCGCCTTGTCCAGCCGGGTTCGCGCCCAGTCGAGGCTCGTCATCGTGTAGTCGAATATCTTTTCGGCGACGATTTCAGGCTCGTCGGTGTCGAGCAGGACCGAATGCGTTGCCGGTGTCCCAAGCGCGAGGCTCTGGGCCAATCTGATCTTGAAATCCTGAAATCCGCTGCAGCCGATCGCCGTCGCAAAGCGCAGCACGGTCGGCTGGCTGACCTCCGCAAGCGCTGCCGTTTCACCAACTGTCGCGTTCATGATGCGGCGGGGATCGTCAAGCACCACGTCCGCGACCTTTCGATCCGACTTGCGCAATTCCGAACGCATCGTCCTGATGATTTCGATAATGTTCCGGCCGCTGTTGGTCCGGATGTCGCTATCCATTCGGATCGCCTTTCCTGCATGTCTGACGCAAGGCTAGAAGCTTCAATCTTCCAGAGCAAGACCGCCCCCGCCAGAACAGAGGCGCTTCATTTCATTCCGCGCGCCACGACAGGCTCAGTCCCGTTTGAGCGCGATGAATTCTTAGGTCGGCGGTCGACGCAATCGCGGCATCGATCGTTTCCGGCTCTTCGGTATTGAAAGCGAAGAGGCCATAGTGATGGGCCACCATATCCCGGGCGCCGATCCGCCGGGTAACGCCGATTGCCTCGTGCAGCGAAAAATTTCCGGCCACGCCGTTTTGCGACAGCTCGGGGCGCCGCCCATTGACGGGCAGCAAGGTTATATCCGGCCGATGCGCCAAGACGTCACGCTCGAGGCCAGGGAAAGGAATACAATCGCCGGAGTGCCACAGGCGAACGGCATCCGCCGCTATGACATAGCCGAGGAAACGGCAGTCTCCCGCAGCGTCGATTTCCATCGCTTCGTGCGCAGAGGCGGTCGGCAGGATCGTAAGCTCGGGGAGGGGCGACACGGTCTCACCGGCATTGGTCAGAACAATCCGGGATTCGGCCACGCAGGAACGATCGATCGCTTGCTGGCGCATCGCCCGCGGGGCGAGCAAACCCGCAGACGGGTTTTTCTCCAGCAAGGGCTTGAGCGTCCCCGGGTCCATATGATCGGTATGCGCATGCGTGCAAAGCACTAGATCGACAAACGCGATTTCATCGGCTGAAACCGGCGGCGGCATCATCCTCTCGTGCGGGCGCTCGGTGCCTCTATATTTTTCCGCCAGCGTGTCCGACAGATACGGATCGATCACCAGTCTGCGGCCGTCGATATCGATGACGAAACCCGCCTGTCCCAGCCAGTACAGCCGGAGACCCTTTGCCGGCGGCTTGCTTAGATAGTCTGCCAGCGGGGCGCTGAAAGTAGTTTCTTCAAGGCGTCCGGTCATGGCCGATCTCAGGCCTTCAACGCGAAGAGCAGGTTGTTTGCCGCGATACGCGTGGCACGATCGACGCTCTCTGCTGTAAAGCCGCCGATATGGCTCGTTGCGATGACGTGCTGGTGCGAGGCAAGCGACAGCGAGAGCGGCGGCTCCTGTTCAAACACATCCGTCGCATAGCTGCCGATCTGTCCGGCATCCAGCGCCTCGATCAAGGCGTCCTCATCGACGAGGCGGGCGCGGGCCGTGTTGATCAGGACCTGACCGTGCTTGCTCGAAAAAATCCGGTTCCGATCGAGGAATGTCGAGCCGTCACGCGGGAGCGGGCAGTGAAGGGAGACGATATCGGCCTTCGCGATGATTTCATCGACCTCGGCATAGGCAAAAGCCTGGGACGGCAGGTCCAGGTTGGGCCGGGCCGGGTCGAAGGCGATGACGCGGGCGCCAAGGGCAATGACCATTCTGGCAACTTCGCGGCCGATCGCCCCGCAGCCGATGATGCCGACGGTCCGTTCATGGATTTCCGCGCCGCGCATCCGCGGCCAGCCACCGGACTTGATGCCTGCATCCGAGAGCGGAATTGACCGGAGAGCGCTGAAGATCAGGCCGATCGTCAACTCCGCCACGCCCATCGAATTGGCACCTTCGGCAATCATGATCTGCACGCCACGCTCGTTGAGAACGTCGAGCGGAAGGTTGTCGACGCCCACGCCGTTACGGCTGATGACCTTGAGATTTTCCGCAGCCTCGATGATTCTCGGCGTCACCGGTTCGACGCCGGCCAGCCAGCCGACGCAGCCCGGCACCAGATTGATCAGCTCTTCCTCGGTGGGCATGGCGCCGGCAGTCGAATAGACGATTTCAAACCCGCTTTCCTTCAGCTTCTCGACCTCCGGGTGCGGTTCTGCGGTCAGCGATCGCGGGGTCACAAGGATGCGCTGGTTCATTTTTACCTCCCCGCCGCAGCGAGTGCGATTTCCGAAATGCGATCGAAAGATGGTCCCGACGGCGGAATTTTCACGTCGAAGACTTCCGCCACGACCTGCGTCCAGCCGTGGATGAAATAGGTCCAGCCGTCCTCGACTTGCAGCGCCTTTTCGGCTTGCTGCCGCCGCGCCTGATCGAGAAAGACGAGGTCGCCGCGATAGTTCAGATCCCAGACGACGGATCGCTCGGGGAAAATGGCGGCGTCAGTCAGCGGCGAGCCAGGCGCGTCTTTGCCGAGGCCTGTCGCATTGATGACAAGCGATCCCGGCTTCAGGGATGCTAGAACGGCGTCGTTTGCCGCCGGCGTCTCCGCGAGCAGATATTCGATCGGGACCGCGGTCTCGACCTGCTGGTGAATGCGCCTGATCTCGTCCAGACGGTGCTGGCTGCGATTGGTGACGACGATACGCGCGGGAACGTTGCTGCCGCGGGACTTGCGCATCAGGTGCCAGGTCAGCGCGATCGTCGAGCCGCCGGCGCCCATCGAAAACAGGTCCGCATCGCTGTGTTCGAAATAGTCTTCGCCGAGGAAGGCATCGATCGACAGCCCCGACGAGATCGGATCCTTCGCATGGCAGATCAGCTTGCCGCCGCGCTTGGAAATGCAGCTCGTCTCGTCCATCAGAAGCGCATGCGGATCGATGACGTCAAAAAGGTGCCGGCATGCGTGGAAAAGGTCGATCTTGTGAGTCGTGACAAGCGCGCCCATCGACAACGGGTCGTCGCGGATGAATTCGACGGCTTTCCGGTAAGCGGCCGGATCGGCGTGCAGCTTGAAATCGATGCCCTTGATCACCGCATCCTTGAGGCCGAGATATTCGGCCCATGCAGGAAACACCTTCATGATCGAACTTTTGCCCGTCGTGACGCCGATGAAATAGAGCGTCGGCTGGGTGGCTGGCTGATAGGTGCTCACGCGCGCTTCTCCAAAGCTTCCTTCGCGACCTTGACGGCTGCGGCGGCATTGCGGGCAATATCGGCAAAGCGGCCGTCGCGAATATCTTCAGTCTTGGCGATCCAGGTTCCGCCGACCGCGATAACCTGCTTGATGGCCAGCCATTCACCGATCGTGGCTTCAGTCACACCGCCGGTTGGTATGAACCGGATTCCCAGATGGGCAAACGGTGCGGCGATGCCCGAGAGGGCCTTCGGGCCACCGGCGACGCCTGCGGGAAAGAATTTGGCAAGCTTCACGCCGCGAGCCGACGCAAGCGTCAGGTCTGACGGCGTCATGATGCCGGGGCAGAATGGCAATCCGGCATCCTTGGCGGCATCAACGATTTCAGGATCGAAGCCGGGCGCCAGCCCGAAACGTGCACCGGCGTCGATCGCCCGCTTGAGATTGGGCTTGTCGAGAACCGTTCCGGCGCCGATGCAAAGCTCGGGACGGGCATCGCGCAGGGCAGCCATAACTTCGGCTGCCGCTTCCGTGCGGAACGTGATTTCGGCAACCGGCAGGCCGCCCTCCAGAAGGGCGTCGGCAAGCGCCACGGCATCGGAGGCGCGCTCAATCGCGATAACGGGGACGACACCAAGGCTGGCGATCAGATCGATAGGGTTTTTCATGGCTGGTTTCCTCTGCCGGTGAGGCTGTTTCAGGCGTATGTCTTGATAAGGGTGCGTGCATGCTCTGCCGAACGCGGCAGGTAGGCCTTGTTTTCCACAAGCTCCCAGCCGCCGCCGGGCATGGCCACGACACGATGGCGCATCCCGTTCGACGCTTCGATGATGCCGTAGTCCTGGCCGCTATCGGACGGGTAGGCGAAAACCATGACCAGATCTTCGTCGCCGACATTGATGGAGCGGTGAATCCAGTAGGGCGGCACATAGCAGATCGTCTGCGGCCGGATCTCGATGATGCGCGTCTGGCCTTCCGGCGATTCGAGCTGCATCAGGCCATGTCCCTTCTGGCCGTAGTAGATTTCCGGCCGGTCGGCCTTCGCGTGAATATGGCCGCGGGTCAGGAAGAACTCGTCCCCGACACGCCCAGGGCTCATCCGCGTCACGCCGTAGATAAGATCGCCGCTATGCGTGCCCGGCTTGAAGTCCTCGACGTCGTAGACGACCGGATCGCTCAACGTTTGCAAAAGCGCCGTATGCGCATCCTGATCAGCATATAGCCCTGCCAGATCGCTCAGCCGCTTTTCGTACCGGCCCGTATTTCCGCTCATTCCGCCGCCGATCGGATCGACGACGCTCGAGACTGGTTCGCGCATCATGAAAGCACCTCCATTTGGTAGTAGAATTACATAAATAGAAGAAATGATACGTGCAAGATAAATTTTTAGGCAAAATAAGAGCGATTGTTTGCGCAAAATGCTGAAAAAATATATTGACGTAAAAATTCTACGTAATTACGCTACATAACAGCCAATACAAACTGGCTCGCGAATTTCGCGCCTATCTGGAGGAGAAGAGAAATGAAGAAAACAGTTGTGAAGCTCGCGCTCGGCGCGGCTGTGTCCCTGCTGGCCATGTCCGCAGCAAACGCCGCCGATTGCAAGATCGGTATTTCCATGAAGACCCTGGACGCGCCTTATTTTGCAGCACAGGAAGTCTCGGCAAAGAAGCATGCGACGGAACTCGGATGCGAAGTCATCTCCGTGGACGGCCAGAACGACCTGAACAAGCAGGTCGCCGACGTCGAGGACATGGTTGCGCAGGGCATCCATGCGCTGATCATCAACCCGCGCGACAGCAAGGGCCTCGTTCCTGCGGTCAACGCTGCGACCGCAGCCGGCGTGAAGGTTTTCGTCATCGACTCGACCATCGATCCGCAGGCGAATTTCGTGACGCTCGTGCAGTCGTCGAATTCGCAGAACGGCCTGCTGGTCGGCCAGTGGCTTGCCGACAATACCAAGGGCAAGGATCTGAAGATTGCGCTGATTTCCGGCGACAAGGGCAATGAGGTCGGCCAGGAGCGCCGGTTGGGCGTGCTTGCCGGTCTGCTCGAAGGTCAGTTGCGCAACGAGGGTCGTGCCCGTTTCGAAGTCGTCGGCCAGGGCTGGGGCGCATGGGGTAACGAAGGCGGCCTCAAGGCCATGGAAGACCTCCTGACGGCAAACCCCAACATCAACGTGGTTCTCGGCGAAAACGACTCGATGGTCCTCGGCGCCCAGAAGGCGATGGAACAGGCCAACCGCACCGACGGCGTCCTATTCCTGGCGGCTGCCGATGGCCAGAAGGAAGCGCTGCAGGAAATCAAGGACGGCAAGTACGGCGCAACCGGACTGAACGATCCGGCGCTCGTCGCGTCGACCGCGGTCGATCTCGCAAAGAAGGCAATCGACGGAAGCCTTCCGAAGGATATTTCGAAGATCACCTACACGACGCCGACGGCAATCACCAAGGACAACGTCGACAAGTATCTCAAGAAGGACGCGGTATTCTAAGAGCCGATCCTCCCAGCGGCCGGCAGCGAAAGCCGCCGGTCGCACTTGTTGCATTTGTGACTCGCACGCAGCCTCTTGCGGCTGTCAGGATCGGATGGATCCTGCCGTCACTCATGATGAGATGTTGCATATGGAAACTCTGGTAGAACTGGCCGGCATTCGTAAATCCTTCGGTGGGGTGCGCGCGCTGCAAGGGGTCGATTTCGCGCTGCGCGCCGGCGAGGTGCACGCGCTTCTCGGCGAAAACGGCGCCGGCAAATCCACGCTGATGCGCGTACTGGGCGGGGAATACATTCCCGAAGCCGGAAGCGTCATTATCCGCGGCGAGGAGCAGCAGTTCCGTGGTCCGACCGACGCTCTGGACAAGGGCATTGCCATCATCCACCAGGAGATGGCGCTGGCGACCGATCTGACGGTTGCCGAAAACATCTTTCTTGCCGAGATCCCCTCGGTCATTTCCTGGCGCGATCTCAACCGCCGGGCTGCAGAACTGATTTCCAGTCTCGGCTTCTCCATTTCGCCCTCGGCGACCGTGTCCGATCTGTCGGTCGCTCATCAGCAGGTCGTCGAGATCGCCAAGGCGCTGTCGCGCAATGCCAGCGTCATGGTCTTCGACGAGCCGACCGCGGTTCTGTCCGTCCGCGACGCGGAGCGCCTGCTTGGCATCATCCGCACGCTGCGCGAACGCGGCGTCGGCATCATCTACATTTCCCACCGGCTGGACGAAGTGTTTCGCATCGCCGATCGCATCACCGTGATGAAGGACGGCGCATCGATCTCGACGGTCCAACGCAAGGACTTCGAAGTCGACGATGTCATTCGCATGATGGTCGGCAGATCGCTCAAAGCCCTGTTCGGCGAGGATGTCGAGCGTACGATCGGAAGCGAAGTTCTTCGCGTCGAGAAGCTTTCCGACGGCGCCCGCATCCGCGATATTTCGCTCAGCGTGCGGGCAGGGGAGATCGTCGGTCTCGGCGGGCTTGTCGGTGCCGGACGGACGGAACTGGTCCGGATGATTTTCGGCGCCCAGAAGGCTGCCTCGGGTAGTATCTTCCTGCATGGCAAGCAGGTGCGCATCAACACCCCGTGTGATGCGGTGAGGGCCGGCATCGGGCTTGTGCCGGAAAGCCGCAAGGAGCAGGGGCTCGTTCTCGACTTCCCGATACGCGTCAACGCCACGATGTCCAAGCTGGCGCCACTGGTGAACGCCTTGGGTTTCGTCCGCCGCTCGGCCGAGATGACGACGGTGCAGACGCTTGCATCTCGTCTGCGCATCAAGGCCGGCAGCCTCAATGATCCCGCATCGAGCCTATCGGGCGGAAACCAGCAGAAGGTCGTTCTGGCAAAATGGTTTCACGCCGGCGGCGATCTGCTGATCTTCGACGAGCCGACCCGGGGCGTCGATGTCGGCGCCAAGACTGAGATCTATGCGCTGATCAAGTCGCTGGCCGCCGAAGGCCGCGCCGTTCTGGTGATCTCCTCCGAACATATCGAACTTTTTGGGCTGTGCGACCGGATCCTCGTCATGCGCGAAGGCGAACTGACGGGCTCGCTCGAACCAGAAAATTACACCGAAGAAAAACTGCTGAAGCTCGCGATGGTCAATACCGTCACGCAGGCTGAAGCCCTCGCGACCAACTGATTGGGTAACGCCGTGACCGATTTGACCGAAACAGCCCGCCATCCAAGCTCGCTCAATATCAGCAACATCCTGCATCGCTACGGAACATTGGCGATCCTGATCGCCCTGCTGATCGTGGCAACCTCGATGTCGGACGTGTTCCTGACACAACGCAACATCATCAATGTGCTCCGGCAAAGCGCCGGCACTAGCCTGATGGCGATCGGCATGTTGTTCGTCATCCTGACGCGGGGCATCGACCTGTCAGTCGGCTCGGTCGCTGCGCTCGGCAGCATCCTGTCGGCCATCCTCATCCAGGATTACGGCACGGGCGTTTCGATCGCCGGCGCTCTGCTCGCCGGTGCGGCCTGCGGCCTTGTTTCCGGCAGCCTGATCGCTTTCCTGAAATTGCCGCCATTCGTGACGACGCTTGCGATGATGACGGTTGCCCGCGGTCTGTCTCTGATCATATCCGGCGGACAGCCGATCCAGATGGGTGATGCCGGAAGCTTCATCACCAGCTTCGGATCCGGTTTGATCGCCACCATTCCTTATCCGGTCGTTCTGATGGCCGTCGTCTTCGTGGTTGCCGGGACCGTGCTGGTCTTCACGCGCTTCGGACGCCTGGTCAAGGCAATCGGTTCGAATGTCGAGGCGGTCAGGCTTTCCGGTATTCCGGTCGCCTATTACACGACGGCCGTCTATGTCATCTC
The DNA here is from genome assembly GCF_014193305.1 of Rhizobium sp. BK181. NCBI lineage: Bacteria > Pseudomonadati > Pseudomonadota > Alphaproteobacteria > Hyphomicrobiales > Rhizobiaceae > Rhizobium > Rhizobium sp. BK181. The sequence continues at coordinate 41,375 of NZ_JACHZA010000024.1, forward strand.
CGGCGTTCTCGCCGCTGCAGCCGGCATCGTTTCGACCAGCCGTACAGGCATCGGATCGGCCAATATCGGCGTCGGCGCCGAACTCGACGCCATCGCGGCCGTCGTCATCGGCGGCGCGAGCCTGATGGGCGGCCGAGGCGGTGTCCTCAATACTTTCATCGGTGTACTTGTACTCGGCATCATCGCTAATATGATGAACCTCGCCCGCGTTCCCGGCTATCATCAGCAGGTCTTCATGGGCTGCATCATCATCGGTGCGATGCTCCTGCAATATGCCTCGAACTGGTTCCGCAAGTAGCATCGCGCCTCTTGCCGGGAATGGACCCCAATGTCTCAAGATCTCTTTCTCGCCATCGATGTCGGCACCGGCAGCGTTCGTGCCGCACTGGTCGACACCAAAGGCAAGATACTCTCGGTCGCGAGCCGTGAACACGAACAGATCGTTCCCCAGTTCGGCTGGTCCGAACAGCGGCCGCGCGATTGGTGGCACGGTGTCGCGCAGGCCATCCGGGATGTTCTTGAAACGATACCGGACGCACGGTCGAGAATTGCCGTGGTGGCCGCATGCGGCCAGATGCACGGCACGGTTCTCGTCGATCAACACGGAGAACTGACGCGCGACACGGCGCCGCTTTGGAACGACAAGCGGACCGTCAACTACGTGACGGCGTTCGAGCGCACCCATGCGCCGGAAGGCTATCTCGCCGACAGCGCGAACCCGCCGGCGCCAGCCTGGCCCGGGTTCAAGCTGCAATGGCTGCGCGACAACGATCCGGCCGCCTATGGCAGGGCGGCCGCGGTGCTGATGTCCAAGGACTACATCAATCTGCGCCTCACCGGCGAGATCGCCATGGATCGCAATGATGGCGGCGCCAGCTTCCTGATGGATCCCCGGACGGGACAATGGTCGCCGAAGATGATCGCGCTGCTCGGCCTCGACGTTGAAAAGCTTCCCCCGCTTCGCGATCCGGTCGAGATCCTCGGCCATGTCACCGGCAAGGCGGCGACGGAAACCGGCCTTCGCGAAGGGACCCCGGTTCTGGTCGGCGGTGCCGATTACCCCGTCGCTCTGCTCGGTTCCGGCGTCTGCCGCCCGGGCATCGGCTCGGAGGTCATGGGAACGTCGGCGATCATCACCGCGATCGCCAGCCAGCCGCTTCTCGATCCCTCGGTCTGCAATGTCGGGACCGTCGATGGCAACTGGGGCGCCTTCATGCTTCTGGAATCCGGCGGCGACGCGATGCGCTGGGCCCGCCGTGCCTTCCACGAGAAACAGGCTTCATACGAGGAAATCGTCACCAAAGCCGCCGAAGCGCCTGCCGGCTCCGAACGCCTGTTCTTCATGCCCTATCTTGCCGGCGAACGGCTGGGTGATCATCGCAACGCCCGTGCCCAGTTTTTCGGCATCGGCGCCGCCCATGGGCTTGCCCACATCCACCGTGCCGTTCTCGAGGGCGTGGCGTTCGCCGTCAAGCGCCACATCAACATTCTCGACCGCATTTCCGGGGCGCCGCTCGAGCGGGTGATCGCGTCGGGCGGCGGCGCCAAGACCAAGCTCTGGATGAAGATCAAGGCAAGCGTCTATGGCATCCCTATCCTGGTGCCGGAAGAACCGGAATGCGGCCTGATTGGTTGCGCGATCATGGCTGCCACGGCGACGGGGCAATACGGGACCGTCCGACACGCGGCCGACGCCTATGTTCGCTATTCGGAAGAAATCCTGCCGGACCCGCGCTGGATGGATGTCTACCGGCCGATGCAGCAGTTCTTCGAGAAGCTCTATGCGCATAGCCAGGCGCTCTACGACGATCTCGACAGGTTGCCGCAATGACCCGCCGCGCCGTACTCTTCGACATGGACGGAACGCTGGTCGACAGCGAACCGCTGCATTTCGACGCCATGTCGCGGGCAGTGACCGCGATGGGCTATGTGCTGCCGGAGGAGTTTGCGAATGTCCTGACGGGCATGAGCGGCGCCGACTGCCACGCCCTGCTGCAGCAAACGATCGGCTTCAAGCCATCGCTTTCCGAATACACCGGGGCGAAATATCGGTCCTATCTCGAGGCAGCGCCCACACTGCACAGGCGCCGCGGCGCGGATGCGGCGCTGGCGCTGCTCGCCGATAATTCGGTACCTTTCGCGATCGTCTCCAATTCCGACAGGATGATCGTCGACGCCAATCTGCGGGCCGTCGGCCTGCAAAGCCCAGGGTTGATTTCCGTCAGCCGCAGCGATGTCCGCCGGGGCAAGCCCGATCCCGAGCCGTTTTTGCGGGCCGCCTACCTGCTCGGTATCGATCCTGCGGATTGCATCGTCGTCGAGGACAGCATTCCGGGTGCGACTGCTGGCCATGCCGCCGGCATGATGGTCATAGGCTGGCCTGAACCGCATCGGGACGATCTTGTCTTTCCCGAGGACACGATCGTTGCGGCCCCGCATGACCTCGCGGCGACGCTCGCCGCTCGTCTTAATGAAAACCACACCACCAAAAGCATCAAGGATGCATCGCATGTATCTCGATAAGTTCAAGCTTACCGGCAAGTTTGCCGTCGTCACCGGCGCCGGCCGCGGCATCGGCCTTGCCGCAGCCGAAGCGCTCGCCGAAGCGGGCGCGACCGTCGTGCTGACCGATATGAACGGCGATCTGCTGGCGACCGCCAAGGCGGAGTTGTCGGCCAAGGGCTATAAAAAGGTCGATAGCGAAGTACTCGATGTCACGGATGCGGGCAGGGTGCAGGCGGTCCATGATGCGATCATGGCGCGTCATGGCCGTGTCGATATCCTGGTCAACAACGCCGGCATCGCCATCAGCAACCACCCGGCCGAAACGATGGCCGACGACGTCTGGAACAAGGTGATCGACGTCAATCTCAACGGTGTCTTCTGGTGCTGCCGTGCCTTCGGCAAGTCGATGCTCGAAAAAGGCGGCGGCAGCATCGTCAATGTCGGATCGATGTCCGGCTTTATCGTCAATCGCCCGCAGGAGCAGGCGAATTACAACGCCTCGAAGGCTGCTGTCCATCATCTGACGAAATCGCTGGCGGCCGAATGGGGTGCGCGCGGCGTACGCGTCAATTCGGTCGCGCCGACCTACATCGATACCGAGATGAACAAATATGTCTACGAAGATGCCGAGATGTACCGGCACTGGGTCGGCGGTACGCCGATGAACCGTCTGGGGCGCACCGATGAAGTCGCTTCGGTCATCCTGTTCCTTGCTAGCGATGCCTCCAGTCTGATGACCGGTTCTATCGTTCTGGCCGATGGAGGTTACGTATGTTGGTAGAATCTGCACCGGACATCACGCCGCGCGGCGCACGGTTTCCCGGCCGCTATATTCAGGCCAAGGGCGCGATCGGCCTTCTGGGGCAGGAGGCGGCCGGATTCGGTAAGCGTGCTGTGGCGCTTCTGGATCGCGGCATCTTCGATCTGCTTGAGACGGATATTGCGGCTGCTCTGTCCGGGCATGTCGAAGCCAAGCTCATCCGCCATGGCGGTGAATGCTCCGAGCACGAGATCGGGTCGCTGGTTGCGGCTGCGCGCAATGCGCAGGCCGAGCTGATTATCGGTGCTGGCGGCGGCAAGGCTCTCGATACGACCAAGGCCGCGGCGAGGGATCTCGGCCTGCCGGTCATAATCGTGCCGACGATCGCCGCGTCCGATGCGCCCTGTAGCGCGCTTGCGGTGATCTACAACGAGGACGGCACGGTCGCCTATGACACATTTCTGCCGAGCAATCCCAATCTCGTGCTTGTCGATACCGCGCTGATTGCCAAGGCGCCGGCCCGTTTCCTGGCTGCGGGGATCGGCGATGCGCTCGCCACCTGGTACGAAGCCGATTCCTGCCGCCAGAGCGGCGCGTCCAACTGCATGAGGATGCCGGGCGTGTCCCTGGCCTTCGAGATTGCGCGGTTTTGCCGGGATACCATTTTCAAATACGGCGCTGCCGCGCTTGAAGAATGCGATGCCGGACAGGCAGGCCCTGCGCTTGAGCGCGTTGTCGAGGCCAACATCCTTCTCTCGGGGATCGGTTTCGAGTCGGGCGGTGTGGCCGCCGCCCATGCCATCCATCACGGCCTGTGCGAACTTGAGGATGTGCATCACCACTTGCATGGCGAGAAGGTGGCGATCGGCGTGCTTGCCGGCCTGAAAATTCATGGCCGCGAGGACGAGTTTCTGAAGGTGCGCGACTTCTGCCGCAGCGTTCGCCTGCCGACGCGCCTTGCCGATATCGGCATTGCGGATGCGACAAGCGACAAGCTGGCGACCGTGGCGCGCCGCGCGTGCCGTCCGGGAGAGATCATCCACAACGAACCGATACCGGTCAGCGAAGCGGCCGTTCTCACAGCATTGAAGGAACTGGTCTGAGCATGACGGGAGAAACGAAAATGGACGGCGTAACGGCATTCGCACCGGACCTCTTGAAGGAAAAGATGGTCGTCGTTTCTGGCGGCACGAGCGGGATCGGACTGGCGGTGGCGAATGGTTTTGCCGCCGCAGGGGCGACCGTCATCGCAACCGGCAGCTCGCAACAGCGTCTGCGCGACGCGCGCGGGGAAACGACCCGCCCAATCAGGTTCGAGCAGCTTGACGTCAGGGATGGCGCGGCAGTCGAGGCGTTTTTTGGTGGCCTCGACAGCCTCGACGTTCTCGTGAACTGCCAGGGCATCGCCCGGCCGGACAACGAATGGAACGAGGAAATCTTCCTCGATGTCATGGATGTCAATCTCAACAGCGCGATGCGCCTGTCCCGCGCGGCCTTTCCTCTGCTCAAGCGCAGCGGCGGCAGTATCGTCAATTTTGCCTCGATGCTGAGCTATCTCGCCGACGAAAGCGTCCCGTCCTACACCGCCAGCAAAACGGGAATTGTGGGCTTGACTCGGGCGATGGCCCATAAATATGGCCGCGATGGCGTACGCGTGAATGCGGTCGCGCCAGGGTATCACCGGACCGAAATGACCAAGGCGCTGTGGTCGGTTGCCAAAAGCGAGCAGAAGATCGCTGAGCGTTCCGCATTGAAGCGATGGGGCACAACAGAAGATCTGGTCGGACCGATCCTGTTTCTGTGCTCGAATGCCGCCGCGTTCGTGACCGGCGTTACTATACCAGTCGATGGCGGATATCATGTAGGTTAATTCGGTAATCGCTGAACTAACGTTTTGCGCTGCCCGTATTTTCCGCTCACAGTTGAGCCGCCTGGGCGACGATACTGATACTGGCCGGGCGCTACGCGTTTTCTTTCCTAGCGACAGTCAGCAGAATGTGGCCGTGGGTCGACGTTCGGCGTGGAACGGATCGAAATCGACTTGCAGCTTTAGCGGCCTAGCGTAAGGCGGGCGAGTTGTGTCTGACAAGAAGATCTCAATCGTAAGGGCTCATACGCGAAATCGCATGGCATCCACAAAAGCCGAGAACGCCGGCGATTTCTGTTTTCTGCTGGGATAAAATAAGTGATATCCTTAATATATCGGGCACCATTCAGCGCGATGCGCTGCGCACCCGTCGTCGCATCTGTGGCCAGTTACCGGATTGGGCGCTGTCGGCGGACGGCGTTCGGACGCTGCGACAAACCTCCGAAATTATGTCTGCTGACACCGGTGATACGCTGACTGTCGCCGCGACCTGACGGGCGGTTGCGATGGATGCGGAGGGGGAGGAGGATGATGGTGATGACACCAAAGATCTGCCCGGGGTCGACTACGCTGCCATAGATGCCCTGCTGGCCCGATCGGAGGCAGCGATCGAACGAGCCAGGAAGCCCGGCCGGGCTCCGGCCGATCCGATGATCTATGATCTCGACTGGGATGAGGACGCCCGGCTCGATGAATGGCGCGGCGTGTGGCACCAGGCCGAGCATCTGCCGGCGGTGCTGCAGGCGATCATCGCCTTCGATGCCTGGAACGAGCTTTCCGTCCTTCAGTACGCGCCCTGGCTCGGCCGATTGTCTTCTCCGCGTCGATTCTCCGGGAGGCGGGCATCACCACCGACGCCTATCTCGCCGCCATCAACCTTGGGCTCAAAACCATCCCCGTCGATCGGCGCCGGCATCACGATCGTGAAACCCGGCTACTTGCCATTGCTCGGCCTGCGCGAGATCACGGGGTGGGGGAGGTTTCGAGCATGGGGATAATGTGAACATTATCTCTCGCCTCCTCTGCGGCTTTAAAGGGAGGCAATTCAGACAAGAGCCTTAGTGTCGTCGTTCGGGACGCTGAGCGCGTAACCGAACGCCGACATTCGAGTAAACAGTAATTGAGGACACCATGCACGAGACATTCCGGGCATTCACCGAAAACTTGGACCCGAAATTCGAAGCTCTTATGGCTCAAGCGCCGGTCACAGACACAATCTTGCGTCCGGACTTTAAGGGTTCGGGCATCTATATGTTTTCGGGAGGCGGGAATAGCCTCTACGTCGGCCGCACTCGCGATGTGCTCAAGCGCTACGGCCAGCATACCCGTCGATCCAGCGGCCACAACAGCGTCCTCAATGCGTTGAGCGCTGGACAGCGGGGTCTTCACGAAGTTAGCGAGCCACGCCCCGCAGCTTTGCCACGAACACGCAAAGGTTTATCGCAGTAGGCGGAGCGACCGCACTTTCAACGGCTTTCAATGCATCCCAGCGGCCGGGGTGATGGTCGTACCGTTCGACACCGTCCGGGCGTGATCTTTCATGTCGGTACGTCTTGAGGATTGTGGCTCTTAAATGGCAGCGGGTGCGGGCGCGTCCATAAAGAAAACAGCGGCGACGGCACCCGGCAAACGCGAAACCCGGGCATAGGTTACCGAACCGTCAGTGCGTCAAGAAAATGGCCGGCTCCGGACGTGGGAAAGGACTCCGAAGCCCACAGCTTGTTCAAGCCGATCGCCCCGGGGGAGGAGTGAAGCGATGGGCAAAGACTAGTTTGGTCCAGCACCTCGGAAAACTACACTAAGGTATTGGCCCGCCTGTATGAATAGCCGATTTCGCCGCTGCCGCTCTTCTCCATATCCTCCATGCCGATCAGACGGCCGCAACCACTACCGTCTCGTGATTGTCCAGTAGACCGCGCCAAGGAGAATGATTATGGATACGATCACAGCCACCAGAACCCGCACGCTTCCGCTCGCCACCCCGACCGATCTCGGCGTCGATGCGACCCGCGAAGTATCCGCCGCGCTGACCGCGTTGCTGGCGGACGTTTTTACCCTCTACATCAAGACTAAGAACTTCCACTGGCATATCTCCGGTCCGCATTTTCGCGATTACCACCTTCTGCTCGACGAGCAAGGGGCGCAGATTTTCGCAATGACGGACGATATCGCCGAGCGGGCCCGCAAGATCGGCGGGACGACCGTCCGCTCAGTCGGCCATATCAGGCGCCTGCAGCGTCTACTCGATAATGACGCAGATTTCGTTGCGCCCGACGACATGCTTGCCGAACTTCGCGAGGACAACAAACAACTAGTAGCAATCCTTCGGCAACTGCACACCCTGACTTCGTGTTGCAACGACCACGCCACAACCAGCCTGATTGAAAACTGGATCGATGAAACGGAACGCCGTGTGTGGTTCCTTTTCGAAACGACGCGCCGCGCGCACTGAACCCCCGATTTCTCCAAAAAGGATTACCCGATGAAACATTCCGTCTTCTATTTGCTGGCTGCTGGCATGCTCGCCGCTCCCGGCGTTTCCCGCGCGGAGCGTGCCGAAGTCGGTCTGCTGGACTGCGATGTGTCTGCCGGGATTGGCGTCATCGTCGGCACCAAACAGGACCTGCACTGCACGTTCAGGCGGAGCGATAGCGGGCCTGTCCAGCATTACTCGGGGAGCATCACGGAGTTCGGCCTCGATGTCGGAACCGTCGAAACGGGCCGCATGGCCTGGCTGGTCTACAACGCCACACGCGAATCCGTGGGCGGTCTGCAGGGCACCTATGATGGTGTGACCGCCGGCGCCAGCGTGGGCGTGGGCGCAGACGCCCACATCCTCGTCGGCGGAAGCTCCAGGACCGTAGCGCTGCAACCCGTGTCCATCGAGGGAGACACAGGGCTCAACCTCGCCGTCGGCGTTGCCTCGCTAACGCTGCACCAGACCCCGTAAATCCCAACCGGAGCCAATGCGATGAGCGACAATTCGGTTGAACCGGCGATCACCAGAAGGCACGCCCTGCTGGCCGGCGCCGGCCTTTCCGCGACGATGACAATGCCGTCGCTCGCCTTTTCCAAAACCACCAAACCATCGAAAGAAGGAGTATTGCCAATGACCAGCAGCTTCGTGGAAACCCAGGACGGCGTCCAGATCTTCTACAAGGACTGGGGCCCAAAGGAGGCGCGACCCATCGTATTCCACCACGGCTGGCCGCTCTCCTCCGATGATTGGGACGCCCAGATGCTGTTTTTCCTGCAGAACGGCTTTCGTGTCGTGGCCCATGACCGCCGCGGACACGGGCGCTCCTCGCAAGTCAGCGACGGGCACGACATGGACCACTACGCCGCCGATGCCCACGCTGTGGTCGAACATCTCGATCTTAAGGGCGCCGTTCACATCGGCCATTCCACAGGTGGCGGGGAGGTCGCCCGCTACGTGGCGAAATTCGGTCAGCCTGCGGGGCGCGTCGCCAAGGCCGTGCTCGTCAGCGCTGTTCCCCCGCTGATGCTGAAGACCGATGCCAACCCCGAAGGCCTGCGCCTAGAAGTCTTCGACGGCTTGCGTTCGGCGCTTGCGGCAAACCGCGCCCAATTCTTCCGCGATCTTCCGTCCGGGCCCTTCTATGGCTTCAACCGCAAGGGTGCGATCGTATATGAGGGCGTCATCCAAAACTGGTGGCGTCAGGGCATGATGGGCAGCGCAAAGGCGCATTACGAAGGCATCAAGGCGTTTTCGCAAACCGACCAGACGGAAGACCTAAAGGGGATGTCAATTCCAACGCTGGTGCTCCACGGCGACGACGACCAGATCGTGCCGCTTGCTGATGCCGCGCTGAAATCGATTAAGCTTCTCAAGAACGGCAAGCTGAAGGTCTACCAGGGCTATCCTCATGGCATGCTGACGACCCACGCAGAGGTTGTCAATCAGGATCTGCTGGCCTTCGTTAAGGCTTGAGACCAAAGCATCCGCCGCCGGACAAGAAGCTGACTGTCCGATGAGCCGGCGTTCACCACCTTCCGCTAGGTCGGTAGGAGCGATAACGGCGTCCGCCGCAAGATGAAATGGATCTTGCTGCGGCCGTTGTCGCTGTCTGACCCCCGCCATCGCCAGGTTCTTTGCTAAGTCCTTAGCTGTTCGCTACGGCGGCAACCAAGCCTTCTTCAGCCCGGCCGGGGATCATATCAAGATGCCGCTTTTTGGTAGCTTCAGGGATGTGGCTTCTTCTATGCGACACCGGGTCATGAGGTGGCTTACCGGACGGCGCTCCCGCACCGGTCGGCCGCGACCTCACCTGGTGTTCGGAAGACCGGAGCAAGAGAGCCCGGGAAGAACTGGTAGCTGAAGCTTCGAGTTGCTTCCTTTCCGCCAATTTCGGGACTAGTTCGAGAACTGGAGCCGCGGCCGGACCGTGTGTCCTATTTTCAGTCGTGTGGTTGAAGGTGGTCTCCGACGACAAGCGGGCGATCTTTCAGGCGCCCGCGAATGCGCAGCGCGCTGTCGCCTACCTGCACGGCCCTCAACCGGCTGCAGGCAAAGAACGGGAGGCCGCATGATAGCGACGCCCTCGTCCTTCCGCCTGTTAATGCTCGTCTTTTCGGCCATAAAATGCTGCGGTGTCGGCTCCATGCCCCCCTCGTTATTTGCGACAGGACTCCCCGAGCCGCCAAAGTCCGCCTTACCCGTACCTCTGGGCATGGCAGCGCGAAGAGGGCGAAAGGGAAGGCCGGAAGCCTGTCTCGATTTTATGGTGCTGGCCATTCAAATGTTGGTCAGACCACCTTCTCATCCTGGCGCTTTCCAGCACGCAGCCGCGCGCCGGCCAGACGGAGCTCGAGATCCCGCAGCTTGAATGCCGGCGCGCTGGAATGCGCGACTTGAGACGCCTGATTACCATGTCGAAGGTCAACCACGATATCGCGGAGCTACTACAAGCCGAACTCGCCGCTCATGAGCGCACGGCCAAGCATTCCGCACGACCGGGAGCGTGCGCCAGGCCCAGCGACATAGCCACGTCCGGAAGCCATAAGCCGCCGGCGTGTTGTCGTTGTCATCGGCATTGCCGTATCTCGGTTATTAACCCCTATGCCGAGCCCTTTTACATCGGTCCAGTCGGATGTCGGAAGTGCTCTCGCGCCCACGCGACAAACTTCGTCGGCTGTTTGCCAGATACAACGTTTGCGAGCTCGAAGTCAGCGACGGTGAACGTGCCCATGTAGGTATGCGCCTCAAAGTAATCGAAAGTGGCTTCCACCTCAGCTGGAAAGACGCCACGCGGTGCACGGGCAAACGAAAATTCGTGTTCGAGCTGCCGAAGGGTATCGATCACCTCGTTGAAGCTTAGAACGTCACCGACAAGAGGCAAGTATTGTCCATTGCCTACCTCTGCAGGACGGCTGAACGCCCCTGCAACAATGTCGCCGAACTCGTTGATGTCGCCCATGTGAATGCTGCGCGAGTTCGGGTTGAGCGGAAGGGTCCAGCCACAAGAACCGTCTGGACGCTGCTGCGGCGCCATGACCGATAACAAATTTTGATAATAAAAAGGTGGCACTACGAACGTGTGGTGCGTAAATCCGGCGGACCGCACGATATGGTCAACTTTAGCCTTACCGGTGTAATGGGGAACGTGGAAACGACCCCCACTTATTGTATCAACATTCGGCAAGGTCGACCAAATTAGGTGTTGAACACCGGCCGCCTTGGCGACCTCAATTGCGGTTGTTGCCTGCTTGATCTCGTCGGTTCCCTCTTGCCAGAAATTCGTCACGAGGAAGAGCCCGTGCGCACCTGAGAGCGCCGATATAAGAGTTTCGGGTCGGTCAAGATCAGCCTCGACGACTTCGTCGGCAATGTCGCTATGCTCTCTGGGGTGACGAGTGAGGGCACGGGTCTTGAATTCATTGTCGGTCTTGAGGGCGCGCAAGACAGCCCCTCCCTGCTGGCCGGTTGCGCCGACGACGGCGATAGTCTTCTCAGTTGTGGAGGACATATTCGTTCCAAAATCCAGATTGAGTTTACGGGTCGGGGTCGCATTTCGCGGCGTTCCCGATTTTCGCGAGTTCGAAAAAGCACTCTTTCGTCTAGGCTTGGCGGTCACCTTCAATGTCGACGATGATCTTGCCAAAAGGCGCGCCGCGAACCTGTTGTTCGAATGCGTCTCGTGAGCTCTCGAATGCGAAACGCTTTCCGATAATTGGATGGATGTCGCGCCTTTCGATGAAAGCATTCATTTCCTCAAAGAGCTTACGCGAGCCGACCCGGACGCCGCGCACGTTGACCGTGCCGCCAAGGATGAGCATGGGGTTCAGCACTCGCTTAGGGTTCATCAAACCGACAAAATGCACCGTGCCTTCCCGAGCTGTCGCGGCGATTGAGCGCTCTAACGTGTCAGGCCCGACGGCATCGACGACGTGCTCGACGCCCCATCCCCCGGTGAGTTCGCGGGCGCGCAAGTGCCAGTCAGGTTCGTTCTTGTAGTTGACGACGTGGCTGGCGCCGACGTCTTTGGCGCGGGCCATTTTTTCATCACTAGAGGAGATAACGATTGTCTTTGCTCCAAGCGCGTTTGCGAATTGCAACGCAAAGAGGGCGACGCCACCTGTTCCAGTGATGAGCACTGTTTCCCAGGCGCGAACATTTCGAACTGCGTTCCAGGCGGTGACCGCGGCACATGGAAGTGTAGCAGCTTCCTCGTAATTGAGGTTCTCAGGCAGTCGGACCAAACCCTCCTCATGGAAAGCTCTAAATTCTCCAAGGACCCCATCGATCCCGTGTCCCAGTGTCGTGCTGGAATCAACCGCATGTGAGGGGATGGGGCCATAGATCCAGTCCTGGACGAAGTTTCCCACTACCCGGTCGCCCACCGCGAAACGACGGACCAGTGGGCCGACGGCCACGACCTCACCTGCGCCGTCCGAAAGTGGGATTGTGGCGCGGGAGAGTTGAATTCCATCCTCCCCGTTGAGGTAGAAGCTATCCTTGTAGTTGACGGACGCAGCTTGCATCCTCACCAGCACTTCGTTTTGTGCGAGTTCGGGCATGGGCTCCTCGGATAGACGGAGCCCGTCAATATGCGGAGTTGTAAGTCTGAAGACACGCATTTTAGATGCTTTCCTTGGCTTACCACGGGCTCCGCCGCGGTGCAGCGGATGGCCTGTGGCAAAAGATAGATTATGCGGCGGGGGAGCGATCGGAGGTTGGTCGTCCGTCCAAGCTAAGTGAACCCGAACCGAAGGCGATGATCTGCAACAACCCGCCAGCGATCGCGATGTTCTTTAGAAAATTCGTCGACTGCATCTGGTCCGTCAGGTCGGCGTGAAATGCGAATGCTGTGACGATACAAAAGAGGGCCAGTATGCCCGCCGCCATCCGTGACTTAAAGCCGGCAAGAAGGAGCACGCCACCGCCGACTTCGATAATGATGGCGATCAGATAGGCTAGATCGGGGAGGGGCAGGCCGGCGGAAACGATGTAGCCCTTGACCATGGCGGCGTTGGTGATTTTGGCGAGACCGCTCACCAGAAAAATGATGCTAATGAGCAGGCGACCGATGGCTGGAAGATAGCGCAAATTGTTGGACATTGGAGAGATCTCTCATGTTGAGCAGTCACTGGAATAGTTCTGGCGATTAGCTAGACGGAAACGGACTACACAAAAAGCTGGATAATCTTGCGCAATTTGTTCTAATAACTGGGATGATTACCCCGCACCCACCCACCCTAGAGCAGCTTCGAGTTTTCCTCGCGATCGCGGACACCGGCAGCTTCGCGGGAGCTGCTCGCAGCCTTAACCGAGCGACATCTGTCGTGAGCTACCAACTCGCGAACTTGGAAGCCCAGCTAAGTCTCTCGCTGTTTGATCGTCGAACGGCGAAAAGGGTGAGCCTCACGGAGGCCGGTCGAGCACTATTGCCAAGTGCAAGGGCCATCACAAGAGAGGTCGGCGGGTTGCTAACCCGCACCAGAAGCCTCTTGCAGGGCGAAGAGGCTGAAGTCTCTTTCGCCGTTGACGTAATGATGCCGATCCCAGCACTCACCGAAATCCTCAACGCCTTCAGTGCTGCCTATCCGTCCGTTACCATGCGATTGCATGTTGAAGCTGTCGGCGCGGTAACGCAACTCGTCCGCGACGGGGTCGCCGACCTCGGTATCAGCGGGCCTGTGCCGGCGACGGCAGATGGTTTGGAGTTTGTTCCGCTTTGCTCGATTGCCGTGGTTCCGGTCGCGGCCCCCAGTCATCCCCTCTCTGCGGAGAAAGACGGCGCAATCGCTGAAATTAAGGCGCGCAGGCACGTGCAGCTTGTCCTGTCGGATCGATCCAAACTCTCGCAGGGGCGGGATTTTGGCGTGCTTTCCGAACAAACCTGGCGGCTGGCCGACCTTGGCGCAAAGCACGCACTGCTGCTAGCAGGGGTCGGTTGGGGATCAATGCCTGAGCCGATGATACGCTCGGACATGGAGGCCGGGCGACTGGTGAGGCTACCGCTCAATTTGTGGAAGGACGCTCGCTATCAGTTCAGAGTAGTCCAGAAGTCTGACAAGGATCTGGGACCGGCCGGTCAATGGCTGTTGGATAGGGTTCAACAGGGCGAAATTGGCTGAGCACAAGCCCAAGGTCATGCGATCGAGATCTCCGTGCGTGGTGAAACCGTATACTAATAGACAATCAACCCGTGGCGTAATCCGAATGGCTCCGCACAGCAATCGGCGGCTACCGCCAAGAAAGCAGGAACCAAAACCGCTGCTGCGAGCTTAAACTCGAGCAAGTATTATTCCGCCCCAGATTGACCGTGCCCATTCGCCCGCCGTTGGCGCCGCCGAAAAAGTTTCGCCTGACCGTGCAAACTCTCGAATGGTCGATATGTTTTGTCATGTGGCAAGCCCGGCTGCACGGTGTGCAGTGATTACGGATTGGCCATGAACAATGCAATTGTCACAGGACCGACGCCACCGGGAACAGGGGTGATCGCGGCGGCGACTTTAACTGCCTCCAAGTGGGCTAGCGAGTTTGCCGAAGCCACCGCTCGAGCCGAGACCAGCCGCGGAAGCGATTGATGCCATTCAGCCTTTCGATCCAAGCGGAAGAGGAGCATCTTCGGAGCACTCATTGCCAAACGATATCACGATGAGCTTTTTGCCTTGCTCGAACTCATCGTCACCAACCCAAGAATGGCGCGCGAACGCCATGAGATTTCTCCTCCTGTCAGGATCCATCCGTTCAAGGCGCACCTTGTGGTGTATCGCATCATCGAAGACGGGAGCATGTTCGTGATCCGTATCCGCCACGGCCATGAAGATTGGTCGGGAGACTGTTTCTAATCAAAGCCTTCGACGCATTCATAATGTGCTGGTCGCGAGTTCGAATCCGATCAAGGCGTTCAGATCTAGCACGACTGGGTCTGCCTATCGCTTTTAATCCAGTGATGGGTACCCGCCTAAATGACATTACCACGTCCGCCTATTCAAGATCGGCGTCGATCCGCGAGATTAGCCCTTCCTCGTCGAACGCGATGTCGAGCCGACCGATCTCATGACCAAAATCTCCGGTGAAATCCACGTTGGCACGAACCCGGTTCTCGTCGAGCGCCTCGATCGATAGTAGGCGGGTCACAGTGTGGTAGCCGATGAAGTAGCGCTCGATGTAGTCGCGGATGCCGGCATGGCGGTCAAAGCGCTCGCCGGTTGAAGGATCGTCGATCACGGCGCGCGACGTGAAGAGGGATAGTACAGCTTCGACGTCGAAGGCATTGGTGGCGCCGATGAGGGCGTCAACCTTCGCTCTCATGATGGGAATGTCGGTCATCATCTCACTATCCATGCTGCCAGCTCTTGTTGACGAATTCGAGCGTATGGCCGTCGGGATCTGCAACCTGCGCGGCGTAGTAGCGTGGATCGTAATGCAACTGCGGACCTGGTTTGTGGATTTCGAGCGCGCCCGCAGCAACATGTGCGGCATCGACCATCGCTTCTGAATCGGCAGCGAAGCCGATATGCATCGAGCCTGGCGCAGTCTCGCCCTTGCGCAGCCAAAAGATGAAGCGACCGTTCTTGCCGAAACCCTTGAGGTCGGGATGGCCCGGAGGGCCATCCTTTCCGGCATAGTCCAAGCGCTGGGTGATACCGAGGGGGCCAAGCGTTGCGGTGTAGAAGACAATCGAGCGTTCGACGTCGGCAACCGTGGGAACTATGTGATCGAGCATCGAGAGCCTCCCTTGTCAGATAATGTAGCCGCCGGCCACTTCGATGTTCTGGGCGTTGATGTACCGGTTATCGTCAGACAGAAGGCTGGCGATGACGCCGCCAATCTCTTCCGGTTCACCAACGCGTCCCAGCGCGATCATGCCCGCCAGCGTGGCTTCAAACTCCTCGTTCAAGCCGCCAAGCTCGGTGCGGATAGCACCCGGCGAGACGGAATTTGCCCGGATCTTCCGGTCAGCGAATTCCTTGGCCATATAGCGGGTCAGGACTTCAAGGCCGCCCTTAAAGGAGGCATAGGGCGCCACGCCGGCAAAGGCGACACGCATGGTGGCACTGGTCAGGTTGATGATATGTCCGCCATCGACGATCAATGGCAGCAGCGTCTGGGTGAGGAAGAACGGGCCTTTCAGATGCACGGCGAACAG
The DNA here is from genome assembly GCF_014193305.1 of Rhizobium sp. BK181. Lineage (NCBI taxonomy): Bacteria > Pseudomonadati > Pseudomonadota > Alphaproteobacteria > Hyphomicrobiales > Rhizobiaceae > Rhizobium > Rhizobium sp. BK181. The sequence goes on from NZ_JACHZA010000024.1 coordinate 57,126, forward strand.
GCCGTCGAATTCCTCTTCGGTGACGCTGACGATCGGATTGTAAAGGCCATGGCCAGCATTGTTCACGAGGAAGTCGAAGTCGGTGCGGGCGAAGCTCGTCCGCAGAACCGATGCGACCTCTTCGCGGAAAGCGAGGAAGGAGCCGACATCGCCGACATCGAGCTTGAGGGCGACGGCGGTGCCGCCGCCAGCCGCGATCGAGGCAACGAGCGCGTCGGCTGCAGCCGGGTTTCTGTTATAGGTGAGGACAACACCCATGCCGCGCGCGGCGCAGATTTTCGCCGTGCTGGCACCGATGCCGCGGCTGCCCCCGGTGATAATGACGACCTTCATTTTGCTTCTCCATTGCCTCAGTGACGATGGGCAAGGGATAGTTCGTGGCGGGAAAAACCGCTGTCCGGATTCTCTTCCGTTATTGCCTATTTCTGCTTCATGCTTGCGATGTGCTCTCTTGAAGTCCGTTGTCTTAACGCCGCGAACTTGAAAGGAACACAATCCGTGGCTATCTATAATGCACTGGCGTCGCTGGTGAGTGTCCGAAGGGATGTTCGCGATAGCTAAAGTCGTTTCCTGCTTTTGACCACGGATGTACTGGCACTGGTATGAGGAGCGACATGAGAAGGTCGGTGCGAATTCGCCCCGGCCTTTTTTGTTGCGCCAGCATCCAACGCCTGTCAGGGCTATCGGTTTTTCTTGTTGATCCCGAGCAACGCCAAACCCATCTATACAGTATGCCGAAACAGAAGATTATCATCGCTCCCGCCCTCGTGGAGACCTGGACACTGTCGCCCGCCGCCACGTTCGGCTCGGCTGTCCGCGCCATTTAATCGTAAGAATGCGCCCGTTCCGGCTGGTAATGGCACCTAATTGGAGATTTTTCGGTGCGATTTTCGACGCTTGACGCCTACCAATTCGGAAATAACCTTTTGTAATCTTTGGAATTTCTGATTAAGCTTAACCGTAGGCAGCCATCTTTTCCCCGGCGGCGAATCTCACATTAAGTGCCAAAATCGAAACCAGAATCTCAACTTAAGTGTCCAATCTCAATTTAAGTGCCGCGCTATCTTGTTGAAATAATTGCATGCCGAATCTTACGATTAAATGCCAAACGACAGCAGACTTTGCGTCCGTACTGGGCGTCAATTGGCGAGATCAGGCGCCCATTGCCCTTGAGGGCGTTCGCGATGGTCTGCAGATCGCTGAACAGCTGACCGGTGATCCCAACGTTCTTCACGCCCTGAGGCGAGCCAAGAAGATATAGAGGTGCGCCTGGGCGATCTGTACGCCTTGAAGGCGCACACCATTGACGACGAGGAGACTTTCGCCTATATTCCATTGAGAGATGGAGGCCGACATGCCGAGCATAGCGAACGAGAACAGCGAGCGTATGAGTTTGAGGGTGCCTGCCACGGCCAAAGCTAAACTCGTGCGCGCTGCGGCACTTCGTAATACCGATCTGACGGATTTCGTGACGCAATCCGCGCTGCGAGAAGCAGAGGCTGTGATCGAGGAAGCCGAGACGATCAAAGTGTCGAAGCGCGATCATCTTCGCATTCTTGAGCTTCTGGAAAATCCGCCTAAACCTAACGCCAAGCTGCGCGCGGCGATTGCCGGTTTGCCTGGCAGCCTATGACTTTACCTGCATGGCATGAGGAACCGATCGCTAAGTCTCACGGTCGGGCAGTCTTCGATTGCGGCGACGGTCAGATGAACGAGTTTTTGCTCCGGTTCGCCCGACAGAGCCATGAGCAGAATGCCTCGAAAACCTTCTGTGCTATCGACGACGCAGTGCCCGGCCGTATTCTTGGGTTCTATACGATCGCGCCCTCGGCAGTCGAGCATGCGACTGTGCCAGATGCAATGACACGCGGTCTTGCCCGCCATGACGTGCCAGGCTTCAAGCTCGCGCGATTGGCTACCGACCGCGCGGTTGCCGGGCAGGGACTGGGAGGCCGGCTCCTAGCCGCCGCAGCGCTCCGCTGCCTGCGACTTGCAGGAGAGGGCGGGGGACTTTTACTGATCATCGATGCTAAAGGCGAGCGAGCGGCCAACTGGTACGCTTCCTATGGTGCCGAACCGCTGAAGGACAAGCCGCTAACTCTCGTAATGCCGCTCATCACCTTTGCGGCCGACTTGCGTGCTAAAGGTCTCCTTTGATCCCGTATGGCGCCCGAATACGGTTGATTTCGCCGCAAGCGAACTATCGCATCGTGATGATCATCTTGAGGATAAGCTATATCACCAATGACCATATGGCGAGCCGGGCGCCTGCGGCGGCCCGGCTAGAGAGGAAAAAGGCCTAAGCGGCCTTCATCAGCCATTCCGGAGAAATGAATGACCCGATTGCCGAGTTCGACATCGGACGGTGGATCCATGTTCTCAACGATGATGGCTTGTCGGTCGCTCTCTAGGCCGAGAAGGTATCTGTAAAAGTTCCCATTTAGGTTGGTTTCGCTGAGATCGTCCTCTGCACTGTCGGGCTCGCGGTAAGACAGCAGAGGAGAGTCAAGCACAACGATCCCGGGGTGAGGGAGATCGTTGTCGGCGCAATATTGAATAAGAGAAATCGTAAACGCCGACTGCGTAATGGCCCTGAGCCCTTTTCCGTAGGACGTTCTCGCTTTCCCGGACACCACAAAATCTTTGGCGGTTGTGTCGAAGTGCACATGCTCGACCGTCGGGAAACCCCATTGCCGGAGCACGCTTTCAACACGTTCCGCGAACGGGGCGACCACGGTACTTGTTAGGCGATTGTTGGATGTGGCATCGCCCGCTCCCCCTTCGTTCTGCCGTTCCAGGTTGGCCTTGCGACTGGTGAGATCATTCAGATTTCTGAAGAGACCGAGCGCTTCGCGTACATTCGCGCCCTTGTCCGCGAGCTCTTTGTATGTCGCGCGTTGTCTTCTAAGGTCCGGTGATACAACGGTCTCGATCTCAATCGAGAGTTCGCTCAGTGAATTCCTCATATTGGGAAGGGATTTCCGAATTGATTGCGCCTCCGCGTTCAACGCGGCGATTGTCGTCGTCAGCTCGGATTGCCGAGACTCGATTTTTTGCATCTCCGCCTCGGCCGCTGCGACGGTCACCGCTACATCGCCGTGGCAGACCGCACTGGGATTGTGATGGTCGGGCGAAGCACCGCATGTCGCGCAGACCTCCTGTCGGAGAACCGAAAAAAAGCTACCCGCCTCGCGGATACCTAAGAGGCGCTCATAGTCCGAATCGTAGTGGTCCCGTAGAAGATTGAAGCGGTCAAGCAGAGTGGCAATTTCCGTGTATCGATCGTTGGTAATCTCGAGCTTTTGGATGATGGCCCGCCTTCTGGACGAGATCGCCTTGAATTTTTCCTCGGTGAAAGCGAGCTGCTCGGCGCGATTGTCCATCGCTCTCGTAAGCCGCTCCTCCTGATCAGACAGTCGCGTGAGCCGGATATTGTCGTGATACGTTTTTGAGCGTCCGCGATCAGCTGATCGAGAAGATCGATTTGGGCCAGTCGCTTCTGATCTTCGGTGGACGTGCTTTTGCGTGACAGGAGCGCTGTGTCATCGACGCCGGTCAACAACATCGTGAAGACGGACGTATTTGCCGTATTCGCCGTATAGTTGCCATTGGACAAGGGCGAACGCTTCTGGATGATCTCCTCCTCGTTGACGATCGCCAGCCGCGCAATGTTTCGGAAGCTCAGCGCCTGCGTTTCATCCTTTGCGTTCTTTTTGATCCGCTTACCTGAAAGGCCGATCTTGGAGAGAAGAAACGACGAGAGGTTCGCCTCATCGCGGTCGTTGTGAATTTCACCACTCCCCTCAGCATCCGGGATCGACGTGTGCAGGCCCTCGAATGACTGGAACTGTCCACCGGCCATGCTTCGAAGCAATGTCGTTTCCGATCCGTCGTCGAAAGCAATCGCAAGCAGTACGCGACCATAGCCGTTCGCCTGCGGGATATCGGGGAGAGGGCCTTTGCCACCGAGCATAAAATCGATAGCTTCGACAACATAGGACTTCCCGGTGTCGGAAGCCCCATAGACGACGTTAAGGCCGGACTGAAACGAAACGACCGCCGGTTCTTTTCCTGAGCCGTAAAAGGAAAGGTGACGGATCTGGAAGCCTGAATACGTCAGGGTCCGGATGCTTCATCTTGAAATTCAGAGACCCAGTTGGTGAGAAGATCGCGCATCAGATCGTCAAAAGCCTCATCGTTGTAGTCCTGGAAGTAACCTGCGAGCCATTCGGCGCGCTCGTACAATTGGCGGAGATATGGCGTCTGAAGCGCGGTGACAAAAAACTCCGCATTGTCTCCGGCCTGAAACAGGATCCCACTTGCATCGATAACCTGCTCGACTAGCCTTCGGGACATCATCAGGGCTACCTCATATTGAACGGACTTTCTACGGACCTGCGTGACAGGTGACATAATCGGTGTCGGGGGATGCAGGTCCGCTGGTCCGTCGAGGACACTGGTTCGCACGACAAGATAATCCATCGCGGTCAGCCGGTTCAGATCTACCGCCTGGGGGAAATGCGCGTGCAGAACGAAGACGGCCCTCACCCCCGTTTCGAGCGAACCGTTGAAAGCCGAGGCCGTAGACATTAGCGACGCCATGTCAGCTTCCCATCGTTCGCAAGCTGATGACAGATCCCCCGACGGTCGGTGGGAAAAGCGCTTCTGTTCAGAGGATGAGCGTCAAGAACCAAGGACTGCGCTTTCTCGGTTACGGCGACGACGCGCGCATATCCGTCCGAGTGTTCGCCGTCGTGAGTGTCCAGGACTCCGCCGAGTATCTCGGTCTGCAAGCCCTCGAAAGTACCAGGCTCCACTTTCTCACGCACGAAGACCCGCAGGGACTCCGCATGATAAAAGGCCTCGCGAGAGCGATGAAAATGGAATTTCAAATTCCCCCACTTATCGAGATGCGAGACCGAGGCGATCGTCTCGCCTTTGTGCTCTGCATAGGCATCGAGCAGCTTGCTTGTATAGGTTGCCTCCGTCTCTCCGATCTCGACAGGGACAGTGTCGGGCCGCGGACGGGAGGGCAATCCGCCACCGAAGCGGCCGATGTGATAGGGCGTTCTGGAATGGGCTTCGATGATCGTTCGAGGTTGCTCGGCCGAAAAGATCCAAAAATCGAAATCCCTGACGGAGTCGAGAAATTTTCCCTCCAGGGCGACCGACCCAGTCGAGGTGATTTTTCCGGAGATGGCTTTGTCCCATTCCGCAAGAACCTTCGCTTTCAGCTTGTCCGCATTGGAGAGCAACAGCGACAACGATGTCGAAGCGCCTTTAGGCGCGATGAACCGGCATGCTCTCGGAGCTTTGTATTCTCCTGAGAAAGAGTACCAGAGCATCTTCCCGATCTCAGGCGCGACCACGCCGAAACTCAAGGGTGAGGTGTAGTGCTTGCACTGGTGATTGTCCCAGATGCCGAGCAGCTGGTCCGCGTCACAGAAGCCAGCAATATCGATGCCTTTGTCTCCTGCACCGGTCGGCCGCATAACGTTGACATATGTGGTTTTGAGCGAATGGACCCATTTCGTCAATGAACGTTTCCCATTCGCTGGCTTCATAAATCTGGATGATCTTGACAGGGTCAATCTTTGGCCCGTTCTCGAAATCGCGTGCCAGAAGGATTCTAGCTGACGGCAGGTCTTTCATCGCATTCTCTCTGCACTTTAATGCCCGGACCGGGCGACCATTTGGATCTCGTTCGCATGCCCGCCCATAGCGCCGTGGCCACTAACGATTTGTTAACCACACAAATTGAGGAACCCGCAAATACTCGCTATTGACGGCCTGCCTACTAGAAGGTAGATCAGCTGTATGAGCAATCTTTCGACCACCTCGGACGACATTCTGGCGTCCACTAGAAACCTTCTGATAAGCGGCGGCTACAATGGCTTCAGCTACGCCGATATCTCGGAGATTGTCGGTATCCGCAAGGCAAGCATTCATCATCATTTTCCTAGCAAGGTCGATTTGGTGCGTGAGCTGGTCAAGCGTTATCGGGAGGATGGCCAGGCAAGCGTGGCAGTCCTTGAGCAGAAGGTTCCGAATGCTCTGGACATCCTCAAGGCTTATGCAAACCACTGGGCTGCATGCATTGAGGATTCCAGCAGACCCTACTGTGTCTGTGCTATGCTTGCCAGTGAACTGCCTTCCCTCCCCACGGAAGTCGCAACCGAGGTGACGAACTTTTTCCGCTTCATCTCCTCGTGGCTGGCTTTGGTCATGGAGCGCGGTTCCAAGCAGGGCGAACTGAGTCTAACCAGTGCGCCGCATGTTGAAGCCGAAACATTTCTAGCAACCGTATACGGGGCAATGCTTTCGGCGAGAGCCTATGGGAAGCCGGAAGTGTTCTCAATGATACTCGAACCTGCCCTCAATCGTCTCACGCCAACAGTCTCTCACTAATCCTGCGTGGCAAGGCTACTCGGGTCAAATGCGTCCATTTAAACTACCAACTAGTAGGAAGATAAAAATGAGAAGTGTTTTCCCTCCTTTGGCCCTCGGGTTGACCAGCATCCTTTCTGTAACTGTCCTTGCGGCACCCGCATCTGCCGAAGATAAGAAAGCCGCGCCGATCCATGTCCGCGGCAGCATCGTCGACTACCAGGGGTCAACGCTCAAAGTGAAGACCCGCGAAGGCGAGCCAATCGATGTCGCGCTTGCCGACGCCTGGAAAGTCGCCGGCGTTGCCAACGCCAAGGTCACCGACATCAAGCCGGGCGATTTTGTGGGTATCGCATCATTGCTAAAGGCCGACGGCGGCGATGGCGCGCTTGAGGTCCTCATTTTCCCGCCGGCAATGAAAGGCACAGGCGAGGGGAGCTACGGTTGGGATCTGAAGCCCGACAGCAGCATGACCAATGCGACGGTCGCGGATGCCGTTAAAGGCGTCGATGGCCGGACTGTCACCGTGACCTATCATGGCAAGGAAAAGAAGATCGCCATTCCGGATGGGACACCGGTCGTGACCATCGCCGCGGCCACCAAGGATGATCTCGTTCCTGGCGCCGTTGTCTTCATCACAGCTGAAAGAGCCGCAACAGGCCCTATCGCCCATCAGGTGGTCGTCGGCAAGAATGGCGTGGTTCCACCCATGTGAAGACCACGCCGTCACTGGCCGGAGCAGCCGCCTTACTGCTCCGGCCAGTGACTACAGATCGACGCTGCTTGGTCTGCAGCCGCGAAATGCACAGATGAAAGACGCTGAGATGAGCGCAGACGCTTCCAATGACAATGTTCAATATCCTCGGACGATCTTTATCCGCCGCCACTCCGTCGTGACCCGGCTCACGCACTGGCTGAACGTGCTTTGCCTTAGCTTCCTTCTTTTGAGCGGGCTTCAGATCTTCAATGCCCACCCGGAGCTTTATTGGGGTCATTATGGCGCGAACGGCGACCCCGCCGTCCTGACAATCGGCTCCGACGACGATGCAGGCACGCCAAGCGGCTTCGTGCGTGTCGCAGGGCTACAGTTTCCTACAACTGGCGTCTTGGGTGTTTCCAATGTTGATGGGGAGCCGACCGCGCGAGCTTTCCCGTCCTGGGCAACAATCCCGTCGTTTCAGGATCTTGCGGCCGGCCGTCGCTGGCATTTCTTCTTTGCCTGGCTGTTTGTGATCAATGGTATTCTCTACGTGGGATTCAGCCTGCTGAGCGGACATTTCAGGCGAGACCTGACGCCAAAGGTGCACGAACTCTCGCCTCGCCATCTCGGCCGCGAGGTTCTCGACCACGCTCGTCTCCGCTTCCCGGAAGGGGAGAAGGCCAGGCATTATAATGCACTTCAAAAGCTCACCTATCTGGCCGTCATTGTCATTTTGCTGCCGCTGATGGTGCTCACAGGTTTGACAATGTCACCGGGCGTCGGTGCCGCTCTGCCGTCCCTTGTCGATATTTTCGGCGGACGCCAGTCCGCGCGCACGATCCATTTCATCACAGCGTCGGCGCTTGTCATCTTCGTGATCGTGCACGTGGCAATGGTGGTCCTGTCCGGGACCTGGAACAACATCTGCTCGATGATCACCGGACGCTATGCGATCCAGGAGAAAGGCCCACAATGATGAGCAAGCTTTTCACCCGACGCCGCTTTCTCATCGGCGGCACGCTCGGGGCCAGCGCCCTTACTCTCTCTGGCTGCGACCTCTTGGACCAGAACGCAGACGTCGCCAATGTCCTTCGCTCAGCCGAGCACCTGACCATGAAAGCCCAGAGGCTGCTTCAGGGGCGCGATGCACTGGCGCGCGAGTTTGACGAAAAGGACGTTTCCCCCTCCTTCCGTGTCAATGGAACGAGTGCTCCCGACAGCGATGAATATGCGGAACTGTTGGAAGGTGACTTCGCAAACTGGCGACTGAAGATCGACGGTCTTGTTGATCGGCCTCGAGAGATTTCGCTCATAGATCTGAAGGCGCTTCCTTCCCGCATCCAGATTACCCGCCATGACTGCGTCGAAGGCTGGAGCGCCATCGGCAAGTGGAGAGGCGGTCCACTCGCCCATCTGTTGCGCCTTACCGGGGTCAAGCCGACGGCGCGCTACGTCGTATTGCATTGCGCCGACGAGCTCGAAAAGACGCTCGATGGAAGCGGCCGCTACTATGAGAGCATTGATCTCATTGACGCGGTTCATCCGCAAACCATCCTCGCCTACGAGATGAACGGCCAGGACCTCAGCGTCGGCCACGGGGCGCCCTTGCGTCTCAGGGTCGAGCGGCAGCTGGGGTACAAACAGGCCAAGTACATCATGCGCATCGAACTGGTCGAGAGCTTCGCCGGCCTGTGGGGCGGGAACGGCGGCTATTGGGAAGATCGCGGCTACGAATGGTACGCCGGCATCTAAGGCCATCAAATGGCGAACCACAGGAAAACAATCCATGAGCCGACGCAAAGTCCAGAAAGTGATGCCGATTTCAGCAATTGCGCCTTCAAGACAGGTCGAAATCAACCAAACCAGTTCGATCCTCTCCGATCCTGAAGGCCGATGGGCGGCGAGGCGGCAGGAGGCGATCAGCGATGCCTTCGAGAAAAACATGCGCATCAAGGGTGCCCACGGCCGCGGGGCAAAGGTTTCCTCTCACTACGGCCCGCGTGACCTCGATAGGTCCAAGAAGTCAACCCGGAAACTCTCCAGCGAAAGCGATCGGATCGGCCGTACTGAATGGGACGAGAACACCCCCTTCGGCAAGCATGTCGGCTTCATCTGACGACGCTAGCGCGAACCATCAATCAACCAGTTCAGAAAGTGGAAGAAAGCAATGTCGAACAACCAGACCTCCCGTGCCCCGCGCGGCAACGACCAGTGGCTTAAGAAGTACTACTTTACCAGAGCGGCCTTCTCAGTGCTGTGGGTCGCGGCTGCATTGACTGCCGGAGGGCATTCCTTTGCGGTGGCTGCCGCACTGCTGATCATCTATCCCGCTTGGGATGCAATTGCGAACGTTATCGATGCCACGAGGAGCGGTGGTCTTGCCGCCAACCGGAGCCAAGCGATCAACGTCGCGGCGAGCTCGGCTATGACGATAGCCGTGATGCTGGCGCTGACGATGAACATGAACTGGGTTCTCGGCGCTTTCGGTCTATGGGCGATCTTTTCAGGACTTTTGCAGCTTGGAACTGCGGTGCGGCGCTGGAGAACGAGTCGAGGTCAGTGGGCGATGATTTTGAGCGGTGGCCAATCCTCTGTGGCCGGTGCTCTCTTCATCTTCCAAGCGCAAATGCCGAAGGAGCCTTCTATCGCCACGGTCGCAGGCTACGCTGGTGTCGGTGCATTCTATTTTCTGGTGTCGGCAATTTGGCTGACGATCGCCCTGTCGCGTCGCAACATGCATGCCATCTCATAAGCGCTACCTCCCGCCAATGAAACCACGTGGATTATATTTCAATGATGACAGATGATGCGGCAGAGCAACTTGCTTCCTATCGGAGGACCATCGACAATCTAGATTCAGCACTCCTCTATATCCTAGCCGAACGCTTTCGCTGTACGGAGCAAGTCGGCCAATTAAAAGCCAAGCAAGCGTTACCGGCGATCGATAATGAGCGAGAGCGACGCCAATTGGATCGACTGATGAGCATCGCCCATGATGTTGGCCTCAGTCGGCACTTTGTCGAAGGGCTGATGACAATGATCGTGGGCGCTGTGGTGGAGCGGCACAGGGAGATTGCGGCCAAGAAGTAAGTTGTCTGTCGCGGCTGTACTACCGCAGCCGTGATTGGCGGGGAAAAATCGATCGTCTTCGGGCCGCTTACCATGCAGGGGCATTTGTGAGGTGGTCCGAGACGGTCGAGATAAACGCCCGAAGACGCTGAAGACGTCGCAGGTCCCGGTGATATCCCATCCAGATGTCTCGCGCCGGCGGGGGCTTAGGGAGCTCCAGTCTGCGAATACCCGGTATCTGATTGCCCACTGCGCGGGGCAGGACGGCGATCCCAACGCCCTGCTTGCACATTCGCCCTTGGACGTTTCGGTTATTTGATCGCAGTACGGGTCTCGCGTTCGGGAAACTCTCGACGAGCCAGGTTATATCGGGGAATTGCCCAGTCGAAGTATCGTGGGTGATCAGCCGGAAACCAGACCCGTCGCCATATTTAGGGTCAGGCGACTCCTCGGCGATGTAGACGCCGTATTCGAGCCTGAAGAGCCGCCGTTGAATGACATCGGCAGTGTCGAACGGAACGATGCGAAAGGCAACGTCGGCCTCCCTTTGGGCGAGGTTGAACAGGCGAGTGCCGGTCAGGATCTCGACGTCTACATTGGGGTAGGCTTTCGAGAAATCTGCCAGGATGGGAGGCAGGACATAGGCCCCGAACCAGTCTGCTGACGAGATGCGCAGATTGCCTTTGAGGGTTTGCTCCTGCCCGGCAAGCCGGCGCTCCATAGCCAGCGCGCCTTCTTCCATCTGCTCTGCCAGAGTGATGATCCCATGACCCTCCTCGGTAAGCACGAGACCGTCCGCGGTCCGCTGGAAGAGCGTGTGGCCGATCGCCTCCTCAAGGGCACGCAGCCGTCTGCCGACGGTGGGATGGCTGGTCTGAAGAGCACGCGCAGCGCCGCCGAGCGTGCCGGATCGCGCAATCGCAAGGAAGATTTTTACGTCACTCCATTCCACGGCCAAACCCTTACAAAAATGAACATTGAAAATACAAAACTGTCACTTCAAGTGCAAATATAAACATCTAGATTCAACTCATATTCCGAAAACAAGCGGAGAAACGTCATGAAAACATGGTTCATTACAGGCTGCTCGAGCGGCTTCGGACAACGGCTCGCGCTCGCTGCGGCACAGCGGGGCGATCAGGTTGTCGCTACTGCCCGCAACGTCAACTCGATCGAAGAAATGGCTCGGCCATTCGACGGCCGTATGATCACCTTGCCGCTCGACGTGACGGATGTAGCGGCAGCCAAAGCCGCAGTCTCAAAGGCGGTCGAGACATTCGGCGGCTTTGAGGTGCTTGTGAACAATGCCGGCTACGGACTGTTTGGCGCGCTCGAGGAAGGCAAACCCGAAGAATATCGACCGATGTTCGAGGTGAACGTTTTCGGTCTTATCGAAATCACCAGAGCAGCGCTGCCGACCTTGCGACGTTCGGGCGGAATGATCGTCAATATGTCGTCCGGCGCAGGGATCGCGGGCAGCGGCGGCGCAGCATACTACAACGCCGCCAAGTTTGCGGTTGAAGGGGTTTCCGAGGCGCTCGCCGGTGAGCTGAAGCCGTTCGGCGTCCGCGTGCTGATTGTCGAGCCTGGGCCGTTTCGCACTGATTTCCTTGGACGCTCGATCACGATGGCGGCCAAGGAAATGCCGGAGTACGCCGCGAGTTCGCGCAGGCACTATCGTGAAACGAACAACGGCAATCAAGCAGGCGATCCCGACAAGGCGGTTGCAGTTATCTTGCAGGCGGTCGACGCCGATAACGCCCCGCTTCATCTGCCGCTTGGGCCCGTCGCGCATTCGATCGCTGAGCGAAAGCTGGCTTCCTTCCGCAGCGAAATCGACGCTTGGCGCGATATCTCGATCGCCACCGATTTCGATCAGCACTGAGCGGGTCGTTAGCTCTGTTTAACATCAACATCGACGGGAAAAAGTTATGATCCCAACACTGGAAGGTTTTACCCAGCAACTGGTGCCGGTGAATGGCATCAAGATCAATGCCGTCACGGGCGGCTCTGGTCCCCCGATCCTTCTGCTTCACGGTTGGCCGGAAACCTGGTGGGAATGGCACCACGTCATGCCGCTGCTGGCCGAACAGTTCAGGGTGGTGGCGATTGATCTACGCGGCGCAGGCTTTTCCGACTGCCCGCTTGACGGCTACGATAAGGCGACGATGGCGCGCGACGCGCATAAGGTCATGGTCGCCCTTGAGCATCAACGCTATGCTCTATGCGGCCATGACATTGGTGGAATGGTGGCGTTGCCGCAGGCCGCTATCTATCGGGAGGCTGTTACCCATTTGGCCGTCCTCGATGTTCCGCTTCCTGGCTGGAGCCAGTGGGAAGCGACGACGGCAAAGATTTGGCACTTCGCCTTCCACATGAACCGTGACCTACCGGAACGCCTAATTTATGGCCGCGAATATGACTATGTTTCGGCGTTCATGGCCGAGCGGTTCTATGATCACAGTACCTTTAATCCTGAAGACCTCGAGATCTACGCGAAAGCAATGGCACTTCCTGGTCGCACGCGCGGTGGCATGGAATGGTACCGCACACTGACCGCCGACCATGCGGCCGCGCTCGAGTACAAAAAGCGACCGCTTGAGATACCCGTTTTAGGTCTCGGCGGGGAGCAGCGTTTCGGTGCGCATATGGTCCCGATGCTCAAGGAGTTCGCCAGCAATGTGACAGGCGGCGCGGTTGCGCGGTGCAGCCACTATGTGGCGGACGAGCGCCCGCATGAAGTGGCCGCTGCTCTCATCGATTTCCTCAAGGCCAAGTGAACTCTGCAATCCGGGCAAATTGAGCCCGATCGCGTTCATCGATTGAACAAGAAAGGAAAACTGTCATGACTGCAATTCGCGGCGTCAATCACATCGGCATTACAGTGCCCGATATCGAGGCAGCAAAATCGTTCCTGGTGGAAGCCTTTGGCGGCCAGGTGATCTACCAATCGTTCGGGCCGCAGGATCCGGCCAGGCAGGGACCCGAGTTCGAGCGGGCCACTGGTGCTTACCCGGGAACGGTTGTGCGTGCGCAGGCGATGGTCAAGATCGGAACCGGGCCTGACATCGAGCTCTTCGAAATGCACGGCCCCAGACAAGCGCAACCGGTTACACCGAGCGACTTCGGCATTACGCATTTTGGTATCTATACCGACGACATCGACGCATCGGTAGAGCGCTTTGAGAAGGCCGGCGGAACAGCCCTCACGGCACCACGCGCTATTCCCTACGCAACCGAAAAAGGTCCTGGAAACAAGGTCTGCTATTGCCGCACGCCGTGGGGCGCGATGATTGAGTTTATCACAACGCCCGATCGCATGGCCTATCATGACCAGACGGATCTGCGCAGATGGCAGGACGAGGAATGAGCGTGAGCTTTGATACCTCGTTATCCCGCCGCAGCCTCCTGTCGCTTTCGGCAATGGCTGGAGCCTCTACCCTGGCGGGGTGCGTCTCCACCGCCAGCACGGGCCGGATGGTGGGGCGACAGTCGGCGCCTCTCCAGGATCCGATCGGCCCCTGGCTGTCATGTATGGTCCTATCGAGGATGGCGGCTTTCTGATCCCGGCGGTTCCCTACAAGCAGATCGATCCGCGCCACTAGCGTCAGCAGGTCCTCGACCCGAGTGGGGGCGAGGCGCCCGGCACGATCGTCGTCGACACCCCCTCCCGCTTCCTTTATCTCGTCCAGCCGGGCGGGACCGCGATGCGCTATGGTGTCGGCATCGGCCGCGAGGGCTTTGCCTGACAGGGCAACGGCGTCACTCAGTGGCGTCAGAAATGGCCCCGCTGGAAGCCGTCGTCGGCCAAGTCGGGCGCACCAAGGATCTCAAGATTATTCACGATCCTTCAGAGCAATTCAGAGCTATGTGGGACAATTTACGGATTGTCCTCGAAGCCGCTCATTGCACGTTCGATGACGTCGTGGAAACGACAAGCTATCAGTCGAAATGTCCGAGCAGATGGACGTGTTCCGGACTGTCAAAAACGAGGTGTTTCCGAAGGGAACCTATGCGTGGACCCGGATAGGTGTCTCTGAGCTGGTGACCTTGCCCCGTTGAAATAATCCATTTTGAAGTAAGCTCTGGCCCATTGAGAGGACCAGGGAATGAAGCGCAGCCGTTTCACAGACGAACAG
>NZ_JACHZA010000025.1:0-64080 GCF_014193305.1 Rhizobium sp. BK181
TCGGCAAGCTTGAGAGATCACGCTAACTCATGCGCACCTCCCGCGCCGCACGGCGCACCGTCGACCCAGAGGTATGGCCAGTCGCCTTCGATCGGTCGGTCCAGGAAGGCCTTCACTTTGCCGTCGATCTCCTCACACAGTCGACTGACCTGACTCTTGGAGACACCGCTCATGCCCATTGCCTTAACCAGGTCGTCGACCGAGCGGGTCGAGATGCCCTGGATGTAAGCCTCCTGAATGACGGCTGTCAGCGCCTTCTCGGCCATGCGCCGTGGCTCCAGGAACGACGGGTAGTAGGTGCCCTTCCTGAGCTTGGGGATACGCAACTCGACGGTGCCGGCCCGTGTCTCCCAGTCCCGGTCGCGATAGCCGTTGCGCTGAGCCATGCGCAACGGGTTCTTCTCGCCATACGCGGCACCGGTGGAGGCCCCAACCTCCATCTCCATTAGGCGTTCAGCGGCAAAGCCGATCATCTCACGCAAAATATCGGCGTCGGGGGTCTTCTCTACGAGCGTGCGCAGGTTCATCATGACATCGGTCATCGGTGGTTCCTTCCAATCAGGTTGGTGTGAGCAACCCGACTTTACCGGAGAACTTCGATGACCGCCGCTTTCGCCGCTCGCTCGCTACGGCGCAATTTAGAACGCGCTCACGAGCGGCTTCGCTACGGCCGACCTACACCATTCGGCGGGACACGACCAAATGATTCGTTTCGTGTCGGAACGAATCACCCTGAGACGTCTTTGATTCGCGACGAAGTGATTCGGAGTAGGCGTCATGGCAATAGGGCATCACGCGCAGTGGAAGGGCTTCATAAAGTTCGGTGAGGTCGCCACGGCGCTCGGAACGCGCGGCGGCGGACGGAGCCTGAATTCTTACAACGCGGCCAGCAACGGCAATTTCGACGACGACCAGCCGCTGATCGACACCCGCCATTACGGCTCGCATGCTTTTTCGGCGGGGACGCCGCCTCGGCTTTTGCGTAGGCAACTCTTACCGTCGCTTGGCACGTTCAGGAGACTGCTGCGTCGGCCTAACGAGATACTCTGCGGCGGCTTCTCATAGCTTCTCGCCGCCGCCGTTCGGGCTTCAGAGATCCTCTGCCTGCGTTTTCCCACCTCATTCCGAAAAGTTGCTTCCGCTTGGCGATGATCCCCCGAGACCGAGTTCACATGCGACCAAGAACACGTTGTGGCCGTTGCCGTACCGACCGGCGTGTGCTGCTCAATAGTCTCCATCGTCTGAACATATAATTCAGCACCGAATGTACGATCAAAGACCATCCTGAACCTCGGTGATCAAATACGGAACCATCCGGAATCGTCTTCGTTTGGCTCCCGGAAGGTGAACAGATGCACGGAAACAAACGCAACCTGCAGGTCATCGAGGAGAAGCTCTCGGTCGACAAGGAGCTCATCATTGACGGTAGCGTCGAGGTTCGGACGAGGACATGCAAGGTTCACGAGGACCTGCTACTCGATCTTCGCCGAGACGACGTAGAGGTCGAGCGCGTCCGGATCGATCGTTTCGTGGACGACCTTCCCGAAGTCCGGACGGAAGGCGACACCACCATAGTCCCGGTCTTCGAGGAACGCATCGTCAAGCGGCTGTTCCTCGTCGAGGAAATTCACCTCCGTCGCACGACCGCCTTCCAATCCCAACGCGTAGAGGCTGACCTGCGGAAGCAGCAAGCGACGGTCGAGCGCACATCGAAAGACAAGCACACCAAGGAGAAATATCGTGGCTAACCTGTACAACGAGAACGCCCCTGCATCCGTACCGGGCTCTTCCTACAGCACACTGTCGGCATTCTTCGACACACGGTCGGAAGCGGAGGACGCTATTTCGCGCCTGAAAGACGCTGGAATTGGTGACGATTCCATTCGTTTCCTTTCCGGATACGAAAGCGATAACGACCGCGCAAACGTGGCAAGCGACGACCGATCCGGCTTCTGGGCAAAACTTGAGGACTGGTTCTTTCCAGATGAAGATCGCGCTACTTATGCCGAAGGCCTTCGCCGCGGCGGATTTCTGGTTTCGGTTCAGGTAGACGATGCAAACTACGAAACGGCCCACGATATTCTTGATGACGAGGGTTCAATCGACATCGACGAGAGAGCTGACCAATGGCGTAGCGAAGGCTGGCAGGCTCGATCAAGCGAGGCCTATGGCACTTCCACCTACGACCGGAACGCAGCCAATGAACGCGGGACTAGTGCGGGCTCCGGCCTTTCTGAACAGCGAAAGTTCAATGACGATCTCGACCGCGTCGTGCCACAAGCGAACGCATCCCGCGAGGATGCCTTTGATGCCGGTGACCGCGACCAGAGCATTCCAGTCGTTGAGGAAAATCTTCGCGTCGGCAAGCGTGACGTGAACCACGGTTCCGTTCGTGTTCGAGCCTATACGGTCGAGGAGCCTGTGCAGGAAGACGTCCGCCTCCATGAGGAAAACGTCGAGATCGAGCGCCGAATCGTTGATCGTCCGGTGAGTGACGCTGACGACGCCTTCCGGGACCGGACAATTTCCGCCGAGGAACATCACGAAGAAGCTGTCGTGCAGAAGGAAGCTCGCGTGGTCGAGGAGATCGGCATTCGCAAGACCGCGTCCGAGCAGACAAAGACGATCGATGACACCGTACGCAAGACGGAAGTCGAGATCGATGACGGACGCAGCCGTCAATCACAGTCCCAGAATAGTGTTGGACAGTCTCAGACCGGACAGAACAACTCGTTCCGTCAGGACTGACACGACGAAGCGTGCACGAGAGCCCGGCCCAAGCGCCGGGCTTCTCTTTTCACGTCTAAGGGACACTTCAGACATCGCTATTGTCTCCGCCATCGGAAGGCTACGACCGAAAATTACCTGACCATCACTCGCAATCGCTTGGGGCGCTTGCCGCCCAGAGCACAAGTATCAGCCGATGCCACAAAATGAATCTGAACAAAGCCCCGATTCGTTATGGCAAAAATAATAATTACACTATTGATTTCTAGCGAATGATCTTATCTGCGGGGGACCGTACATAAAAATCTGGAATTTCGAGCCGCAGCAATGAATGATCTTGGGCGAACTTCAACTCAAACCGCGAGAGAGATAACACACTACTCAAACTGATAGCGCATCCGACACGAGTCTTGATCTTGGTGTGTCTGTTGGATGGAGCGAGGACCGTTGGTGATATCCAGGAAACTCTTGGCATCCCGCAGGCGATGGTCTCCCAGCATTTGGCTCAGCTTCGAACTGCGAATGTCCTGTCTCGTCGAAAGGTTGGGCGCTTGGCATACTATGAGGTAGTCGATCCGAGGATAGAGCCCCTCCTACGACTCCTGCAGGGTCACCCGGGCGTCTATTGAGTTTTGGATTTCGCGGCCCTTCGTGCTCGGGACACGGCAGACTGCCAAGGCCTGTCAAATCGCAGAGAAAAGTTAGGTCGCAGTTGTTGGCGTTGGTGAAAGCCTGCGCCCAATAACATCAGGTGGAAAATTCAGTGAAGGGTACTATTGGTGGCGGAGCTATCGACCTTTGCGTTGGCGAAGATGAGCTTAATTGCCTGCTTCATCACATCCGCAGCTAGATTTCCATCACCCTCTAGGAGCAACGGCAACGCACCGCGGACCGCGTGGAGCATTTCGTCCAACGCCCTGACCAGGTGTTCGCTTCCTTGATCTGCCGCATCTTGGCGCATCCTGTGAAGGAGACAAATCAGACGGCCAAACGCCTTTTGTCTCTCGATGACCGTCATTTCGTCAAAAGACTTACTCAACGCACGCCCCGATTATCAGGCCTTTTGCCAGTCTCACGTTCCGGCAGCCAGCATTGGAGCACCGACAGATCAGCACGTCGTCGCCGCCGCCAGCGCCCGTATCCGAACGCTCGGACTAAGGGCAATTGTAGGTCGATGAACCATACCTGCCAACGGACCAAGGTCCTAAGCGTCACAATCGTTGCAATCGAAGCCGGAATTTTTGCAAACGCCAATCATCCCACAAAGTCCAGGTCACTATGTCCACAACGCTGGTCGTGTCGCCGCGAAGGTCAAGGCGATCGGCCGATCGGCAGGTCATTCCAACCGAATACGCTGACGTCCCCTTTCATCAAAAGCCTCTGGACGTTGCGAGCTTCGTCGACGGTCTTTTGTTCGACACCCCAAAAAGGCCTAGCCTTGGCATCGAACCGGCGAGCTTGGACGGAAACCTATGCTCTCGCCTTTCGCCCCACCCTGGTGATCAAGCTCTCCAGTTCCGGCTCTTTCACCAGGACCGCCGCCTCTCTCGGGTGCCGCCACGCCCGTTCCCGCTCGCCTCGTTCGGGAAACCGCGGGCGCTCGCGTCTAACCTCGAGCAGATAGACGCCGACGACTGGGTAACGCTCTCGCTACCCTTGAGAAACTTCGCATAAGCGTAATGCCCGAAAACCTTCTCGTTGATCTTCCCTTGATGCCAGCCTCTTCCCAGGCCTCGCGTTCGGCGGCCTGGGACGGCTTCAGACCTGCATCAGCCAACCTTTCGGAATAGTCCAGCGCTTCGAATGATGGTGAGCGCCCCCCAAGTTCGACGGTTGGTTGTTACTGGATGACCTGGATCACCTTGCGGCTGGAGGGTTCCACGATCACGCGCTCGTCGTTGACGATAGCGTAGGCGTAGCCTGTCTCGTCAGGGATAGGCGTCACGACGACGGTGTCGGGAAGCGGCTGGCCGACGACGACCTTCTCCTTGACCACAATGCGTTCCTTGGGGGCCGGAGCCTTCTGCACAAAGGTGATCACCTTCTCGGGTGCCATCGCCGATTGTGCGAACGCTACGCCCGATGCCATGACGACCGCGGTTGCGATACCTACTGTTCGAAGCTTCATGATGTTTTCCTCCTTTTGAGCGGACTATTCCGCCGGCGGTGCAAACATTCATGAACCGAGTAATGTTCCAGACCACGGACCTCAGTCCGGGGTCCGCAGGACTTTAGTCGCAATGCCCGAGCGGCCCTCATTCGCGCAGCCGAATGATTGGGATCGTCCGCATCTAGGACCTAAGTCCCGCCCTGTGAACCAAATCAGCTTTGCGCTGTTCTCTTGGCATCACAAGGAGCTTGACATGAACGTCGAACTGGAATTCCTCGCCCACGATCAGCTCGCCCGTGTACGGACAGCCATGTCTGCGGAACCAGAGCTGGAAGCCTCGTCCATCGCGGTAAGTATGGTCGGTCGAAACGTTTTTCTCCAGGGCTATGTCTCGGATTACGGCCATCGCGTAAAGGCGACTGCCATCGCAGCGATGATTGCCGGCCCCGAGAACGTACATGACAGACTGCGAGACGTCGAAGAGGTGGCGGTCACCTCACTGGTGCTGGAACTATCGTTGCCGGAAGGCCAAGCTCATTGATGCGATGCCTTTTCCGGTCATTCGTTCAGCTGTCGAGCACAATCAAGGAATCAAGCATGTCCGATAAAACCCCGCCTCTCGTTGTCGTCCGAAGCGCTGGACCACAAGTAAAACAATCCCAAGATGGCCACGCAAAGCCGGCACAGCAAACCGATGATGCCGACCCTGAGGCCGAGCTGACAATTGCCTCAACAGACACCGAGAAGGCGTTCAGCGATCTTATGACAATCATCGGCCTCTCGACGGCCGTTTGGTCTGTCGGAATGTCGGTCGCCTGGGCGACTTGGCTCAGTCCCCTGACTTTCGCAGGTGAACGGCGTGAGTGATCACGGCACATTTAAAGACCTCAACAAAAACCGTTTTTTAGCGGTACCCGAGACCAGTCGCCACGCTTGCGATCGTCCAACCAAGAAAATACCCCTCGCATGCATCCTCGAACGTCAAAGAGCTGGTTTCCAGTGCGCTCGATGAGCTTATCTGTGGGCGCGCAGATGTCGATCTGGTGTCGCTTGAACACTGCATGCATGGTGCCTCGAGGGCTCATTCTGACGGAGCTTTTCGCACCAAACCCGGATTAGTCCCATTGGCAAGGTACCCTCGAATGGTATCGCAGTTGCCTTGAAAACGTACGGACTGTCGCGAAGATATGCTTGCGCGGCGACAATCAGCCGTCGGTGAGAGCGATTCACGATCGCCGGTCCAAAGGCAGCCCCACGAGGTTCGGAATGCCTCCGCCTTCGTTGCGCAGGAAACTGATACCTTGCACGGCCGTACTCGATGCCCTGCGCGGACCAGCCGCTTTTCAACGTGAAGATTTTGTGACAATACAAACAGAGGATGCATCCTGATGAAGTGCAGCCTGGCGGATATGCTGCCCTTGTTGGAGGACCCCGATGAGCGCGTTAGTCTCCGATGTATTGTATGAGTTCCTGGTCGGTTGCGAAGAGCCGGCTGACCTGCAGCAAATCTTTGGCACGATGGAGAAGGTGAGCCATCAGCTTGGGATCGATTATTTCGCAATGGCTTTTCTTCCACTAGCCCATGAGCGACTGGACTCTCTCGTCTGGCAGCGTTGGCCCGACGGCTGGCTCAACCGTTATCTTCAGAACAATTATTTTCACGCCGATCCCGTCGTCAGCCTCGTCCGAGCAACAGCACGGCCGTCTGTCTGGTCCCAGTCGGTGCGGGCCGGCCATCTTTCAGGGCGCCCGAAGCGTATTATGGATGAAGCCCGTGACTTCGGGATGCTCGATGGCCTGACCATTCCGCTTCATTCTCGCTCCGGGCTCGCTGGCCTTTTCTCGGTCGCGGGAAGGCGTGTCCCGGTGGCGGCATCGGAAGTGGCCCTTCTACAGTTTGTCGCCGAGACTACCCACCGGCGTATCATGGATCTCAACACCCCTCCGGAGCCTTGTCTGCGAGATGATCTGCAGATCACCCGAAGCGAGAGTGAGTGCCTGACCCTGTGCGCAGCAGGCAAGACCGACAGGGAAATTGGCAGCATTACCTTTCGCTCGCAGCGCACCGTTCAGCAACACATCCGAAACCTGCAGCAGAAGCTCGGGGTATCCAACCGGGCACAGTTGATCGCGGAATCCTTTCGCCGCGGTTTGCAGCGTTAAAAAATACGACATTTTACGGATAGATTTTTGGTATCCCCGGTTGCATGCTCAAAATATGCACGCGGGGTTCAAACATGCTCACCATCCTCTATGAAGATGACGATCCATTGCTGATGGAAAAGGTGTGGTCGTTCCGGCACCGCCGTTTCGTTGAACAGATGGAATGGAACGAACTGCGGCGTCGAGACCGGCGAGAGAGGGACCAGTACGACAGGCCGGATATTGTGCACGCTGTGCTCGTGCACAAGAAGGAAGTGATCGGCTATTCGCGCCTCCTTCCAACCACGGCACCCCACTTTGCCCGAGATTACAGTCAGCTGGCACCCGGGAGCCTTCCTTCCGGACCTGATATATTCGAGTGGAGCAGGTGCGCCACCGCACTCAATGCTCCCTTCATCAACGGAATAGCTGCCTCCGATCTCTTGATGACGGGTGTCCTTGAATGCCTCGTCCGTATGGGGGCGAAGGCAATTCTTTTTCTGACCTACCCCGCTCTCGTCATGATGATGCGCCAACGAGGCTATCCTGTTCAGGTGCTTGCCGATGTCACGCTCCAGGGACACCGGGTAGAGGTTGCCTACTCGATCCTTCCCGAAGACCTTCTCTCACGTCACTACAAAGACTACGGCATCGTCGGAGAAGTCCTCTGCTTGAGAACAAGAAGCCGGAGCGGTCTGGTGCACAGCGGATAGACGGGGGTGTCTTGTGGCTCGGCGCGATAAACCGCTCATCGATGCTCCGACTGCGCGCCGCCTGGCCTTCGCGACAGTCCGCACGGATGCCGCCAAGCTTTTGGGCCTGACGGAGGAAATCTGCCAGACCTATCCTGGAAACGAAGACATGCTCTTCCTTCGCTATCTGCTGAGGATGGTCATGCTGGCGGCAGAGAAGGATCCGGTGGAGCATTAGCTTGAGCTCGGAAATGTTAAGACGTTGTCTTAAAGTTCTTTGCAAACGTGAAATATCTTGCTAGTCTGCAACCTAGGCGGTTATCGCCTTGAGGCGTGGAATCCTCATTTGGTAAAACGCAGAAAGCGTAATCTTCGCGATCTAGTGAGTCGGGGAGCTCGTGGAATATACAAGAGGCGCTTGCGCTAAAATCCATGAGGGCTGGTACCAACAGCATTTCCAACTCCCCGGCTTCTCAAGCCAGCATCATGCTGGCCAGCGGGAGCGTTTTCATGCAGCAGAATGTCTCGATCAGTTCCACCTTCAAAGATCCGGCATCGTTAACGATCACCGACGGGCTTCATCTCGTTGACGTTGAGGTCGGCAAAAGAATCAAGAAGCGCCGGCAGCAATTGCGCATTTCACAAACGGCGCTCGGTGCCGCTGTCGGCGTCTCCTTCCAGCAAATCCAGAAATATGAGCGAGGTTCAAACCGTGTAAGCTCCTCGGCACTATACTCCCTGGCCCAGGTCCTGGATGTTCCTGTCGCCTACTTCTTCGAGACCCTCAGCAGGCCGATCAGGATAGACTGCGCCGAACTGGAAAGAAAAGCGGCGTTGCGGGAAGACTTCGTCGCGACCGAAGAGGGACAGCGGCTTGTCGACGCCTTCATGACGATACCGAAAAAGATGCGACCGAAGTTCATCTCGCTGCTTGCCACCTTTTCGAACGAGCCCTGATGCCGGTTTTCGTTCGAATGGCTCCGCGCCCGATCAGTCTATCCCCCGAAAGCGGAAGGTGGACCGATCGGCAGGCAGTTTCTGACGCGCCCTGCTAGGCGGCGAACCGCACCGCTACTCGCTCGTCCGACCCTCCTTACGACGTGAAAGCTGAAATTCGGCTACTTCTGCTGCAGGGCAAAGATCGAGTCGAGGATTGTTGCCACCGTTCGCAAGGTGTCGGGCGGGAGGGACTGTATCATCTTCGTGATGCGACGGCGCTCGTCAGCTTCCTCTTTGGTTCGCCCCCAAAGATGCGGAGCCGCGTCGTACAATAAATCGTCGGGAAAAATTTCGAGCACTTCGCAAAGGTGCAGAACCTGCGTCGCATGGAGCTTGGTGATGGCCCGTTCGTACCTGCCGTAGACCGCTTCGATTGATCCGAGAAGGAGCGCCAGCTCCGCCCTCGATAGGTCCTTTTCGATGCGGAATGCCCGCAACGATTTGGCAATGCTTTCGTCCATCTCCTTTGAACTTGGGATCCCCTCAAAGCCAGGGCGCCGGTACACGGGGCGTTCGACCTTGGCATCAGTTGTCGCCTCAAGTCCCGTTTCGGCAATGTACGCGTCAGTCCTTGTCGTCATGCATCCATCCACGTTCACGCGCTGATTTATACCACCGGCAACGTCGTTGGCTATCCCGTTTTAAGTAACGTCAGCCGGACGCTCCTTTCGCACTGCGCTTGGGGCCGTTCTTTGCTTCAGGGAGACAGTCATGGAAGACGAAAACATGGAGACCGAGATGGTCCGACGCGTTATGGCACATGCGCGATCGACAATTCAGGTGATCGACTCCAAAAAGCGCTTGTCCCGATGCGACGAGGCCCTGCTTTCCTTTCCGGCTGCCCTCGCAGATGAACAGACGACAAGGAAAGAATTGATCAGCTGGCAAGCCCCCACCGCTCCGCTCGCTGTCAGAAAACTCCTGCATTTGCTTGCCCATGTCCTGGCAGCAGAGCTTAGCTTCGATGAACAGTCTTTGGCCGAGATAGCGGCTGAAACCAGACGGCTTGAATCCGACAGCCGCGCTTCATCCCCTGATCTTCCGGATGATCAAGTGCTTGCTTCAAATGGATCGTGTAACGGCCTCGACGAGAGCAAGTCGACCTCATTACAAAATCTTGCTGAAGGCAAAGATTTTAAGAGTGGTGCGCTGTGTGTCTTCGTCCAAGTGCCTCATATCAGGGAAGACGACTAGACGGGCGGCATTGCCACCGTATGGCCGAGCATGGAGATTGTCACAAGCAACACGCAGGCAAGCCCGACAAACCCGGCAACAGCAATGAAGTACTTTTTGCTCACGCTTTGGAGATAGGAGACCCCTTGCCTTGCTGAAAGTGCGGCTTCTGGTCGCGCCCGACCATGATTGGGCCGAGCGTGGCAAAGTAAGATTTGCAGTCTTGGAGCGCGTTAGCTATTCTCCAGCTGCGCTCTGGCCTTTGGGCGCATTTCGATGTTCACCTCCTGACCCCGCAAGCTCGCGGGGTTCTTTTTTTACTGGCCTTCAAAAAATGATATCGCGCGCAACTGAAGAGAGCCTCCGTTCGAGGAGTTCCGCGCAGGGCCCGGTTCGAAGACCGACGCCCCAGCCTGCGCACCGAAGGCAGCGCTCGTATGGACCGGGTTGCACCAAAACTCGCCGATGAACAAGGCACGTTGCATTTACGCGGCTTATTTGCACGGAAAGGCTTCGATCAGGGCCATCGTCATTACAATGCCGATCAGGGCCGGTTCAAGATTGCCGCGCTCCGGGTGCCGTTCAATGTGAGTTCCGATAATCCGAAGGTACTGATCTCCGGTGATCGCGATATTTGGCTGACAATAGAGCGTCAGCTCCCGCTGCTTAAACCCTATTGTCATGTTCGCCCCCTCGACGCCGCGACCGACCCCCGTAAGAAGCGCCACAAACTCCTGGTTGCCATCCCTGGCCCACCCGACTACATCTTTCACAGTCGCCTGGTCTGCCCCGTGAGCACCGCTGGATAGGCAGCAAAACGTAATGATCATCAACTTACGCATTAGATCATCCCAGTCCGCCCGCCTTGGCCCTAATTGCGATGCCAAGGAGGGATCAATGGCATGGCAATATATTTAGACGCGCTTTCTTGAGGGGCCGAAAGCCTGCCTGCTGCTTCACCCTCTCATGTCAGCATCGCAGCCATTCGAAAAGACGACAACCTACATTGTAGGCCTGGGAACCAGCCCAGACATTGACCTGATGCCGTTACCTTCCGTGTGAGCGCTTGCTGGAGACCGTTGGCTGTCCAAAGGCCCCTCACGTCCACTGAGAAGAAAATGCAGCACGTGAGGCTGCGGCCACTTTGGGGATGGGCCGCAGCCCCCTCCCGCTCCTGTGTTAAGCCAGGAGCGAAAGCGTGAAGAGACGACGAATATAAATGCTGTCTCCACAAACTGGTGATCTAGCTAAGGACGTGACCCATGTTGTCTTCGTGCGCAGCTTGCCCCGCCAAGCGGCATTACGAGATCGCCCAGTAGATCAGACCAAGCTGACAAAAAACTGAACGCGGTGACGAAACCGGCGATAAAATCGCAATATTTTCAGGTAAATGGGCGATATCTCAGCTCATGGACTTTAGTCCGACAGCGTTCCAGACTTCCGTCGAAACGCCTTGCGACTTAGGTGGCGAAAAGTAAGCGTCCTATTGGTCGTATTAATCCTCAGACCTTGTTCTCTGGAACAGTTCTACAAGACGGGTACAACTTCCGACAGTCAACTATGCCAGCCCATATACAGCGGAAAGGACAGGTGTCCCTTCCGGCGGGGCGGCGTTTTCTTCGGGAGGTAACGACATGGCTACGCAGAACCCGAATTTCACCGTCAACCAGGACGACCTCGCTTATATCCTGAAGCAGATCATCATCGCCGAGCGCGAAGTTGGCGGGGAGAGCCTTCAATCGATCATCGGGCCGAATGCGGCAATCCTTCCGTGGGGTCTGCGCCATGTCGATGGCAGCAACAACAACCTGTTGCCGGGTGGCCAGTTCGTCGGCGCTGCCGACCAGATACTGCCGCGTTTGCTGGATCCGAATTTCCTCAATGATCAGGATGGAGACAGCCTGCCGCTCGGGCCACCCCCTGCGCCGGTATTGACCAACACCGACTATGGTTCGACCGGAAGCGTCGTCGACGCCGATCCGCGCACGATCAGCAACCTGATCGTCGACATGACGGTAACGAACCCGGCGGCAATCGCTGCCTGGTTTGCCAACCCGTTGTCAGTCGCTGCCTGGGAAGAGGCCCACCCCGGAATGAACCCGGTCGCACCCGGCGAGGCGGTTAATCCCAACGATGTCGAGTTGACGAATGCAGACCTGTCGAACATTCCAAACCAGTCGCCGGACGTTGGGCTCTCGCCGCAGTTCAACGGCTGGATGACCTTCTTTGGCCAGTTCTTCGACCATGGCCTCGACCTGATCACAAAGGGTAGCAACGGTACCGTTTTCGTGCCGCTGCAGCCGGACGATCCGCTTTATGACCCAACGCCCGGTGCGCCCAACTTCATGGCGCTCACCCGCAGCACCCAGGTCGATGGCCCCGGCGCCGACGGCATCATGGGCACGGCCGACGACACGCATCACGAAACGATTAACACCACGACACCTTGGGTGGATCAGAACCAGACATACACCTCCCATCCATCGCACCAGGTTTTCCTGCGCCAGTATGCCTTCTCGGTTGACTCGGACGGCGACGGAACTCTCGACTCGCACGCTGTCTCGACAGGGAAACTCCTGGACGGTGCGCATGGTGGCATTGCCACCTGGGCGGATACCAAGGCTCAGGCGAAAGCCATGCTTGGCCTCATTCTCGATGACTACGACGTCCTTAACGTGCCGCTGCTTGCAACCGACCCCTACGGTGAGTTCGTCCGCGGGCCGAACGGGTTTGCCCAATTGGTGATGCCGCCAGATGCGACGCACCCGACAAACTGGCTTCTGGAGGGCACCGCGGCAGGGCTTGTCATACCGCCGACCGCACTGCGTACTGGTCACGCGTTCCTGAACGACATCGCTCACCACGCAGAACCAGTCTTCGTTGATGCCGATCACAACCCTGCGACCCCGCCGGTCCGACAGACGGCTGACCTCGACAGCCTGACCGTCGACGACAATGATCCGCTGACATACGACAACGAGATGCTCGACGCGCACTTCGTGACCGGTGACGGCCGCGGCAACGAGAACATCGGCCTGACTGCCGTTCACAATATCTTCCACTCCGAGCACAATCGGCTTGTCGATGCCAACAAGCAGACGATCCTCGCATCCGGCGACCTCGCCTTCATCAACCAGTGGCTCGACAAAAACCATCAAATCTCGAGCCTGCCAACACCCGCAAGCGCCGCATCACTCGTCTGGGATGGCGAACGCCTTTTCCAATCGGCGAAATTCGTCACAGAGATGGAGTACCAGCACCTCGTCTTCGAGGAGTTCGCCCGTAAGGTCCAGCCGGCGGTCAATCCATTCGTCTTCACCAACACCCCGGATATCAATCCTGCAATCGTCGCCGAGTTCGCGCACGTCGTCTATCGTTTCGGCCACTCGATGCTGACCGACACAATCGATCGGCTCGATATCAATATGAATGCCGATGACATCGCGCTCTTCGACGGGTTCCTTAACCCGCAGGCGTTCGAAGCCAGCGGCATCACGGCCTTTGAAGCCAGCGGTGCGATCATTCGCGGCATGACACGCCAGGCAGGCAACGAGATCGACGAGTTTGTTGTCGATACCCTGCGCAATCGGCTACTCGGCTTGCCGCTTGATCTTGCCGCGCTGAACCTTGCCCGCGGCCGGGATACGGGGGTACCGGCATTCAATGTGGCCCGTGCAGGCTTCTATCACGACAGCGGCAACGTCGATCTCAAGCCTTACGACAACTGGTTGGCCTATGCCCAGAATCTCAAGAACCCGCTGTCGATCGTCAACTTCATCGCTGCATACGGCACGCATCAGCTTCTGCTTGCAGAGACGACCCTGGAAGGCAAGCGGGCCGTCGCAATGGCGCTGGTGCTTGGCTCGACCGAAACCATTCAGGGCGATCCAACCACGACCGCCGACGATCGAACCGTCGTCGGTGCCAACATTGCCGATCGCATCGCCTTCCTCAACAGTACCGGTGCATGGGCAGGCGTGGAGTCTGGTCTCAACCTCGTCGATCTCTGGATCGGTGGCTTGGCCGAGCGCAAGACCGAGTTCGGCGGCATGCTTGGCTCGACCTTCAACTATGTCTTCGAAAACCAGATGGAGAAGCTGCAGAATGGCGACCGGCTTTACTACCTCAGCCGTCTGCAGGGTCTGAACCTGCTGAACGAACTGGAGCCCAATACCTTCGCGGCGCTCGTCATGCGCAACACCGATCTCGGCGACACGCATTCTTCGCACCTGCCGGGCACATTGTTCGATACCCCGGACCTCATTCTCGAACTCGATCCAACGATCAAGCAGATAACCAATCTTGTTCTGGATCCGTCTGGGCACGCGATCTTCCAGGCGGGAGGTTCTGCCGACCCGATGCAGGACAGTGACATCCTTCAGGCGATCGACCCCAAGGTTACGCGCATCAATCCCGGGGCAGACGTGGATGGCGACGGGCAAGGTGACGGTGGCTATCTGCGCTTCAGCGGCGGCGAGCACGTCGTCCTCGGTGGCACGGAAGGCAACGACACGCTGATCGGCGACCGCGGCATCGACACACTTTGGGGTGACGGCGGCGACGACTACCTGAACGCGCAGACGGAATCCGACCAGGTCTTTGGTGGTGACGGCGACGACATCATTGTCGACCCCTTCGGCGACAACTTCCTGCGCGGCGACGCCGGTAATGACGTTGTCAGCGCAGGGGCCGGCCTCAACACGATATTCGGAGGCGAGGGTCAGGATTTCATCCTGGCTGGCACCGACGGCAGCGAGGTGTTTGCCGGTCGTGACAACGACTTCGTTCTCGGTGGCATCGGCAACGAAGGTCTGATGGGCAACGAAGGCGATGACTGGATCGAAGGCGGCGATGGTTTCGACACGCTTTCGGGCGAGAATTCGCAGTTGTTCTTCAACTCGACGATCATCGGCCACGACATCCTGAACGGCCAGAACAACGATACCGACTATGACGGTGAATCCGGCGACGACATCATGTTCGAAGGTCCCGGCATCCAGCGCAACAATGGTATGCTGGGCTTCGACTGGGGTGTCCACAAGTTCGATCCCAATCCCGCTCACTCCGATCTGGCGCTCGGGATTGCGGCGAACGGCATCCCCGCGATCAATGGTTTCGACATCCAGCAAGACCTGACGCTTCGCGACCGCTTCGACTCCACCGAAGGTCTTTCCGGCTGGAAGTTCGATGACCAGCTCTGGGGCAGCGACGAGCCTCTCGGTGCCGTCGGGGCCGGTGGGGCGGAAATCATAGGTGGCACGATCTTCGACAGCGCGCTGACCCAAGAAGGGGTCGATCGCATTCGCGGCCTTTCTGCTCTGCTGAACGGCATCGATGATGGCGATGTCGACGAGTTCGGCGTTACCCATCCGGGCATTCGCCTCAACACCAGCACCGGCGCAAACATCATTCTCGGCGGCGGCGGCAGCGACCGGATCACTGGCCGTGCCGGCAATGACATCATCGATGGTGATTCCTGGCTGAACGTTCGCATCCTGGTCCACGCCAACAAGGACGGCACCGGCGCGGTCATCGGCACATCGGATGGCATGGCGATGAAGATCAATGCCGTCGATGCAGCAGGAAATCTTCTGTTCAATCCGGACGGCAGCCCAATCTTCATTGCGGGCGGAAAGACAATGTCGCAGGCAATGCTGGACCGCACGCTCAACCCAGGCCAGCTCGAGGCGATCAGGGAAATCCTTGATGGCGACACCGACAATACCGCCAATGACGTCTCCATCTACTTTGGCGCATCGTCGGGCTATACTTGGCAGCACAATCTCGACGGAAGCTGGACGGTCACGGACACCGATGTCACAAACGGCGATGACGGCATCGACAAGCTGTGGAACATCGAGACGCTGCGCTTCACCGACCGCGATGTCCTGATCGTCAATCGTCCGCCGACCGGCGCGCCGACGATTACAGGCGCCGAGAACGTGCTGACCGCCGACACCACCGGCATTGCCGACCCGAACGGCCTTGGCGCTTTCAGCTTCCGGTGGCAGGCGTCGACCGACGACGGCCTGACATGGTCTGCGACGCTGGCGACGACGCAAAGCTTCACCGTTCCTGCTGCGCGGGCCGGACAGTTGGTACGCGTCACTGTCGACTACACCGATCAGGGTGGTACGGCAGAGACCGTGACTTCGGTGATGACGGCGCGGGTCGGCAACAACGCCAACGTTGCGGTTGAAACGCTCAACGGCACTACGGGTCCAAACCTGCTGAACGGTCGCGGAGGTCCGGACATCCTGAATGGCAATGATGGCAACGATGTCCTCAACGGCAGCGGCGGCAACGATACGCTGAACGGCGGCAACGGCAACGACACGCTGAATGGCGGCGCCGGTGCGGACACGCTCGACGGTGGCAATGACAACGATGCCCTCAACGGTGGTGCCGGCAACGATACCATAACGGGCGGCGCTGGCGACGACACGATTAGCTGGAGCGCCACGAGCCTGTTGGGCTTCGATATTGCGACCGACGGCCGCGATGTCATCAACGGCGGAACGGAAGGAACCGTAGGCGATACGTTCGTCATCAACGGCGCGGCATCGACCGAGACCTTCCGGATCTATACCCACGATGCAGCGGTGACCGCCGGTGTCGTTGCTGCTGCCAACGCAGCGGAGATCATTATCACACGTACCGTTCAACCACTCATTGGAGGCCCGCAGACGAGCGTAATCGCCGAACTCACCGAGATCGAGGAGATCCGTATCAATACGACGACGGTGACGACGACGCCGACACCCGGAACCGCCAATGGCGATACCGTACAATTGATCGGCAATTTCGTTGGGACGAGCCTGAACCTCAACACGGTTCACATCAACGGCTCGACCGGTGACGATACGGTCGACATCAGTGCGCTGACATCGGCACACCGCATCGTCTTCACCTCGAATGGCGGTCACGACACGATCGTCGGAACGTTGCGCCCACAGGACATCATCCGACTCGCAGCCGGATCGACCCTCGCCGACTACCAGTCGACGACAGCGAATGGCATGACCACCATGTCGAACGGCACGCATTCGATCACTTTCCCGAGTGCTGGCGTGCCCACGTTCGAAGTTACCCCGGCCAACGGTGGCGGCGGTGCGGATGGAGGCACTGGCGGCCAGACGGGCGGTGGCGGTGATGGTCAGAACCAAGGCGGCGATGACGGCGGAAACGACGATGGCCAGAACCAGGGTGGAGGGGGCGACGACGGCCAGAATGGCGGTGGTGGCGACGATGGCCAGGATGGTGGCGATGACGACGGTCAGGACCAGGGCGGCGATGATGGCGGCAATGGTGGCCAGAACAACGGCGGCGACGACGATACTGGCGGTGGAGACGACAGCGGCGATGACGACGGCCAGACTGATGGCGACGGTGGCGGCAACGGCGGCGGTGACGATGATGGCCAAAACCAGGGCGGCAGCGATGACGATGGCTCCGGTGACGGCGGTTCGGATCCGCTTCCTGTCGCGGCACGGACATTGATCGGGACTGTTGCTGGGGATGTTCTGATTGGTGCGGCTGGTGCCGATACGATCCTTGCCGGTGGTGGTGGGGATATCGTTGCCGGCGATGCGGGCAATGACATCCTGCGCGGCGAGGACGGCGACGACGTGGTGACGGCCGGTGACGGCAACGACAGCGTCACCGGCGGGGCCGGCGACGACGAGCTGCATGGCGGGGCCGGCGACGACATGCTGTTCGGCAATGCCGGCAAGGACATGATCCATGGCGAAGCGGGCTTCGACTTCATCGAGGGCGGTGCCGGCGAGGATCAGGTCTGGGCTGGTGACGGCGACGACACGGTGATCGCCTCTGCCGGTGACGGCGACGACCAGTACTGGGGCGGCTACGGCAACGACACGCTGGACTATGCGGTGGCGACGGCGAACCTGACGGTCGACCTTGGCAACGGCTTCATGCAGCGTGGCCAGGTGTCGGGCGGCAGCACCGGGACGGATATCGTCTACGGCTTCGAGAACGTCATCACCGGTTCCGGCCACGACACGATCACGGCCACGGCTGCGGTCAACGTCATGGACGGCGGGCTCGGCAACGACACCTTCCGCTTCCTGTCGGCAGGGGCTGCCGACGGCGACACGATCTACGGCTTCCAGCCCGGCGACAAGATCGACTTTGCGGCGATCGACGCCAACAGCGGGATGGATGGGGTGCAGCACTTCACGCTGGCCTCTGGTGGTGCGCTGACGGCGGCCGGCCAGGTGGTGGTGACCCATGAAGTGTTGAACGGCGACGAGTTCACGGTGATCCACGGCAATGTCGACAGCAACACCGATGCCGACTTCACGCTGATGCTGAAGGGCAACCACAACCTGACGGCCAGCGACTTCAACGGCGTCTCCTGAGGGGTCGAGCGCGCCTCCCCGACCGGGCTTCCCGGTCGGGGATTATCTGTTTTGGGGGGATGCGGTGACGAAGAAGACGTGCGAGCCCCAATGCAAGATCACCGGATTGCACGGCATCCTGTCCTATCGTTAGGGACTGTGGGGATCCCCAGATTCTTGGCGACCACGACCGAGCTACGCAGCGCCAGTATGTTTCGTGCTCGTCCGTTTCTGGCGCGACGCCGTCACGAATCGCTGCTCCTGCTAGTGGTCGCTTCGGGGTTCTCAAAGGCAGTCTTATCGCACGTGTCGGGCGACGCCAGATTGCAATTTGGGCCTGCTATGCAGTCCCTGCTCAAGTTACGGTCTCCTGGCGTCGCACTGGCGGCCCCTTGAAAATTGACCTCTACAAGACAGCACTGCGGCTTAGCCGTACGCCTTCGACGATGAGAGAAAAATCCGAAGCAGTGTTTTGGAGCCCACAAAATATTGGAAAGCAAGAAGCGGGTCACCGTCTGCGAAAGTCTTTTTGATCCAAACGTCGCTACCTCCGTACAACTCGTGTCAGCTTCAGCAACAGCTGACAGCGCCGGCAATACCCCTCCGTCGGCTGGCCCGCGTTTCGACACCGAGACGCGGGCTCCTCGCAGTAGCGCGTTCGCCACGACACAGAATTTTCGCCCTCGGCTTGCAGGAAAACCCGAGCAACTGTGCGGCTCAGCACGGACGCGGTGATCAAGGAAGAGACCCGCCTCGGGAGAATGAGGCTTTCTGGAACCGGCCGTTGGCTCCTGGAACCACGGCACCTTACGGAATCCGTCGGTTCAACGAGGATAGGGCTTTCTTCTCAACAGACGAACGACGCACAAACCATCGATTGAAGGGCGGTAATGCGTCCCATGCCGTGTTTTCGAGTTTGAACTTGCAAGGACGGCTTGGAAAGCCAGCCTAAGCTCAAGTCGACTTGTTGGAGATCAGCGCAGTCCGACGCAAAACTTTCGGCATGTGACATTATCACGCGTCAGGCAGCCGGTCCTGTGCGGCGGCTCTTGGCTGGCGCGTTCCCCCTATCGAAGATCTGATAGAGGCACAGCTTGATCGACGAAATTTCGGTATCCGTGGTGGCAGCGATGACCGGGTCCTCAGCGGCCCAGCGTCGCATCGTGTAGACCGAATGCCCGATCGCACCCGACGCGGCAGATCAAACGTCCCACAATTCATAAGAACCCAATCCGCCCAGAGATGTTAGCGAGCGCAAGCATAAACGGACGTAAACCTGCGTACTGTTCTCGTGGTCGAAGACGAACCGCTCATTCGGCTCACGCTGATCGAAGAGCTTGAGGATGCAGGTTTTCAGGTGCTGGAGGCGGGAACGGCAGATGATGTTATGGAGGTCATCACGGACCAGACAATTCATCTCCGGTCCACCTCCAGATGCCAGGCAAGCTTTCAGGTATCGACCATGCGCATGTAGTCGCGGATCGTTTTCCGCAGGCCGGCACCATCTTTCCTTCAGACAGGCTGATACTCGAGGACGGCAACCTACCAGCTTCTTTCGAATTTTTTCAAAAGCCGTATAGTTTCGTGGCGATCATCCACCGACTCCATACCCTGTCGTGATTACGGACAGTTGTCGGCTTGAGGAACGCTCGTGGATTCTCCTGGAGATAGGGTTTGTTGATGCCTCAGACGAACCTGATCAGGCTCGGTCGTAGGTAAAGGACGTCAGAAGTGTCGTAACGAAGTTGCTGGCCCGTTCTTTGACCAGCGTCTCAGTCCATTCGTCCGTGCCGCGAAGCCTCAAGTCCGTGTGGATACTATCAACGGCTGCTTCTTCAATTCGCTTAATGTGCGTATTGAATGCTTCTTCCCCGCTCCCATGGTACATGTCGCGTATGACCATGCGCAGGATTTCCTGGATCGCAATTTGCCAGGCCGTATTGATCGCCTGCAGCTCGTGTGTATCCGGTGGCATGGAAATGCTCCTTGGGGCATGAGTTATTTCGACAAGGTTGCCGGAATCCTTTGGGTTGAAAATGCAAGCCCCATGGGTGATCACCTCCCAGGGATTTAAGCTTGCCTCGCCTTGCGGTTCGCATAGCGGCGATCGCGCTCGGCCTTTCGAGCGGCCTCGTCTTCGACAACCCTCGCGATCCGTTCGTTCTCGGCGGTCTTGCGTGCCTCCGTCTGAGCCGCCGCTGCAGCCTCTGTGGCCGCTTGCTCTTCAGCCGCTTCGGCCTCGCGTCGCGTGCGCTCTTCAAGCTTCAGACGATCCCGTTCAGCCCGGCGCGCATCGCGCGCTTCAGCAAGCGTGACGCGCTCGGCTTGCCTGGCAAGGCGGGAAGGATCGGGCTCGGTTATAGCGGTTCGGTAAGCATTCAGAAGAGCTGCCTTTGCGTCGGCGGCAGCAGAGCGTCGGTCAGCAAGTTCATTGTTTCTGGAGTATCTCAAATAGGTATCCTCATCGTGGCAATGGCGGTTCAGTACGCCTTGGCGCATTTGGCAACGAGCTCGGCTTGCTCTTTCGCAAGTCGGGCCTCACGAAGCCGCAACGTTTTTTCCTCTCGCGCCTGCTCGGCCGACTGAAGCTCTTCCCGCACGCTATTCTTGGAGAAGAATTCGGCCTTTATCTTGCCGAACCCGATCTCGGCCTGTTGGCGAGATTTACTATATGTCTCTGTCATGGATTCCCCGATGTTTCGAGATGGCCCGAAAAGGAAAAGGCCAGGCGAACCGCCTGGCCTCAAACTGATAACGTACTTCCAGCGATGCCAGTACATCCGTGGTCAAAGGGAAGCAGATATCGATTATGCGGACTGCAGATTTGTAGCAGACATCTTGCCTGACTTCATGTCGCGCTCGAGCTCGAAGCCAACCTTTTGGCCTTCGACGAGTTCGCGCATTCCTGCACGCTCGACAGCAGAGATGTGAACGAACGCGTCAGCGCCGCCGTTGTCGGGTTGGATGAAGCCGAAGCCCTTGGTGGAATTGAACCATTTAACTGTGCCGGTGGTCATGATGAACCCTTTCAAAGCATAGAATGAAAAACCGCGAAGCCGATGCCGCGCGGGTGTGAACCGACTATTTTTGAAACGGAAGTTCGCTTAAAGCGCGGTGCCAATCGCGCGGTGAACAAAGCTCGGCAAGCAAAAGATCGATGGGCTACGTATACGAGATCGCGTAAACTGCGTCAACGTTTAGTTTTTAAAAACTACGAATAACATCCATAGGTTGATCGGCATGCGAGCCGGGGGTGGTCGTAAACCTCGATAAAATTGCGGCAAACCATCGATCCCCAGGTCGTCGAAATACCGAACAAATTTCGCGGCGCCAGAAGCAAGGTAAAACAGATCACCGAGCAAGGCCGCGCTACCCTGCCGTCCGAAAGAGACGGACCAGTTCATGGGCGCGACCAAGAGTGGTCATGCGCTGCGTCAGCTGCATTATCATCTCTTTTTGGTGTCGGTTGACCGCGATGTGATCTGGGTGAGGACGGAAACCAGACCAAGCAGGTTTTGCATGCGATGGCTCATTTCGCGAGCAGGTCATGACCTTCCTCCGCCAGCTTGCGCCCGGTAACATCCAGGAAAATGCCAATCATTGTTTTGATCGCGGTATCGCCCTCGTTGCCCTTGTCTCGTGCAGCCGGGCTTGGCGTCACTTTCTAGAGGCCTGCGTTGGTTTCCCCGATGCCCTGACTAGCCGAATTGTACTTTTTGTAAGTCCAGCCTACGCTGGGCGGCCGAAGTTGAGTCGGGCCTCGACCTCAGATCAAAAGCGACGCCATTCTTCATTCAAAGGTTTGCGTGAGGTTCAGGGCAATGCAGCTGTCGATTCGCTACGGACCCCGCATTATTGGTTTAGTCGGGCCTAGGCGTAATCGGACCGCGGCGCTCTCCACATCCGAGGTTGCTTCCAGCTCTCGAGCTGTGATGAGGGGTTCGAGCCCCTGCCCCGGCTACGAAGTCTCGATCCTGCGACGAGGATGCTTTCGATTCACTCAAAGTGAACCGAAACCTTTTCCGCGCGTTTGTGCGCGCGAAGGAGATCTCGCCATGGTGGAAGCATTGTCAATTGCGCTCTTGCACTATCCAGCAGCCTGCCGTCCGGCTGCGCGAGACGCTGCACATTGCCCGTGTCCACCGATGTGCAGGACGCGATCGTTGCGTTTTGAGGTTGCTGATCATGACCGATCGAGCTCCTGACCAACCAGAGGACAATCTACCCGGTGGGAATCGGCAATCCCTGGCGGATTACCTTTGGAAAATCGTAGGCATTGCTGCTTTGGTGATCAGCGTCTGGCTACTTTCACGTGAACTACGGAGTTTGTCATTTGCCGAGATTGGCACCAAGCTCGCCTTGCTACCGTCCGGGACCTGGATCGGTAGCGGACTCTGCGCGCTCGTCGCCTACGCTCTGCTGGGCTTCTACGACAGACTCGCCCTGACCTATCTTGATCGCAAAGTCAGTCCGCTATTCGCACATGCCTGCGCTGCCGCGACATACGCCTTCGCTCACGTAGTTGGTGCCTCGGTCTTCTCAGGCGCGGTCATAAGGTATCGCGCCTATTCATCGAAGGGCTTGACAGGAAGAGAGATCGCGGCCCTCGTCGCCTTCTGCGCGTTCACTTTCGCGCTCGGAGTTGTAACGGTCATGGGTACCGTACTTGTCGCGCAGCCATCGATCGTTGATCGTTTTCTCGGTAGGTTGCCAATTGAGGTTAGCAGCGGGGCCGGAATGATCCTGCTTGGGTTCGTCGCGCTATTCCTGCTGATTTCCCTGCTACCAAAGACGTCCCTCGGGGTCCGCTTAACGGTTATCAATTATCCTTCGTTTCCCATTGCCGCAGGACAGATCGTCGTGTCGTCCGCGGAAATCATCGCAGCTACCCTGATCATATACCTGGCGCTGCCTACGACTTCAAATCCTGGACTTTCCATCGTCGCGGGTGTCTTCGTGTTTTCCTTCGCTGCGGCCATCGCCTCGCACTCGCCTGGTGGGCTCGGCGTATTCGAATTAGGTTTCATCACCGGCTTGCCAGAGCTTCCCGAAGCAGACGTTCTGGCAGCCTTGCTGGTCTTCAGGCTTTTCTATTTTGTTCTGCCATTCGTTTTTTCGCTGGGCGCCATTTCCGTTTTCGAACTGCGGCGCAAGAGGTGAAGCCATTAGGGTAAAGCTTTGCATAGTCGCAACCCATGAAGGTCAGCCGACATGAGAAAGCCACGCTTCGGCAATCGCGTAGGCCGCGATAGCGGCCATGCGCTGCTCCCCAGGAACCGCCCGTGATGACCTGAGCCCGTGCTGACCTGACGCATCTATAGAGAAAGCTGACTTCAGATACCAGTCTTCGATTGATTTTAAAGGAGAGCAGGGACCGCGCCATGCCTGCCCAAACGGCTGCCTCATTAACCGAGCAGCCCAAAAGACTAAAGGCGCAGTCTGTAAGACCACGCCTAGCCGTAATTCCGTTTAGACTCTCCAAGTGCCACGGTAAAGCCGTGGGCTCGCAACACCATTGTGCCGCCACTCAGCGAGTGTCTATGTTATAGAGAGCCGACTCGGGAATTGCAAGGGGGACAGGTGTCTAGCGTTACCAACGGCATGTGCCGACGTCTCAGTTGCTCGGAGAATATCTCACCTTCATACCGACACCGCAACAGGTCGATGCCTTCAAGACAGATATGCGAACCCTTAACCCCACTCTGCCGAGGGATTCCATCCGTGAGGGCGTTCAAGTCAGGGCTCTTCAGCAAATCCCGACCCACGAGCAGCGATTGGTGATACACCGAATATATACGCGCAAAATCAAGGAATTTTCCTCTATCTACCCCTTCGTGTTCGCTGTCGAAAATGCGCTGCGATCAGTGCTGGCCGATTACCTTGAGGAAAAATTCGGTCGAATCGACTGGTGGACTTTGATTCGTGATGCTCGCCTAAATGGCCAGGATTACACGGCGTTTCCGACCATACGGGGCGTTCCAATTAATCCGGCTTTCGTAAAGGCGGTCTGGCGCGTCTTCGACAGCATGGCGAACCCTCCACACATTGCCAATACCAGCGGGACCAATCGCTCGGACGAGTTCTACTACTGCCTGACGCTCGGTGAGCTCTGGTCCATCATGCAGGCCGATTGGACATTAATCCGGCCGATGTTCGCAAGTGATGCAGATCTCGGCTTCACATTCACGAAAACAATGTTCGTCGATACGATGCGGGTGATCAAAGAAACCCGCAAAGAACTATTCCACAGCAATCCCATCAAGGACCGCAAGAAAATCGTTGAAGCATGCGAACGGATTCTCAACGGCCTTCAATTTCATCTCGGTGATTATGACAGCGACCTTGGCACCTCGGCCTATGTTCGGCTACCGGCTACGATCGCACGCGCTCTTCGCCACATCATTCCCGCGCGATAGAGTTATTCAGCTTAAATTAGGCAACCGCCCCTTCTGCCATACGCTTGGCTCAAATCTGGCTTGACGTTCAAAACATAGCCCGAGACCAGGCCGCACTGTATAAACAGCCTCAACGAAGAAATGTACCTCCCCCCACATCGGTTCGGGCTCAGGTGACGTAACATTCGATACTGAGCTGCGCTCGGAGCGTTCCTCCGTCACGGTATGGTTGACTTGTTTCGAAGGAATTCATCTCACCGAAAGAGCGAGCAGCGATCGCCTAGGCTGATAATTTCCGAAATGTCTCGGCCGAAGTCATCGATATCAGTGGGTTCATGCGTTGGCAGCCCGAGCTGCGGGCATCTGTGGATTCCTTTTTTCTGACCTGATGCGCGTAGAGCATTGCCACGGCATTCCATTCTCGCGTCTGCGTAGGTGTGTGTAACCGGGGGCGGCGGTTCATATCCTTCCAAAGCAGCGGCGGTTCATATCCTTCCAAAGCAAAGATACCCGCGGAGGTTCCGCGCATCCGTTGCGAACCGCACAGGTGGTTAAAGTCAATGCCGGGTGGTCTCAAACAATCCCCGCGCACTTCGCACCAACAATGCCAGTTGCGCCGGATCGTGCACTCCCTCCCGATAGAGCTTTACGAGGATCGCAGCTATGCGGTCCGCTTCTTCCGACCCCCTTTCGACACCACCTTCCAAAAGAACCTGGTTGAACACCGGCTGACAGGAGGCGAGATCCCGGGCATCAAACGAATTTGGCTTTCGAACATCAATCGTCTTCATGGCTTCTTGCGACGGGAGCGTCGCGATCGCGACGCTCCCGCTCCCATTTACGCGACTTGCTTCTCGGCGTCGATCTGCAGCGAGTGAGGCGCAGTTTCTGCGCCGATCGCAATCTTGCGCGGCTTCATGGCCTCGGGAATTTCTCGCTTCAGGTCTATGCTGAGGAGACCATTTGTCAGCGTTGCATTTTCAACGCGAACGTGATCGGCAAGCTCGAAGCGTCGTTCGAAGGCGCGGCCAGCGATCCCCCGGTGGAGGTATTCGCCGCCACTGTCTTCCGCCTTCTGACCCTTCACCACGAGAACATTGCGTTCCTGCGTGATGTCGAGATCACCATCGGAAAAGCCAGCGACCGCCATCTGGATCCGGTAGCCATCCTCGTCCGTCTTCAGGATGTCATATGGCGGCCAGGTTTCTATCCCCTGAACGCGCTGAGAGTTGGCAAGAAGATTGAACACCCTGTCAAAGCCGATGCTGGATCGGAAAAGCGGTGTAAAGTCGAGTTCGTTTCTCATAACCAAAACCTCCGTAAAGCGAGTTGGAATGGAGACGCGCAAGTCGGGCGCCTCCGACGCTGCCAGCCCCTTTCAGGCGGCCGGCGAAAATGATCTGGTTTGGGGGATTTGCAGATTCAAGATGGCTCATAAAAATTTTTTTAACAGCGGCCAGCCCGACCTCTTGAACGATGAAATCGTTGAAACAATCTCAGTTCTGCCTGGAGATTTTCACTCCCTTGATGAAGGTTTTTAGGAGAAACTAAGATGACGACTGAAAGGAACGATCAACTCAACCCTCGTGCCTCGGAGAAGCCGGGCACAAATCGGATCCTTGACAGGAAACAGTCCTATGATCACCCGCGCGACATCCTCGCAACCGCGCTATGCGACAGCGAAAAGCGGGCCATCCTTGCTTCCTGGGCTTCCGATCTCTTTGCTGTCGACTCCTCGCCACAACTGCGGCGCCCACCGGGGGTCAGGAAACCTGTGCGCTATGACGACATCCTCAAGGCTCTCAAGGCCCTCGATGACGGCGAGGTTCCTTCAGTGGCCAGACCCGAA
Source organism: Rhizobium sp. BK181 (assembly GCF_014193305.1). NCBI lineage: Bacteria > Pseudomonadati > Pseudomonadota > Alphaproteobacteria > Hyphomicrobiales > Rhizobiaceae > Rhizobium > Rhizobium sp. BK181. The sequence goes on from NZ_JACHZA010000025.1 coordinate 26,448, forward strand.
GCTTATTACCGCTGATTTCGGAGGCCATCATGATCGTGAAGCCAAATGCGATGGCGGCTGGAAACGGTCCCCATGTCGATGAGATCGGCGGCCGAATGATTGTCGCGTCCCGCTATGCGGATTGCCTGTACCGTCTTGCCCGACAAGCGTACCGGTTTGATATGGCCGACCTTGGCGCCAAGCTAAATAATGTCGCTCGAGCAATCGAGGCCATGGCGCACCGGATCGGCGTCGACCAGCGTGGAGTCGTTGTCCTAGGACGGGCAAGCCGCCTCATCGGCGCGGTAGAAGCAATCGTCGAAAAAACGTCCAAGAGGACCTTCCTTCACTAGAGCACTGGTAGTTAGGGGCGGCGCAAGATATTGAAGGCCGCCCTTTCCTGAGGCGCAAGGCAAATCGATCGCGAGGCTAAGGAAGCGCTTCAGCCTCTCCAACGCAGCGAAGCTGCCGATGGTGGCGGTTCTACGTGAACCCTAGTGGATGGCGTGACTGCGCATGCGGTGAGGGTGGACGGCCTCGAACTGGCGGACGAGTTCCCTCGCCTGTTTCATGACATGGAAAGGAGTATGACTTTCGTCGCGGGCCAGCTCATCGGCGCTGATGAAGATCGCATCGGCCATGTTCTTCGAGACCATCGCGAACTTCCGGTTGCCTTCCACCATAGATTCCAGGGCGGTACGATCCAGCTGCCGCGCGATATCGATGAAGATCTCCTCGCGCTCCTCGACACTCAGCGCCCTCATGTCGCCTTCTGTATTCATGCTTGTCTCACTCCATTGACGTGAAGCCGCGCGGCCTCCCGTGAAAACCGCGGCCACAACCTAGGAACCGAGAATTTACAGATCAAGAGGGCGGCTGGCACTCGTTGGACATGAGTGCCAAAATTTTTTCGAGACCATCTTGAAAGCCGAAAAATAGCAAAATAAATTTTTGCCGCGAGGTGCTCTTCGAGCCCTCGCACCCGCCCGGACTGGCCATCCGGTCCGGCAAGGGTTTCAAAACATGATCGTTTGTCCAAGGAGGAAAACATGTCATTCCGTCCACTGCATGACCGTGTCCTGGTCCGCCGTGTCGAGTCTGAAGAAAGGACCAGGGGCGGCATTATCATCCCCGACACAGCCAAGGAAAAGCCCCAGGAGGGAGAAGTGGTCGCCGTTGGCACCGGCGCTCGCAACGAGGCAGGTCAAATTCAGGCACTCGACGTAAAAGCGGGGGATCGCATCCTGTTTGGCAAGTGGTCCGGCACCGAGATCAAGATCAACGGAGAAGACCTTCTGATCATGAAAGAAAGCGACGTTTTGGGAATTATCGAAATTCACAGCGAGCAGAAGCAGGCCGCTTAAGGCGCAGTTGGGTCAATTGCTATCTGGGAGTTAGAAAGATGGCTGCAAAGGAAATCAAGTTCAGCACTGATGCGCGCACCCGCATGCTGCGCGGCGTCGATACACTTGCAGACGCTGTCAAGGTGACCCTTGGTCCCAAGGGACGCAACGTCGTCATCTCCAAGTCGTTCGGCGCGCCCCGCATCACCAAGGATGGGGTAACGGTTGCCAAGGAAATCGAACTGGAAGACAAGTTCGAGAACATGGGCGCGCAAATGCTGCGTGAGGTAGCATCAAAGACGAACGATCTGGCGGGAGACGGAACGACGACCGCAACCGTTCTCGCACAGGCCATCGTTCGCGAGGGCGCCAAGGCTGTCGCCTCCGGCATGAACCCGATGGATCTAAAACGCGGCATTGATCTGGCTGTCGATGCGGTGGTCAATGAGTTGAAGACCAACGCGCGAAAGATATCCAACAACTCGGAAATCGCTCAGGTCGGAACCATTTCCGCCAACGGCGATTCCGAAGTCGGTCGCTTCCTCGCAGAGGCAATGCAGAAGGTCGGTAACGAAGGTGTCATTACCGTTGAGGAAGCCAAGACTGCCGATACCGAACTCGAGGTCGTCGAGGGAATGCAGTTCGACCGCGGTTATCTCAGCCCCTATTTCGTCACCAACCCTGAGAAGATGCGTGTTGAGTTCGAGGAGCCTTACATCCTCATTCACGAGAAGAAGCTGTCGAACCTGCAGTCCCTGCTCCCGGTCCTCGAAGCCGTCGTACAGTCGGGCAAGCCGCTCCTTGTGATCGCTGAAGACGTTGAAGGTGAAGCTCTTGCGACACTCGTCGTCAACAAGCTGCGCGGCGGTCTGAAGATCGCTGCCGTCAAGGCTCCGGGCTTCGGCGATCGCCGCAAGGCCATGCTTGAGGATATCGCGATCCTCACCGGCGGAACGGCGGTTTCGGAGGATCTTGGTATCAAGCTGGAGAACGTCACCCTGAACATGCTTGGTCGTGCGAAAAAGGTCACCATCGAGAAGGAGAACACGACGATCATCGACGGCGTCGGATCAAAAGCCGAGATCGATGGGCGCGTCGCACAGATCAGGGCTCAGATCGAGGAAACGACCTCCGACTACGACCGGGAAAAGCTGCAGGAACGCCTTGCAAAGCTTGCCGGTGGCGTTGCCGTCATTCGTGTTGGCGGTTCGACAGAGGTAGAGGTCAAGGAGAAGAAGGACCGCGTAGACGATGCTCTTCACGCGACTCGTGCCGCAGTTGAAGAAGGAATTCTTCCCGGCGGTGGCGTTGCACTGCTGCGCGCCGTCAAGGCTCTCGAGGGCCTTGAGACGGACAACCGCGACCAGCGCGTGGGGGTCGATATTATCCGGCGTGCCATCGAGGCTCCCGTCCGGCAGATCGCAGAAAACGCTGGCGCCGAGGGTTCGGTCATCGTCGGAAAACTCCGCGAACAGACGGGCTTCTCCTTCGGCTGGAACGCACAGACGGGCGAGTTCGGCGACCTCTATGGCCAAGGCGTGATTGATCCGGTCAAGGTTGTCCGCACCGCGCTTGAGGATGCCGCTTCGGTTGCGGGCCTGTTGATTACGACAGAGGCAATGATTGCCGAGAAGCCAAAGGATGAAGCCGCTCCAGCGCTGCCCGCAGGCGCCGGAATGGGCTTCTAGGAGAGCTGCTCATGCCGTCGTTAGGCGAGCGTCCTGGAGGAAGGAATGACGACGCGTCTTCTGACTAGAGAAGAACTCCGCCTTTGTGTAGATGCCGTAAAGACGGTCGCACGCGAACGCGGGGTGGAAAAGGATGGGGCTGCGGTGGCCAGGATCATGGCAACCGTTGCCGATCTTTTCAACAAAGGCATGCGCACGCATGAGGATCTGGTAGCGGCCATGAAGGCCGAAACCACCATATGATCGGGAGCGCCCGGGAAATTGTCGGGCGCTTCCACCTGAAAATTTTCATAGCCACTGAAGGTTTTTGGGACAGACGAAATGAACATGAACGGCACCAATTGGATAAGTCGCAACGTGCTGACTGATGCGCTTTCGGCCTCCTACATCCTGGACCATTACCGCTCCATTATCACCAAAAAAAAGATAGAGGTTCCTTTCAAGGCGCAGAAATTGTCGCAAAAGGCCTGCAAGCCTGGTGTTCACTGGCCCGCGGCTCGCCCCCGCCATCCGGCAAAAGCGACCTCCAAATGCGAGGGTCGATCCCGTTAATCGACAATGGTACCCTCGGCCGACAGCTTTCGAAGCTTGGTCCTGGAAGGTATGATAGGCCAACATTCGACGGGGGCCTTGTGTCGACGACCGCTGGCTTGATCCTTGCCGTTTTCATCGCGATCGACCCCAGTTCAGCGTTCGCCCACGGCGGTGGGGTGGGAAATGGAACAATATGGGATTGGCAACGCTTGCCTTGCAGGAGCGCAACGTCATTGGCGGCAAGCTGCCGAGCGACAATTAGCACCGAGAGAAGCTGAAGCGGAGCATGGAGAGAAAAGGTTGCACGGCTGAAGTCGATTGAGGCCCGCCGCCAATCAGCCGGCTGCCCGGCGGATTTGGCTCCTCGAACGTCAGTCTGGTTACTGCTCGTGTTTTAGTCGCTCGATCGCTTCGTCGGCGTCCTCTTCGAGAAACTTGATGCGGGTCCAGAGCTGTTTTGGATTGACCTGGTGGAGCCTTGCAAGCTCCAGGACAGAGACATCGGCGCCCCGCGATCTCACCAGAATGTTCTCATAAGCCGCCGGCTTGCGTTTGGACGCCCATATGCAGTTGGCTGGCTCAAAGTCTCCCGTATTTTTGAGACGGCCGAGCACCGTACCGGGAGGACGCTCACCCATGTCTTCAAGGAAAAGCTGAAAATGAAGCCCAGCGCGGGCACAGTTTGACACCTGCCCCACCGAACTTCCCGTAAAGCGGATCGGCTCTGTTTTCACATCGGCTTTTCACCTGCGTGTACGCACGTCTCGTCGGAGTGACTTTATGGCCAACCGCGTGTCCATGAACCAGGGATCGCTCCCGGTTGCGTTCTGCGCGCAGGCATCCGCAACTTTTGCTGTCTCCCTTTTTTACGGCAAAAAGAAACATAGAACGCTCGTTGCCGCAATCGCACCGAAAGATCCAGCGCTTGTGACGGCCAGGCACGCTATCGGGACGGAGCCCTGTCAGGCGGCCGTATCTTTGACCGGTAATATCGTCAGCGCGTGGCATTCCCTTCCATTCCTGTGTTCTCAACCGACAAAAGCATCACGAGGTGGCTTTCAATGCCCGCCGGACGGAGGACAGAGAGCTTGCTCTCAGGAATTGATGCGACCCGGGGCAATGCCCCTTGCGCCGGGCCCCACCCATTCAGCGGTGTTGGTCCGTGCAGCAGGCTGCCCAGCGCTGACTGTTCGCACCACCGCAAACTCAGGCGTCGTCAACAGGTGGAGTTCCCTGCGATGACCTGGAAGATATCATCATCTCGACGGGGTCGGGGTTTCGCTTTTGAGAGCAGACGGTATTGTTTCCTGTCGTCGGCCGGCCGTAACAGCTTTTACACGCTCGCTGATCCCGAGACGATACCTTTCCTGCGATGCCTATCGACTCAAAACGCTCTATCGGAAAACGATTGACAGAAACCATCATGAGAAAAAAACGCGGGCGTGCGATTTTCTCCCCCTGCCGGCGTTCCGAAGAATCTGGGACGCCCTGGGCCACGTCGAGGGCGGCGTGAATCGCGGCCAAGATTGCCCGATTGAAAGTTAACAGTCCGCGAATTAGTTCCTTCAACTTTGAAATGTAATAAACTTCAAGCGGTTACCAAGTATCTTTGGCACATTTCAACCGCCGTCGCCTATTGTCACATCAACAACAAAGGAGAGGCGTTATGCGTAACTGTGTCGTAGCTGGGATGTTCGTATTGATGGCTGGAGGCGCGTCGGCATCGGAATTAATGTCGCCTGCTTACATTCAGCAGGCTTCCGGTACGTCGGGCTCCTACTCGTCCACCGCGTCCCTCCTTGAGCCCGCTTACGGAGCAGCAAAGCTGCTAACCGCCCTGCCCTCTGCTCCGTCGTCGGGCAACCTCGCCAGCGCGATTCAAGTCGGTGTGTTGAATTCGGCGACGATCGATCAGACAGGCTCCGGCAACGTCGGACTGATCATGCAGTCTGGCTCGATGAACACCGCGTCCATCGAGCAGTTCGGTGGCGGACATCGCGCGGTCGTCGTGCAACAGGGCCGCAACAACGTGGCAGTTATCCGCCAACGCTGATTAGTTGCCCGTACCGCTATTGTTGTTGGTGTCAGGCAGCGTTGTGCTAGGCGTCTCGGTCGTGCTTCCGAAGTCCGGAAAATCGATCGAGAAGCTCGGGCTGGAAGAGCCTTCGGCAGCCTTACCTTGTGCACTTGCCTGCGACAGCAGCCAGCTTCCGTTCTGCGGGTTGCCCCCGAAGGAAGGGTTGATCGGCTGGTAGTTAAGCTGTGAGGCGGCCGCGAAGGAAACGGACGAACACACGAATGCTCCGACCAGCAGCACCTTGGAAACACGCATAAAATTTCTCCGCTTCTCGGTGATGAATACTAATCAATTCTTGGGGAAGACATACATTCTTCCCGGGACAACCACAACGGTTGCGTTCTTTATTCCGTTCAAACCTGTGGGCATCAGGTAGCGACCGCTTTGGGGCGTCTGCAGAGCGACCACCGTGGTGTTCTGGGCGTTGCGAACGTCGAGAGCTCCGGCAAGGTTGTCTCCTACTTGAACGTAGGCAACCTGGTTGTTCGAACCGGAGACGCCAACAAGCTGGAAGTCGTTGTCGCCTTTGGCAGCTTGGACGACGGAGTTGTTCTTGCCACCCTGAACGAGCAGAAGCGCCGAGTTATTGCCTTCGATGCTCTGTATGGCGCGGTTGTTTTGACCGGACTGCTGGATAGAGGCGAAGTTGGCTGAGCCCGAAACGGAGATGTCGGCGGCATTGCCGTCGCCCAGTTGCAGGATGGATGACGTCGATCCGCCGTTTCCGGCGACGTACGGCTGAATTGGCTCCATCAGCGACCCGACGATAGGCGCTGCGGCTGACGAATCCAGCAACAGCGGTTCCGCTGCGGCTGCAGATCCGGCCCAAGCTGCGACGGTGATCGCGCCGGCGGCCAACAGAGCAAGAGGTTTTGCAGTGGAGAGCATGCTGTTCACCTGAATCCTATATTTTAAGAGGCTTGGCGCTGAAATCGAAGGTGTGTTCGAGAACACAGGCACTTTGCCCGCTACGATCGCGTACCGTCATTTCCAACTGAACTTGCGAAGGCACGTCTACGGCAACCTGTGCCGACCCAATCGTGCCACCTTGAATGCGATTCGCCTGACGGGTCTGAGACGATCCGGAAGACGATCGTTTCGTCACCGCGATCTCATACGATCCATCGAAGTCGGATGTCGCCTTGAGAAACGGAACGATCAGGGCCGACTCGCCCGAGAGGACGCGAACTCCGCACTCGGAAATGCGGGTGTCAGAGATTTTCCCATTCACAGTTTCGTAGCTCATCGATGCTGCCCAAGCGAAAGTCGAACTGAGGAGTGTCATGCCAAAGACGGAGACGATGTTTTTCCCGGACGTGAGCATGTGACCCCCGACGAAGGTGGCGCGCCCGAGGGCGCGCCACTGTTCTTTTAGTTCTGCTTGACGATGGCGGTGTTGCCGCGACCGACCTGGACAACAGCCGAGGCATTGTTGCTGCCAGACTGCGAGACGAAGGCATTGTTCGCCGCGTTGCCGGAACCGACGCCAAGCTGGAAGACGGCCGAGTTGTTGCCGCTGCCGGACTGGCTGATCCAAGCGTTCGAGTAGTCACCAGCCTGCGCGACGAGCGAAGTCTGGGTGCCACCCTGCTGGAGAACGCTTGCGAGCGAGTCGCTGCCGCCCTGGAAGATCAACGACGACTGGCTGTTACCCGACTGGATGGTGCCAGCATTGTTGCGGGTGCCTGCCTGGATGGTGCCAGCGACGTTACCAGAACCAGCGCCCTGAGCCGTGACAGACGTGTTGTCGTCACCGATCTGGACCGTGCTTGCCAGCGACAGCGTCGACGGTGCAAGGCTCAGAAGGTCTCCAGTCTGCGATGTAGCGGAGCTATTGCGGTTCCCCTTCTGAAGGGTGACCGCAGCATCACCCGCAACAACGGTTTGGGAAGTCGATGCCGTATTCAGGTCACCAATCTGAACCGTTCCCGAGATTGCGCCGATCGAGGCGATCTGGACCGTTCCGGCGTTGTTGCCGTTACCGTCCTGAACGATGCCGGCGACCGATGCAGCGGTCGGCAGTGCAAGAGCAGCGCTAACCGGACCGATAGAGCCGAGCGATACTCCTCCACCCTGGACGTTGGCCGCGGTGTTGTTGTCGCCTGTCTGAACAATCGCAGCTGCCGAAGCAACTGCCGGGGCATCCGCTTTGGTCGAACCGAAGGGGGTTGTCAGGGTGGCAACCTCAGCACCCTGAACGTTGGCGGCGTTGTTGCCGTTGCCGTCCTGAACGATGAGAGCTGCGACGTTCGAGCTGCCGTTCTGCTGGAGGTTGGCAGCCCTGTTGGCCGAACCGCCGAACTGAAGGGTGGACGCAAAGGCATTCGAAACGCCATCCTGGGTGTTCGCCGCGGTGTTGCCATCGCTCAGCTGAACAGCAAGAGTGGTCGAGCTTTCGCTGTCCGTCTGAACGTTAGCGGCCGTGTTGGCGTCGCCAACCTGAACAACACCTGCGTTAACGTCGGTGGTACCCGTCTGGACGTTGGAAGCCTTGTTCCAATCGCCAACCGAAACCACAGTCGCGCTAGACGCAACCGTCGCAGTCTGCGAGTTCACAGCCGCGTTGCCATTGCCAACCTGAACAGTTGCAGCATTTGAGTCCTTGGCAGCAACCTGCTCGTTGTCAGCAAAGTTGCCATTGCCGATCTGAAGGTTTGCAGCCTTCGCACCGTTCGTCAGGGTCTGGTTGTTCAGTGCTGCGTTGCCGTTGCCAACCTGGATGGAGGCGGCGTCCGTGCCGTTGGTCGCGATCTGGGTGTTGGCAGCAACGTTATTGTCACCGAACTGGCCGACAATTGCGTTGGAAGCAACCGTTGGAATGTTCGAGCCTGCCGAAGCGTATTCGGCCGGGACTGGAAGGGTAACCGGGCCACTCTGTCCTGCAACAGGCCTTTCAGCATAATTGCTCGGGATCGCCCTACCAATAATTTCCTTCAATCCACCGGTCGGGCCAATGTAGGTGACCGCGGTCTTCTGATGGGTTGTAGTGTAGGTCGAGATTGCCGGCGTAAATTTTCCGGTTTGCAGGTTGGACGCCTGATTGCCATTACCGATCTGCGCGACAGCGGCATTCGAATCTACGGCGGCGGCTTCGCCGGAACCTGATATCGTAGCCGCAGCGAAGTTATCCCAAGCAACCGGCACCCCAAGCAGCCGGTCAGTGACGACCCTCTGTTTCTCGATGTCGATAGAATATGGGACTATAGAACCCTGCGTGTTGCTGGCGTGGTTGTTTTCGCCAACCTGCAGAACCGCCGCCTTCACATTGTCGCTCTGAGCTTTTTGCGCATTCGTTGCGACGTTGCTTTTGCCGAACTGACCGATGAAGGCATCGGAGTCAGTTACTTTTGCCTGGTCGTTGGCCGCGATGTTGCCGGAGCCAGCCTGCAGGATCGATGCCGAAGTCGGATCGACGTTGGTCTGCGAGTTGGAGGCAACGTTCCAGTCGCCGAACTGTGCGATGTTTGCCGTCGCATCGCTGCCGGCGGTCTGGGCGTTGCTGCCCCGGTTGCCAGTGCCGCCCTGGAGAATACGAGCAGTGTTATGCTCGCCGTCGATCTGCAGGTTTCCAGCATTGTTCTGGCCGCCGACCTGAAGGACGCCCGCGGAGTTGTCGCCGCCGAAGCGCTGGTCGTTGAAGGCGGTGTTGCCATTGCCAAACTGGCCGATTGCAGCGTCGCTGGACGGACCCGAGGTCACGCCGACGGTATCGGTCTGCGTGTTGTATGCGACGTTGTTGTTGCCAACTTGCAGTGTGGCGGCGTCGTTCGCGTAGCCGCCGGTCTGCGTATTGCCAGCGGTGTTCAGATCTCCGAACTGGGCAATGCCAGCCTGGTTTTCGTAGCCATCCGTCTGGGAGTTACTGGCATGGTTGGCTTCGCCATCCTGCAAGATGCCTGCTTCATTCTTGTGGCCCGGAGCGCTGCCGCGGATCTGAATGTTACTAGCAACGTTGTTGGCACCGAGCTGGAGAATTCCAGCGTTCGATACACCTTGATCCTGGGTGTTCGATGCCTGATTGCCCTTCCCGAACTGCGCAATACCAGCATCGCTGCCGCCCGAGTTCTGGCTGTTGTAAGCTGTGTTGTAGTCACCCTTCTGGAGGATGCCAGCGTTGAGATCGCCGCCGACCTGAGTGTTGCCAGCGATATTGCCGTCGCCGTCCTGGATGATGCCAGCGTTGTTTTCAGCGCCGAACTGCGTGTTGGCCGCAACGTTGGAGTCGCCGAACTGGGCGATGCCTGCGTTCAGATCGCTGCCCGGATAGCCACCAGAATGAATAGTCTGAGTGTTCGCAGCTACGTTCGCGGTTCCGTCCTGGATGATACCGGCCTGCTTGTCGTAACCGCCAATTTGCGTGTTGGTCGCGACGTTACGCCCGCCGTTTTGGAAGATGTTGGCTTCGTTGTCTTCACCGCCGCTCTGCTGGTTGAGAGCGCCGTTCTGCGACCCGAACTGGATGACGCCGACGCGCGAGGTCTTCTCGTTCTTCTGCGAGTTCACGGCCGAATTCTCAGTGCCAAACTGCAGAGTACCAGCGTAAGAGCCGTTCGAACCGTCCTGCTTGTTGTAGGCAAAGTTGCCAGCGGCGGCGTCTTCCGGGCTGAACTGAACGATACCGGAGTCGTTGGTGCCGTCGAACTGGTCGGTGCGGGCAAGGTTTTTGCTGCCGCCCTGGAAGATCGCAGCGCGGTTTGCGCCCGTCTGACGGAACTGGTCAACCGAGTTGCCGGAGCCGAACTGTGCGATGCCTGCGGTGTTCTTGCCTTCCTGATAGAAGACGCCGCCGACGAAGTTGCCCGTGCCGAACTGCATCACGCCGAGGTCGTTGTTGCCGCGCTGCGCGTCACTGGGCGACCCGTTCACTACAGGAAGGAATACGTTGCCGTTTCCGTACTGATAGATGAAGCCCTGGTTCGTGCCACCAGTTGCGCCGTTTTCGCCTGCCTGGGAAAGGTAGGCATAGTTGTTGCTGTCAAGCTGGCCGATAAATGCTTCGTTTGCCGTGACGTCTTCTGCCGCCGCGCCGCTAGCCAGTCCAATAACGGCGACCCCAGCCAGGAGTGCCGATCGCTTTAGTCTAAACGCCATGAGTAACTCCCCAAAGACTCGAAGCAGCTTCCCCAGCTCCCCGAGATACAATTGATTAACGCAGCGTTAATTAGCGTGCCAACATTGTATGAGCAAGGCTCTTGTCAGTGCTTACTTACATTTGGTTAAGATGTACGAAGAACAACCCAAATTTGGTCGGCAAATACAACCGTCTCGGCAGCAAGCTACGGCAAATTGTATTCAGACCTTACTATCTGAACCAAATTTATACTTCCACTTCCGGAAACGACAATACCCGCGAAGCAAGTGATTCGCGGTTACAAAAGTCTGAAACTGGCGGGCAACAAAGCCGCCCGCAATCATGACTTATGTCATGAACTCGAAAGCGGCCGATCGAGATACTTCTTCTCGAATTCGGCGAGGAATTGCGCTTCCTGTGATCTGTCCCTGAGGTGCCAGAGGCCTTGACGAACACCGTCGACGGCAAGCGAAACGACAGCGAGCTCGATGCCTTCGCGGACAGCGAGAGCGCCCGGATCATTGCGAGCCTGACCCAGTTCGACTTCAAGCAATTCGTTAGCCGTCGCGAACTTATATGCGCTGCCCCTGACCTGAACCGAATAAATCTGCTTGGTCGTAGTGGTGGATGCGAGCACCTCACCCGTCTGGACGCTGACTGCGCGCAAGCTGACGGTAACCACGTCGGATCGGTATTGAACATCGCCGCCAATGCCGAGGTAGCGCGCGCCCGCACCGCCCGTCAGTTCGTTCGAATCGTAACCAACGATGCCGCCTTCAAGAATAAGGCCCGCGAAGCGTACAGGAGGCAATCCGACCGGCTGGCGATACGACTTCTGCGTGTTTTCGATGAGCGTCCGTTCCTGGACCAGGTTCTTCAGTCCCGATCGCTCGACAACGCGGAACCACTGTCCGTTTCCGGTCTTTTTCAACACGTCGATAAGGATCGATCCGCCGCCTTGAGTAACCGCTCGGCTATACTCGGCAAAGCTGTCGTTGGGCTTTGCCTGACCCGTCAGATCTGGGAAATCATAGACCGCGACATCGACGGGAGTTTCTGGCAACGGCAATGTGACGACCTTGGCGGTTGTCTTGGTGGCGGATGTCAACGCGGCTGCCGGGGTATTCAGATGCTGGCCCGTCTGACATCCCGCCAACAAAATGCTGCTCAAGAGCAGCGAAACCGCTTGAACTTTCATATTCCCCTCGCCCACGTAACGCGACTGCAGTTTGTTCGGATATGCTTATTCCGTTACTCTTCGAACAAGCAAACCGAATGTTTAAGTGACGTTAACGTGTATAATTAACGCACCGCGTTGCAGTGATTGTATTTCGCTATCCTTATGAGATAACGGACTTTCGTCGGCTATTAACGGAAAGACAGCAAAAGACGGAAGATGATTTTTTCATCTATTAGTCGAAAAGATAAGCAAGGTGCAAAAATACCTCACCAGAAATGGTTGGTAATAACCTGCTTACTGATTAACGACGCCGGCACCAACGGTCGGCCATTGGCTGATCGCCGTGCTCATGACCACCGCAGACGTGCCGCGCCCCACGGAAGGGTACGGATTCGCACGTGCTGGGGCGGCAGCGCGCTTTGCGATTCGCGGCTTCGGTTTCCGAGGAATCTCAGGGGGACGAGGCCGCGCATCTGCTGGAGCTTGGGGCACATATACGCCACGTTCGCCAGGCGAAACCTGATTGATATAGGCCTGCGCCATCACGGTATTTTCCGCGTTTGCGGCGAGCAGAAATACCGTCGCCGATATGCACAGGATGGCCTTGGAAGTCATGCGGGTTTCTCACTCAGTAAAACGCAGTTCGGATCGCAACTTAAAACTGAAGAGGCGATTTGACTCAAGAAAAGATCCATGGAACACACACTGTCAATACAGCAGGAGGATTTTCCCATGAACGCGGTTGCGAAAGCGGCAGCAGGTCTTGCGCTCATTTCGTATGTCTTGAGCACAGGTGCGTCGTCTGGGCAGGATTCGGCACCCGGTCCCCTTTTCTCCACGCCAGCATCGCGCTCGACGATAGGAACCCCAGTGCTGGAAAAGCCGGAATCACAATCGAACGGCGACATTAACAGCCGACGGCCGAAGCCTGCACAGGCGGCACCCGCGCAGACAGCCGCCCAACCGAAGCAGGCGGCCGCTGAACCCCCACGGTCAGACCTGTCCGTTTCCAGGACCGGGGTCTGGGAGCTTCAATGCACACAACTGACGCCACAGCAAAAGAAGTGCCAGGCGAGCAGCAGCGTAATTTCGCCTGACGGTAAATCTATAGTTCTCGTGACGAGTCTCGCCGTCGCGGCGGATGGCAAGCAGATCGCTGCCCAGATCGCGGTCCCCCTTGGTATCGCGCTTTCGCCCGGCGTAAAATTCGATCTCGACGGCTACACGACAACGCTGCCGCTTAGCCGATGCACTCCGCAGGGATGCCTTGTAGAAGGTATGGTCCCGGACAAGCTTGTTGCAACGATGAAGGAAAAACCCGAAGCAACGGTCAGCGTTGCGACACCTGACGGCAAGGAGATCGCCATCAAGCAGTCCCTTGATGGCTTCACCAAAACCTTTGACGAGATGTTGCGCTCAGAGCGTGCGCGCTAAAGCGCTGGCCCTATCAGTTTCTGTGCGGCGGTACGACGTCGGTCACTGCACTTGCTTTATTCGTCTGATCGCTTCATCGGCGTCTTCTTCTAGAAACTTGATGCGGGTCCAGAGCTGCTTAACATTGACCTGGTGGACCTTTGCCAGCTCCAAAACAGAGATATCGGAACCCCGCGACCTCACCAAAATGTCCTCGTAAGCCGCAGGCTTGCGTTTGGAAGCCCACATGCAGTTGGCGGGCTCGAAGTCGCCAGTCTTTTCGAGACGGTCAAGCACTGTACCGTCAGGGCGCTCGCCCATGTCTTCAAGGAAAGCTGAAAAGCTGTCGGCCCAGCGCGCGCACATCTTGATGCCTGCGCCCCCGAACTTTTCGTACAACGGATCCGACTTATTTCTGCATCGGCTCTTAGCCTGCGTATATGCACGTCTCGTCGGCGTGAGTTTGTAGCCGACCGAGTGCCCATGGACCAAGGATCGCTCGCGGTTACGTTCTGCGCGCAAGCATCCACAACTTTTGCTGTCTCCCTTCTTTACTGCAGAGAGGAACATCGAACGCTCGTTTCCGCAATCGCAGCGAAAGATCCAGCGTTTGTGACGACCAGCTACGCAATCTGGACGAAGTCCGATCAGGCGGCCGTATCTTTGACCAGTGATATCGTCAGCGCGTGGCATTCGCTTCCCAGTTCTACGTTCTCAAGCCGTTGCAAAGAACCTGGTCTGTCTGAAAAAGACAGAAGTAACCGACCTTATCAACGCGCGCCAGACGGCGAGCAAAGTCGGTTGATGCTAAGAATAGATGCGGCCCGGCGCCATGCCCCTCGCGCCGGGCCCACCAAGTCAGCGGTGTTGTCGAGGCAGCAGGCTGCCCCGCGCTGACTTTTCGCACCATCGTAGACAAGTACGAAATCGACGAAGCGGCGCTCCCCGCAATGACCTTGAACCTATCATGATCTCCACGCTTGGGACTTTCGATTGCCTCCCGAGCACGGAAGACAGAATGGATACTAACGTCGGTAAATTAGAGTTCAATAAATGATCCCGTACGCCAGCGTACGCTAAGTGCATAGCGGTGAACGTCACCACCAGTTCGACGGCAGATCGCGTCTTTTTGGTGTTCAGGAACGAGAACTGCTGCAAAGGAAGCGAAAACGCTAATGGGAAAGATCAGGCCGCTAGAGTGCCGCGTTGCGCGAGTGGTTTTCGAAAACGCTGTCCAACTGCAACCTCCGTCCGTTACCGTACGCTGGAAAACTTCGCCGACGATCTATAGCCATTCTTAACAACCCCATGATGTCTTCGTCAGATCAGAGGGGAAGATCATGTTCGCTTGTTTCCGTTTTATCGTTCTCGCATTTTTACTCGTACCGGTGTCTTCGTTTGCTGCAAATGATGACTGGCGGGTAGCCAAAGCCACAAAAGAGGTTCGATATTCACTCGGGGACGCCAAGTGGATCGATTTGCATGCCGGAGACGTCTTGCCGAACCACGCATCGATTACCACAGGTACCCGGGGACGGGCGCTGTTGGTTCGCGGTGTCGAGAGGATCGAATTTCAACCGAACACAACTGCGTCCATCACGACGACGTCAGGCTTCTTGTCGCCGCGCAAGACGGAAATCAAGCAACAGATTGGGTCGCTCGAGCTGGAAATCGAGAAGCGGAGCCAACCGCACACAACAGTCCAGACACCCTTCCTCGCAGCCGTGGTAAAAGGGACGATCTTCCACGTCTCCGTCAGCAAGACGGCGGCATCCGTCAAGGTCGACCGAGGTCTCGTTCAGGTTACCTCCTTTGCCAGCGGCCAGCAGGCAAATGTCGGCCCGAAGCAGTCCGCCAGCGTCGGCGCCAAGACTGGTATGAGTGTCGCTGGGCAGGAAGCAAGACCTTCGATCACGTCGGTCCCGGCGTCGGCAGCAAAGCTTCCGGCCGCGGGAAGCAAAAAACTGGCGGGCGAGAAGCAGGCCATCAGCAATGATAGGCCTTCGAAGGCCGATGATGGATCTAAGGCTGCCAACGGCAAGAGCCACTTTGGCGGAAGCAGCATTGGCGGTGATAGATCCAGCAATGGAAACAACAGATCGGATCGTTCCCGTGGCAGCGGCAATGGCAATGGAAACAGCGGCGACACCGGTCATGGAAACGGCGGGAACAACGGCGCGAAGGGCAACAACTCTAACAGCGGAAACCATGGCAATTCCGCTAGCGGAAACAACGGCAATGGGCATGGCAGAAGCGGGAACAACGGAAACGGCAAGGGGGGCGGCGGCAATAACGGCAACGGAAAAGGGAACGGGAATGGGAATGGCAAGGGGCGGTGAGGAAGGCAGCTGCGAACTTACTGCGGGTTGCCAGCAGTTTCGCTGAAGCGACCGCATCTCGCTGCGTCATCATAGCCGCGATGCTGGGTGTCGCGGCGTTTTGCGCCGACCTTCGTCCAATCGTACAGTTGGACGACGCGCTGATTGCAAAACGGTTTTCCTTGGCCGACCGCGCTGCCTCCGGAAAGATCGTTTTTGTCGCGATCGACAAACGTAGCCTCGATCAGGTTGGTACATGGCCGTGGCCGCGGGGTCTTTATGGAGAGTTGCTGGACAGGCTCGTGTCTGCCAAGGTTGGCGACATCGTGCTGGATATCGATTTTTCGACGCCCTCCACTGCCGAAGAAGACGCGCTCCTTTCAGCTGCGCTGGAACGCGCAGGCGGAGGCGTCTTGCTTCCCCTTTTTCGCCAGCAAGCGTCGGCAAATTCGTCGGAAACCGAGATATCAAGACCTATCCCTCAACTCCTCGACAAATCCTGGCCGGCCTTCGCGAATGTTTCACTTGACCTGGATGGATTGGTCAGACGGTTCTCGCTTGGCGACATTGATAACGGTATTCCCACGCCATCCGTGGCCGCCGCACTTGGCGGCGCCTCGGCAGCGATCGAAAGCCAGTTGGTGGATTTCTCGATCACCCCGCAAAGCGTGCCAACCTACTCCCTGTCGGACGTTCTTGACCGTACGGTCGGAGCCGCTGAGCTTGCCGGCCGCTCGGTCGTCGTCGGTGGTTCGGCGACCGAACTCAAGGACATTTTCCCCGTCCCTGTCTACGGCGCGCTAGCTGGGCCTTTGATTCACGTCCTGGCGGCCGAAACACTGCTTCAGGGCCGCACACTCAAGACATTCGATCAACGACCGCTCGAGCTTCTACTGGCGACCTGCCTCATCGCGGCCCTGCTTTCCTTTCGCTACATCGGCATGACAAGAACGAGCGGTTTGCTGGCAGCATTCGGATTGATCGGCGAGATCGCCGCATATCTTCTCCAGAGGGACTTCGCGATCGTGATCCGAACCGCGGTACCGTGGATGCTGCTCTCCCTCGCATGGGTTCTTGCATTGAACGAGCGCATCGACCTCGGCCAGGTAGTCGCAGCTATCGCCAGGACAAACGCCAGCAATACACGGCGCCTGATGGTCCGCATCATCTCCAATAGTTCGGATGGGATCGTGGCGTTCGGCGACGACCTGAAGATTGTGGAGGTCAACGAGTCGGCAAGATCGATCCTGAAATCCGATCTTGGCGCCGATCTTCTCACCGCCGCAAATGAGCGCGTCTCCCGAGCCCTTGGTGAACTGGTCCATCAGTTTGCCGCAAGTCCTGGTTTGGTTCGCTCAGTGACCGTCCAGTTTTCCGAAAATGAGGCAGACAGCCATTTCGACTACGAAGCAATCATCACTCTTTCGCCGCTCGAGGACGCGATCTCGAAGTCCGGAAAAAGATTTGGCGGCTGCATCATCATCCGTGACATCACCACCCGCAAGCGCTACGAAGCCAGGCTGAAGCGGCTGTCCGAAGAAGATCAGCTCACCGGGCTCCTCAGTCGTCGTGAGTTTCTCGCGCGTATCGAAGGGTGCGATGGCATGGTCGCGGTCCTCGACGTCGATCGGTTCTCTCGCATCTGCTCGACACTGGGAAGAGCTGTCGGTGACAATATGCTCAGAGCAATCGCCAACCGCCTTTCTGAAAACGTGGAGGCAGTGCCTGCGCGTATTGACGGTGACCTTTTTGCGATCGCATGGCTCGAGGAAATCCAGGATAAAGCGGTCGTTGCTGAACATCTCGTTTCGCTTTTCGACGAGCCCCTCTTCGCGAACGATATGCGGACGAATGTCTCTGTTCGACTGGGAGCCGCACCGCTGGGGCCGACAGATCCGGAGGAGGCCTTGCGCGCCGCTGAATCCGCGCTTTATGAGGCCAAGGCAGGGTCGACGCGCTGGGCGATGTTTGACCCGGCCACGGCCCAAGCTCAGGCACGTTCCCGTCGCCTTGAAGCCGACATGCGAACAGCAATGGCAGGGCGTCAGTTCTTTCTGCTGTTTCAACCGCAGATCAACCTTGCAAACGGCAGATTTGTTGGCGCGGAGGCCCTGTTGCGGTGGCGACACCCTGAGCTCGGCCTCATATCGCCAGCTGAGTTCGTGCCAATTGCCGAGACATCAGGGCTGATCTGCGAAATTGGCCGCTGGGTCCTCATGGAGGCTTGTATCGAAGCTTCAAGGTGGCCCTATGGCATAGTCGCCGTCAACGTCTCGCCGATCCAGTTCGAACGCTCAGACGTCGAAGCGGAAGTGAGGCTGGCTCTTTCGTCAAGCGGACTGCCCAAATCCCGACTCTGCATCGAAATGACTGAATCGACGTTTCTCGACAATAATGCGCGCTCCACCGAAAAAATGGCCGCATTACGTGCTGCGGGCGTCGCTCTGGCATTGGACGATTTTGGAACAGGATATTCCTCGCTGAGCTATCTCGCCGACCTTCCGCTCGACAAGCTCAAGATCGATCAGTCCTTCGTGCGCAGGTTGACGCGGGACGCCGGCGTCATGGAGATCGTAAAGGGCATCGTGTCGATTGCCCATGGTCTCGGCCTGGAGATCGTTGCGGAAGGCATCGAAGGCGAGGCTGAGATGGAAGCGCTCCAAAACCTGCGGTGCGAGACGGGCCAGGGATACCTGTTTGGCAAACCGCAGACCGCAAGCGAGATGCTGGCAAATCACGTGCTACAAGAGGTTTGAATAGGACCGCCGCTTTCAGACGGACTGGTCACTACAAATCTGTCCCTACGCCAATCGAATTTCATCTCAACGTCAGGACGGCCCATCGGTGCTGTTTGAGATCTTCTCCATCGTGTCGAGCACGTCTTCCGGAGTGACGTCCTCTTGCAGTTCCTCGATCTCGTCCTTTTGCTCAAGCTGCACTCCGAGCTTTTCCGCAATCGCTGACACAATTGTCAGAACCTCAGTCGCCTCATGCTCGGCCAGTAGCGATATCTGAAGGTTGAGGTCGGCTCGTTTGTCGTCGGCGTCAGCCATCCGATTCTGACTGATCATTACGAAGGTGGAGATGAATATCGCTTCGACCGAGGCAACCATGGCAAGGATGACGAGCGACGGGTCGAAAGCGGGAACGAAGGGTAGAACGCCGATATTGATCAGGATCCAGCTTCCGAACACGATGGCATTAATGTAGACGAAGGTCATCGAACCCGCAAAATGCGTCATAGCTGCTGCAACCCTGTCCTGAGCCGAAGCCTTTCTCTCCTCCTCGCGCCTTCTGGACAGTAGCGCCTCGATATTGCGATCGAGGCGGCTTGAAACACTCGACTGAGACGTGGAATTGGAAGCTGCCATGTTGATGCTCCGGGCTTGCGAACAAAACCCCGTCCTGTGCGTGAGGTTCCAATGCGTCACAGCGGAATGGATGCGACGGAGTTGTATTGAACGATAACGCGCAGCACTCCCTGTCGATTATGGCAGGTCTGTTCCAGGCGGAGCTCAATGCCCGGCTATGGTCTCGGTTTGATTAAGTCGTTGTGATGACAACTTCAAATTTGTGGCGTGGCCAGACCAAACCTCCATACACCGGGTTGGGAGATGCATTCGCTTCAGGACCCAATCGCCCTTGGAACAGTCAGGACTTCTCCGCCAACCTAGCGGATCTTCCGGGGCCGTCCGCCTTTTGCACCGTTGGCACGGCTCGCCTCGATCTTCGCAGCAGATCGGGATTGACCGCCTCGGCGCTGCGCGTCCAGGAACTTTGCAGTTCCGAAAATGCCGTTCATCAATCCCGAAATTGTAAAGTCCACGTCCAGACTTTCCCAGTGCAAACCTGTTTCGCCTAGAAGCTCGACTTCGGCCAACTGGGCAACCGTCGCCTTTTCAAGACCTTGTATCGAACGGGCAGGCAACATGAAAGCCGCACCGTTCGTAAAATCAACGACGATACGCCCGGACGCTTCATCAAAGCGAACCGTCGCTGGGATCGGCGCATGGGCTCGTTCTGCGGCCCTTTTCAGGGTAGCGTCTCGATAGTGATGATCGTCGAAGATAATCTCACCCATGAATACTCTCCCATTTCTCGGTGAACAGGCGCTGGTTTGCTTGAACAATCGCAAGGGCCACACCCAAGTCCCGCTTCATCATTCTACGGTTCGATAATACCGTGAGGCGGAGAATATTGATTCTGACCTCGGCGTTTCCATAAACATGCACATGCGCCGGTTCATGATCATCCGTGTAACAAAACGCATGCCAGCTTCGCGGAGAACTCTGACCATTGTCATTTAACCTAACAAGTTGGGTTTTTTCAAGGCCGAGAAGCGCCAGCCTGCCATTATGGAGGCCAGCTCTTGAGCGCGGGTGGAGGTCAGTTCAAGTCGAAGTAAACCCTTCTGGACGAGGCATTGCCATCATCGACAATGTCGAAGTAGTAGGGCTTTTCCCGTCTGGGCCGCGCCATGTAGTCCACATAATCACATCGCCAGCGGCTGTGATAAACGCGGGTGACATCGCCTCGCTCCACACTTGAAAGACGCCCGCCTCTCGTTTCTCCGACAATCCTGCCTTCCCAACAGTCGCTTCCTTTTCGAATGCACTGCGACAGCTCACCCGGGTGGTGTCCACTCATGAATCCGCCAGCTGCTGGTGACCAGCCTGATGGACAATCTTCAAACTTCTCGAAACCCGGTTTTCCAGCACCGCCCTCCGGACATGTCGGCCAGGAAAAGCCCGGCCTTTTCATGGCCGAAATCAACCGGCTCATGGGGGGACGGCATTCTGCAATGTCATGCCAGGATGGATCAGACAAGGCAGCGCAAAGAAGGACTTCGCAGCCCCATTCATCGGCTGCTGCATGGTTCACGGCGCTCGACAGCAGTAGAACGGAAAGGAGGGTAGACTTCATCTCAACGGTCTCCGGTAAACGATCAACGGTCGGTGCGTTTCGGTAATCGCTTGGCATCAACAAATGGCGGTGAAATCTCAGCGCGTCGTTGGCGCAGTAAATTATAATCGGCGATAGGCCGTCGGCTGGCCGTGCGATCGATGGCCTTCTGCCCCCACTCGTTCATGTCGAGGACATACGTCCCCCACATGCCATAACGGGCGTCCATGGCGCGCCTTTGCGCCAGCCGGTACGCGGCAACGCCGGTGTTCCAAGGCGCAACTCTTGCCCAGCCAACCCTCAAAAGCTCGAAAGCAAGGTCACGATTACCGGCGCGACAACGTCCGGTGCGAAGATATCCTCTCCCCTCGATCCGGCATTCGACGCCGTGGGCTCCAATCGACCTCTTCAGCCAGGCTTTTGCGAAGGCACCGCAGGGCACCGGTTTCAGGCGATCGCCAGCTGCGTTACGCACGTCGCCATTGAATGCCCATTGCGCAAGGTCGCACCCGTCGATGCCCGCGAGCGTTACCCTTAGTCCATGTTCGGGAAAGAGCAGCGTGCGGCCATCGATGACGGATGCCCTGCCGGCAAGTTCGAGTGAGCTCGAATGCTGTCGCGACGACAATGGCTGTGCGTTGATCGCGTCTGCGCTGTGAGAGGTAGTCGCGGTGGTGATGGTAACGACCACCATCATACCGACCGCCCCTAGTGGCGGCACCGTTACGTTCCACATCGCGCCGCAGGCGCGACAGTTGAAGTCTCCGAAACAATTCGCGATTGTCATGGCCGCGTCCTCGGATCGGCCCACATTCCATAGCCGTGGCGTCCGATTTTCTCGGCATCTACAAGATCCGGCCGCATCGGGGAGCCGTCCTGGTTCTTTGCCAGTCTGAGCGCGCCGATAGAAAGCAGCTGTTCCTCAAAATTGTCGATGCTGTCGAGCACGCCAGGGAAGTAATAATAACCGAAGCAGGTAACGTCCTGCCGCGGCGCATTTTCCTCCGAAACGAATGCCCGGCAGAGGATCACCTTCGGCGACTTGAGAAGAATCTGAAGATGCTGCCGCCCAAAGTCCGAGCAGCTGCCGGAAAATCCTTCCCGTCGGTTTACCATCTCGCCTTCGCACGGCTCTACACCGTAGAGGTGCAGGGTCGTTTCGCTATCGACGCGAACGTCAAGGGCAGAGACCGCACGAAAACCGGCGGCAGACGCATATCCCTTTCGAGACGCCACCGTGTTGGCTCCGTCGTAGTACTCGATCACAAGAACTGTCTTTCCAGGGGCCTCAAGTGACTTGATGTAGGCGCGGTCGACTGGGGCCGCAGCCGGGACCTGCGATGGGACCACAAGCATTGCCGCCAGCAGCGCGACGTTTTTCGATTGATGAACCAAAACCGCTATTCCCATCCCATCCCCCTTACATCGGGCCGGGGGCAGTTTGCAAACTATAACAGTTCATTTTCGGGATTGACAAGTAGCAATTTTTGATATGTTTTCATTTTACATTGAACGCAGGGGTAGTTTCATGCCACGCAAAAGCTGGATCCCTATTGTGATCACACTCGCATCCCTGCAATCCGTCACGGCCTGGGCTCAACCTACCGAGACTGCTGATAAAGCCGGCGCTGCGGGTGAAGTGAACCGACAAGCAGCACCTGGAGTCGTTGCCTTTACCGATACCGAGGGGCGGGCCACTCAAACACGGACGGGCATGGCGACCGCCGCAATCGACCGCCTATGGGCCCCTTCCATTTTGAACTATATTGGTTCGCTTTCTGCTGCTGCTCACGTCGATCCCTCGATCGAGAAGCATGACAAGTCGGCAGGTCCGGATAGAACCAAAACAGTCCATACTCGGGCTCCGTCCTCTGCCCCCGCACCCTGTGGCCCATCGTCGATGTCTGTTGACGACGTCAAGGCCCTGGTGGTTGATCGTGCCGGCAGGTACGAGGTCAATCCTGACTTGGCGCTCGCTATCGCCTGGACTGAAAGCCGCTTTGACAGGGTTCGCAACAGTCCTGGGGGTGCCCGGGGACCAATGCAACTGATGCCTGACACCGCACGGCTCCTCAACGTCATCGACGTTTGCGACCCCGTCCAGAATATCGATGGCGGGATACGCCACCTGCGCGCCCTTCTCGACGAGTTCAGGAATCCGATCATTGCTGCTGCCGCATACAACGCTGGTGCAAAGGCCATCCACGACAATGGTAGGGTCCCAGCCTATCCGGAGACCGTCCGTTATGTGGCCTCCGTGATCAATCACCAACTCGGTCTCACCTTTACCACGGAGCCAACAAAAGGCGGTTCCGGACGGGAAACCGACGTCATCGGCCGCACCATCATTGGCGCTCGTCCACCGCAATTCAAAGGCGGGGTCATGCAGTTCTGAACCAGAAGGAGAAGGTTATGAAGCCCGTCCTGTCTCATCTTCAAGAAGTCTTTGCGCGAGCTACAGCCATGACGTGTGCAGTTATCCTGGTGCAGTTGACCTTTGCAGACGCCGCACTGGCGCAAGCGACCAATCAGGCGTTTGCTCCCTTGCAGACAGTGGTACAGGCGGTCGTCGACTTCATCACCGGTCCCTTCGGTCGGCTGGTTGCCATCATCGCCGTCATTGGTCTCGGCTTCCTCGCCTTTGCGGGGCGTCTGAGCTGGTTCACCGCCGGTGCTGTCGTCCTTGGGATCGGTCTCGTCTTCGGGGCGCCTGCCATCGTCGACCAATTGATATCGACCGTCGGGAACTAGGATCATGACTAGCGACGACGATAAGCCTCACCTCACCCCCTTGGTGATCGGTCTGACACGCTCACCAACCGTTTGGGGCGTTCCTTACATGGCCGCGGTCATCGTCATTGGGCTGACAATCATCGCCTGGCTGATAAGCAATGAACTATGGGCGCTGCTGACCGCGCCGATTGCCTTTGTCGTTCTTTTCACGCTGTGCAGTCGGGATCAACGCGCTCTCGATGTGCTGCAGGTCATAACCCGTCTCACCCCGAGAACACCGAACAGGACGTTCTGGGGCACCAACTCCTATGGACCATAACCTATGCTTGCCGTCATCAGCCAGGAACTCGGCTTCGGTTCGGTCCGCCAACGCGAACGATCCATGGCTCGCCATATCCCCTACGTCAGGCATGTGGCGGATACCGTCGTCAGTCTTGAAGACGGTACCTTGACGAGCACGATCAAGCTGGACGGGCTCTTCTTCCAGACGGAGGACCAGGCTGAGATCAACATGCGCTCGCTCGTGCAGAACACCTTGATCCGCGCGCTTGGGTCAAGTCGGTTCTCCCTTTGGTCAACGGTCGTCCGCCGCCGGCTTGATACCGCGCTTGATGGCGCGTTTGACGATCCGTTCCTCACAGAGCTCGACCGGCGCTATGCCGCGTCACTTGCCGGCAAACGCATGTTCACCAACGAGCTCTATCTCACTGTTTTGAGGTCCGACACGCACGGCGCGCTGGCGCTCGCTGATCGCGCCCGTCGTATGCTCCGGCGGGCATCCGGCCGCAAGTCGCAGGAATACCTGCGCGAGGCAGTTGGAGAGTTGGAAGAGCTTGTCGGCAATATCGTTCGCGATCTCGGCAAATATGGCCCAACAGTCCTTGGTATCTCAAGCATTGACGGCGAGCCCTATTCAGAACCAGCCGCCTTATTCAACACGCTCCTGACTTGCGGCGTTGCGCGGATGATGCGGCTTCCCCGCATGGGTCTTGCAACCTACCTTGGGACATCCAGGCTGCATTTTTCCACGCGCACCATGCAGGCGCAGGGACCGATCAGGGAGGATGACCGCTTTGGCGCCATGCTCTCCATCAAGGAATATCCGCCCTTCACTGGTCCCGGGATGCTCGACGGGCTGTTGCAGGTGAACCACGAGTTCATACTCACCCAGTCCTTTACGCTCGTCGACAAGCCAATCGCCCAGGAGAGGATCACAAGGCTGAAACGGCAGATCGGCGCATCCGACGAGGCCGGCAGCGATGTCGAAACCGATGTCGATTTCGCCTTGAACAGTCTGCTCAACCAGGAAGCTGTCTTCGGTTTCCATCATCTCTCCCTGCTATGCCTGTCGCGCGACATGACAGGGGTCAACAAGTCAGTCGCAGATCTCGGCGCCTGTCTGACAGACATGAACATCAACTGGTTGCGCGAGGACCTGAACCTGGAGGCTTCCTTCTGGGCACAATTGCCCGGCAATCACGCCTATATTGCGCGCCGCGCACTACTCTCGAGTGCCAATTTCTCCGGGCTTTCCTCGATGCACAATTTTGCCGCTGGCAAGAGGCTGGGTGTGCATTGGGGTCGTCCAGTCACCATCCTGGAGACCACGAGCCAGACACCCTACTGGTTCAACTTTCACCAGCGTGATACCGGTCACTTCCTGGTCACAGGCCCCACCGGTTCGGGCAAGACCGTGGCTCTCACCTTTTTGATGGCACAGGCTTTCCGGATCAGGCCCACGCCTCGAGCCATCTTTTTCGACAAGGATCGTGGCGCAGAGATCTTCATTCGGGCGATGAATGGTGCCTATGAGATCCTGTCGCCGGGAACCCCGACAGGTTTCAATCCACTGCAGCTTGAAAACACCGGACAAAACCGGGAATTCCTGCTTCGGCTGCTGAAGGCGATGCTTCGCAATCACCGTGATGCAGTGTTCGACCAGCAGGAAGAAGATACACTGGAGCGCGCCATCCTGCGGCTCATGGAAGAGCCTGCGGCAGAGCGAACCTTGCCGAACCTTGCCGGACTTCTGACCGGCCGATCACGTGCCGAGCAGAACGACCTTCATGCCAGGCTTCGTCCCTGGATCGACGGCGAAAAGGCCTGGCTGTTCAACGCAAGCCAAGACGTCCTGTCGTTCAGCGACCGTCGGATATTTGGGTTCGACATGACGAGCATCCTTGACAATGACGAGGTGCGCACACCGGCGCTGATGTACATTCATCACCGCCTCGAAGAACTCTTCGACGGCACGCCGGTCATGATCTTCATGGATGAAGGCTGGCGCCTGTTGAGGGATCAGACCTTTTGTGACTTCATCGTCGACAAGATGAAGACCATCCGTAAGCTGAACGGGATCGTCGGCTTCGGCACGCAATCAGCCGCCGATATCGTGCGCTCGCCAGCTGCCCACACACTGATCGAACAGTCTGCCACCAACATCCATTTCCCCAACCCGCGTGCTGACGAAGAAAGCTATGTCGGCCGCTTCGGTCTGACGGCAAAGGAATTCAATTTCATCCGCACCACCGCGCCTGAAAAGCGCACGTTCCTGATCAAGCACGGCAATGACAGCGTCATTGCCAGGCTCGACCTCACCCTCATGCAGGACCTCGTCAAGGTCTTATCCGGCCGCAAGGAAACCATCGAGGAATGCGAGCGCCTGCGCACTGAGCGTGGCAGCGCTCCGGCAGCCTGGCTTGCCCGCTTCTGTGGCTGGGAGGATCAGCCATGAGAGGCTGCGATGCACCGAGGTCGCCTTTGGCAGTGATCACCTTTGCGGCAGCAAGCTTCGTTGCCGCACTCGACGTTGCCAAAGCCGATGTGCCGACGATCGATCGTTCTGAACTTGGCCTGCGTCAGCATCGCGAGCGGGTAACCGGCAATCTCGAAGAGATCGAGCACAATCGCTACATCATGAATACCTCGGTCACCTGCTCCATGTATCGGCCCGGACGCCGAAATGATCCGGTTGGCGCAGCTGAGGCAAATCCTGAAATCGCGGGCCTCGTTCGTCGTATCGCCCGTGAGGAGCACGTGGACGAAAACCAGTTTCTCGCGCTGG
Organism: Rhizobium sp. BK181; assembly: GCF_014193305.1. Classification (NCBI taxonomy): domain Bacteria; kingdom Pseudomonadati; phylum Pseudomonadota; class Alphaproteobacteria; order Hyphomicrobiales; family Rhizobiaceae; genus Rhizobium; species Rhizobium sp. BK181. The sequence continues at coordinate 52,750 of NZ_JACHZA010000025.1, forward strand.
TCTACCAGGAAAGCCGCTTTAATCCATGTGCCAGGTCAGCAGCCGGAGCGACCGGCCTTGCCCAACTCATGCCGGAGACCGCCGCAGCCCTTGGCGTCGATATCAACAATATCGAAGAGAACCTGCGTGGTGGCGCACGCTACTACAAGGACCAACTTCAAGGTTTTGGAGGCAACGTCAACCTGGCGCTTGCCGCCTATAATTCAGGGCCTGGCAATGTCAGCAAATACGGCGGTATTCCTCCCTTCAAGGAAACACAAGGCTATGTCGGTCTCATTACCAAGGCTTGGCTGCCCGCGTTTGGCGGCTCGGACAAATCGGCAATCCCCCTGAACTTTGGTGGAGGCGAAACCGCCTTCACCAACATGCGCTCCTCCACGTTGCTCGCCATGGGAACGACTGCTTCAACATCGGCAAGTCTTGGCGACGTGTCGAGCTGGTACAGGCAGCTCAGCGCCGCAGCACCTGGAACCGTGCTGGAAAGCTTCGATCAGAATTCCGCTGCGCGCAGCGCCAACCTCGAGATGATGAATAATGTCATCAAGTTGACGGCCGCAATGGCCGAGCTGATCAATTCCCGCAATGCCGTTTCCGCCGCCAGCCTCTCGGGCTCCTCGCAGTCATCATCAATCAGCGAGGTCCGGCAATCCCACGACACCATCCAACTGTGTGATCCGCGACAAAACCTGACGTGGAGCGACGAGGCCAGGGCTTGCGTCGAGAAGAGATCCGACGAGAAACAGGTGCAGCTCCTGCTGCACCCTCAATGACGGGAGAAGATGCAATGAGACATGAACTTGTAGCCGTTTGCCTCCTGCTTGCCTCTGCGCCGGCAGCCCTTGCCGACGTGCCGGTCATTGACAGGACCAACTACCAGGTGGCGAAGCAGACCGCCGAGACCACGGACAAGATCCTAGATACCAACAAGAACATTCTGACGACCGTCCAGGACACATTGAAGGCGGTCACCGGAGATCGCGGTAGCACGGCAGCCCCCTTGAAGGATCTCGCGGTCGGTAACGGCTTCAGTGCTTCATCGATCCCATCCCTTGACGGTATCCTGAAGCAGGGGGCGCCGAATTTCGGATCGTTGAACGGTGATGTCGCAAGAGCAGCAGCAACCTTCGTCAACGGGCTGCAACTCGTCAAAAGCCTGTCGGGAAAGGATGAAAGCGGCTTCTCCGGCGATAAATCCTATGAGCAGCTCGTCAACACGGTGCTTGGCGTCTCAGCCCTCATCAACGGCTCCCAGACGGCACTTAAGACCCGCCGCAATGCTTTTCAGCAGGCTGGAGCGCAAATTGGTGCGGCCGAGGACATCAAGGGATCGATCGACCAGAACACCCAGTTGCAGGTGCAATCCGGCCTGACCCTTAACGAGATGATCGGAGTGATGAATGGCGCCGTGTCATCGTTGCAGGCCGAAAACCAGCGCCGGCTTACCGATATTTCGAACACCAAGAAACTTCTGAGCTTAGGCAAGTAGAATGATCCAAAAGCTTTTGGTCATTGCCGCAGCCTGCGCTGTTTTCCTGACGGGCTGCGGCAGCGCAAGGGAAAAGTCCGCTCCGTGCAAACGGCCAGGCCCGCTTGCCTATGCCCCCGATCCAAGAAGCGATTGCGGCGCCATGCACCGCCTCAACGATCCAATGGCCGCGTTTGACGCGATCGGTATTGTCGATCCCGCCCGGAAGGACAGCCGGTAATGCAGGACTTCCTCGGCGCCCTTCTTCAGCGCATTGAAGAGACAGGATCGAGCTTTTCGGCGCAGGCCTATACTGTCGTCGGTGATGAACTGATGCCGCTCCTTCGTGTCATGTTCATGGCCTACGTCGCCTGGTACGGTCTGCAGCTCGTCATGGGCACGTCACGACTTTCCGTCGGCGAGGTCATTGGCAGGCTCGTCAGGATGATGCTGATCCTCACCCTTGTCAGCTCCTGGGCAAATTTCGACAATCTCTTCTATCGCTGGCTCAGCGACACGCCTGAGGATGCCGGTCGCGCCATTCTGGCTGCCTCAGGCACGGGGATTACCGAGCCGACAAACGGTCTGTCGCAGATCTGGAACACCGCCAATGAAGCAGCATCGGTGTTTGCGGAACAGTCCGGCTATTTCTCCATCCTGCCAAGCATGATCGGTATCCTGATCATGGCGGGTGCTGGCATCTTCATCGCCATAGCGCTTGCCATCCTCATCCTTGCCAAGGTCATGCTCTGGGTCCTGATCGGCACCGCTCCGATCTTCATCGCCTGCCTGCTGTTTGACCGGACGCGGGCCTACGGCATGGGCTGGTTCAACCAGGTGCTGACCTATGCGCTGATCCCGCTCTTCATCTACGTCATTGCTGCCTTCCTGATTTCCGCGATGGACCCGGAGCTGACGAAGATCGATGCAGCAAGCAATTCCCGCACGCTGACACTTCCCGACATTGCCGGCTTCCTGCTGCTCAGTCTCGCCGGCGGATTCGTGATGCTTTACATCCAGTCGATCGGGCAAGGGATCGCAGGCGGTATCGCCTATGGCGTCGGGAGCGCTGCAACAAGAACGTCGGCCCTGCTTGGGTTACGACTTCCGATCAACGCAGCAGGTGCAACGACAGGCGGCGCCAGGCGCGCCTATCGCGCTGGCCGTTCACTCTCAAGCCGCTTCACCACGAACGATAATAATCCCGCTGCTTCCGGCGCGCGTGACGCCATGCAAACAAAAATTTCCAGACAGGGCCTTCCCGGCTGAACGATCACAAAGAGCTTGAACGATGGCTGACAAAAGAGAACTTGATCTTCGCACCTATTACCAGAGCGGAGACATCTGGGAACAGGAAATCGTCAAGAAGGCGAAGCGATCGCGAACGCTTGCCTGGCTGGTGACCTCGGTCTTCGCAGGCATTACGGTGCTTGCCCTTTCGGCGCTCGTCCTCATCGTCCCGCTCAAAAGCTTCGAGCCTTATATCGTCGAGGTCGACAGGAATACCGGCTATGTCGAAGTCAAGAGTGGCCTGACACGGCCGGCCAGTCTCACCGACAAGCAGGCGATCACCCAGGCCAACATCGTTCGCTACATCCGCTCCCGCGAGGGTTATGATCCCTACGCCATCGAAGAAAATTTCGGGGTTGCCGCATTGCTTTCTACCGGCGATGCCGCGCGCGAGCTGCAGGAGCTTTATAGCGCCGCCAATGCGAAGAATCCCGCAAGGGTCTTTGGCAAGAACAGGAAGGTGACGACCGAAATTGCATCGGTGACGTTTCCGAACAGCTCGACCGGGATCGTCCGTTTCTCGACAAGTGAAATTTCCGACACGGATACCATCACCCGCCATTGGATTGCCGTGGTGCGCTATCGCTACACCGATACGCCTGCGACCAATGAGTGGCGCTTTGAAAATCCGCTCGGCTTTCAGGTCTATGACTACCGGCGCGACCAGGAAACCGTGACGGAGAATAACCAGTGAGAGGCTATAGAATGATTGCCGCGGCTCTCGCCGTTCTTGCGCAAGCCCTGCCTTTGGCAAGTGCGGAGACACCATCCGCCGGCCGGCTTGATCCGCGTGTGACCCGTGTCGTCTACCAGCCCGAAAACGTCGTGCGGGTCTCCGCCACTTACGGGATTTCGACCATGATCATCTTCGACGAGGACGAGACGTTCGAGACCATCGCTGTTGGCGACACCGAAAGCTGGGACGTGGTGCCGACGGACAAGGGCAATATTCTCTTCGTCAAGCCGAAGGCAAGGAATGTAGCGACCAACCTCAACGTCGTGACCACGAAAAGGATCTATTATCTGGAGCTCGACGACTTTGCGCCCGAGGACAAAAGACAGGTCTTCGGCATCCGCTTTGTCTACCCGGACCGGGACCTGAACAGGTCTCTCTTGAAAGAGGCAGAAGCCCGCGCCTCCTATCCGAACATCTCAGGCATCGACAAGGCCAACGTCAACATAAACTATTCGTTCTCCGGCAATCCCGGCCTGAAGCCGCTGATGGTCTTCGATGATGGCAAAAAGACCTTCTTCAAGTTCGGTTCCAAGGTGCCGGCAATCTTTGCCGTCAACGATGATTTCAGTGAGACGCTTCGCAACATGCGGCGCGAAGCAGACTACCTCGTCGTTGACGGCACGGCGGTCCAGTACACGCTGCGCGATGGAAATGACTGGACCTGTATTTTCAATTTGGGACAACCGGACTTCGGCGGGCCGGATCCGGCAATCCTTGGACCCTCCCCGGAGGACAAGGCAAGCATTCGTCGAAGGAGCGGCAACTGATGCAGCGCTCTCCGGAACTGGAAGCAATGCTTGCCGCCGATGAAGCCGAAGTGCGTGACAGGCACGTTCGAGGAAAGCGCATGCTTGGCGGCACTGCCCTTGTGCTTGGCGGAGCAGCGCTTGCCTATGTCTTCGTTCTTTCGCCGCAAAAGCCGGCTCAAAATGCCCTGCAGGAAGACGAGGAGTTTTCCACCACGACGTTCAGGCCACCGTCATTCCTGCGCGAGGAGAAAAAGGAAGTAGCACCCCCGGCCGACAACATCATCCAGATCCCCGAGCCACCACCGCCGCCCCCCGCACCCGAACCCGAGGCGAGCGAGTTCAATGTCCCTCCCCCTCCGGCGCCAGCGCCGGCTGTCGACGCGGCTCCTTCCGAAGCGGATGTGTTCCCGGAACGATACCGGTCAAAGCAGATCGTCGCCGACATCGTGGCAACGGCAAGCGATGCGGCATCGGTGAACAGTAACGAGGCCGGCGGAGCAATCGTTGCCGGCGAGGACCGCAACAGCAAGTATCTGGCTGCGGCATCCGCCATTGCCGACCGATCGGCCAAGGCTCGCCAGATTGCCCGCATCGATGCGCTGATCCCCGAAGGAACCCTTATCCCTGGCATTCTCGAGACCGCTGTAAACAGCGATCTCCCGGGACAAATCCGCGCCATCACATCTCAGGATGTCTATTCCTTCGACGGTCGCCGGGTGCTGATCCCGACCGGCACGCGTCTGATCGGCGAATACCAGTCGGATATCACGCGCGGACAAAAGCGGATTTTCATAATCTGGACGCGTTTGCTGCGCGATGACGGGGTCTCGGTTCGGCTGAACAGCATAGGAGCCGACAGTCTCGGACGTTCCGGCCTCACCGGCCGGGTTGACAACAAGTGGCGCGAACGCTTCGGCTCCGCGATCCTGCTCTCTGTCGTCGGTGCAGGGTCATCCTATCTGACCGGATATGGCAGCAACCAGTTTGCCACAGGCAGCGATGGGGATTCCCGGTCGGGCGAGGCGGCCGACCTCGCGCGGCAGACAATTGCCCAGACATTTTCCGACATGGCCAACCAGGCGCTTTCCGAAAACCTCAAGATCCCGCCAACGATCAGCGTCCACCAGGGCGAGCGTATCTTCGTCTACGTCCGCCAGGACCTCGACTTTTCCGCCATGTATCCGGATCCGGTCCAGGAAGCGCTGAAGGAAATCAAGCATGAGCGAGGCCTTAATCAGGACCGTTTCCGGTAACGACCCACACTACTTCCTGCGCCGCGCGCTTTCGCCGCTGGCAGACTTTCTTGGCGATCCATCCGTCATGGAGATTTCCGTCAATCGTCCTGGCGAGGTCTTCGTCGAACGTCTCGGTGCCTCGGCAATGGAATTCCACGCGATCCCGGCACTGACGTGCGCGCAGATCGAGCATATCGGAGAGCGGGTTGCGGCTGCCAGCAGCCAGTTCATCAGCCGCGCCAATCCTTTGTTGAGCGCTGCATTGCCGTCCGGCGAACGCATTCAGATCATACTGCCGCCAGCAGCACCCGACGGCGGAGCACTCTCGATCAGAAAGCAGGTCATCAACGACCTGAGCCTCGCCGACTACCGGAACAGTGGCGGGCTGGACAGGGTTTGCGTAACTGTCGGTGGTCCGAGCGAGACTGAACATCACCTGACGGCACTGCTTCAGGCCGGCTCCATCCACGACTTTATCGAAACCGCTATTCTGCGCCGCGTCTCCATTCTGATCAGCGGCGGCACCTCGACCGGAAAGACCACCTTCCTGAATGCCTGTCTGAAGTCGGTGGATGAACACGAGCGCATCCTGACACTCGAGGATACACGGGAGCTTTTACCGTCGCAGCGCAATCGCGTTCATCTTCTCGCCTCTCGCGGCGATCAGGGCACGGCTCAGGTGACGATCCAGTCGCTGCTTGAGGCAGCACTGCGCATGCGGCCCGACAGGCTGTTTGTCGGCGAAATCCGCGGTGCGGAGGCATTCGCGTTCCTTCGTGCCATCAATACCGGTCATCCCGGTAGCATGTCGACCGTGCATGCCGATACGCCGATGGGCGCCTATGAGCAACTCGCCATGATGATGATGCAGGCAGGCATGACGTCCGGTTACTCCAGGCAGGATCTGATGTCCTATATCCGCATGGTCATCCCGATCGTCATCCAGCTTCGGCGTGACGGAGGTCGTCGCGGCGTTTCCGAAATCCACTATGCGCCACAGTCGACATGAGCCGCTCTTACCTCATTACCTATTTCTGTTTCTGCCTGCTGATCGCAGTCGCCATCTGGATGCTGAGTTACAGTCTTATCCTGCAAATCGTCTGGAGGGATGGCCGGATCCTGAGGCTGATGACGACAACGGACCCGCTTGCCCCCATGCGTCAGTTCATTGCCTATGCAGATAACAGGTCGTTGCAGGTCGCAGCCCTTTCCGCATTGCTTCCTGCAGTCGCCGCAGGGGCGGCGGCGGCCGCCTTTGGGATAAGACGAACATCGAACCCGCTTGGTGATGCCGCCTTCCAGGACGTTGCCTCACTCCGACGCGCCGGCTGGTTTCGTCGCGACGGCCATATCTTCGGCCGACTGGGCGGGCGTATCCTTCGACGCAAGGACGACCGTCACCACCTGATCATTGGGCCGACCCGCTCCGGAAAGGGTGTCGGTTACGTGATCCCGAATGCCCTGATGTTTAAAGGCTCGATGATCGTCTCAGACCTGAAAGGCGAAATATTCGAACGCACCGCCGCCTACCGGAAGGCAAGAGGCAACCAGGTCTTCTTGTTTTCGCCAGGTGCGTCGAGGACCCATCGCTGGAACCCGCTGGATTTCGTGCGGGCCGATCGCGGCGAAAGGACCATCGACATCCAGAATATGGCGGCAATTCTCATCCCCGAGTCCGCCGGATCCGATAATGCCGTCTGGCAGGGACTGGCGCAGCAGGTAATTGCCGGCGTCATCAGTTATGTCCTGGAGAGCCGGCATTATCGCAACCGGCGCAATCTCGGCGAGGTCAACGCCTTCTTCAACACCGGTGAGGACCTGCAGGTCCTGATGAAATCGCTCAAGGAGAAAGAGAAAGATCTGTCGCGCTTCACGGTCTCCAGCTTCAACGCATACATCGCGCTCAATGAGCGGGCAGCCCGCTCCGCCCTCCTCGATATCCAGAAAGCGCTGGCGCCGTTCCGTAACGAACGCGTTGTCGCAGCGACCGCCGTCACCGACATGAACATCGTATCCCTCCAGCGCCGACCGGTGACGATCTATCTTGCACCCAACATCACCGACATGACCATCCTTCGACCGTTGCTGACCCTCTTCGTGCAGCAGCTGATGGATCTCCTGACACGCGACCATGATCCGAATGCCGTGCCGGTCTATTTCCTGCTCGACGAATTCCGGCAGCTAAAGCGCATGGACGAAGTTCTTAACAAGCTCCCCTATATCGCAGGCTACAACATCAAGATGGCTTTCATCGTCCAGGATCTGAAAAGCATCGATGAGATCTACGGAGAAACTACCCGCCATTCACTGCTTGGCAACTGCGGCCTGCAACTGATCCTCGGTGCCAATGATCAGGCAACAGCGGAATACGCCTCGCGCTCGCTCGGCAAACGGACAATCCGTTACCAATCGGAAACGCGCACGATCGAGCGCCTCGGCCTTCCGCGTCGAACCAGGGTCGAACAGATCCGCGAACGCGACCTGATGATGCCGCAGGAGATCCGGCAGATGCCGGAAGATCGGGCAATTCTCCTCGTCGAGGGTCAAAAGCCGATCCTGGCAGGCAAACTGCGCTACCACGCGGTCGAGCCGTTCAAAAGCGCTGCAGCCCATGGAACCTACGCCAGCGTCGAGATCCCCGAAATCGATTTGCCGCCGAACTCCACCGTGCCGGATATGGTGGCAGATCGCGAGGAACTAGCGACCGATCTCCAGCAAGAGCAAGGACCTGTCGTGGACGAACCCGTCCCGGCGCCCGTCGTCATTGCAGAAGCGGTCAACGACGAGACATCCGTTGCATCGGCACGGTCCCGCTCCGTCGTGACCGCAGGCAGCCCCGGTTCCGAAGCAAGACTTTCGATGACCGCATTGCGCCTTGATGCAATAGTGGCAAGAACTCTTCGCGACACTGCTCTGACGGCCGAGCAACGCGCGAGCATCCAAGATATCCTGGCAAACACCGTGCCGGACCCCACCGATGTCGGTCTCGAATCACTCGACGATGACGTGAGCTGAACAGCTGAGAAAACCTGCCGCCTATTGGTGCCTCGTTTTCCGCGAGGATGCCGGCCCGGAGCCGCCGGCGGATTACTGACGAACTTACGTGTCGGTCGCGGTCTCCTTCGCTCTAAATCAAGGACCTCGGAGAACCACGCCCGTGATTTTGCCGGCCACATCGCACACTCCGGCAGGCGGTGTGCAACACGGGAAGCGTTGTCCACGACCCGCTGCTTCAGCCGTGGCATCGTGTTATCGGCACGAACAGCAGCCGACACGAGCAGATCGACGCAGTGCGAAGTGACGCGGATCCTGTCCTTGCCGCAGCGCCAGCGCGACAAAGAGGCAGTACCCGTCAAACCTAGAGTCTCCCGAAGTTTGATGCGATGAAGTAGAGCCCTGAATTACGGCCGGATCGATCGGGCAGCGAAGGCATCGTGCGAGCGTTTCTCGGTGATTGCCTGGCTGTGTCCCCCGTTTTGACAGGGCGCTCCAGCGCGATCTCGATGAGGCTTGTCTGACCCAAGACCGCCTCGCCTTGCTCGGCTCGTTCGGCATGGCGCAACGGCCGGCTCGTTTTCTTCCCCTGCCGGCCAGGGCCGTCATTCCTCGCGATGACAAGAAAGCCTCGACCAGGCCGTCCTCCACTTCGTTGCGGTCTTTGAAGATGCGCGCCGCCCGTCTTCGGTCTCATCGACAGCCATCGAGACCGCGATGGGCGCGGCCCGATCAACAGAAGGAAGACAGCAATGGCAACCATCGGCTCTTTCACCGCTTCCAGCGACGGCTTCACCGGCACGATCAAGACCCTCAACCTCAATGTCAAAGCCAAGATCGTTCGCGTCGAACGCTCGTCGGAAGACGCCCCGGACTTCCGGGTACTGGCCGGAACGGTCGAGTTCGGCGCCGGGTGGCAAAAGCAGGCCCGCGAGAGTGAACGCGACTACATCTCGGTCAAGCTCGACGACCCATCGTTTGCAGCACCGATCTACGCGACGCTGGCCGAAGTCCAGGGCCAGGAGGGACTTCAGCTCATCTGGTCGCGCAGCGCCCGCAAATGAGCCACTGCCACTGAATGAGGCCCCGCCCGAACAGGGCGGGCATTTCCCATGTCACCTGTTGAGCGCGCCGTTCAGATTGCTTTTGTGAAGCCGGTTATTACCGGCGGAGGCTCGATCGTCGCGTCGCTCCCGACTAACGCCCTGCGCCCCGCCGCCTCCTTCGCCTCGAACTTACGAGAACCCGGCCAGCGCTCTTCGCAACGTTTCACGGCCCCTGCGGTGATCATTGCAGAACCCCCGCTTCGACGGATTCCAGGTCCGGGTCATCAGACGGCATTCACCCCTGGATCTGCAGCGGCAGCGAAGGCATCTCGCCATCTGCAACTCGCCAGATCCATGCCGAGAGGTCAGGTCTTGCGACGAGCATCTCCTTAAGCCCCTCTTCGAATGCCTCGTCGGCCGACGGCGGCACGATATAAAGCGCGACCGGCTGCGGCTTCATCTCAGGCAAGGTCGCATTGGCAAAAGGCTGACCGCGGCTAAGATCAAAGCGCAAACCTTTCACAGATTTTGTCCGCAGGCGGGCCAGACGTTCGACGAGCTGTCGCTCGTAGGCACTCTCGATCGGCAGCCATTGTTCGCTCACGCTCATCAGTGCGATTTCGTTGACGGTAAGGATGCCAGCGTCTCCGCTCGCAATTGTCGCGATCATCATCAAATGCGAAGTCTCGCCAGATTGCCAAAGTTTGAGCTCCGGCTCGAAGCGGCGCTGAACGTTCTTCCAGGTTTCCTCCTCGAGATGAAGACGAAACCCGGGCATATGCCTGATCACGATCTGTCGACCATTTCGCGCCCCCCCGAAATCCTTGACCTCGCCGACAAGGATCATCAGCCGCCCTGATCCCGCTGATGGCTGGAAAAGGCGCCGGAGCTTGTAGGAGCGTCGCTCTTCGATCGCAAGCTTGTCCTCGGTCTTGAAGGGCTCGGGTATCAATAGGCACTCAGAAAGAGCCTCGCCTCTGACTGTCATGTGGCCGGCCGCGTCGACCAAATGATGATAGACCTGCCACCAGTGACGCCTGCCGCTCCAGTTTGCCGTCCATTCCGTCAGCCCGCTTTCATGCCACAGGAAATGCAGGAGCGCGCGCAGCGACAGTTTCTTCCCCTTGATCTTAACGCTTTTGGCGCCCAGCGAGGCGGTCGCTGCACGTGCTGTCGCTGCCCGCTTTGTCAGCGCGAAATCCAGCTTCAAAGACGCCAGTCCGTCTGCCCCGTCCAGCTTGATCGCGCTGCCCAGCAATGGACCCAGTCCTGACAGATCGTAGGGCAGCTCGTAGGATGGGCAAGCCGGATCATGGCGGCCACCGGTCAGCGGCATGCGCTTGACGACGAGCTGTCCGCCGACATCTGCGATGTACATTTCCACTCCGGGATCCCGGCAGAGGCAGAGGGGGCGGACGCGTTTGCTATAGGCATCGCCCAGAAGTTCCGCAAACGCCCTATGATCTTCACTGCACTCGACACAGTCGAACCGATAGCGCCTCGTCACGACAGCACCCTTGGCACCCGGACGCAAGGGAAAGACTGGTGCCACACGAGAGCCAAAACTGTCAGCTCAGGCCGGGCCAGTGTGCCGGGTGGGCAAAGCCAGCTCAAGGCCGCGCGGCCCCTCCGATTTTCTCTCCGCTTCGCTGCACTACGCTGCGACAAAATTGGTTCCTCCGCACGCCGGCTCTGCCGGTCGCATGCGCGCCTTGACCTGTCTCTCCCCGCCCTGCCTGCCGCCGTCATCTGTCACATCAGTCACGGAGACGACGATGACCATCGACCAGCACATCGAAGAACTGCGCGCCGAGGC
>NZ_JACHZA010000026.1:0-62691 GCF_014193305.1 Rhizobium sp. BK181
AACCTCCCTCATCCTGCCTTGACGCTGATCTTGGCGGCTGGCGAAGGCGCCGCTTTCGGCAGTGTAAGTTTAAGCACGCCGTCCCGAAACACGGCCTCGATTTTCGTTGTCTCGATAGGCTCGGAGACCGTGAAGCTGCGTTCATAGTTTCCATCGCGATACTCGGCATGTACCAGCGCATAACCTTCAGGCGCACTGGAGACTGATCGCGCTGAGACCCGCAAGACACGTTGGTCAAGTGTGACGTCGAGGCTGTCTGGATCCGCGCCCGGCATGTCGAGCAACAACCGGACGCCTTTCGGGTCCTCAACTATGTCGGTCGGCGGGGTGAAGACAGGCTCTGTCCGGGTGGCTTCGGCGGGCACTGTCCCGTTGGTTTGCTGGTCGGCCATTGCGGCGTTCTCCTCAGGAGCGGTTGACTGTTATCTTGTGCGGCCTGTCCGCATCCGGGCGGGGCAGATCCAGGCGGAGCACACCTTGCTTGAACTTCGCCGTCGCACGGTCGCCGTCGACGCGGAATGGCAGGACGAGGTTTCGGGCGAACGCGCCGGTGGTGCGTTCCTGGCGGTGGACAACTGCGTCTGCGAGCGGCTCGGCGGGTCGCCTGCCACGCAGAGTAACCGTGTTCTGATGGACGGAGATATCCAGTTCTTCTGGTATCACGCCAGGTATCTCGGCCGTGATCACCGCTCCGTCAGCCCCGGCCCAGATGTTCATCAAGGGGAACTCAGGAGCCGCCGCCAGCCGGAGATTGTCAAACAGACGGCTCATGTCAGTTTGTGCGGACCGCATCTGGCGCAGCGGGTCTAACCATCTTCCCGTGTTCTCGATATTGTGCAGCATGCCGATCTCCCTTTTTATGTCGGATGAAGCTTCGATGTCTCCACAAGGTGCATCCGTGCCGCCGAGGTGACATTGATGACCGTCAGTTTAAAGTTGGAAAAATCCGTGTAACTGCTTTTGTCGTTTTGGCTTAGTTCATCAGCGGTCTTCCTCCCGCCGAGGGAGCATTCACGAAGGACAGGTCTGCATCGATGGCAATGAGCGACCGCGATCCCTACGAGATCCTTGGCGTCAAGCGCGACGCGTCGCAGAACGACATCCAGCGGGCCTATCGCCGCAGGGCAAAGAAGCTGCATCCTGATCTCAACCCTGGAAACAAGCAGGCTGAACAGGACTTCAAAGATCTGTCCGCAGCCTACGAGATTCTGCGCGATGAAGACAAACGCCGCCGTTTCGATAGCGGCGAGATCGATTCGACGGGCGCTGAGAAGCCCGAACGTCGATACTACCGCGACTTCGCAGATGCCGGCGCCCGCGGCAGTACTCACGAGAACGGCGCAGGATTCGCGGACTTTGGTGGCGACGACATATTTTCCGAATTTTTCTCCCGCCGCGGGCGTTCGGGTTTCCGCATGTCCGGCGCGGACGCCCGGTACACTATGGAGGTCGACTTTCTCGATGCAATCAATGGCGGCATACGCCAGGTTACACTATCCGACGGACAGACGCTCGAAATCCGTATTCCGCCTGGCGCGCGCGACGGTCAGACTCTCAGACTGCGTGGCAAGGGCGGTGCTGGCGAAGGGGGCGCGGAGGCGGGTGACGCGCTGATCGAGCTCCACATTCGTCCACATCCTTTCTTCCGCCGCGAGGGTGATGACATCCGCCTCGACCTCCCGATCACGCTCAATGAGGCGGTGCTCGGCGGCAAGGTCAAGGTGCCGACGCCGGCCGGCCCGGTGCTAGCGATCGTGCCCGAGAACTCGTCAAGCGGCAGGACGCTGCGTATGAAGGGAAAGGGTGTGCCTCGGAGAAGCGGTACCCGGGGCGACGTCTACGCCACGCTGAAAATCGTGCTCCCGGAAAGACCGGACACCGAACTAAAGACCTTCGTGGCCGGCTGGTCGGTCGGCAAGAGATACAATCCCAGGCAAGGGATGGGAGTGTAGATCATGGACGATCGGGAATTTGCGTTCCTTCTTCAAATCGATATGGCACGGCTGGGGGTCTTCATCGACCGGAGCTGGATATCGCCGTTCACAATCGACGGAAAAACAATGTTTAAGGATGTGGACGTCGCACGAGCCGAGCTGATAGCCGATCTGACAAATGAAATGGGTATCAACGACGAGGGTATCGATGTGGTGCTGGATCTGCTTGATCAGCTCCATAGTCTCCGCTTCGCGTGCAATAATCTCATCGAGGCGCTGGAGACCCAGCCACTAGGCATCCGGCGCCACGTCGTGACTGACGCACAAGAGTTGAGGAAGCTCACCATGCTTAGATCGCGCGCACTCCGTTGAAACAATATGGAAAGCGGAAAGCCGACTGCCTCCTCCAGGGTTCAACGGGGATGGCCTGGATGCCAACCGATTCAAGTTGTAGCCGTCCCGCTATCTTTGCTGGCCATTTACGGCAACACCGACCATCGCAGGACGAAGCACCCGACCGTGAAGCATGTAGCCTGGCTGAAGCACCTCGACGATGGTGCCTTCCGCGGCTGTCGTGTCGGAATGCTGGCGAATGGCGTGATGAACGTGCGGGTCGAAAGCCGAGCCGAGCGGATCGATGCGTTGCAATCCATGGCGTGAGAGCGTCGCCAGCAGGTTGGCTTCGGTGGCCTCCACGCCCTTCAGCACTGGATCGATCGCGTCGCGGTCCGAATCCTCTCGCGGCGCACTTTCGATCGCGCGCCGCAGATTGTCGAGCGTATCAAGCAGGTCTCCCGTCAGTTGCGAGGCGGCAAACTTCACCGCCTCCTCGCGCTGGCGCTGCATTTGCTGACGGATGTTCTGCTGCTCGGCCAGGGCGCGCAGCAGCTTATCCTTTGTCTCGGCGAGTTCCGCCTGGAGCACCGCGGATGAACCTTGGTCAGCCACGGTTTCCGAGGCCGGGGTATCGACAACGGGTCCAGATTCTGCAGGTTTTGGCCTGGGCTTTTGTTTATGGTCCGTGTCAGCCATGGCGCTGCCCGTCCTTGTTGTCGACTTCCTCGAAATCGGCATCGACGACATCATCGCCTGATGTGGTGCCCGACGGGTCCCCGGACCCGGAGGGCGAGGTGCTCGAAGCCTCATGCACTTTGGCTCCGAAATTCACCGATGCGATCTGCAAGGCCTTGCTCTTCGCCTCGATCTCTTCAACCGATTCCCCAGCGATTGCCGACTTCAGCTCGTCGATTGCCTTCTCAACGGGTGCCCTGTCCGCGGATGGAGCCTTGTCCTTCGCTTCGTCCAGCGCTTTCTGGCTGGTCCCGATCTGCGCGTCTGCCTGATTGCGCGCTTCGACCAAAGCACGCCGCTTCTTGTCGGCCTCCGCATTTGCCTCGGCCTCCTTCACCATTCGGTCGATATCGGCCTGCGACAATCCGCCGGAGGCCTGGATCTTGATCTGCTGCTCCTTGCCAGTGGCCTTGTCCTTTGCCGTCACATTAACGATACCATTGGCGTCGATGTCGAAGGTGACCTCGATCTGCGGCGTTCCACGTGGCGCGGGCGGGATCCCGACGAGATCGAACTGGCCGAGCAGCTTGTTGTCGGCCGCCATCTCACGCTCGCCCTGGAAGACGCGGATCGTGACCGCGTTCTGGTTATCCTCCGCCGTTGAGAAGACCTGGCTCTTCTTTGCCGGTATGGTGGTGTTGCGTTCGATCAGCCGTGTGAACACGCCGCCCAGCGTTTCGATTCCAAGTGACAGCGGCGTGACGTCGAGCAACAGTACGTCCTTGACATCGCCCTGCAGCACGCCTGCCTGGATTGCCGCGCCTATTGCAACCACCTCGTCCGGGTTGACGCTCTTGTTCGGCTCCTTGGCGAAGATTTCTGAAACGACTTCCTGCACCTTGGGCATGCGCGTCATGCCACCGACGAGAACCGCTTCGTTGATGTCGGCCGGCTTTAATTTGGCATCCTTCATCGCCGCCTTGCAGGGTTGTTCAGTGCGCCGAATGAGGTCATCGACTAGATCCTCCAGTTTCGCCCGCCGAAGCTTGATTTCAAGATGCTTGGGGCCGTTTTGGTCGGCGGTGATGAAGGGCAGGCTGACGGTCGTCTCCAGGGCGGAAGAGAGTTCTATTTTGGCTTTTTCTGCTGCCTCGCGCAGCCGCTGGAGTGCCAGCCGGTCCTTGCGCAGATCGATACCCTGGTCCTTCTGAAATTCCTCCGCCAGCCAGTCGAC
Source organism: Rhizobium sp. BK181 (assembly GCF_014193305.1). Lineage (NCBI taxonomy): Bacteria > Pseudomonadati > Pseudomonadota > Alphaproteobacteria > Hyphomicrobiales > Rhizobiaceae > Rhizobium > Rhizobium sp. BK181. Next base: position 4,180 of record NZ_JACHZA010000026.1, read on the forward strand.
GATACGTTTGTCGAAATCCTCGCCACCGAGAAACGTATCACCATTGGTGGCCCTCACTTCGAACACACCATCGCCGATGTCGAGCAAAGAGATATCAAATGTGCCGCCCCCGAGATCGTAGACTGCGATCTTGCTGCCGTCCTTCTTGTCCAACCCGTAGGCCAAAGCGGCCGCGGTCGGCTCATTGATGATGCGCAGCACATCGAGTCCGGCAATCTTTCCCGCATCCTTCGTCGCCTGGCGCTGGCTGTCGTTGAAATAGGCGGGTACTGTTATCACGGCCTGACTCACCTTTCCGCCTAGATAGGCTTCTGCCGTTTCCTTCATTTTCACCAGGATGTGGGAACTGATCTGGCTGGGGCTATGTTTCTTTCCCGCTACCTCGACCCAGGCATCGCCGTTATCGCCTTTTACGATCTTGTAGGGGACAAGCTTCTTGTCCTTTTCCACCATCGGATCATCGTACCGGCGGCCGATCAGACGCTTAACGGCAAAGATCGTATTTTCGGGGTTGGTCACCGCCTGGCGCTTTGCCGGCTGGCCGACGAGAATCTCCCCATCCTTGGTAAACGCAACGACGGATGGGGTGGTACGACCGCCCTCTGCGTTCTCGATGATTTTGGCCTGCCCCCCTTCCATCACTGCGACGCAGGAATTTGTCGTGCCCAGATCGATACCGATCACCTTGCCTGCCATAGCCGTATCTCCCAAGATTGGGCACAAGCGTTACTGCCGCGCCACGTGCAAAGTCTTGCCGAATAAGCGGGCGTCCGGCCCTGACGGTCGTCAGTTTCAAACCAATTCGGTCATTGGCGGGCGGGCGGCTCGTTACCGAGCCATGGGTCGGGATTGAATTTTGAGAGCGGGAGATCGTCCAGTCGCTTTTCGATCTCGATTTCGTGCACGCGGATGGAATCACCGCCTGACTTAGCCAGGACTTCCTGTGCTCGTTCCTCCATTTCGCGATTTTGAACGCGCACCCAAACCACAATGCCTCCCGCCATAAGCTGAAGCTCCAAGTCTTCTGCCTGCTTCTTTCCGAGATGGTGGATCGCCGCCGCTCCGATGCCGGCGCCGGCGGTCCCAGCGGCCGCGGCTGCGGCGGCAACCAGCGCCAAGCTTCCGCCCGAGGCAACGACCGTGATGGCCGCCGTGGCGGCGCCCAGATAGAATAGCATGCCAGCAATGCTGGCGGTGGCGGTAGTGATATCGTCGCGGGTGACGTAAGCGCGACGCGGTGCGCCTGGGACGTCGGCGATTTCTTCGGAAGGCACGTAAAGCGTACCCAGGCGCCGGCGGACGGTTTCGATATCGCCCATGATGTCGATGTCGGAGCGATCAAATCCTGCGTGAAGCAGTGCCTGCACCGCGTCTTCGAGGATCTCCTCTCGATGGAATACGGCAGCCACCTCACGGATGACACGCCTTTCTAGGTCGTCCTCCTCGGCCATCTGGATTACCTCACATTCGATTGATTCTTATGCTTCGCGGCCCCCGCAGCGAGATAACGCCGCGTTCCTGCAGGTCCCTAAAGGCCCGACAGACTGTCTCGGCGGAGATCCCGAGCATGTCGGCGATATCGTAGCGCGAGATGGGTAACGCGAGACCATGGCCAGTCGCCACTGAAAGCCGTCGGTGAAAGTAGAACAGAAATTCCCGGACCTTTTCCTGTGCGGTCATCGTGGTGGTCACCAGAAGTTGCTCCTGCAACCGTTCCAGCGCTTCGACGATCTGGATTCTGATTTCGAGTGCCGTCTCCGCGTCCTCTTCGGCGAGAGCCTCTACACGGTGGCGCGGGTAGCAGGCTATCAGTGTCCCGTCAGTGACGGCCTGGACAGCAAATCTGTGGTGAAGACGGGCAGTAAATCCGAAGAGATCTCCCGGCAGGTAGATGTCGACGAGCTGCCGGCGCCCCTCTGTACTCATCAGATATTTGCAGGCTGACCCCGAAACGACACGGTACCAGGTGTCGGTGCGCTCTTCTTGGACGTAAATGTCCTGCTCGCGGCGGAAGCGGAGAAGGTGGGCCAGGGCCCGGAGCCTTGCGGGCTCTGCCGTCAGCACTTCTGGTAGGCGATGCAGGGCGATAGAAGTTCCCAAAGCGTCAGCCATTATAAATCCCCTTTCTCGACGATGTCGAAGGCTTGATATCCGCTTTGCTTGTTCGAAAGGGAATTAGGGACCTCTCCGTATCGTAAAATCCCTTAATCTAACGACATGATTGTCTTCCTCGTCCTGACGGACGCCAGTGCAGCCCTGAATTTCTATGGTACGCAATAAGGCTCGTTGTCTTCACGTTGTGGCGATAGTGTGTGAAGGTCTCTTTCCGGGTCCTGCCCGAAACGGCAACCCGACTGGACGTGTCGCGACATGTGTCGATCAGTCGTGTCTTCTCGAAAACACCCTGCAGCGACCGGGCGCGCTGCGTGATCCGTAGCAGCTCTTGGGCCGATCCGGAAGGAATGAAGCCTATCGAACTTGGGCATGACTGCGTGGTGGTGGCGCCGTCGCTGGTGCCCAAGCGAGCGGGCGATCGGGTGAAGACCAACCGCCGCGATGCCGTCAGTCTGGCACGCCTGCACCGGGCGGGGGAACTGACCGCGGTCCGGGTTCCGAATGAAGCTCATGAGGCGATCCGCGACCTCGTACGGGCTCGTGAGGCTGCCAACAGCGTGTTGAAGCAGGCACGCCAGCAGCTCCAGTCTTTTCTGCTGCGTCACGGCCGGATCTATACCGGTCGCACCCCATGGACGCGCGCCCATACAAGATGGCTGGCGCGCCAGACCTTCAATCATCCCGCTCACCACATCCTGTTGGCGGAATATTGCCAAGCCATTGAAGATGCCGGCGTGCGTGTGGATCGGTTGACCAAGCTGGTGGTGGAGACTGCTGCATCCCGGTCGATGGCCCCGGTTGTGGCCGCCTACCAAGCGATGCGTGGCGTCGCGTTGATGACGGCGGTCACCTTTGTGGTAGAAATCGGCGATGTCCGCCGTTTCGACAATCCTCGTCAATTGATGGCATATCTCGGCCTTGTGCCGTCGGAAAGCTCAACCGGCGACCGGGTCAAGCGTGGCAGGATCACCAAAGCGGGCAACAGCCGGGCGCGTCGAGCCCTCATCGAAGGCGCCTGGACATATCGCTTTCCTGCGCGTGTAAGCTCGGGGATCCAGGTGCGGCTGGAGGGATTACCAAGAACAGTTCGAGAGTTTGCGTGGAAAGGTCAGCTGAGGCTTTGAGCGCGGTATCGCAAGCTGATGGGGGCAGGCAAGCCGAAGGTCTAACGGTCACGGCCATTGCTCGGGAAATGGCCGCGTTCCTATGGGCGATCGGGCAGGAGGTCGCGCCCGAGCAAAAGGCTAGATCGTCAGCTTGAAGAACTACGCTTAGCGGGAACATTGAAGTTATCTGCTGTTGAACAAAGATGGAGGCAGGGCTCCGGTTCTGACGAAAATCTAAACATGCACGGAGCCGCCTATAGGACCAAGGTCTTACATCGATCGACTGAAGTCCTATTTTCGGAACCGTCTCATCATCTGGAAGTTATTTTTTGCAGCGGAACAACCCGCTTCCAAAAGGAGGACTTGATGATGAATATCAAAGCAATAGGTATCGCCGCCGGCGTTCTCATGGCATCGACGGGCGCGTTTGCGCAGTCGTCCACGGTAACAGGTGCAGTCGGTGGCGCAGCAACGGGCGCCATTGTCGGCGGCCCAGTCGGCGCAGCAGTCGGCGGCATTGTCGGTGGCGTTGCAGGTACCGTTCTTGATCCGCCGCCGCAGCAGGTCGTAACCTATGTGCAGCAGGCTCCGGCTCCTTCCACGCGTGTCGTGGTGAAAGAGAAGGTAGTCGTCGGGCAGCCGCTGCCGCAAACGGTTGTCGTAACCCCGGTTCCCGAGAACCCGAAGTACGCATACGCAATCGTCAATGACGAACGCGTCATCGTGGAACCTTCTTCGCGGAAGGTCATCCAGGTCATTCAGTGACCTCTGGGCGGCGCAAGCCGCCCTTTTTTCTTCAAAAACCCAAAGCCAGTCGATCGTCATCGGTGCCAGCGTAGCGGGTGCCGCAGGAGTTGAGGAATGATTTATCCCGAAGATAAACCCTCAGGCGTCGCCTTTCCGCTGGTTGTCATCCTGATTGCAATGGCAGCAATCGTCGGCGCTCTGGTCATGAACGCTGGTCAAGCAGCAAGCTCAGCACGGGTTTGGGTCCCTGTCAGCACCGGACCATCAGCGCAAGTCGCGGGGATCGTTCGACCCGACCACCGGCAGATCGCTTCGACGATTGTCCCAAACAACTAACTGTCCGCATTCATCTGGGAGCGAAGGTGGCTGCAGGTCGCGACTGACTTCAAGATCGCAACGCATTGAAACCAAGTCTGGCGACGTTTGTTCCAGACTCTTCAAATTGAACCCGGTAAGCCGGGCTCCTTGCGGCTGCCGTTGGGGGGAAGACAGCCGGTGGCAACGCATGGCGGTTTCGCAAGGGAAGAACTTGTCGAGGTAGAGCTTGTTCCCGGACAAGAGCCCTCGGACTTAAGTCCTATATTAGAACTTAATGATCGTTCGGCTGTTTTCATAGAGGATAGAGAAAGGAATTCGACCATGAACTTCGGCTCGGACAGCTTCAGTCATGAACAGCATTGCGCGAGCGGTCACAGCTCGGCGTCGACGATCGCATCTGTGCAAGCCGCGCTGTCGGCCGATCTCGAACTCGACAGCTCGTCTATTACCGTCAAAATGATTGGTCCTGTTGTTTTGCTTGAGGGATATATCAACAATTCGGCTGACCGAGAGCGCGCGATAGCTGTCGCGGCGTCTATCGTCGGCGCAGCACATCTCCAGGACAGAATGTTTGCTCGGGTTTTTGAGCCGTAGCAAGCAGAGGTGCGTTGATGAACCTGGCGGCGTCGCCCCTTAAGCCGGAGACACCTGGTGTGAGGCGAAGCTGCCTTGGCCTTCGGCACTACCATCCCAAGACGAAGCATCATGGCATTCACCGCCGATCACTTCGGCAATACCACCAAGCGCAGAAACAGCTATTTGCCCATTGGCGGCTTGAGTGGAAACAATAGTGTAAGCCTAGCGCGGATTGGCTCTCTTCAACGGTGAGTTCACCACCGAGTTGTTTGGCAAGACCGGTTACAGGCTTCATTTCCAAGGCTGTCGCTGATTGCGGCTATATTGAAATCACTCGGAAGACCGATACCCCGGTCCCTGACTTGCAGACGGTATTGATTGCTATCAACACGCTCTCCGTGAACCCACACCTCTCCTTCCTCACCTTTGTGATGAGCTCGTTGACGAACAGGCCGACCGGGATTGCAGCATCCGCCGTTATTGTGGCGGGCTCAACGTTGACCACAGTCCCGTGCTTGGGCCCGGTCGTGCCGAGCGCCCCGGCCAGGTTGGAAAGGAATGGCTCCAGATCAATCTCACGGGCATCTCGTTGTCGAAACAGTTGATCATGTACCGTTGCTACGGCATGGACCCGTGAGGCTGCATCACGCAGAACTGCACGCGAGGTTTCGCCGGATTTCTGCGCCTGGAGATTGAGCAAGGCTGAAACCAGCGACAGACTGTTTTTACGCGATGGCCGATTTCCTTGATGACCAGGCTTTGAAATCCTCCAGCTTTTGGGTCGCGGTGACGTCGGTATTGGTCCCGAACCAGCGCTTGATCCTGCCCTTTCCATGGAGGACGGGGGTGGCGCGCGACAGGAACCAGCGAACCATCACGAACTTGCTTGGCTCAATGACGAGCGATGGCTGGGCAACAGCGTCGAGGATGGCGGGACAGTCGAATTCCAGCCTGCGTCACCTGAAGCACTGCTCTGAGCCCCGCAGGTCTTTCGATATCAGGAAACATTGACCTACCCACATTGACTGCCAGTAAATTCCGCCAACAATCCAATTGCTCGGCCCTGGGATGTCAGCTTTCGCATTGTCGCACGAGCAGCAGAGAGGTTTGGCGTCAAGCGGGTAGTAATGTTGATCACCCCGAAGCCTAGCGATCCAGTGAGCCCTTTTCCATGAGGGCCCCTTCGCTGGCGGTCTTGGCTTATAGGCGGAGCTGAAGTTTGCCGCCGGTTATGCGCCAGCCAGCCGGCAATATTACTCTATAGAAATCCCTCTTCGACGAGGCCGGCTTTCAAGTGGTCGATAATATCATAGCGCGTTTCGGTCCACTCCCGCGTGTTTGCCCAATATTCGATCTTGAGGACGGTCTTATCTGTCGTCAGGTCATCGCTGAACACGCGCGGGGCCGGTTGCGTCTTCACGCGCTTGTCGGATGAAACGATCCTCATGACCGCCTGTTTGGCCGTCCTAAGGTCGGCATCGTTGCCGATGGCGATTGACAGCTCCTGGCGACGGCTTGGCTCGCGGCTGTGGTTGACGATCGGCGTGTTCCATAGCGTCGAATTTGGAGCCATGAGGTAGAGACCGTCCGTCGTCTTCATCTCCGTAGCGAAGAGCCCGATCTCGCGGATAAAACCTTTGACACTGCCTGTCTCAATATATTCGCCGACCCGGAAAGGCCGCAGCACGAGAAGCATGATGCCTGCGGCGATGTTTTGCAGCGTGCCCTGTAGGGCGAGGCCGATAGCAAGGCCGGCAGCACCGAGGGCAGCGATGATCGAGGCAGTCTGAACGCCGAATTGGCCAAGGACGGTGACAAACACCAGGACGAGTAGTCCGTAATTCAGGAGGTTCTGGAAAAAGCGCGCCAGCGTCTCGTCGATTCCGTGGATCTTCGAGATGACGCGGTATGCCGAACGGCTGATGACCCCTGACAGAATCCAGCCGCCGACCAGCAGTACGATGGCACCGAGAAGTGAAAATCCGTATGTGACTGCGAGCGCAGCTGCCTGATTGAATGCAGTGCGCGTCGCGAGAACAACATCCGCTGCGTGGTTTTCCATAATACTATCCATGATTGCCTGGGGAGGGTGACGGAGACTTCGGGAGCGTCAGGAGCAACGATCGCACATTGTAATTGGTTCCGCCGGCTAGCCGATATCCAAAGGGAACCTTTGCCGCGGCAGGCAAGTTATTCCGGTCAGCAAAGGAGAACACGAATGCCCGCCAAATCCAAAGCCCAGCAGAAAGCAGCTGGCGCCGCCCTCGCGGCCAAGCGTGGTCAGGCACCGAAGAGCCGGCTCAAGGGAGCTTCCAAAGAAATGGTCGAGAGCATGAGTGAGCGACAGCTCGAAGAATTCGCCTCGACGAAGCGAAAGGGAAAGCCGGAGCGCGTTTCTCACTAGCGCAGAGCTATCGGCTTTAAATAGGCACGACATGCTGAAATCGTTTATTCGGGAGATCATCGGAGCGCCTCCTGTCGCGACCGATCCGTGCCCCAGCCTTCTGGCGTTCCGCAACACCTCCCACGTCCTTGTCCTCTTCGAAGGTGGGGACGATGATCGACCCGAGGCGCAGGAACAACTGCTGGAAAACCAACAGGATGTGCTTTCCGCGCATAATATCGCCATCGTTCGGGTGGCCGGCGGCGGTGTCTTTACCAGTCTCGACCAGGTGATGGAGATAGAAGCGGACGAGGTTCGCCACGATCTCGATGGCCCGTCGCCCGAGGAATTTGAGGCAGTGCTGATCGATCCCCAGGGGGAGACCAAGCTTCGTTCACGCGAGCCCGTCAGCGTGCCGTTTCTGACAGAAGCAATCGGTCGCTTGCCCACGGAGCGGTAGTGGGGCTGGCTGCGCTTGGCCAATCCTTAGCGCAAGCGCGTCGACCTGGCCCGGGAATGGCCCCATAGTTCGGTCATTGCGTCAAGACATATGGAACCACGCGCTGTCCGGCGAAAAGAGCAGGGCTGCGCCACGTTCATGCCGGATTTCGCTGGTGTGGGTAGCGCGTGGACCGACGAGCGCGACGTGGTTTTCATTAATCATTTTGTCGATCAACCGATGCTTCAGGGGGCGTCGCGAGTTCTCAAGATCTTGCATGAACGCAGCCAGCGCTCGCCCGACGAACTGGCCCCCTTATGGAATCTCCTTGTCATTTCGGCACTTCTCGCGGCGAGTTGGTGTGATGTTGTCCTTTCCAGACGTATTAAAGCTTCTCAAAGGCCCCCAGCCGAGCCGCCAAGGCCAAGAGACGGGGACAGCGTTTTCACTCGCCGTCGCCTGATGGCCGCAGCCTAGGTCGGGTTCGCAGTGCTGCTTCGCCGGAACCAAATCGCCTTCCGCACAGTTTCCTTGTGATCAGAATGACGGAGGTGGAAATGCTGTACTATGCTCTGGTATTCCTGGTCGTTGCATTGATTGCAGGCGTGCTCGGCTTCGGCGGGGTTGCTGGTGCATCCGCATCGATCGCTCAGGTCCTGTTCTTCATCTTCCTGGTTCTCTTTGTCGTGTCGCTCGCCATGCGCGTCATAAGGCGTTAACGTAGCGAGGTCCTTTCTGAGTTGAATTCAACTTGAGGTCAGCAACGACCAGGGGCGGCCATGAGACTTGTCCTTTGTCGGCAATATGCGATTACAGGATCCATCATAATGCCACTAAGCACTCCTACACAGCCGGCTGGTTCCGACACCGAGGAAGAGCTCCAGGCGCATCTTGCGGAGCTGGAAGCTCTGGCTATGGCTGACGATGAAGCGACGGCTCAAACAAGCCGCCCGTTTGACGATGTGCAAGCCGATCTTTATGCTCTTCGACAGGAGATCGAACATCTCCGAGGTCGGCTTCATGTCATTACTGCGCAAGCCGAGACCGTCGTCAAATCTCGTGTAGAGTGGGCGGATGCCAGTGCTCATGCCCAGCTCGGGCAATATCCGTGGTTAAAGCTCGCGGGAGCAATGGCGGGCACGTTCATCGCAACGAGGCTGATCAGGTCTTTGCCGCTCGGCCCGCTTTTAACGGCGGCACTTCCGCTGGTCGCGGCCTCCGTACAGGGCAAGATTGAGAAATAGTCCCAACGGCCAATCTGCGACAACGCGCCGACCGCTGTCAGTGGAAGGATTCGACAAACGCGCGCTGAAAACGGTCGCCAAGCTGAATTCGTTCGGCGGCGACAGCCACGAGTGCCCGACGCAAACGCTGTTCGAAGACGTGGGATTGCGGCTGCCGTAAGCGACCATGCGGGGTTACGCTTTTCATTGTAATGCGATTTCCAAGGCCGGAACGATATTGAGCAAGGGTCAGACCCGCCTTGATGAGCAGTGCGCGAATATCAGGTCTGCGCTCGGCGGCAATGGAAATTCTAAATGCCGAGATGAGCATGCTTTTCGCAATGGGCAACTCGATCTCATCGATGAGATCATTTCCGATCTCGTTATCCCTTATGAAAAGCAGGAACTGATCAATGAATTGATTAGCTTCCGCCACCCGGTCATCGACCATGTCCTGGTGAAAGCTCTGAGTAGTCTGATCATGGCGGTACAGGCGCATCTGTGTCTCCTTTTGGGGGGGAAACGCTGATGTATGATTTTGGTTCGTCGCGCGCTGCTGGCAAAACATCCCCACTCGAGTCGAAGCCGCCGGTTGGCGCTCAGGGGAGGCCGTCGCTAAAAGGCGCTTGCTTTTCGGTGAATGCTCGGTCGATCGTGATAGCGCCACCTGTGAACACCTGGGACCGAGGCGGCTTGAGCGGCGTTGCTCGTCGAGCCGAGCAGCTTGTCGAAGCCGGCATCTAATTTAGGTGTCCGATCCCCTGCTCGCGTATTTGTTTCGCTTCAAGCTACGCTTGCGAAATGGTTTTCCCGTAAACGGTGCGCCTGGCGCAGGTTACACCGTTCCCGCGGTGCGCATTATGCCTATGATCACCTGAAGCCATCTTCAGGAACCGCAATGACGACAGCTTTTCCAGTCGCGCCCTCGGCCATGTTGCCAACATTGGACCTTTCGAAATTCCACGCCGGTCCCGGCGAGCGCCTGGCCTTCATCGCAGATCTCCGCCACATTCTGCATGCCCATGGCTTCTTCTACCTCAAAGGGCATGGCGTTGATCCAGAGCTTATCGGGGACGTCTTAGCGACTGCGAAACGTTTCTTCGCGCTCCCAATGGAGGAGAAGCTCAAGATCGAAATGCTGAAGTCGCCGCACTTCCGGGGCTACAATAGAGCCGGGCAGGAACGCACGCGTGGTGCGCAGGACTGGCGCGAACAACTCGACATCAACACCGAAGCCGTCGCAGCTGACATTGGACCGGACTCGCCGCCATGGAAGTGGCTCCAGGGGCCGAACCAGTGGCCGGAAGCGCTACCCGAGTTACGGCCGCTTCTTCTGGCGTACCAAGCGGAAGTAACGCGCATCGGCATCGACATTCTCAGGGCTATCGCCGCGGCACTGGACCAGCCCGAGGGCGTCTTCGCGCAGATCTATGAACCTCAGCCGTCTCAGCTCCTCAAGATCATTCGCTACCCGGGGCGGGATGTCGCGGAGACCGATCAGGGCGTCGGCGCGCACAAGGACGGCGGCTTCGTTACGGTGCTGCTGCAGGACACGACGCCGGGTTTGCGTGTTCGTGCCGAGGACGGGGAGTGGGTCAGTGCGCCGCCGGTGGCCGATACATTTGTGATCAACACTGGCGAACTCCTGGAACTCGCGACGAACGGGTTCGTGCGCGCGGATGTTCATGAGGTGGTCGCCCCGCCGCCTGGTGTCGAGCGCTTTTCGGTGGCGTTCTTCCTGGGATCCCGACCGGATGCAACGATACCGGTCATCGAGCTACCTGATGAGCTGAAACGGTCCGAGCGCGGAGTTTCAGTCGATCCGTTGAATCCGATCTTCCGCGAGGTTGGGATCAATCAACTTAAAAGCAGGCTTCGATCACATCCAGACGTCGCAGCGGCGCATCATGCCGAACTGGTCCGAATGGTCCTGGAGCAGTGACGAGCCTAATCGCGATAACCATTTGGCAAGCCTCTGGACCTGCCGGCAAATTGGGGGCACGGCTCGCGGAGGTCGGTCGCCAACTTCAATTGCTTACTCGGCGAGCTCTGCGCCACGCAACCGTTCTTAGCGCCTTTCGGTCCGTATTTGATCTCGCTCAAAGACTTCTGCGTGATGTGAGCTACTCTCTAAACCGCTCGGTTACGACCCGTTCCCGAGCCCCGAGAGCTTGGCCCGTTTCTGAAGTATGACGGGTCAATACTTGTTCAAGGAGCGCGAACATGTCTGTCAGGTTTCTCACAGCATTTCTGAAATCCTCTGGAGACGGTGGTGTCGTTCTTCTCGAGAATGAAGGCGAGCAGCGAACCGTCATCGTCGAACGCGAAGCATTGCTGGAATTTGCGTCGCCCCGCAGGGCAGACGAGTGCCGGTTGCAGCAGAGCATTGGACCGATCTGTGAAATAGCGGCTGCGAAATTGAAACAGCGCACGATCGGACCCTATGAGCGTATTCGGATCCGTGGCAGTGATGTCGTAAACTGGAAGCATACGGCGGAAATCCCGTTTCAGGACCGCATCTGAGACCCCACCGGCGGGTAGGCAACGTGAAGATCATTCGGGATATGGGCGGCGACTTTTGTCGTTGACGCCGAGCAAGTCGCGTCGAGGTTCGGTTTATCACAGGGTGCCATGCGACATCACATGAAGCGGGGCGCGCTCGTCAGCATTGTCGAAATGGCGACTGGCGAAGACGGAGGGAACTGCCGTTTATCCCTGCGCGTCGGGAACCGGATATGGCGGGTGTCATCGGGCTGACGCAGGAGGATGGGCACCAGCGGATACTATGGCCGAACGGATTCACGTGCACTGCACGAGTGGACGCCAGTAACGCTTCTATAGGAAGAACTGACATCCGAACGAAACCGCGGCGATTGCCAGTGGCATTGTTAGCGCCATGGCAATGCTTTGCCAATCGGAAGGATATTCGACAGCGCGGTATTTCAAGTTCATTTCAGATACTCCCGTACACAGGTATGAGCCTATCGGGTTCGCTGGCGATGTCTTCTCAAAATAAGTTTCTTGCTGAAATCTCAGGCGATGATGGGCATCCTGGTAGCGTGCCCGGTGCCCATGAATCACGCTAGACGTTGGCATTCCAGCGACTGACTGGGGGCGCACCGCGCAGAAAGGTCTCCGCGCAACATGTTCGTCCCTCTCGCCAATTTCTGCGTTTCGATTTCGAGGGATGCCATGAAGAGTATCCACGCTTGTCGCCGTACTTGTCAGCACGCTTCACCTGTGCCTGAACTGCTAGCGATCGCTCACTTTCGAAATACTGCCGTGGCAAGTGATATTAAGTTCTCGGTATTTTATGACCTATGAGCGAGCTAAGGACAGTGAGCCAAAGCAACCGCGCCGCGAGAAGCGGTCGACGCATCAAATCCATCCCAACAAGGATCCGCCCGAATGGTCGGAGTGGTATTTGTGTTACCGAACGGATCCGGCTTCGCGCCTACTCAATCTGGGAAGCCGAGGGCAGCCCGGAAGATCGGCACGAAGACCATTGACTTCAGGCTGAACACGAGATCCTCCACGAGTTCGATATCCTCGAGGGAGACGACGTGCCCAGCCTTGCAGCCCTTCGGGAAGCTGCTCGCGAGCACACCGACACTTTCCTCGTTCCGGCCGACCTCATCGACGCCGATCAGCGCGAGGCGGCGTCAGGTACGCGCGAGCAACCATAGCGGCGAGTGCTTCGGCCAGGGGGCGTCTCTTGGAGAAAACCGACACCCGCGATAGGGTGCCGACAAACTCGGCCGGGGAACCTCATGGACGCGCTCAATATAGCTGCGATCGCCTTTTTCATATTGGTCTGGATTGCAATCGAGCCGTTGATGGCATTGGGCTGGCCGCGGCCCAACGACAGCCTTTCAGTCGACATGGTCCGCGTGCGATCTGCGTGGATGCGGGAGACCTTGACCCGCGACAACAACTTCATCGGCGACGCCGCCATCCTGGGGCACACGATCAACTCGGCGTCCTTCTTCGGATCCGCGAACCTGATCATCATCGTCGGCCTCAGCGGCGCGCTCTTCATGGAGCCGAACTATGGCAATGGCAACGGTCTCATCGCAATGTTCGCGGCCAAGGATCCCGCATGGCTGTTCCAGACGAAAGTCCTGCTGATCATCGCGACGCTTCTGCGTGGGCTGTCCGATTTCATCTGGGCTGTGCGGCAGCTCAACTACTGTCTTGCCGCAATCGGCGCCAGTCCATCGCGACAGGAGGAGCGCGATATCGCGGCATGGACGGAAGCGCTGACGATGGTCCTCAACCCGGCACTCCGATCGTTCAGCGTCGGCGTCCGCTCCTATTACTTCACTGTGGCTGCGGCGTTCTGGTTTCTTGGACCAATTCCATTCGCGATGGCCACTGTGCTCGGTGTTTGCCTGCTAATATGGCGCCAATCTTGGTCAGATACCGCGAAGGGGATTATGGCCATTCGCAAGCTATTAGACTGAGCTCCGTACAGCGCCTGGCAAATAGCGCGCGGTTACTGACCATGATCCGGTTAATCACGGAGCCGCGGGCGGGGCGGGACATGACCCCCAGACAGACTGGCGATTTGTCGCAAACCCCTTCCACTTCGGCGACCAGAACGGAATCAGACCGGGCGTCAGGGCCGCTCCGATGGGTGCCACTTCCCGACCGTCGGACTTCGAACCTTCCTTTTCAGAACCCATGGGGATTTCCTCCTGCGCCTCAACGTGCAGGAGGTTCGAAGGTTCGGATCGGCGTCGCTCGATTACCTCAGATTTTTTGATCCCTGAGCGCACCAGGCAGGATCCCGGTCGGGAAATCTTGATAACAGACAGGCCTTAGGAAGCGGTAGATAGCAAGCGTGCCCACGGAAGTGGATCTGCCATCTGCGGTGGCCGGGTAGGGGCCGCCGTGGACCATCGCCGGAGACACCTCCACTCCAGTCCCGAAACCGTTGACCAGCAGGCGGCCTGCGAGCATCTCAAGCTTTGGAACGAGACGACCAGCGTCGGCCTCGTCGTCGTTGTCGATGAAAAGCGCGACCGTCAGCTGTCCTTCGAGTGCATCGATGACGGCCTCAAGCTGCGCAAGGTCGGGGCAGCGAACTATAAGGCCTGCGGCGCCGAATACCTCGTCCTGAAGCTCTTCGTGAGCAAGAAAAGCTGTCGATGTCGTCTCAAACAGTGCTGCCGCACCCTCGAACTCGCTGCCGGGCTTTCCCGATGCGACGGCTCGCACTTCCGGATGGGCCCGAAGCCGTGCTACTCCTTCGCAGAACGTCCGCGCGATCGATGGGGTAAGCATTGCCTGCGGCGCGACTGCCGGGAGAAGTTCTGTGGTCTTCGCGATGAAGGCATCGAGAGCTTCACCATCTACAGCAAGGAGCAGACCGGGGTTGGTGCAGAACTGTCCAGCGCCTAGGATCAACGAGGAAACGAAGGCTTTCGCGACGCCCTCGACGTTCCTCGCGAGCGCGTTCGGAAACAGAATGACAGGGTTGATGCTACTCATCTCGGCGTAGACCGGGATGGGCTGCCGCCGCTTCGACGCGATGTCCATCAACGCCGTGCCGCCGCGACGTGATCCGGTAAAGCCCACGGCGCGAATTCTGTGATCGGCGACGAGCCTCTGACCGACCTCGAAGCCTGTGTCGAAGAGCAGCGAAAAGGTGCCGGGATGAAGACCGCTGGCGGCGACAGCCCGCTGGGCGGCGCGCCCCACCAGTTCCGATGTGCCCGGATGGGCCGAGTGCGCCTTGACGACGACAGGGCAGCCAGCGGCGAGCGCCGACGCAGTGTCCCCACCAGCAACGGAAAAAGCGAGTGGGAAATTGGACGCGCCGAAGACTGCCACAGGTCCGACCGGAATGTTGCGAAGCCGCAGGTCGGGCTTAGGAACGGGCGTTCGAGAAGGATCCGCAGCGTCGAAGCGGAGTTCCTGGAAGCGCCCGGCACGGACTTCCCGTGCGAACAATCGAAGCTGCCCAGTAGTGCGGTTCCTCTCGCCCTCAAGCCTCCCGCGGGGTAGTCCGGTTTCTGACATGGCGCGGACGATCAGTTCGTCGCCGATTGCCTCGATCTCGGCAGCAATCTTCTCAAGGAAAGCAGCTCTGCTTTCGAGATCGGTCTCACGGTACGATGCAAAGGCTTCCCACGCTTGCATCGCGGCCGCGTCAACCTGATTGGGTGACGCGCCGCCGAACGACACAGGAAGTGCCTGCCCGGTCGCTGCCTCAGTTGCGTGGAACTCGCTGTTCGAGCCGCGCTCTTCCTTCCCCGCAACCAGCAGGCTTCCGTTCAGTGTCATGACCGATGTCCTTTCAGAAATTGTTGAATCGCCGATATAGGGATCCAGTTGGCTGTTTTCAGCCTAGCTAGGCAGCCTTTCCTTTCGGCAACAGATGCCCCTCACGGCTAGCTCCTAGTGCGGACGAGATTTGAAGCCTGCTCTAATTACTCAGAGCATTGAACAGAATGGCCTGGAGGGCCGCAGTACGACTGTCGATCATCGGTGTCTCCGCAATGTGAGACCGACCGCCTACGTTTCACTCTCAGTCCGGACAATACGCCAAAGTTGGGGTATCGGCCCGCCTCACTGCAGCCGCGCGCAGCAACGAAACGGCAGCTCCGCTACCAGCTTGCCGTTGCAGTCCGTAATCTCAAACGTCATGTCGCCAACGGAGTCGTCCAGGGTGATTGCCTCGGCGACAATACGGCGGGCAACCGCAATCGCTTCCGCTACGCAATCCTTCGCCTGGATCTCGATGCCCTCGTAATCTCGGTCGATCACTTCTGCGACGCGAATGTGGAAATGAAACCTACTCATCGAGGACGTCGCCTCCCCATGGATTGTTGACGACGGCGACCCACCGGCCATCGGCCTGAAGAGTGAGCACGTCCGCGGTCGTTGTACTGACTTCTTCCGTGGAGGGCGCGCCATCTATGATGTAGCGGGCAGTCCATCGCGCATGGTGAAGGGCGATATTGCCCCGCTGGATCACGACGCTGTCGTCGACCACCAGGAAGCGAAGGCGCCGCGCGAGTCCAGCGAAGCCGTCACCTATCGCGGCCCGACCGACTGCCTGCCTGTCTGGCTCGACCAGCAGCACGCCGTTCTCTGCGAAGTGAGCGGCAGCCTCGTCGACGCGACCGCACTGCCACATGTCGCGGATCGCCGACATCGTCTCCGCAGGGGTCATCACGCACTTCGTTCTCACGGCAACCTCCTTAGCTCGGCATGATGGCCTCACGGCGAATAGTGGCTGAACACGAAGTCTTTCGATGCGTCGAGCTTCACGTGGCAGGCAAAGCAGCTCTTGATCAGCGGTTCGCTTGGGTTAGCGACGCCATTCTCGAACTGACCGTAGCCCCAGCCACCCGTGTCGGCGTATGTCTTCGAATCCTTCACCGAGAACTGCACATTGGTCGGGTCGCCGGCGACGAAGGATTGCGGCGCCGGGAAGACCTTGTCGTTCTCCGGAGACGATTGGTAGACGTAGGCGAGCCTCGCGATGATGGCGCCATCCGGAAACGGCCTCGTTCCTTCTCGAAATGCCTTGATCGCGATGTCGTTGCCGAGGACCGCTCGGATGTCGTTGTTCTTGCCAGCTTCGTGCGCGACTGTGATCAGCCGCCATTCCCTATATTCTTTGGGAATCTTCACTCCGTAGATCGGCGAGGCGTCGCCTGTCAGGCCGCTGGTCGCAGCAGCAGAGGTGCCGAGGATGACAAGTGCTGAGACCGCTAGCTTCGTTTTCGACATCACATTCTCCTTCGGGATCTTGCTGGGCGCCGATCAGTGTCCGGCGGACGGATAGAGCAAGTCGACACATCGCAACGCCAATGCGCCGCCAGCAAACTGCACCGCAATGAAGAGGGCTACTGCCGTCACCGAAGCGCTCGACGGCGACAAGAGCAGGCTGATGGCGACGGCGGGGTTGGCGATGGATCCGGTCGGTGTGGCGATGATCGCGCCCAGTAGCCAGAGGCCGACTGCGAAAGGCCCGGTCATCTTGTTGGTGCTACGGCTGCTGCAGAACACGACCATCATCAGCCCGAATGTCGACAGTGCCTCGCTTACGACAGCGGCGGCATTCGGAAGCTCCCCAGTCGGTGGGCTTGGTGGGACCGCGAACATGAGATCGACCAAGACGGCGCCTGCTGTTCCTCCAAGGATCTGTGCGGCCACGTACCAGGTCGTGCACTCGAGACCGCGCTGTCCCGCGCGCCACTGAAGAACGGTTATGACCGGGTTGAAGTGGCCGCCCGACACCGAGCCAAGAGCCAGGATCAGTCCGATCAACGTGCCGGATATAGCCATGGCCGACGAAATCGGCGCAGCTTTTCCGCCGATCCCGGCGCCCAGCAGGGCGACCATCAGCAACATCGTGCCAACGGCTTCGGCGAGCGACCGTCTGACCAGCGGCGCGCTGGCGTCGTCCTCGACGAAGCAGCGGGATGCGCGCGGGGGCACGAGTTTCAGGAGTGAGCCCTCCATCGATCCTCCACGGCCGACATCTGCCTGGCCAGTTCCTCGGGCGTTATCAGACGCTTCTGAAACGCGATGTTGGCGAAGGCCGCGATCCAGCGCTCATAGTAAGTGAGCTTGCCGACCATCTCCGACCCTAGGGCTTCGACGCCGCGGCGCTTCTCCTCGGTGTTGATGATCTTGTGGAAATCGAGCACGTCGGCGAGCGCGTGGCACCGTTTCTCCCAGGGGAGGAGTTCGTGATCGGTCTGCTCGATCTTAGGTGCTTCCAGCCCGCCGATGTCGTTCGGCAGTCGCTTGAGAAGTTGTTCGCTTCCGGTCATGCCGCTCTTCCTTCGGTTGGAGAATTGACGGGTATCACGCCGATCATCGCATCACGAGTGACGAGCGCGGCGAGTTGCTCTTCGCTGTATCCCTCAGTTCCAGGAGGGCGCATCGGAAGCACGAGGTAGCGTTGGATCGCCGTAGAGTCGCTCACTCTGACCTCCACGTCGTCGGGGATGATCGTCCCAAACTCCGCCAGTACCTTTCTCGGCTCGTAGACCGCGCGGGCACGGTAGGGCTTCGCTTTGTACCAGTCGGGTGGCAGCCCGAGGACTGGGCGCGGGTAGCAGGAACAGAGGGTGCAGACGATGAGATTGTGGACCTTCGGTGTGTTCTCGAGAACGATGAGTTCCGTCAGATCATAGAAGGTGATGCCGAGTTCCTCGCAAGCGGTGCGGCCGTTCTCGAGCAGGCGTGATTTGAAGTCCTGGTCCGTCCACGCGCGAGCGACGACCTTGGCGCCCAAAGCAGGGTGCCGGGAGTCCAGAACCTCGATCTGGTGTCTAATCTCGTCGGCGCCGATGTAGCCCTTCTCGATCATCAGTTCTTGGAATGCTTGCTCCATGATATCGTAGTAGCCCGGCTTCTCGGTTGTTTCGATCGGCGCGTGCGGGTGCCCGTGCTCGGTGCCATGATCGTGGTCATGTTCTTCATGGACGGTCATCGTCGAGTTCCTCCAGCCAGGTTTCGAAGACTTCGATGCGGAGATTGTCGCCGGGCGATCCGGCGTAGTCCTTCCAGATTTCGGTCATCGGGACGGCGATCCTGTAGTACACGCCAAGCGATCCGGCGTTCCGTCCGAACCCTTCCTCCTCGTTGTTGACGGCCCTCGGAGACATGATCGCCTCGATCACGGCTTCCTTGCCACGAAGGTACGTGGGGACGCGGTAGTGACCGACTGGAGTCAGGTTACCGACGCGGACGCGCTGTCCAACGCGGAGCCGGGGCAAGTCGGCGGGGGCGGGGACAACGCCTTCTATCTTCCTTTGTCCGGGAATGGGGTTCATCGCTACCTCCTGCATTACCGAAGAGGGTACGAACCAGACAGGCTTCGATCTTTCGTATTCGTGCGATGGCGGATTTTCGAACTTGCGGCGGGCATCGAACGAATACGAAAGATCGCGTTTGGGATCCTGCTCATGATGTGAGCGTCAAAATCATCCAGGAGACTTGCCATGACGCACATCGTCACTTACCCGGCGCCTGCCGTGCCGCTAACCGCAGGCGAATTGCTTCCATGGGTCCTCTTCGTCGGGCTTCTCTCGCTCATGACCCTTTATTTCGTCGGGGCCGAGCAGGGCGCAACGTCACTCGTCCAGGGGAACGCCGTCCACGAGTTCGTGCACGACGGCCGTCACCTCCTCGGCTTTCCCTGTCACTGAGGATGCCACTATGCTTCAGCGACTTCTCCTCGCAGGAATGCTGTCCGGCCTGATCGTGGCGCTCCTGTCCTTCGGCTTCGCGCGGGCGTTTTCCGAACCGACTGTCGAACGGGCCATCGTTCTCGAAGAACGGAGCGCTGCCAATCACAGCCATGCGGAAGAGGAAACCGTCAGCCGGGCCACTCAGCGCAATCTCGGTCTCCTGACGGGGATCGCAAGCTACAGCGTCGCGCTCGGCGGCATTCTGGCAATCGGCCTCGGATGCCTGCACGGCCGGCTCGGCCTCGGGCCACGCTCGACTGTGTGGACGCTGGCATCATTGGGATATGTCTCGCTTGTTCTCGTCCCGCAGCTGAAATATCCCGCCAATCCTCCTGGCATCGGTAGCGCAGAGACGATCGGCAGTCGCACAGAACTCTACTTCCTGCTAATCCTGCTATCCCTTGTTTCGATGGCCCTTTCCTTCTGGATCGGCGTCCGCATCCGGCGCAGTCACGGCGGGATGTTCTCGGTGCCAGTCGCAGCGGTGGCCTTCGCATCGATGGCGATGATCCTCGTGTCTGCCCTCCCGGATGTTCAGGAAGTGCCAAGCGGCTTCCCTGACGACCTTCTATTTACATTCCGGGCGCAGTCGGCAATTCTCCAGCTTATCGTCTGGGGAGGCCTTGGCGCGGTGTTCGGACAGTTCGCAAAACGTATCCTCGACCCTCGGGTACCGAGGATCTCTGCAAACGCCGGGATTCCGAATGCCTGATTCAGGTACCCCACGTTACAGCAACTTGGCGGAGTGGCTCGTCGGAAGAGACAAGGAGCTTTGTCGCTGATGGACGAGGGCTCGGGAGCGGTGGAGGCACGCAGGTCGGACGCCCACGACGTCGGCCCATTCATGCGCGCTGCCGTCGCGATGTCCGGCGCAAGGCGCGGATTCCTCATCGTAGGGCGGGGCAACGAGCTCACGGTGGCTGCAATGGCAGACACTTCTTCGGTAGCGTTGTCATCCGGGAGACTTGGAGCGTTCGACATCGACGAAGCGACGGTGCGCGAGGTTGTCTCGACGGGGCGGGGCAGGAACAGGCACTCGATCGTCTGCCTCCCGGTCGCTCTGCCGAAACCGAATGACGGTGCGATCTATCTCGAAATGCCCGACGGCGCGGCCCCTGCACAGGTCGAAGATCTCGAGTGGCTTGCGACGGCATTCTCGGCCGCGGCAATCGCCAACAATTTCCATGGCCAGATTGACACCGCCCCTACAGCGGTCAGGGCGGCAGACGACCCCAGACTAGGGTGGGACATGATACCAGCCCTTGCCTGGATCGGGGCGGCGGACGGAGGATTTGAGGACGGCAACAAGCAGTGGTTCGAATACACGGGGCTCACCCGCGAGACTGCAGTCGGCTTCGGCTTCGTCTCCGCATTTCACCCTGACGATGTCGACAAGGTCATCAAGGTCTGGACGGATCTGTGCACCTCGGGCAAGCCAGGAGGCGTCGAGGCTCGAATGCTCCGGCATGACGGCGAGGCACGCTGGTTCGTTCTGCGTGCTGTTCCTCTGCTGGATGACGATGGCAACGTCATTAGATGGTACGGGGTCAATACCGATATTGACGAGCTCAAGCGCATAGAGTTCGAGCTGGCACAGAGCCAGCTGGTGATGGCAGTCGCCCAGCGTATCATCGAGACGGGCACCTGGTCCTGGGACATGGCGACGGACGTGTTCACATGTTCGCCCGAGTGCGCCAGCATCGTAGGTCTCGATGCCAACGAAATTACCTTCGAAACACTAAGTTCCCGCGTCCATCCGGACGATAGGCAGATGGTCGCTGAAGCCCATCAACGGGCCTTGCAGGGCGAGGAGCTGAACGTCGAACATCGGTTCCTCCTTCCGGATGGTACCGTAAAATACATACATGCTCGTGGGCGGCTCATCCTCGACGAGGTTCAGTCTCCTCGCGCATACATCGGCACGATCGTGGACGTGACCGAGACCCGCCTTGCTGAGGAGAGGATACGAAGTTCCTTGGAGGACGCGCAGCGCGCGCAGGCATCGCTCGCAGAAGCCCAGAAGCTCAGCCACGTCGGCAGCTACCGGATCAAGCCGTCTAAGGGAGAGGTCGTCTGGTCTGAGGAGACCTACAACATCTACGGTTTCGATACGTCGATGGCGCTGAGTTCGAAGGTGATCAGAGAGCGAGTGCATCCGAGTGACCGCGAAATGGTCGCCGCTGTCTTTGACAAGGGCCTACGCGACCGCCAGCCATGGGAGATCGAGCATCGGCTCCAGTTGCCCGACGGATCGATCCGGTACGTCCACTGCGTTACACGCGTAGAGACGAACCCGGAGGAGGAACCGGAAGTGTTCGGCGCCATCATCGACATCACGGAACGGGTAAGGAGCGAGGAGGCGCTCCAGAAGGCGCAGGCAGACATTGTCCGGATGAACAGGCTTACGGCGATGGGGGCGGTGACCGTCTCGATCGCTCACGAAATGAACCAGCCACTGATGGCAATCGTCACGAACGCCGCGACTTGTCTGAGTTGGCTCGACCGCGATGTTCCCGACGTTGCGGAAGCCAAGCTTGCGGCCAAGCGCCTTGTCGAGGAAGGAAAGAGAGCGGGCGACGTGCTGCTGAACGTCAGGAGCATGGCCCGGAACTCACGGCCATCCATGGGCGTGGTCGATATCGGGGAAGTGATCTCCCATGTGCTGACGATGCTCCGCACCGAATTCAGGATCCGCCAGATCGATGTTTTCGTCTCCGTTTCTACTGGTATTCCGGCGATACGCGGCGACAAGGTTCAGCTCCAGCAGGTGCTTCTCAACCTCATGCTGAATGCTGCCGAGGCCATCGGAGCCAACGACGGCGCGCGAAGGATCGACCTCACCGCCGAAGAGGACGGTTCGCGATCTGTCGTGGTGAGGGTCGAGGACACGGGAGAGGGGATCGACCCCATTGCGTCGGAACGGATCTTCGAAGCATTCTTCTCCACCAAGCAACAGGGCACTGGGATGGGCCTGGCCATTTCCAAGTCGATCATCAGTGCCCACAGCGGCACGCTGTCTGCCCGGCCTAGAGCAGGCGGCGGCGCCGTGTTCGAATTCTCGATACCGTTTGCGGGGGAAAGCAGATGAATCAGAAGCCACGCGACGACGGCGCCTGCCATATCGTGGTGATCGAGGACGACATCGGTGTACGGGAGTCGCTGGTCGGCCTGCTGCGCTCTATGAAGTTCAACGTGACGGCATTCTCCTCGGCCGCCGACTTCATGGCCAAGGGAAAGCTGACGAGCGTGGGATGCATGATCCTCGACGTCCGGCTTCCCGGCCAGAGCGGTATCGAGTTCTTCGAGGAGGTCAGGGCAGGCGGCTTCCAAAGGCCCGTTATCTTCATGAGCGGCCATGCCGACGTTCCGATCGCGGTGCGGGCGATGAAGGCAGGAGCGGCTGAGTTCCTGACGAAGCCCGTCCGCGAGCAGGACCTTCTCGACGCCGTGAACAAGGCGGTGAAGCTGGACAACCGCACCACATTGAAGCAGCAGGCTGCTAGCAATGCACGAGCCGACTTCCAATCCCTGACGAAGCGGGAACAGGAAGTGCTGGCCCGCGTTGTCGAGGGTCAAAAGAACAAGCAGATTTCGGCCGCCCTGGGCATTACCGAGGCTACAGTGAAGCTCCATCGGGGTAACGTGATGCAGAAGATGCATGTGCTGACGCTGCCGGAGCTGGTGCGCCACTACGACTTGCTGGAATTGAACGAGCCTTTCGGCCACGCCAAGGATTGAGCCATGATCGCAATGACAAAGCCTTCGCTGGTGGTGTGTGTCGAGGACGACGAACCCGTGCGAGATGCCTTGAGAGGACTGCTGCGGGCATCGGGCATAAACGCGGCGTCGTTTGCTTCTGCCGAGGAATTTCTCGACTCCGACGAATTGCAGACGGCGACTTGCCTGGTGACGGATATACAGCTTGGAGGCATTTCGGGCCTCGATCTCCTGGATCGGCTTGCCGGGATGTCCGTGGTCATTCCCTCCATCCTCATAACCGCGCATACCGACGTTGCGGCGGGCGACCGCGCACGAAGCTCGGGTGCCATGAAGGTCTTCCTGAAGCCTGTCAGCCCGAGCGAACTGCTGCAGGCGATTCGGACGGCGCTGGCAAACGCCTCCTAACGGCGCCTCACCGCATCTTGCTCGACTCTGGGCAATCACAGGCGCAATCTCCTAGCCACTTAAGGGCCGCAGGACTGACAAGTCGCGACCGCAGGTCCGGAGATTTCGGAGACCACCATGGCCGACGCCAGTCTGAAGCTTTTGAGTGCCCGAGAGGTCAAGGGCCCGTCGCGGTTGCTCGCGAGAATGAAGCGGAACCGCGGCTTGTCGTCGACGCCCCCCTGCCAGAGCCGCTGTCACACGGGCGCGTGTTCATTCAGTACCGGACAGAAAACATTCCCATCGTTCCGGTATTTGGAGTGGGTGCCCTCGACGTCTCGCCAAGGAAGCCCCTGCACATCACGGTCGACGACCTGCCATGGCACTTCGTCGACGCGAACGGCCAGACGCTCATCGTGGTCGGGCTGAAGCCCGGCCGACATAGGATCCTCATCGAGCTTGCGGATCCAACGCATTGGGTCATTACCTCGGAGACGATCGAGTTCGCCGTCCCGAACGCAGACTGAATAACTTCATAGCTCCCAAGGCGATCGCAGCGGTTCAGCTCCCCTACTGCAAGGCCGTCCCCTCGCTTAGCCGCGATCACCTCATGAGAGACCCCCGCTCTTTCCCCGGCGGGGGCCTCTTTCCGCACGTCGAACCGTCGAGAGATCGCCATGTCGCAGCAGGACGTTCAGTTGTGCGCAACCCCATCGCCGTCGAGGCCCTTCAGTTGCCGGACGGCGCGCTTCTGTCGCCCGAGCCGACCCCAGATGAACTCCACATGTGGCGAGCCAATCTCGCCCTGGACATCGAGGCTGCGCTGAGGCGCCAGGCCGCCGCGCGGCTTCGCAGACGGCTAGCATTTCCCCGAGACGATCAAGTCACGCAGGTCTCCGTTGTCATCTTGGCATGGATCGCGGCCTTGCAGGTCTCTTCCTCGATCGCCAACTGTCACGACGACGGACGAACACGTCCAAGACTGTTCCCAAAGAACCAATACGATCGCCAGCAGCGTCCGCGCGCGCCTGCTCGCGCACGAATGGATGGCTATCATGACAGGAAGAACATTGATCGAGATGTCGCCCAGTGAGAGAGCAGACATGCTGATGCTCGTGGTGAACGCCCCTGGAAAGCGTCGCCGAGGATGCCGGCGAGCGAGGTGACCTGAAATCCGCCCGAAATGCGACCTATCTCGCATGCTCGATGCGAGGGTGCGGCATCGAAGCTTCTACGGATATGCTTCGGGCCGCGGAGATTCTGCTAGAGCAGGGCATCAGTTACGTCGTGAGCCTTTCCGAACGCTTTGAGGGCGTCTCGGACGAATCCGACGAACCTGAGGTGTCTTCAGAGCACCAGTCTCGTATCCTTCATTGAGGCAGCCTAAGGAAACAAATTGGCCTACGAACCAAAGCCCGGCGAGATCTGCATCTTCGACAACGAGAAGGCTGGACACGAGAACGCACCGGATCACCGCGGCTACTTCGTGGCACATCGCGACATTAAAGCGGGTGAAAAAATTCCGATCGTCCTGTGGACGGGCAGGCCTGGAAGCGTCCGTACCTTCGGCGGACGCATATCAGAGCGACAGAGTTCGGATGCGGACACGGCGGCTGTCCCGGCCGACCTGTTCGGCAATCCGCTGGAGAAGTGAAGGCTGCGCGTCAGCCCTCACTTTGTTTCACGATTTGAAGTTTTGGCGATGGGCGCACCAACGGACGCCTCCGGAGCAGCCGGAGATGGCTGGCCTCGACCGCCGCGTCGACGATGGACTTCCAGTCTTCTTCGGCCTGGCGGGCGAACTCGACGAACAGGATTGCGTTTTTTGCCGCAAGGCCGATGAGGCCGATCTGGGTCAGGACGTTGTTGTCCATGTCACGAAGGAATACACCAATCAGGGCCGCCAGGACGGCGAGAGGGACGATCAGAATGATCGCGAGGGGAAGGACCCAGCTCTCGTATTGGGCGGACAGCGCAAGGAATACGAAGATCACCGACAAAGCGAAGATGAAGGTCCCGGAGCTGCCCGTGTGTGTCTCCTGGTAGGCAAGTTCGGTCCATTCAGGTGCAGCCCGGAGGAAGCACCTTGGCCACGATCTCCTCCATCTTCTTGATCGCTGCTCCGGTGGAGGTGCCCGGCGTCGGGTTCCCCTGCAGCGGTACCGAGACATAAATGTTATAGCGCTGGACGAGCGTCGGCCCGCTCGTATCCTGGATGTCCATGAGGGTTCCGAGCCGGACGAGGGCACCCTTTGCCGACCTCACCTTGAGTGCGAGGATGTCGTCCCTGTCCATCCGGAATTGGCGATCTGCCTGAGCCCGGAGGTCGGGACGTCGAGCTAGCGCGCCTTGTCGCGGTCGATCTCCAAATAGTATTCGGGGCTCGATTCCGAGAGGTGGTGAAGACGCCTGTCAGTCCTTCATCGGCGGCGCAGCCCGGCGGCAGCTCCCGCAACGAGTGTCAGAGTGTTCGCAATAGGATGGGTGCAGCCGACGCGTGGAGGTGCCGAAGGAGAGACGACCGGGTCCCCATTGACGTCGACGGCACTCGGTCGGCAGGGAGGCGGACACCTGCCGACTGGTTCTGTCAGGCCGCGTGGTGCTCGACCTTTGGGAAATCGACCTCGGTCTTGAAGACCTCGTTCATGTAGTTGGTGAAGGTGTTTGCGGCGACGTGGGCAACGATTTCGAGAAGCTCCTCGTCATCGAACCCAGCGGCTCTCATTGCATGCAGCTCGTCTTCGCTCACGGATCCACGCTCCTCGGCGACCTTGACCGCGAACTTCACGGCAGCATCGGCTCGCGCATCCGAGGATCCGCCGCGCCGAGCTGCCGCGATCTCGTCGATACTGAGCTTGGTCACGTGGGTTCCGGTGTAGGTGTGAGCGGCGAGGCAATAGCCGCACCCGTTCTTCTGGGCGATAGCAAGCGCGATTCTCTCGCGGATCTTCTTGTCCAGCTTGCCCTTGCCGAGCGCGCCGTTGAGCCCCGCATAGGCCTCTAGTACCGCTGGACTGTTGGACATCATGCGGAAGACGTTCGGGACGCCGCCCATTTGCTTCTTGATCGCCTCGAGTCTCGGGCGAGCAGCCTCGGGCGCCGCTTCGATGGAAGGATGCAGAGTTACGCGTGTCATCTCAGGACTCCTCAAGAAAGGGCTGGGTGCCGCTAGTGCAGCTCGTGGGATGGACGATCGGGGTCGATGACCGGGAGATCGATGGTCGTGGCATTGCGTCGACGAAGCCCCCGGACGGACGACGTGGGACGGCTGCGGCGAGCGTTGCGCCATCTGCGTGGGGTGACGGAGGTCATCTTCTTGAAGACCGTCGTAAAATGAGGCTGGTTCTGGAACCCGCATTGAAGGGCGATGTCCACAAGTGGGAGATCAGTTCCCAGCAGCAGCTTCGCGGCTTCCTGAATGCGAAGACGCAGAAGGAATTCATGTGCGCTCATCGAGGTGGCCGCCTTGAAGGTGGCGGCGAAGTGCGCGCGCGAGAAGCCCGCGACGTCCGCCAGCTCTTCAAGGGTCAGGCGCTGGTCGAGCCTCGCTTCTGCATGGCGCCGCACTCGGTTCAGCCGCCAGGTGGACAGGGGATGCACGCGGGGCAGGGACTGATAGCGCTCGAATGCCCGTGCCGAGAATTCGCGCGCAAGGTCGCTTCTTCGCGCCGCCGAGCTTTCCGACACGTCATCGATCAGTTCTGAGAGACGCTCGTCACGAATGTTAAAGCGGCCGCCGATGACCTGGCAAGGCCAGGAGTGCCGTTCGCGCAGGAACGTCAGGACGTACAGGCAGGCATCCGACTGCAGCTCCACGGAAATCGGATCAGAGCCTTCGATGAATGCGATGCTGTCTTCCACCAAGACGCCCTGATAGAGGACGCATCCTTTCTGCTCGAGGCGAAGCTCGGAATCGCGGTCTGCAAGGATGAAGGTGCCAGCTCCAGCGCTGAGCGAAGTGGTGATCGCGCGGCTTCCATTCTCGCGGGTGAGCTTCGCAAGGAAGATGTTGGGGTCAGCAACTTGATAGTGCTCCACATGCAGGCAGTCATCGAAGGTTTCGAAGACGTCGCCTGTCATGCCCAGGCTCACCTTGATGGCGATATCGGGGTGCATGTCATGCTCCTGTTGTTAACGGTGTTGCGGGGACGCCAGGCCTAATCCTCGGCGGCGCGCTCGATCATCGCTGCGACCTTGTCGGGGTGCGAGATCATCACGACGTGGGACGACCCCTTGACCTCCACCGCTTCCTTCGCGTTAGCGCGCTTGGCCATGTAGGCATGCAGTGCGGGAGGAAGGTTTTTGTCCTCGGAGCCGAAGATGAAGTGCGAGGGCAGAGACTTCCACGCGGGTTCGGTCGATGGCTCTTCGAAGGCTTCTGCCGCGATCGGGCGCTGCTCGGCTCCCATCAGCGCTGCCTTGTCCTTCGGCACGTCAGCCGCGAACTGTTTCCAGAACTTGCTCTGCTCGATGTAGAGGTCGTGCTTGCCATCCGGCTGAAGGACAGGCGGTGCAAGCGTGCCGCCCAGCGTGCTACCGGAGAACTTCTTGCCCAGCTCGCTGACGCTCTCACCGTTCTCCGGAGCAAGGCCGGACACGAAGACGAGTGACTTGACCCCAGTATCCTTGATCGAGACGTCGCTGATGACCGACCCACCATAGGAGTGACCGACGAGCACGATTGGGCCTTTGATCGACTTCAGCACCTGGCTGACGTAATCGGAGTCGTATTTCAGACCCCGCAGAGGGTTGGCGATAGCGACGACTGGATAGCCGTCCTTCAGGAGTTTTGTCGCCACGCCGTCCCAGCTCGCGGACTCTGCGAAGGCGCCGTGCACGAGAACGACGGTTGGTTTGGAGGCGGCGAGCGCTG
This sequence comes from Rhizobium sp. BK181, assembly GCF_014193305.1. NCBI lineage: Bacteria > Pseudomonadati > Pseudomonadota > Alphaproteobacteria > Hyphomicrobiales > Rhizobiaceae > Rhizobium > Rhizobium sp. BK181. The sequence continues at coordinate 32,281 of NZ_JACHZA010000026.1, forward strand.
ATCCGCTCAGCAGGAGTGCTGCCAACATTGCGGTGCTTGAAAGGAACTTCTTCATGGATGTCACCTCTATGAGCGCCGGGATCCGAATGTCCCTATGGCACTGGTTTCATTGAGGTGACGCTACATCTTGCGGCGCGGAGATAGTGTGAGATGTCGGGAAGGGGTGTGAGACGATGTTGGGCGGGCAGGAGGCTGTCCGGCGCAAAAAGCGCACCGCAGGTCATCCCCTGCGGTGCCCTCGGTATCGGGGCTTTGTCCAATAGCATGAACAGCTTGGCCAACGCGGTCACGCGCGGTCTGCGCCTACGAGAAGGCGAGCCTGAGTTGGACCTCACTCGGTGTCCTTGGCTAGGCGGATGTCTATCTCGCGCTCCATAAAGCTCCATTCCTTCGTCGCCCTAAGTTCGCTCAGCACGTCTTCGAATGCGGGCTCGTCGGCAGGAGCGAAGTCGAGGAAGCCTAGAAAATCGAAGGGTGCATCCATTTCCAGATCCCGGCAGTGGAGCAGCCGCCGGGCGATCGCGGGCAGAAAGCGCAGTCCTATCGCAATATGATGCGACTGCTCCTCGAGAACGGCGCGGCGTTCGTCCTGTGTCATTGCCCACCAGTCGGCGGACTTTTGCAGTAGGATGAGAGCGGCTCTTGTCGCTTCCGGGCGGCCGATCGGCTCCTGCCTTTCCACGAGCGAACGCTTTTCGTCACGTGTAGTGTATCGGTCGTTGGTGGCGACCCCGCGAAGGATCCAGGCGGCGTCGGATGCTTCCGCCGGGCCGTTCCCTGAAAGCATGGCCACTCGGGATACCGCAGCTAATGGTGGTCCCAAGAGGGCGCGCTGCGAAACGACGATCCATCCGCCCTGGTTGCCGCCAACAAACGTCGTTGCTCTCGGGTTCGGTGCGCCGAAATCGGTCATGAGAAGCTCCAGGGAATCTGGTCGGCGATCAGGCGTTGATGGCCATATCCACCGCAGACAGCAGATCCTGATGCCGCACTGGTTTCGTCAGGAACTCGACAGCGCCGGCCTTCATGGCGCGAACCGACATCGGAATGTCCGCGTTGCCGCTGATGAAGACGATCCGCTGACGGAGACCCGACTTCATGAGTTCGGTCTGGAAGTCCAAGCCGCTCTGTCCGGGGAGGCCGACGTCGAGTATCAGACAATCCGCGCGATGTACACTGTCGCTTTCCTCATAGGCCTTCACCGAGGGAAATGATCCCACGCAGTGACCGACCGACCGGAGGAGCCCGGTTATTGCGCGTCGGACGCCATCGTCGTCGTCGATCAGGACTATGTACGGCTTGTCCTTGTCAACCTTCTCTACGATGTCGATTGTCGGCTGCGGTGCGATGCCAAGGGAAGGGGCCAGGCCACCTTGCGGCGCTGTATCGTCCCGAACGAGCATGTATCCGCGGCGAACGATAGTCTTGATCATATCCCCGTGGTCGCCCAGCGCCCTACGAAGCGAGCCGATCTGGAAACGGAGGTTGCACTCCTCGACGACCATCGACGGCCAGACCTCGTCGAAGATCTCTTCCTTGCTCACGATGCCACCGTTGTGCCGCAGGAGGACCATGAGTAGATCGAACGCGCGTCCACCGATCTCTCGGGGTCGGCCGTCCATGAGGAGCTGTCTCGAGTGGGGGACGGCGCAGAAGCGGCCGAAGCTTATGGCGTCGTCGCCTGTTTCGCGCGGCCCATGGTGCGGTGGCTGTGCGTCCCGAGACTTCGGACGGTCTGTCGAATTTGCGAACGGAACTTGCATGGCTGACTCCCCAGTCGGCTGCGGATGTCGCCGCATGTGTGGGATCGCGAAGTTGGCTTCGTTCTCTTCCCCGGCCCGCGGAGGCATCGACATCAATGTGTGATCGCGAGAGCAACCTAGCCCCGCAGGCAATGGTGAACAATCCGACTCTTGTCGCTAGAACACGGCCAAGGTCGATGCGGACTCGACCTTAGTCTAGGTTTCCCGAGCGGATCTGGACATCTCACGGGATCTCACCCGGCTTCACGACAACTACCTCGTGATCGTTGCCGGGGAAGAGTATTGCTCAATCGACTTGAGCATAATGGTTCAAGCGGATCTGGCACCGAGCTAAAATAGCTCCGCATTGTGCAGATCGGCTTTCCTCGATCGAAGCTCGGCCGAATTTGGATCGAGGCCGCCACCACGCTTCCTCCCAGCGTGGTGGCACTTCTTCAGGCACGCTGTCAACCAATGGAGCGGGTAATGACCAAACACGACTATGCCTTATCAAGACGCGGTTTCTGCCTTTGCTGCCTTGGCGGCGCGACGGTTGCCGCCACGGGCGCGTGGCTGACGCCCCGCGCGGCCTTCGCGGCCGCCAAGAGCCAGGTCCTGATCATCCGCGAGGCCGCCGCCAAAGCCGACATCGCGACCACAAAACTTCGCGGCGGCGTGAACGTACTCGTCGGTTCGGGCGGCAACGTCGCCGCCGTCACTGGCAAGGACGGCAAGCTGCTGGTCGACGCCGGAATAACCGCCACGCGTCCGCGTCTGGAAAAGGCTCTGGCGGATATCGGTCCGGAGCCGATCACTCATCTCATCGACACTCACTGGCACTTCGACCATACCGACGGCAATGAATGGCTGAACTCCGAAGGTGCCGCCATTATGGCGCATCCGAACACCCTGAAGCATCTCGAAGCCGCCACCCGCGTCGATGACTGGAACTTCGACTTCCCACCGTCCCCGAAGGGCGCGCTGCCGACCCGCCTGATGAAGGGCAACGAGGAAACGCTGAAGCTCGACAACAAGACGATCAAACTCAGGTACTACGGCCCTGCTCACACCGACAGCGACATTTCGGTGTTCTTCGAGGAGGACAACGTGATCCATGTCGGTGACACGCTTTGGACCGGGCTATACCCCTTCATCGACTCCTCGACAGGCGGCAGCATCGACGGCCAGATCGCCGCGGCAGAAGCGAACATAAAGATGGTCGACAAGGAGACCGTCGTTATCCCTGGTCACGGCGACATCGCGAACCGCGAAGACATCAAGGTCTGGCTCGACATGCTCGTCGGTGCCAGAGAGGAGGTGGCCAAAATTAAAAAGGCTGGCCGCTCCGTCGAGGAAACCATCGCTGCCAACCCGACCAAGCAATGGGACGCCAAGTTCGGCCAGTGGGTGATACCTCCGGCGCTCTTCACGCGTGTTGTCTACGAAGGCGTCTGAAGGCATTCTGGCCCGAGGGCTGCCGGAGGAGGGTGACTATGGACATCGCGCATCAGGTCTCGAGCGACGTAGCCTTCACGACAAGCGTGAAGGCGATCCAGGAACGCAAGGGGTCTCGACGTTCGTATTTGCGGATGGAAGAGCGTGGTGGGTGGGCGACCACGATCACACCCGACCTAAAAGACTACATCGAGAAGCAGATCAGCGTGTTTCTCGCCACGGTAAATTCCGAGGGTCAGCCATACATCCAGCATCGTGGCGGCCCTCCGGGGTTTCTTCGGGTGATTGACGAAACGACGATCGGCTTCGTCGACTTCGTTGGAAATCGGCAGTTCATCTCGCAGGGAAACCTGGTCGAGAACGACAAGGCACATCTTTTTCTCATCGACTACGGCAGTCGATCCCGGGTGAAGATCTGGGGTACTGCCAAGGTCGTCGAAGGTGACGAGGAAACGGTCAAGAAGTTGATGCCCGAAGGATACGCAGCGAGGCCGGAACAGGTGATTCTCTTCAAGGTGACGGCCTGGGATGCGAATTGCCCGCAGCATATCCCGCTGCGGTTTGAGGCAGACGAGGTGCTCAAGGCAATCGAGACAAGGGATACGCGCATCAGGGAACTGGAAGCGCAAGTCGCAGCATTGAAAGCGGCTGCCACCAATCATGGATAGGGACGACAAATGACCCGCCCACCACTGCCACCCTTCACCCTTCAGTCCGCGACCGAGAAGGTCCGGCTTGCCGAGGACGCCTGGAACACTCGGGATCCTGCGAAAGTCGCGCTCGCCTACACGGTCGACAGTCGCTGGCGGAACCGCGCAGAGTTCGTGGTCGGTCGTCCGGCGATAGAAGCATTCCTTGCTCGGAAGTGGGCGAAGGAGCTTGATTATCGACTGATCAAGGAACTCTGGGCCTTCTCAGGAAATCGCGTCGCGGTCCGCTTTGCCTACGAACACCACGACGACAGTGGCACCTGGTTCAGAGCCTATGGCAACGAGAATTGGGAATTCGACGCCGACGGTTTAATGAAGTACCGTCATGCGAGCATCAACGAGCATCCGATTAAGGAAACGGACCGCGCCTTCAAGTGGCCGCTCGGCCGCCGCCCGGACGGGCATTGGGGATTGAGCCATTACGGTTTCTAGCGCCGCAGGAAACCTGATTTAGGAGGGCAGATGTCCAAGCGCACTCAGGTCGATACGAACACGAACGACAACTATCCCCCGCTCCCGCCCATACAGACGGGCATTCGTGGCCTTTGTCCACGATGCGGCAAAGGCCATCTGTTCAAGGGCTTTCTGACGCTTCGTCCAAACTGCGAGGTCTGTGGGCTCGACTACTCCTTCGCCGATCCCGCCGATGGTCCGGCCTTCTTTGTCATCTGTTTTGCCTGCATTCCGACGGTGCTGCTCTCGGTATGGCTCGAGGTCGCGCACAATGCGTCGATCTGGACGCAGATCTTCGTCACCGGACCGTTCCTGCTCGCGACCTGTATTCCACCACTTCGGCCGCTCAAAGGCTGGCTGGTAGCCTCCCAGTATTTCTACAAGGCCCAGGAAGGCAGACTATCCAAGGGCGACGAGATCGATGCCGACTAGAGGAGGTCGTTCATGAAGCCGATTGAACATCGTTCGACGCATAACTTCGATGAAGCGTTGGAGGCGATAAAGATCGCCATCGGCAAAGCAGGGTTGACCATTTTCGCTGAAATCGATCACGCGCAAGCCGCTCGCGAAAACGGGCTGTCGATGCCGGAGACACGCGTTCTCATCTACGGCAACCCGAAAGTCGGGACCCCTTTGATGACGGACGCGCCCTTGACGGCTCTCGACCTACCACTGCGCCTGCTCATCAGGGAGCTTCCCGGAGACAGGGCCGCGATTGCCTATCATCCCCTTGCGGAGATGTTCGAAGCCCTCGGCGTGAAAGGCCAGGACGCGGCTCGTTTCGACAGCGCCCAACGGACGATAGCCGAGGCGGGCTGCATTTCGAGCTGTCGCTAATCATCTGACGAATAGGAAAGACCGCGGCCCACCAAAGCGGAATACTCCAGATCAAGAGGCGACAACGGCGCCTAACGATATTGGAGACCGGAATGCAGCTCTACTACCATCCGCTATCCGGCCACTCGCATCGGGTCAGGCTCTTCCTCACGCTCGTCAACGAGCCGTTCGAACTTGTCGAGGTGGACATCCGCCGGGGTGAGCAGAAGACGAACGAATTCCTGAAGATGAACAGGTTCGGCCAGGTGCCAGTTCTCAAGGACGGCGACACCGTTCTCGCGGACTCGAACGCGATCCTGATCTATCTGGCCAAGAAGCTCGGACGGCACGACTGGCTGCCCGAGGATCCGATGGTTGCGGCGGCAGTTCAGCGCTGGCTCTCGGTCGCAGCAGGCGAGGTGGCATACGGCGTCGCTACGGCACGAAGAATACGGATATCCGGTCCGAAACCTGTCCCGGACGAAGTGCTGTCGAGATCCTATGCGCTCCTGAAGGTTTTGGACGACGAGCTTGAGACAAGGAATTGGCTCGCGGCGTCCTCGCCGACGCTCGCTGATCTGGCCGTGTACGGCTACGTGGCGCGGGCGCCCGAGGGTGGGATCGATCTGACCATCTATCCCAATGTCCAGTCATGGCTGTGCCGGGTCGAGTCTCTCCCTGGCTTCGTGCCTTTCGCCAAGACCGCAGTCGGCGTAGCTGCGCCCGCTTGAGGAAATAGACACCCGCAATTCGGAGGTTCAGCGCATGACATTCAAGCCGGATGTTTCAATCACCAGACGGGAAGCGGTGATCGCCGGATCGGCAGTCGCGCTCGCTCTTGCACTGCCCGCGACGGCTGCCGAAGCCGCCACAAAACAGAAACCATCACCAGCAACGGAGCACAAGTTCATGGGTACTGTGAAAGTGAAGGACGGAACCGAGATCTTCTACAAGGACTGGGGTCCGAAGGATGCGCAGGTCATCATGTTTCACCATGGCTGGCCACTCAGCAGCGACGACTGGGACAATCAAATGTTGTTTTTCATCGCCCAGGGCTACCGGGTCATCGCACACGACCGACGCGGGCATGGCCGCTCTTCCCACAGCCGCACGGGGCACGAGATGGATACGTACGCAGCGGACGTCGCCGAGGTGGTCGAGGCGCTCGATCTCAAGAACGCGGTCCACGTCGGTCATTCGACCGGGGGCGGGGAGGTTGTCCACTATGTCGCCCGCGCCAAGCCCGGCCGCGTCAAGAAGGCGGTGATCGTCGCTGCCGTGCCTCCGGTCATGGTGAAATCGGAGAAGAACCCCGGCGGTCTGCCGATCGAAGTCTTCGACGGCCTCCGGAAGGCGCTCGCCGACAACAGGGCGCAGTTCTACATCGACGTGCCGACCGGGCCGTTCTACGGCTTCAACAGGCCCAATGCGAAAGTCTCGCAAGGTTTGATCAACAACTGGTGGCACCAGGGCATGATGGGCGCCGCAAACGCGCACTACGAGTGTATCAAGGCCTGGTCGGAGACTGACTTCACCGAAGACCTGAAGAAGATCGAGATTCCCGTTCTCGTCATGCACGGCACCGATGACCAGGTCGTACCCTACGCCGACGCCGGGCCGCTGTCGGCCAAGCTTCTGAAAAACGCGACGCTGAAGACGTACGAGGGCTATCCGCACGGGATGCTTTCGACGAACCCGGACGTCCTGAACCCCGACATCCTTGCCTTCATCAAGGCGTAGCCGGAAGCAAGTTGGGAGGCTGGATGTCAGGCCGGCCTTCTCGACGACCTTCGAACCGCCCACGATGGCGCCCCTGTAAAATTAGTTTAGGATCACGAGCGGCCTCAGCCGTTGGCATACGGAGCTTCGTGATGGACCTGTCCCGTTACCAGATGCATTTGCTTCGCGAGGACGCTGTCAGCGCTCTCTATCGAGGCACGGCCAGCGACGGCTGCGCTCCGCTCCTACTGGTCACGGCCGCTTCTCCGGACACCGTCAGCGAATGCCATCCACGCTTCGAATACGTGCTGTCTCTCGCCGACCGCCTCGATGAAAAGTGGGCGGCAACTCCTCTGTCACTGGAACGTTACGATGGCCGGGAGTTCCTGGTGCTGCAGGACCAGGGCGGGCTGCCGCTGACTGCTGAATTAGGCCGTCCATTCGAGCTGGGCCGATTTCTTGCCGTGGCCACGAACGCAGCAGCAGCGGTGAGACAGGTTCACGAACGGGGCCTGATCCACAAGGATCTTCGCCCAGACCGCTTTCTTGCAGATGATTTGGGAGCGGTTCGGCTGCTCGGCTTTGGAAAGGCGGGCTCCCAGACGAGTGTGCCCGAGCTGCCCGCCACAGCGCGTGGCATGGCGGACTCGCTGCCATATGTGTCCCCCGAACAGACGGGGCGAATGAAGGAGCCCGTTGACGAGCGGAGCGATCTCTATTCTCTTGGCATCGTCTTCTATCAGATGCTCACGGGCGAACTTCCGTTCATGGCGGTGGACGCAATGGAATGGATCCATTCCCACGTCGCCCGCCGACCAATACCTCCGAGGGAGCGGCACGATGCCATTCCGCCTGTCGTCCAGTCGATCGTACTCAAGCTCCTCAGCAAGAACCCCGGCGACCGCTATCAGACGGCTGCGGGCCTCGAAAGCGATCTCAGGCGGTGTCTCGGCAGTTTTGCTTCGACGGGACGCGTCGAGGAGTTCGACGTGGCAACAGCAGACGCCCTGCGGCATCTCCAGGTTCCGGACAAGCTCTATGGCCGCTCTGTGGAGATACGCACTCTTTGCGAGTCGTTCGAGGTCGCCAGATCGCCGGGCGGAAAGGCTGTAGCTCTCGTCTCCGGTCCCGCAGGCGTCGGGAAGTCGTCGCTTATTCGAGAACTGCGCAAGTCGATCCCGTTCAGCGGATGCTTGTTTGCAGCCGGGAAGTTCGACCAGTACACGCGCGACATCCCCTACGCCACGATAGCGCAGGCCTTCCGCGGACTTGTACGTCAGATCCTCGGCGCGGGCGAGGCGGAGCTGGGGCGCTGGCGGTTGGCGCTGAGCGAGGCCCTCGGTCCGAACGCGCAATTGATGATCAACCTCATTCCGGAACTTGCGCTGGTGATCGGCGAGCAGCCTCCGGCTCCCGACATGGCGCCCCACGAAGCGAAGTCCCGCTTCAATCTCGTCTTCAGCCGTTTTATTCAGGTGTTTGCGCGGCCGGACAATCCGCTCGTCCTGTTCATAGACGACCTGCAATGGCTGGACATTCCCACGCTTGATCTGCTCGCAAGGATCGCCGTGGACGAGGACGTCGCAAATCTCATGCTCATTTGCGCCTACCGCGACGACGAGGTGCCTCGCGGGCATCCGCTGAACGATGCGCGCGATGCCTTCAGGGCCGGAAGCTGCCGTTATGACGAACTGCGTCTTGGCCCGCTGGACGAGGGCGAAGTCAGACACCTTCTGGCCGACATGCTTGGGAACGATGTCCCGTCGGTCGCGCGGCTGGCGAAGCTCGTGCAACAGAAGACGGGCGGAAACCCGTTCTTTGTTCTTCATTTCATAGAAGCCCTCGATCTCGAAGGAGCGCTCTCCTACGACCACGAGACCACGAAATGGAGATGGGACGAGAACAGGATCCGCGCGACGAAGATCACCGACAACGTCGCAGATCTCGTGGTCTCCAAGCTGGGCAGGCTTCCGCTCCGCGCGCTCGAGATGGTCAAGCTGATGGCATGTCTCGGGAACGGCACTTCTGCGACTATCCTTTCGCTGATCACAGCCAAGCCGAGGCAGGAGGTCGTCGGCATTCTGTGGGAGGCCGTCGAAGGGGGACTGCTGCTGCGCTCCGACGACGACTTCGTGCTTGTGCACGACAGGGTCCAGGAAGCCGCATACCGCATGGTGTCGGAGGCTGAGAGGCCGGAGATTCATTTTCGGATCGGCTCCGCGCTGATGGAAAAGCTGCCGCCGGGCGCGCTGAAGAAGCATATCTTCGAGGTGGCTGACCAACTCGGGCGCGGCCTCGACCAGGCGGTCGATCCCCACAGACTCGAGAGGATCGCCGAACTTTTCCTCGAAGCTGGCAGGCGCGCCAAGGCATCTGTCGCATACCGTTCCGCCCTCAAATATCTCAAGACGGGCCTGAGCCTGATCGAGAAGGCTGGATGGGAGCGGTACTCAATTAGATTTCCACTCGAACTCGAGAGTGCCGAGTGCGAGTATCTGTCAGGCGAGAACGAGGTCGCGGAAGCCCATCTCGTTCATCTCGCGGCAAAGGCGGAGGACGCGGTTGATCGCGGCGCCGTGGTCGGCCTACGGTCATCCCTCTATCTGACGCTCGGAGACCAGGACAAGGCGGTGGAGGTGGCGCTCGAGTACCTGCGCGACTTCGGGATCGAGTGGTCCGCTAATCCGAGCGACGCCGAGGTTCGCGCGGGCATCGACGATCTGTACGAGCGGCTAGCGGGACGATCCATCGATCAGCTCGTTCACCTTCCGCGGATGGAGGACCGCGACTGGCTCGCCGCGATGGAGGTACTCGCGTACACGATCCTCCCCGCCATCGTCACGGACGGAAATCTCGAGGAACTGATCTACCTGCAGATGGTGTCGCTCAGCCTCCGCCACGGCAACTGCGACGCTTCCTGCTATGCCTACGTCTCGGTCATCATTCCGCTTGGTCTGCGATCGGGCGACTACGCGTCCGGCGGACAGTTCGGCAGGCTGGGGCTGGAGCTTGTCGAGCGTCATGGAATGGATCGCTTCAAGGCCCGCGTCTACGCCTGCTACGGCTGCTTTTGCGTGCCCTGGACCCAGCATCTATCGATCTCGGAGAAGTACTCCCGCCAGGCAATAGCGACAGCGGTTGCCGGGGCAGACCTGGTCTTCAGCGTTGCGCCTGGGGAGGCGCTGGTTGCGCATCTTCTTATCCGCGGTGTCGATCTGGAAGCGGCTCAACGGGACGCGCAACAGTTCTTGGAAGCTGCCAGTAAAACCGGATTTTCGCTGGCGGCCGACGCGGCTGCAGGACAGCTCCTCCATATCCGGGAACTGCGTGACATTGAAGAGCCTGATCCCGCCCTCCCGGTCCGCGAGGCATTTGAAACCTATCTGGTCGAAGCAGGGGAGCGCCTGAAGCTCGTCCTAGCATGGTACTGGATCCAGAGGATCGTGGCGCGCTATCTGGCGGGAGACTACATCGGCGCACTGGCGGCATCGCGGGAGGCAGCTTCCAACAGAAGTGCGAAGTCGTTCGTCGAAATCGCAGAGTTCCACTTCTACAGCGCTCTCGCACACGCGGCGGCCGCTTCTCGATCCGACGACATGGGTCGCGGCGCGCACGTCGAGGCATTGCGGCTTCACCAGCTCCATGTCGACATCTGGGCCAAGAGCAGTCCCGAGAACTTCGGCAATCGGGCCTTCCTGCTTTCGGCGGAGATGGCACGGCTGGAAAACAGGTCGATCGACGCCCTCGAACTTTATGAGAAGGCGATCGCTTCGGCCCGGCAGCACGGCTTCGTCCAGAACGAGGGGATCGCAAGCGAACTCGCAGGGCGCTTCTCAGGCTCGCTCGGGTTGAAATCGACCGCCGAAAGCTTCCTGAAGAACGCCAGAGCGTGCTTCTCGGCATGGGGTGCGACTGCGATCGTCAGGAGGCTGGACGAAGAGAACCCAGGGATAGGGAGCGAGTCCAACGCGATAGCGAAGTCCGAAGATCACCCTCTGGAAATGGCGGCGGTCGTTGCGATGTCTCAGGCGGTGTCCGGAGAGATCGTTTTGGATCGCTTGATAGAACGCCTGATGGTGACCGTCGTGGAGCATTCCGGCGCAGTCAGGGGATTGCTGCTGCTGCCGAAGGACGGCGAAATGCAGATCGTCTCCGAGGCCGTGACCTATGACGACGGCATATCGGTAAAGCTCAACACGTTCGAGCGAAGGCTGCCGGAGACGGTTCTGGCCTACGTGACCAGGACGCAGGATGTCGTGATCCTGGATGGCGTCGGCAACGAGCATCCGTTCGCCGAAGACCCTTACGTGCGTGAGGTACCATCGACATCCATCCTCTGTCTTCCGATCGTCAAGCAGCAGCAACTTGTCGGCGTCCTCTATCTCGAGAACGGCTTGTCCACCAACCTGTTCAAGCAGGCTCAGGTTGCGGTCCTCCAGTTGCTGGCCTCACAGGCGGCGATCTCCCTGGAGAACGCTGCCCTCTACCAGGCCTCCAAGGACACCCAGGAGAAGGCCCGGCAAGCCGCCGAGGAGCTTCGGCTCGCCTACGACATGATCCCGGCGCTGGCCTGGAACAGCGATATCGACGGCACGCTTTTGAGCTTCAACAAACGTTGGCACGACTTCACCGGGCTTACGCTTGAAGAATCCCTCGGTAACGGATGGATGCGGGCCATTCATCCAGACGACCTCGACAAGGTCGTTGCGAAATGGATCGAGGTGCTCGGTGTGGGCGAGGCGGGTGAGGTTGAGGCGCGGATGATCCGCATGGATGGCGTCGCCCGTTCGTTCCTGATACGCGCGACACCAATGCGTGACCAGCAAGGAGCGATCATCAAATGGTACGGCACCAACATCGATATCGACGACCTGAAACGGATGGAGGAAGCACAGCAGCATCTCTCGCGTGCCGCAAGGCTGACCGCGCTCGGCGAGTTGACGGCTTCCATCGCGCATGAAGTCAACCAGCCGCTAATGGCCATCGTGATGAACGCGGCGACCTGCCTGAAATGGCTGAGCGAAGGCCAGCTGGAAATCGAGGAGGCCCGTCAGGCGGCCGAGCGCATCATTCGTGACAGCCACCGCGCCGGAGACGTCATCGCCAGCATCAGGGCACTCGCGCGAAAGGCGCCGCTCTCGATGGAGGCTGTCGACATCAACGGCATGATCGACGGCGTGATCGTGCTGACGCGTGGCGAATTGCAGCGGCACGGCATATCCCTGGCGACGGATCTCGATCCCGATGTGGTGTCTGTGGTGGGAGACCGCATCCAGCTGCAGCAGGTCGTTCTCAACCTTATCCTTAACGCAGCCGAGGCGATGGGATCGGCAACGGATGGGCCGCGCAGCCTGCATCTTCGAAGCGAACGGCTGGAGGACGGCAAGATCATGGTATCGGTGACGGACAGCGGTCCGGGTGTCGACCCGTCACGTCGAGACGAGATTTTCGACGCCTTCTTCACGACGAAGACAGCGGGCCTCGGAATGGGTCTGTCGATCTGCCGCTCGATCGTCGAGGCCCATGGCGGCACGCTGTGGGTGAGGGCGAACGAGCCGACAGGAAGCGTCTTCTCCTTCACCTTGAAAGGAGGCGCTGTCGTCCGGACGGCTCCGTAGGGTCTATTGACCAGGCGGTGTCGGTTCTGCGGGATGTATAATTCCGGCGAACTGGACCTGTTCTCGTTCGCTGCCACGGAAGCAGCGGCCCCAGGACTCTACAGGACGGTAGATGTCGAGCGCTCCCCTGACCCGGTAGGTGGCGTGGTAGCGGCCGCATGAGGTGATGGCGGTGTGTATTGCGAGCGCGACATTGGCCAGGTCGTCGGGATGGATGCGCTCGAGATAGGCGCACATCTTCTGCCCGCTGATCGCGCTTTCGGCAGGCAAGCCGTAGAGAAGTGCGACCGCGCTGTCGGCGAACATCACATCCGCGCTGACGTTCCAAGTGAAAATTCCTGCCTCCTCGACTTCGAGCGGGCCGAAGGACTGCAGATCAAAAATCATGGACGGCTCCGATCCTTGGAGTTTGCCGAATTGGTACCGCCGCGCCACGGTTTCTGCAACCTGAAGGCGGTCTATCGCTCTATTTCTCACAAGAACTCACAAATACGACAACGCTCCCCTTTAAGGGAATATTTGGACAGAGCGAAAGCACGGGAGGGATCGCATCCAAATTTGGCGTCTGACGAGCGTTTGACGCGCGATTTTCCTGCGTTGTCACCTAAGGTCGGCCCCACAGGCTTGCCTTCCCAATGCGCGATGCATGGTTGAATATTACAGAGAGTGTCTGGCGAAAACGCCCCTCAACTCACAGGAACATACTCGCCAATGCGACGGTGCGGGAACACCCTATCATCGCCGCGGCCAGTCGTCCGACGGCGTTGAGGAGGCTTTAATGAATCCGGACCATGCACACCTTCCGTCGGAAGTCTTCTCGCGGGGCTTTCACAATCTCCGTCATGGCCAGTTCGACATCACCGTGCTGAGCGACGGCTACATCACGCTTCCGTGGGACATCCTGATGCCGGAAGCGTCATCCGACGAGCGTGGAACGATCCTCGGGCGGCTCGGAGGCGATGCGGACAGCGCGCCCCTTCAGACCAACGTCCCGCTGATCCGCCACGGCGTCGATATCATGCTCGTGGACACGGGCGCGGGATCGAACTTTCAGCCTAGCGATGGACGCCTTGCGGAAAACCTGGCTTTTATTGGCGTTGACTTCGAATCCGTCACCAAGGTGATCTTTACCCACGCTCATCCCGATCATTCGGGCGGGACGACGAGATCCGATGGCTCGCTGATGTTTCCCAACGCCCACTACTACGTCAGTGAGGCCGAATGGTCGTTTTGGACCGATCCCGACTACGAGACGGCGATGCCAAAGCCCCTGCATGAGTTCGCCCGAGGGGCGCAGCGGGATCTGGTCGCCGTTAAGGACACGCTTACTCTGGTCAAGCCGGGAGACGAGGTCGTACCGGGCATGAGCATGGTGAGCACTCGGGGACATACGCCCGGACACATTTCGCTGGAACTCGCAGGCGATGGAAATCTCCTCATCTCTGGCGATGTCATTCCGAACAACGTCGTTTCCTTCGAGAACCCGAGATGGCACTTCGGCTTCGATACTGAGCCGGACATCGCCCTAAAGAATAGGGCTTCGCTGCTCGACAAGGCGGCAAACGAAAAGCTTCGCATGCTCGGCTACCACTGGACCTATCCGGGCGTTGGCTACGTGGAGCGGGCGGGGACTGCATTCAGGTTCGTGGAGGGCTGACGCCAATGAGTGCACGCAATCACCGAAGCTTCCCCAGAGTGCCTGCGGGCATGTACGGCATAGTGCTCGGCCTCGCCGGACTTGGCGGAGACTGGCGGCTGGCGCACGAACTCTGGGGTTTTCCCGCGATAGTCGGCGAGGCGATCAACGTGGTCGCCATCGCCGTCTGGGTGACGATCAGCGTCTTCTACGCTGCCAAATGGATCTTTGCTAGGGAGGAGGCCCTGGAAGAGGCCGAGCACCCGATCCACTGCTGTTTCATCGGCCTTGCAGGCGTTGCGACGATGCTCGTGGCCCGAGCTGTCCTGCCGTATTCGCATCCAGTGGCTCTCGTCCTCCTGTTCCTCGGTATGGCATTCTCGATTCTCTTCGCCACATGGCGAACCGGGATCATGTGGCGCGGCGGCCGCGACCACGAGGCGACGACGGCTATCCTCTATCTTCCGACCGTGGCGGGATCTCTCGTGTCAGCACTTGTCCTTGGTTCGTTCGGATACACGGGACTCGCGCAGTTGATTTTCGGCGCTGGGATGTTCACCTGGGCAGCTACCGAGTCCGTCCTGCTGCAGCGTCTGCTGACTGCGCCGGAAATGGCTCCAGCACTTCGGCCGACGCTCGGCATCGTTCTGGCTCCACCTGCGGTCGCGTGTGCCGCCTACTTGAGCATGACGTCCGGCCCGCCTGACCTCTTCGCAAACGGGCTGCTGGGCTACTGCCTTCTGCAAGTGGCGCTTCTCGTTCGCGTCGTGCCTTGGATCATGAAGCAGCCGTTCGCCCCTTCATATTGGGCGGCAACGCTCGGCACTACTGCGTTGGCATCTGCGTCCATGAGAATGGCATCCCGCGGCGGAGACGGCATCGGAGGCCAGCTGGCGCCTTACCTGTTCTTGTTTGCAAACGTCGTTGTCGGGGCAATCACAATAGGAACGATGGCCCTGCTGATCCAGGGCAGGCTTTTGACCGTCTCGCACCCACGGGCGGCGGAGTGAAGACGACCAAGCCGTCCAAATGTCAGTTGATGCTGCCGTGCGGAAGTCTGAAAAGATGTCTTATCTTGGCTGCCAATGAAACCGGATGGGCCTCCGCACCAGCGTTCCCGTCGGCCCTCAGGTGCTCCTCGGTCTCGACACGCTTCGCCAGGAGCTGGCTGAGTTCCTCGACAAGGGCAGGGCGCTCATGCATGACGCTCGCTAGATGGTCCTTCGAAATCTCGTAGACCACCACGAAGGTGAGTGCGCGCATGGTGGCTGGCTCCGGCGCGCCCATGAGAACACCCCGCTCACCGAACAGGTCGCCGGGCGCCAGGCGCGTCAGTTCCTCGCTCCTTCCATCTTCCTCGTCCCGCTCGACCGATACGACACCGCTCCGGACGATCATCAGAGATGTCATCGAAGCGTTCTGCGGAGCTATGACAAGGCCCTTCTTGAAGGTGCAACGCTTCATGGTGTTCGCCACCGTCTCCATCTCGTCTTCGGTGAGAGCCGAGAACAGCGGGATCGATGTCAGCAGGCGCCATGGCGTGCCGGGATGCTTTGAGCTTTCAGCAGGCGACGCCTCTGTCAGTGCGTTCGCCGCGGTCGACAGCTGAATTCCTGCCGCCTTAGCGTGCCTAAAGACGAGGTCGAAGATCTCGTTCTTGGCGATCCCAGTCCGGCCGAGGTTAGCGACTTTGAAGGAGAGCTCGACCTCGACCGCGGAACCATCGAGGCCCGTGACCGAGACCGACGGCGCCGGGTATTTGAGGATCGTGTTCGCGCTGAGGAGGACCGTCTTCATCGTCTCCTCGATGACCGCCGGCGACCGTGTCGGCAATGCTCTGATGACGACCTTCGAGCCATGAACGGAGTCGGTGCCAGTAAGGTTCGTCAACGTGGCTTTGGCCAGGGTGCTGTTGGGCACGATCACGAGGTCGTTGGTATCGTTGAGCAGGTGCGTCGACCTCCAGTTCGTCTCGACCACTTGTCCACGGACGCCTCCCTCGACCTCGATCCAATCCCCGACGGTATATGGCCGACCAAGGTTCAGCGCGATCCCTGAAAAGACGTCATTGAGCGTGCTCTGGAGCGCGAGACCCAGGACGATGGCGAAGACGCCAGACGTCGCTACCAGGGTACGTACCGGAAGATCGAATACGAACGCAATGATCGAAAGAGCCGCGCCGAGGTATATGAAGGCCACGAGCAAATCCTGAATAAGCCTTCCCTCCCTGGGTTTCCGCTCGAAGATCAGGAAGACGCGCACCGAACTCGCGAGCACCATCGCGCCGCCTGCCCACCAAGTAGCCTTGGCGACGCCGATGAACATCTTGTGGGTGAGGTCCTCGTCGCCAGTGACCGTCGTCCATGGAGCGACGTCGTGACCCACGAGCAGGATGGTGAGGATGGCGAAGAAAGCGATGTGGACGATGAAGCGGTGCGTCGGGCGGCCCCGGACAAGCGTTCTCGCTACGACGAGTGCAACGACCAGCGCCGCGAACTGCGTGATCGGATCGAGCAGAAGGCGAAGCACGTCGTCCAGGTTCATAGGGTCACTTCATGTGGTTGGTTTCGATCCGCGCAATTGACAGTGCAAGCGCTGCCCTCGTCAAGAAGGAGACATGACGAGAGAGGGAGGGGCGGCCGAAAGAGGACTGCCCCGTGGAAGCTCAGACCTGAGCCTTGCCGCCGTCGGCGAAGAGTTCGACGCCGTTCACGAAGCTGGAATCGTCGGAAGCCAGAAAAAGCGCTGCTTTTGCGATCTCTTCAGGCTCGCCGACGCGGCCCAGCGGGATCGTGGACGCGAGAGCATCGAGGAAGCCCTGTTGCGCGTTCTTGTCGTCGCCCACGAGTTCCACAAGGCCGGGAGTGCGGGTCGGTCCAGGCGACAGCACATTCACGCGAACGCCCTTGCCCTTGAGGTCGAGCGCCCACGAACGGGCAAGGTTGCGTACTGCTGCCTTCGAGGCGGAGTAGACGGAGAACGCTTCCGTTCCTTCAATACTGGTCGTGGAGCCGATCAGGACGACCGAGGAGCCTTTGTTGAGAAGAGGAAGCGCCTTCTGTACTGTGAAGATCACGGCCTTCACGTTGCGCCCGAAAGTGTCGTCGACCTGCTCTTCGGTGATCTGACCGAGAGGAAGCACGCTCCCGCCGCCCGCGTTGACGACGATGGCGTCGAGACGTCCGTGGTCGGCCTTCACCTGCGCAAACAGGCGGTCGAGGTCTTCCATCTTGGTGGAGTCGGCATTGACGGCGGTAACGCTGCCACCGATGTCAGCGACTGCGGCGTCGAGCTGTTCCTTGCGGCGTCCAGTGATGTAAACGTGGGCGCCCTCGGCGGCGAACAGCTTTGCGGTGGCGAGGCCAATGCCGCTGTTGGCGCCTGTCACGATGGCGACCTTGTTCTCAAGTCTCTTGGTCATGCGTTTCTCCTTATTGGGGACGTGCGAAGGCGTTCAGCCAGAACACGCTCGGGCTGTTGAGGTATGGTGTAGTGGGGAGGAGCTATCTGGGTGCTCTCAACCCTATGGAATATGTTCGCTCGATGGGAATGTAGCTCGCTCGGGGCTGTTGGGCTTTCGATTAAGTCGGATTGATCTATTCACTTGCGACACAAACAAACGGGCTTCCGCCTCGTGACGGAAGCCCACGTCGAACTCAGGCGGGGGTGGTCGCCCAGGTCCGCCGTGTTCCGAGATAGGTGCTCGGCCGAACGGGCCCAATGCCCCAAATTTGGTGTATGCAGCTGAGCGATGCGCGGTCGTCTAACGCAATCTCACACCGAGACGGTCCAAATCATGGTAGTGGTGGCAAAGGGTAGGTCATGAGCCATCACGATCGTCACATATGGGACAGGGAGCCCCGTCGGCTGGCGGCCTTCGAGGTCGCGATACGCGACGTCGTGGGGAAGTTCGGGCTGAACTTCTTCCTGGTTTCCGTCTTTCCAGAGGCGGCTCGTGGCGGCCTTCTCGATAACCTGATCACGACCAATTGGCCGGGCGATCTCCTGCAAAGCTATCGGTCGACCGACATGTTCACCCAGAGCAACATCGTCGCAAAGCTGAAGGAAAGCGTGCTCCCGGTCTCGTCGGAGCAATTGCTCTTTGCCCGGGCGGAAAGGGAAGGCGTGGCAAGCCAGATTGGCGGGGTGTTTTATGACGACGGCTTCGCGTGCAATGTGGGAATCTCCCTGCATGACGCCAAGGCGCGGCAATATCTCTTCATGCTTTCGGGATCGAACTGCTCGAATGCAGAGCTCGCCGATCTGGTATACGATTTGATGACCGCCTTGGACGATCTCACGCGCGGCAGCGGCGCGATCAAGCTTCTCTCGCGAAGGGAAATCGAGTGCCTACGGTGGTCAGCGGCAGGCAAGAGCAGCGACGAGATCGCTATTATCCTCGGTCTGAGCAGCCACACGGTGACGGCATACTTAAAAACTGCCATCAAGAAGCTAGGCGTGACCACCCGCATTCAAGCTGTCGTCGCGGCCTATCGGCTGAAGCTGCTCTGAGCAGCATGCTCGGCAGTGTGCAGCCCTCATGCTTTCTGTGTCTTCCTCGTGGGCTAAATCCGGAAACGGACATTGCATTCCTCGAACACCATCGACGGCCACACCTCGCTCAGGGTTTTCCTTGCTAACGATCCCGCCATTCGATCTCCGCGGCATCGTGTCGTCGGGAAAGCCGACGGCTTTGGCTAGCATGCTCGTGCGTATCGATAAACTGGACTTTCATGCCTGCTCGCGGGATTTCACGGTGCCTCACTACAATTAACTCGCCCTTGAAGCTCGTCGGGCGTAGCAATCTTGGCATTCGACGGCCGACCATGCCCAAGATCAATCAGCTTCGCCGTCAGCTTGGAGGTTCAAATGAACAGATTGATGTTGAGCAGGGCGACCCTTGTCTTGGTGTTCGCGCTCTCCGCGTCCAGCGCCATTCCAACGACATCCTTTGCCGCCAAGAAGTCCGCAGCCGAGCACGAACTCGTCGTGCCGCAGGTCACGTATCATACCGTCGAGATTGACGGCACTAACGTGTTCTATCGCGAGGCTGGGCCAGTCGACGCTCCGGTCGTGCTCCTCCTGCACGGCTTCCCGACGTCGTCGCACATGTTCAGGAATTTGATTCCGATACTTGCTGACAAGTACCATGTAATAGCACCCGACTATCCGGGCTTCGGTCAGAGCGACGCGCCCGACCACACCAAGTTCGACTATACGTTTCAGCATTATGCGGACATTATCGACAGCCTGATGGGCAAGCTGGATGTCAAGCAATACGCGATGTACCTCATGGATTACGGCGCCCCCGTCGGCTATCGGCTCGCGTTGAAGCAACCCGATCGCGTGTCTGCGTTGATTGTCCAGAACGGCAATGCCTACGAGGAAGGCCTCAAGGAATTCTGGGACCCGATCAAGGCATACTGGAAGAACGACACGCCCGAAAACCGCAAAGCTCTGATGGTGCTATTTACGCCTGAAACCACAAAATTCCAGTACACCGATGGGATGAGCGATATCACGCACATCGACCCCGATAACTGGGTGCACGACCAGGCGCTTCTTGATCGTCCCGGAAACAACGACATCCAGTTGGACCTGTTCCACGACTACGGGACCAATGTCCCCCTGTACCCGAAATTCCAGGAGTTCTTTCGCGAGAAGAAGCCGCCGACCCTTATCGTCTGGGGCAAGAACGACAAGATCTTCCCGGCCGACGGAGCCTCGCCGTATCTACGCGACTTGCCCCATGCCGAGATGCACCTCCTCGACACCGGTCATTTCGCGCTGGAAGACAAGCTGCCCGAGATTGCGCCTCTGATCCACAATTTCCTCGATCGGAAGCTCAGCCGACACTAGCTAAAATGTAGGGCGTCTTCTTAAGTGGAGCAGCGTTTTCGAGAAATCGGACCATCTATGGCGATGACGCCGATTTGAACCGGCTTCTGTAATCTCTGGGTTTCACTCCAAATCTCTTTTCGAATGCTTCATAAAAGGTTGATAATGAAGCGAATCCAGCATCGAAGGCGATATTTGAAACTGGCGACTCAGTCGCGATAAGCAAAGACTGCGCTGTGTCCAGTCTATGGCGTGTAATAGCTTGATTTATTGTCATGCCTACCGATTTTTTGAAAATCGACATTGCGTAGTTTGGATGAAGCGCCGCTGCGTCGCCCACGTCATTCACACTTATTTTTTTATGACAGTTTTCGGCGATGTAACGTAGCATTTGCTCCACCTTGGGGAGGCGGTCAGCATCATGATGATATGGCAGGGCGAGTGCGGAACCCAGATGGCGTAGATCATGCCAGCCCTCGACAGCGATCCGCTTGATCCGAGCTACGAGTTCGTCTCGAACAATCTGTTCTAGTTCAAGATTGCCGCTGAGTAGCTCGTCGCGCCACCGAAGCAGGACCGGGCGGTCATATGCCGTGACGACTTGCGCTTCGATAAGTCCGCCGGCAAAAATCGCATCGCGGAACTCTTGCCTATTGCCGAGATGGATGAGCGCGGACATCGGTACATAAAGGCAGACAAAACTCGTCGGCTCCTTGATGTCGATCACTTGATGCGGAACCATTCCCCAAAACAGGCAAAGCTGGCCGGCTTTTATTTGCAGCAGCCTACCATCGAACCAATAAGTTATCGTACCGTCCAACACGAAGTTCAGCTCAACTTGGCTGTGCATGTGGGGGCCGCTCATGGTCCGCACGTCCAAGCGCTCGCCCGCACAAAATCTGTGATCCCCGAAAACAACAAGTGGATGTCGTGACAATCCATCATGAACAGGTACCGACTCGTCCTCTTTTCGAGTGAATGATGATGAAACCATGAGGGACCTTAGGATTCCGGAAGTGATCTTCGAAAAGTCGGTAGAAACTTACAGGTTTGCTTGCTCATTTGCAATGAACTCGCGTGGGAGAGAAGCGCGAGCGGCTTGCAGTTCAACACCGGGAGGTAAACCATGAAGAAGTTCTTTGGTCTGGGCGCGGTCGCGCTCAGCTATGCGATGGGCGTTTCCGCGGCATTGTCGGGTGAAATCGTGCTCAACTCGGACCACTCCGATCCCGCGCCCAAGAAAGCAATGGAAGAGCTTATCGCCGACTTTCAGTCCAAACATCCAGACATCAAGGTCAAATGGAACAACTTCGACCACGAAGGATATAAGTCTGCGATCCGCAATTTCCTGACGGCTGATGCCCCGGATGTTGTCGCGTGGTACGCAGGAAATCGTATGGAACCGTTTGTAAAGGCCGGTCTCTTCACCGACGTTTCGGATGTTTGGCAAGCCAACGGGCTTGATGACCAACTGAAGTCAGCCGCATCGGCAATGACGATCGATGGAAAAAAGTGGGGCGTCCCATATACCTATTATCAATGGGGTATTTATTACCGCGCAGACATCTTCAAGGACAAGGGTATTGAGCCCCCGAAGGACTGGAGCGAACTTCTTGCCGCTAGCGAGAAACTCAAAGCCGCCGGCGTGACGCCCTTTGCCATAGGCACAAAAGCCCTATGGCCGGCCGGCGGTTGGTTTGACTATCTCGATCTGCGTGTGAACGGTTACGACTTCCATATGAAGTTGACCTCCGGGCAGGTGCCCTACACGGATCCCAAGGTAAAGGCCGTCTTTGAAAAGTGGTCAGAGCTGGTGAAGCCCGGTTATTTCCTCGAAAATCACGCTGCTCTCGACTGGCAGGACGCGATCCCGCAGTTCGTGCAGGGCAAGGCTGCAATGTACCTGATGGGTAACTTCGCAGTGGCTCCAATGAAGGACGGTGGCCTTAAGGAGGATCAAATTGGCTTCCTTCAGTTCCCGACCATCACGGAAGGTCTCCCGGCGGCCGAAGAAGCGCCTACGGACACCTTCCATATTCCGGCGGCTGCGAAAAACAAAGAGGACGCGAAAACCTTCCTTGCGTATCTCGCTACGCCGGAGGCCCAGGCTAAAATGAACGTTACACTTGGCCAACTTCCCGTGAACAACAAGTCACCTCAGCCCGAAGACAAGTTCCTCAAGGCAGGCTTCCAAATGCTATCCGCAGCACAGGGACTTGCGCAGTTCTACGATCGTGACGCGCCAGCAGAGATGGCAAAAGCGGGAATGGAAGGTTTCCAGCAGTTTATGGTTAAGCCAGAGAAGCTCGACGCTATCCTTGCACGCCTGGAGAAAGTCCGGGCTCGCGCCTACAAGTAATAGGAAGGCTGCCGGGTTGGGGTCCGGCAGCCGCACTTCTCAATAAGGACTGTATCGAGATGGGTAGATCGTCTATCAATCAGCAGACGTTTTGGCAGCGAAATCAGCGCGTAATGGCTCCATGGCTGTTTCTTGCTCCCGGTCTGTTGATGTTCGCCATTTATGTAATCATTCCCATCTTTCAGTCAGTCTGGATCAGCTTCTATGATTGGGACGGTCTCGGTCAGAAGACTTGGATCGGTATTGCAAACTATGTGGAGCTTGCCTCAGACGAGGCTTTTTATACCTCGCTAACGAACAACCTCATTTGGCTCGTTCTATATCTTCTTGCCGTGCCAGCAGGGTTAGCCGCGGCAATGTTCCTTAATCAAACCGTAGCTGGAATTAGGATCTACAAGTCTCTATTTTTCTTTCCTTTTGTTATTAGTCAGGTTGTCGTCGGCCTAATCTTCACGTGGTTTTACGCTCCCGACTTCGGACTGCTGTCGGCGCTTATCAAGGCGCTCACGGGCACCGAGGTTGCAATCCTGGCGGATGAGAGGTTCGTAACTTACGGCATCATCGCAGCCGGGCTTTGGCCACAGATCGCCTATTGTATGATCCTTTATCTTACTGGCTTGAACAACATTAACCCCGAGCAAATCGAAGCTGGCCGTATGGACAACGCCTCCGGGTGGAGCCTGTTCTGGTTTATCGTCTTGCCTCAGCTGCGACCTGCAACCTTCATCGCAATAGTTGTGACAGTAATCGGTGCTCTGCGCTCCTTCGATCTCGTCTCCGTCATGACGGCGGGCGGGCCCTATGGTTCCAGCCGCGTTCTCTCGTTTTACATGTATGAACAAGCGCTTTCCGAGTACGGGTTTCGGATGGGATACGGCGCGGCAATTGCAGTCGTTCTTTTCCTTATAATGATGGTGTTCATCACGTTCTTTATCATTCGAATGCTGCGCCAAGAGAGGAACGCCTGATGTTTCCGACACCTGTACAAAAGGCCGGGCGAGGGGCGTCCATCGCTTACCAAGTAGTTCTTCCAATTGCACTGTTGGTGTGGCTTTTACCTCTGATTGGGGTCGCCCTGACGTCCATACGCCCTTCGGGAGATCTTGCTGCGGGCAACTACTTCGGTCTGCCATCAGGATTTGCCGGGGTTGAAAATTACTCAGCTGTTTTCATCAATTCCCCAATAGGGCACTACATCCTCAACTCATTCAAGATGACAATTCCAACGGTTATCGCGGCAGTTGGGCTGTCTTGTCTGTGTGGATTTGCTCTCGCGATCTACAAATTCAAAGGAGGCCTTTTACTTTTCTTTGTTTTTGTGGCCGGCAACTTCATACCGTTCCAAATCTTGATGGTCCCTGTGCGTGACCTGACTTTGAGACTGGGATTGTATGACACTATCACCGGATTGGTGTTGTTTCATGTGGCGTTTCAAACCGGCTTCTGTACGCTTTTCATGCGTAACTTTATCAAGGGACTGCCCTTTGCTCTAATCGAATCTGCCAGGGTGGATGGGGTTTCGGAGTTGAGGATATTCATACATATCGTCCTTCCCTTGATGCGGCCGGCCATCGCAGCTCTCTCCGTTTTGATCTTCACATTTGTTTGGAACGACTATTTTTGGGCTACCGTGCTTATACAGGGTGACGGCGCAATGCCAGTCACCGCCGGGCTTAGCAGCCTTAACGGCCAGTGGGTTGCCGCGTGGCATTTGGTATCTGCTGGATCGATCGTAGCCGCACTGCCGCCTGTTCTTATGTTCTTCTTTATGCAGCGCCATTTCATCGCTGGTCTAACACTCGGAGCGACAAAGGGATGACGAATGTCCATACGATCGAATGCGGGCAGGTTTCACTCGTTATCCGACTACCCGAATTTGGTATGCCCGAAATTATCCATCTTGGCCCGATAGCCGAAGAAATCTCGGCAGTCACCGTTCATCGCGCGAGCCGGGTTAATGGCATGGATATTTCCGTGCCATCTGCTGTCCTTCTGCCAGTTACCGGGATGGGATTCTTCGGATGGCCGGCGATTTCGGGACATAGAGGCGGCAAAGATTTTACCCTGCAGTTCCAAAATTGGCGAATTGCGCGCGACGGGAACGCCCACAGGCTAAACGCCATCGATGCTGTCGCAGGCATAGAGATCTCAATTCTCGTAACCGCTTCACAATGTAGCGTACTAACGACATCTACCGAGTTAACCAACAGAGGCAACTCTTCCTACACGCTTGATCGATGCATGGCCGGCAGTTTTCTGGTTTCAGAGGGACCAGGGACGATCACCAGTCTCACAGGAATGTGGGGAAGGGAATTTCAGAAGCGACAAGCTCACCTCAATCCAGGTATTTGGCTGCAGGAAAACCGACGGGGGCGGACGTCCCATGATCGATACCCTACCATCGCGACAAGGGTTGGAAGCGAGGAATTCGTGTTTCACCTTGGCTGGAGTGGAAACCACGTGATCGCGGTGGACACTTTGGATGATGGACGACGGCTGGTCCATCTCGGCGAACTCTTTGAGCCTGGCGAGATTCAATTGGGGCCCGGTGAGAGCTACGTCAGTCCGACTGCCTACGCCGCCAAGAGATCCGAGGATTTGCATTCGTTCGTCAGAACGGAGCTCATAACCTGGCCGGGCGGGGCAATGTCCGAGAGACCAGTGACCCTCAACACGTGGGAAGGAAACTACTTCGATCACAAGATTGCCTCTCTCAGATCGCAGGCGGATGCCGCGGCGGAGCTAGGAATTGAACGGTTCGTTCTCGATGACGGTTGGTTTGGTCAACGAGACGACGACACGACGAGCTTGGGCGACTGGATCGTCGACCGGCGCAAATACCCGTCAGGCCTACGGGAATTGGCTAATCACGTAACCAATCTCGGAATGCAATTTGGAATTTGGTTCGAACCGGAGATGGTCAACCCCGTTTCGACACTCTACCGCGAACATCCAGATTGGGTACTTCACGTTGAAGGACGTCCGCTCCTGTTGTCTAGAAATCAGCTCGTCCTGGATTTGACACGGTCCGAGGTGAGCGAATACCTGTTCCTGACGATGTCGCGTCTCCTTGCAGAACAGCCAATATCCTACATTAAATGGGATATGAACCGCGACTTGACGCATGTCGGCGGCACCGATGGCCGACCTCGGACGTCTGCGCAAACCCACGCTGTCTATCGTCTGATGGATCGCATCCGATCTTCTTTCCCCCGCGTAGAGATCGAGAGCTGCGCATCTGGTGGCGGCAGGATCGACTTCGGCGTACTGGGCAGGGCGCAGCGCGTCTGGACTTCCGACTGCACGGACGCCGTTGACCGTCTCGAAATACAGCGCGGCGCATCTTTACTTTTACCGCCCGAAGTTCTTGGCGCGCACATTTCAGCGTCGCCAAATCATCAGACAGGCAGAATCCTTAGTCTTTCGTTCCGAGCTCTTGTGGCGCTCGGCTACCATCTTGGTGTCGAATTGAACCCACTTGAATTGACCGCGGAAGAGAAGAATGAACTCAAGTCTTGGATATCCCTACATAAGCGCTTAAGGCCGCTACTCCACGGATCAGATGGGGCTAGCAATTTCAGGCAGGAGCCGCTCGATGGGCGTTACGTTTGGGGCGCTACCCGACCGGATTTGGCAGTCGCATTTGTAGCCCAAGGCCCGCAGATGATTAGCGAACAACCACCACCGGTCAAGTTGGCCTTGCAAGGTCCTGCCGGGCGTCTGTGGCGCATTGCGCGGGTCCATCCTCTAACGCCGGAGTTTGTGCGCACTTCTCAAAGTCAGGACGATATGCTCGGAGGAAAAGTTGCGTTCACTGCTGCAACGATAGCTTCCGTCGGCCTCCATTTACCGATGCTAAGACCCGAAAGCGCAATGCTTTTGGAATTTGAAGCTTTAGAGGATTAAAATATGGGCAACGTGACCCTTCAGGGCGTAACAAAGGCTTTCGGTGCTGCGCAAGTGATCAAAGGTGTGAACCTCACCATCGAGGATGGAGAGTTTTGCGTCTTTGTAGGACCCTCAGGCTGCGGGAAGTCAACTCTCCTAAGGATGATTGCCGGGCTCGAGGACATATCCTCCGGCGAACTCAAGATTGACGGGTCGGACATGACGCGGGTCGGATCGGCGCAACGCGGAGTCGCAATGGTCTTTCAGTCATATGCGTTGTACCCCCATATGACCGTAGCTGAGAACATTGGATTTGGTTTGAGAATGACGGGCCACTCCAAGTCCGAAATCAGCACTCGAATACAAGCTGCGGCGGATATGCTCCAACTCTCGAGTTTGCTTGACCGCAAGCCTTCGCAACTCTCTGGTGGCCAGCGGCAGAGAGTGGCGATCGGGAGAGCGATAGTGCGAAACCCGCGAGTCTTCCTTTTTGACGAACCACTTTCAAATTTGGACGCATCGCTTCGTGTACAGATGAGAACTGAGATCAGCCGGCTCCACCAAGACTTGAGAAGCACTATGATCTACGTCACACATGACCAGGTGGAAGCCATGACAATGGCGGATAAAATCGTGGTTTTGCAAAACGGGTTAATCGAGCAGGTAGGTTCGCCCTTGGACCTCTACCACCGGCCGAGAAACGTATTTGTCGCTGGTTTCATCGGTTCACCGAAGATGAACTTCATTCGTGCAGATGCCACATTCTCCCCGGACGCAACCATTGTTTCGCTTCCAGGAGGGGCGCAGGTCACGCTCCCTGCGACGGAATGCCCAACCGGCAGAGCACCGGTCACTTTGGGCATTCGACCGGAGCACCTCAATCAGCAGGGCGAACCAGCGGCAGTGTTGGAGGGCCACATCGTTTTTGCCGAGCACCTTGGTTCGGAAACGATGCTGTATGCCGAACTTGCGAACGGCTCGTCAGTCGCGGTCAAGTCCGATGGCCTGGACAAAGCAAAGACTGGGGACAGTATCGATCTCAAATTACCGGCTGCAGCTTGTCATCTTTTCGACGACCAAGGCGTGGCCATTCTGAATGGAGACCTGAGGAAATAATGCTTGGCGTATGCTATTATCCGGAGCACTGGCCCGAAAGCTGGTGGAACACCGACGCTTGCAGGATGAAGGCCTTGGGCATCTCCTTCGTCCGTATCGGAGAATTCGCATGGTCGCGGCTGGAGCCTCGTCGCGGCGAGTTCGAATTCGACTGGATGGAACGTGCGATCGATGCGCTTGCATCGCATGGACTCAAAGTCGTACTTGGCACTCCGACTGCCACCCCCCCAAAATGGCTTATGGACGAGTTCCCGGAAATCGCTCCCATCGATGAACAGGGGAGGGTTCGAGGTTTTGGATCTCGACGGCACTACACCTTCTCGTCGCAGCGTTGGTGGGAGGAGTCTAGGCGCATCGTTGAAGCGGTCACTTCCCGTTTTGGATCGCACCCTGCTGTGGTTGGCTGGCAAACTGACAACGAATACGGTTGTCACGAGACGATATTGTCGTGGGGTCTCGAAGATCTGAAAGCCTATCGCAAGTGGCTCCGTTTGCGCTACCAGTCTACTGAACAACTGAACGAAGCCTGGGGCTCGGTGTTCTGGTCGATGGAAATCCAGAACTTCGAAGATGTTTCACTGCCAAACCTGACTGTGACGGAGGCTAATCCCGCAGCCAGAATGGACTTTTGGCGCTTCCACTCTGATCAAGTCGCGGCATACGACAGTATGCAATGCGAAATCATCCGCAAGAATTCTCCAGGACGTTGGATTACGCACAATTTCATGGGGTTCGTAAACGACTTCGATCATTGGAAAGTCGGGGACAATCTCGATCTCGCGTCATGGGATTCTTATCCAATCGGTTTCGTTGAAAAGTTCCCGTTCAGTGACGCGGAGCGGACACGCTGGGCTGAGACATCTCACCCCGATATTGCCGCGTTCCACCATGACCTGTACCGTGGGGTCGGAAAAGGCAGGTTTTGGATCATGGAGCAACAACCCGGTCCGGTGAATTGGGCTCCCTGGAACCCCATTCCTAAGCCCGGCATGGTGCGGCTCTGGACTTGGGAAGGGCTTGCTCACGGAGCGGAAGTCGTAAGCTATTTCCGCTGGCGGCAAGCCCCTTTTGCTCAGGAGCAGATGCATGCGGGGCTGAATTTACCAGGACTGCACGATTTGTCGGCGGGCGGCACTGAAGCAGAGAAGGCAGCACAGGAAATAGCGGTGGTTGGGCCCTTGGGACAGGTGGCCAAGGCTCCCGTTGCAATCGTTTATGACTACGAAACCTATTTTGGAAGCGTCATACAACCGCAGGGGAAAGATTTCCGCTTTGAGGAACTGGCTTTTAGGTGGTACGAGGCGGTGCGCCGGCTTGGGCTGGACGTTGACTTTGTGCGGCCGGGTGAAAGTCTAGTAGGTTACAAGATTGTCCTGGTCCCTTGCCTCATGCATGTCTCAGACGCGGCGGAGTCCGCATTCGACAATGCTGATGGGCAAGTTCTCTTTGGGCCGAGGTCCGGATCTCGTACACGAGAATTCAAGATTCCTGCGAATCTGCCCCCTGGTCCACTCGCAAGTCTAGTCGGGGCAGCAGTGTTGCAAGTCTCGTCCCTGCGGCCTGGTCTGACTTACAACGTCGAAGGGTCGGCGAGCGGCTCCGCCCAGCGGTGGAAAGAGCAACTCGCATGCTCTCCTGACACTGAAGTCCTTTCCAGGTTTTCTGACGGTGACGCTGCGCTTACAAGGAATGGAAATTACCACTATCTTTCCTGCTGGCCTGACGAACAACTCTTGTCTGAGGTCGTGCTTCTCTTGGCAGGAAAAGCAAACGTGCAAACGTTTGAACTACCAGAGTCTATCAGGATGAGGCGTCGGGGAGAGGTGACGTTCGCTTTTAACTATGGCTCGGAGACGTGGAATCTTCCCTTCGAAGGTGAGTTCATCCTTGGAGGAAAGGCCGTGCTGCCTCAATCGCTGGCGGCGTATCGCTGAGTCTTAGAGCTGCGCAATCGATGGCGGATTGTGCGGCTCGTATGTCGTTCAACGGTAGCGGGACTACTCACTAACTCCACGATCGGCCAATGCCATGTCAATTATGGATAGGTATAGGTTTCTCACGGTCGGCGACGTTTCCCGACGCTATCGGTGGAAACGGCGCTAGCACCGAGG
The DNA here is from genome assembly GCF_014193305.1 of Rhizobium sp. BK181. Classification (NCBI taxonomy): domain Bacteria; kingdom Pseudomonadati; phylum Pseudomonadota; class Alphaproteobacteria; order Hyphomicrobiales; family Rhizobiaceae; genus Rhizobium; species Rhizobium sp. BK181. The sequence continues at coordinate 61,742 of NZ_JACHZA010000026.1, forward strand.
CGAGCTTTTCCTGCGGCTCCAGAAAAGAGCAAGTTTTGGTATGGGCTTTGCGGGTTAACGTGGAATGTGTCGACCAAATAAATCGCTTATCTGTCGGTGTTGCGCTGCCCTCCGTCCGCAGCCTTAACAGCACGAATACGTGAGTGATCCGAGCCAGCTGTGCGCACGTAGCAATTCGCCAGTCGCGCAATTAGGAGCGGTCAATGCCCAGACCTAAGTCAGCACAAGCCGTCGACCTAGAGGTCGGAGGAAAAATTCGAGAGCGTCGTAGGGCTCTGGGAATGTCTCAGTTTTCTCTGGCGGAGATAGTGGGAATAGCTTCCAAACAGATTCAGAAATACGAACAGGGGGTCAGCCAAATAGGGAGCGGTCGACTGTCTGAGATTGCTGCTGCCCTCAATGTACCGATTTCGTATTTCTTTCCGGAACCTAGCACACGCAGAGATTTCAACGGTATTGAGTTTGTTAGTGGTATCAATTCGAAAGAGGGGATGGAACTCAATATCGCTTTTTCGAAAATCCCAAGCCAAAAGACGAGGTCCGCAATAATCGAGCTTTTGCGAGCATACATCGTGCGTTCGACGCCTCGTCCAGTTGCAAGGCACATGTCCGATCGCGTCAACGCGAATGTGCCCCGTGCAACCGTCAACGTTCCCGACGGGGTTGAACCCGGTGAACAAAACGCTGGTGCGCAACGGCAATGAGATGATGTCGGTTTCTCAGACCCAAGTCGGAAACCCTCGGCGGGGCACGGGTGGCTTGGTGACAAACTGACCTTGCCCCGTTGAAATAATCCATTTTGAAATAAGCTCTGGCCCATTGAGAGGACCAGGGAATGAAGCGCAGCCGTTTCATAGACGAACAGATTATCGGCATTCTGAAGGAGCACGAGGCGGGTACGCCGGTCTCGGAGCTTTGCCGCAAGCACGGCGTCAGCGATGCCAGCATCT
>NZ_JACHZA010000027.1:0-58120 GCF_014193305.1 Rhizobium sp. BK181
CAGAACCTCCTCAAGGACAACAAGCTCATCCCCGGAATGCCCGTCGAGGTCTTCGTCCAAACCGCCGAGCGAACCGCCCTCTCATACCTCCTCAAACCATTCACCGACCAAATGATGAAGGCATTCAGAGAGGAATAGCCGGACCAACAACCAGACCGAGCCCTGCAGGTACATCGGACCGGCAACGGTTACTGATGCCGCAACCGCACTGCATGATTTTTTTTAAAAAGCTAACTGGAGTAGATCACGACTGCCTTGCAGGGGATGGATCAGTCGCTATCGCGCAAATGAGCGATGGAGATCTCGGCCGGTGCTCGGGCTTGTCGGCGGCAGCGGGGGCCTTTCAGTATATTATATCGGCCGCCTTGTGCCTGAGGTCACCGGCTTCATGCTGATCGATGCAGCGATCGCTCGTGACTGGGAGGTTTTCGGCGATGCGTTGAATCATCTCATCCTGCCCGCCAGCACGCCCGGTCAGGAAGCTTGCCGAAATACGGCAGAACAGTCTTGTCGAGACCCTCGTAGTCAATCAGGTAACGAAGCGCCTCCGGCCTTGGCCAGGCGATCGCTATCGCCTTGGCTGCGGCCGGTGACTCGATCGTCGCAGTCGGCCGCTCGGCGATGGACGAAACCGAGGCTGCAGTGCGCCAAGCCGGCGCATTCTTCCACGCAACGACCGTCACAGTCACGTCCGGTCATGGACGGCCTCATACAGGCCCTCAAGGCCCTACCCCATCTAGCCCGTCGCTCGATCACCTTCGACCGTGGCACGGAGTTTACGGATTGGCCGTATCTTCAGGCGAGCATCGGCACCCAAACCTGGTTCTGCGGCCCGCAATCGCCGTGGCAGAAAGGCACCGTCGAGAATACCAATGGCCGCGACCGGAAATGGCTTTCGAGAGAGGTCGATCCATTATCGGTCACAGATGCCGATCTTATCGAGATCTGCAACCGGCTCAACGCAACACCCCGCAAATGCCTTGGCTATAGAACCCCGGCCGAAGTCTTCCGCAAGAAACTGCTCGCGCAGATCAGACATGCCGGCTAGCTTGATGAGCCACAAAAGTCGCGGTTCAGCACGAACTCACAGTCAATGCCATTGCGCCAGGCTATTTTGTCACGAACAACACGACAGCTCTGCGCGAGGATCCTGACCGCAGCGCTGGCATCCTTGCCCGCATCCCTGCCGGTCACTGGGGAGATCCCGCGCAACTCGGGGGCGCAGCAGTCTTCCTGGCGTCCAAGGCTTGCGACTATGTCCACGGCATAGTCCTACCAGTCGATGGCGGATGGCTGGCGCGGTAGTTCCATTTGTACGGCGACGACGCGCACAAGTGTTAAAAAAGACACGCTAGCGAACATTCGGCGACGGCCGCCCTCGCATCGGCTTTGCCTTTCAATTAGGGCATGCTTAATTACCGTCGTTAGACATCATTTTTCCTGGAACTCGGCCCACACCTCCCGTGGGCCTTTTTTGTGTCCGGGTAGGAAGCTCCTTCAGACTTCGCTCGAACCCAATTATTCAATGAGAGCAGGAAGGAAACGACGGTCGATATGGAAGCGCAGGCTTCGGGTGCAGTTTTTTTGGAAAGCGCGCCAAAAAGCGCCGCACCACGCCTAACCGCACTACGGCCTTGGCGTCGGGGGACATCCGGTCACGCCACAGATGAAAAGAACGGCGAGACCTTCCGATATCAGGGTCTCCCCCACATCTCGGTCGTCCACTTCCAGCCGACCGCAACTGTGACCGTAGTAGCGCGGCGGGAATGGTTCTGGATGGCGGGGTACGCGATACCGCCGACATCGTCTCCCTCGGCTTCCCCACCTATTGCCTGGGGCCGGCCGCGCCCGCCAATCTGGTGGTGCATCATGCATCGGACATGAACCAGCCGATTGCATGCGGTGGCGTTGCCGTCTATCCGGGCGACATCATCTTCGGCGACAGTGAGGCCGTGATCGTTATTCCGAGGAGTACGTCGACGAAATCGCCGACGAGGCGATCGCGATGGAAGAGCAGGAAGAGTTCCTGAAAACGGAAATTGAATCCGGACGTGCGACGGCGTCCATCCTCCTAATGAAGAAACGCTTGCCCGCTATGCGGAATGGAGCAAAGCCCGGACCGTCGAGAGCTGATTGTCGGAATTCGGGCGTCGCGCGATTTCGCGCCGACGCATCCCTTGAGACCGATACCTTTTCCGCGGACCATCGTGAGCAGCCGCTCCTCCTTGGCGGTCACCGGCATCAGCCCGATTTATGTTGCCTGCACTCAGTCGCAGACTGCTTCCGCCTCGATTTCAACCTCGTAGTCCCCGATCAGGTTTCCGGCCTCGATGAGCGTATTGGCGGGCAGGATGGATGAAAAGGCACGGCCATGGGCCCGGGAAACGGGTTCCCACTGGTTTGCGTCGCGCAGATAGATACGGGTGCGGATGACGTCTTCTATACTGCCGCCAAGGGCCGAAATGGAGGCTGCGATCTTGTCGAGAACGTAAGTGGCCTGCGCACCGGCATCGCCGGGTGCGACGCAGCGGTCCGCGCCATGGGTCGCGGTGGTGCCGGAGACGAGGATACGGTTGCCGATCCGAACGGCGCGGCTATAGCCGGCGATCGGCTCCCAGATGCTGCCGGACGAGACGCGCGAGCGGCCTGGACGACCGGGCACGGCCTGAGCGGTGTAGATAGATGGAATGGCATCGAGATGGTGGCTGAGGTCGCCGGATGCGGTGAGGAACGGCGGCTTGCGGTATTCGTCGCCGCAATCGCCGGGAATGGGTTGCGTCTTGGCGAAGGCGGCGTTCAACGCCAGGTGATCCTCTTCCTCGAGCGCGAAGGAGAAGACGTTCAGGTTGTCGCCGCGATGCTCGTTCTCACCGATCCGCGCGCCGACGATGGTTGCGGCGACCGCATCGTGTTCCAGAACCCAGCGGCTCGCGACGTTGGAAATCGAGACGCCATGCGTAGCCGCGATGGTTGCGGCGGCATTGAGAATGCCTTGGAAGGCCTCCCAGCCGCCGGCGGTATCGATGAAGCGCTTGTACTTCGAGCGGCTCCAATCGGCGATCGACGTCGGTTCCGGCTTGTTGAGCCACTTCTCCGAGAGAAGTCCGCCGCAGAGCGTCCCATAGGCAAGAAGCTTGACGCCGCTCTCCGCGCAAAGCTTTGAAAGCGCACCGGCGGCGCGGCGGTCGACCAGGGAGAACGAAACCTGATTGCTGGCGATCTCGATGCCATCGGCGAGCGCCAGCGCCAGATGCCCGGCGTCGAAGTTGGTGAGGCCGAGCGAGCCGATCAGGCCTTCATCGCGCAGGCGCTGCATCTCGTGCAGGGCGTCGAGCCATGCGGGATGCTCGAAGCTCCACCAGTGGAATTGCAGGAGATCCACCTTGTCGACGCCAAGCCGCGTCAGCCGTTCCTCAACGCCGCGACGCACGACATCAGCCGTCATCGGTCCCGGTTCCGGGCACCACTTCGTGAAGGCAATGGGCCGCTGGCCATTGTGATAGCGCGACAGCAGTCGCCCTGTGATCAACTCCGCCGAACCGTAGTGATCGGCCATGTCGAACGTGTCGAAGCCGTCGCGCGCATAGGCCTGCAGCACATTGGCGCCCTTGTCGGGATCGATCACCGTGCCGTTCTTCTCGATGTCGGCCACTTGCCAGAGTCCGCAAACGATGCGGCTGATGGAGAGATCCTTGGTGAGCGCTATGCGTGGGGGCGTGGGGGACATGCTTCTATTCCCTGAATGTCTGTTTTCGCTTGCTGGTCAGCGAGGCCAGCGTATTGGAAGCGCCGAGGATGCCGCGTGGGCGCAGGAGCAGGATGAGGCAGAGCCCGACGCCGATCATGACGATCTGCATCGATGCCGCGCGGGCCTGCTGTTCGGGCGGTACGAGCGCGGAGACGGCGGCGGCCGACAGCGCCCAAAGACCCCAGACCAGCACCGCGCCGAGAATGGCGCCGCGATTGTTGCCGGAGCCGCCAACGATCAGCATCGCCCATACCTGGAAGGTCAGGATCGGCAGATAATTGTCTGGCGCGATAAAGCCGATGAAATGTCCTTGCGCCGCGCCTGCCAGCCCCATGATGGCGCCGCCGATGGTGAAGGCCTGCAGGCGAAAGCGGATCGGCCGTTTGCCGAGCGCCTGTGCCGCGTTCTCATCTTCGCGGATGGCGCGCAGCACGCGGCCCCAGGGACTCTTGGCGAGATGCTGGAGCGCCAGATAGAGCGCCAGCACGACGGCCGCCATCAGCGCGAGATTGGAAAGGGAAAATACCAGCGGATCAGCGGCAAGGTTTCCGAACGGGCGCGGAATGAAGCCGATGCCGAAGGCGCCGCCGGTCAGCGGCTGCAGGTTGAGAACGCAAAGCTGCACCGTGACCGCAACGCCGAAGGTAGCAATGGCGAGGTAATCGGATCGCAGCCGAATGGTCAGCGCGCCGACCAGCCAGGCGGCAAGGCCGGCGAACAGCGCGCCGCCGAGCCAGCCAATGGCGATCGGCATGTCGAAGCCGCCGAAGCGGCCGGGCGCATCCGGCGTCGTCAATAGCGCCGACACGTAAGCGCCGATCGCGACGAAGGCGGCGATGCCGACGTTGAAGAGGCCGGTCTGGCCCCATTGGACATTAAGCCCGAGGCACATGATGGCATAGGTCAGCGCCATCGTGAGAAAGAAGGCGGCGTAGGCGATCAGATCAAGGCTCATGCCGCTCTCCCGAACAGGCCGCGCGGGCGAAGAAGCAAGACCGCCACGATGATGACGAAGGAAACAGCCGCACGCCACTCCGCGCCGACGATCTGCACGGCGGCAGCCTCCGACAGGCCGACGATCAATCCGGCGATCATCGCGCCCGGCACGCTGCCGATCCCACCAAGGATCGCGGCTGCAAACAGCGGCAGCAGCAGGTCATGGCCAAGATAGGGGCGGATCTGCACAAGCAGCCCGGTCATGATGCCGGCGATGCAGGCAAGGGCAGCGCCGACGAACCAGACGACGCGGATCAAGCGGCGCACATCCACGCCAGCAATGCCCGCCAGAGCCGGGTTTTCGCTAACAGCGCGCATCGAGCGGCCGATATCGGTCCGGGTCATCAGCAGGTGGATGGCGACGACCGCCACCAGTGACAGGCCGAGCGACAGGAGCTGATCGGGCGTGGCGCGCAGGCCGCCGCCGATCTTCACGGCGATCTGCAATGCCTTGGTGTAATAGACGGGCTTGGAGGTGAAGATGAATTCGAGCAGGCTGCGCAGCGCAAGCGAGGCGCCGAAGCTCGCCATGACGAGGATGATGATCGCGCCGCCGCGCGCTCGCAGGCGGGCGAACAGCACCGCATCGACGGCCAGCGCCAGCAAGCCTGTGAGCAGGATCGCGATCACGGCTGCAAGCGGCAGCGACCAGCCAAAGGAGAAGGGGCCGATCGGCTTCGTCAGCGTGGTCGACAAGAGCCCCATGCCGCCGCTGACGGCGAGCGCCAGATAGGCGCCCCAGGACAGCATCTCGCCATGGGCGAAATTGGCAAAGCGCAGGATCGAATAGGTGAGCGTCACGCCTATAGCGCCAAGGCCGATCATGGCGCCGGCAATCAGGCCATCCATGAGAAATTGCGGGTTCATGGTGCCTCCGACGCTTGCGTGGCGGTGCCGAGATAGAGCTTGGCGATCAGCGGGTCGCCGAGCAGCGAGGCGGCCTCGCCCTCGTGCCTGATCCTGCCTTCGACAAGGATGACGGCGCGGCTGGCGATCGCCAGCGCCGCCTTGATGTTCTGCTCAACGAGAATGACGGTAACGCCGCCGGCGTTAATCTCCTTCAGCATCGAAAACACCTCGCCGACGATCCTCGGTGACAGGCCGGCCGAGGGCTCGTCGAGGATGAGCACGGAGGGATCGACGATCAGTGCGCGGGCGACTGCCAGCATCTGCCGCTGCCCGCCCGACAGCGCCCCGGCAAGGCGCGAAGGCTTGCTGGCGAGGTCAGGAAAGCAACGGTAGAGCGCGGCAATCTGTTCGGAGCGCTGCGGCTTCGGCAGGACAGCGGCAGCAAGCTGCAGGTTTTCGTGAATGGTCAGCGTCGCGAAGATGTTTTCGGTCTGCGGCACGAAGGCAAGGCCTTCGCCGATCTTGCGGTGAGATGCGACGCGGGTGATCTCCCGCTCCCCGAGCATCACGCTTCCTGAGTGGATCGGCACCACGCCGGCGATCGCCTTGACGAAGGTCGACTTCCCGGCGCCGTTCGGTCCGAGCAGCACCAGCAGCTCGCCCGGCGCCACCGAGAGATCGACGCCGCGCACGATCGGCAGGTCGGGTTCGTATCCGGCGATCAGCGCATGGGTTTGAAGCGCTGTCGCTGTCATGCCGCCGCTCCGAGATAGGCTTCGATCACATCGGGATTGGAGGCGACGTCCGCCGGCGTGCCCTCGGCCAGCGGCTTGCCGAGCGCCATGGCGACGACGCGGGAGCAGAGCCGCGACACCATGTCCATATTGTGCTCGATCAGCAAGATCGACTTGCCCTGCGCATTGAGATCCAGCACGCGTTCCATGATCGTCTCCAAGAGCGCCGGGTTGACGCCCGCCGCCGGCTCGTCGAGCAGGATCGCTTGCGGATCGGCCATCAGGATGCGTGCGAGCTCGAGCAGCTTGCGCTGGCCGCCCGACAGCACCTTTGCGGGCTGTCCCTCAAGGCCGGACAAGGTGACGAACTCCAGCAGCGCGCGCGCCTTCTCAATCGCCAGCCGCTCCTGCTGCCTGACAAGGCCGAAGCGCAGGAAGTTGGCGACCAACCGCTCGCCGTCCTGCGCCTGTGCGCCGACGAGCACGTTTTCGAGCACGGTCATCTCAAGAAAGGGCTTCGGGATCTGGAAGGTACGGCCGACACCGCGACCAATTCGTCGTTCCGGGCTTTCCTGCGACACCTCGCGACCACCGATCCAGATTTCGCCCGACGTCGGCTTGAGACTACCGGCGATCAGATTGAACAGCGTTGTCTTGCCGGCCCCATTCGGGCCGATGAGGCCGACCATTTCGCCTTCGCCGAGCCTGAGCGACATGCCGCCGACGGCCACGTTGCCCTGAAACGACTTCATTAGTTCGCGCGCGTCGATCACGGCTCTCGCGGATTCTGCCGCTTTCTTTGGGGCGTCTGGCATTGGCAAGGGCATGGAGAAAGAAGTCTCTTGATTTGATCGGTGATGTTTGATCAAACTTTACCCCATGTTTAAAAGCAACCGAAAAAACGGGCCTTCCACGGACCAGGCTCAATGGTAGTCCAGACGGGGGTAGTACCGTCTGCAGGAGCCCAGGCGAGGAAGCCCGCCGATGGCGGTCACTACCGTGACGACGCGCTCGCTCCGGTCGGGCGCGAGACGCTGCAGGACCGCGTCTACTCGCAGCTCCGGAACTCGCTGATCAACGGCATGTTCGATGCAGGCGATGTTTTGCGCATCGTCGATCTCGCCGAGCGGCTGCAGACCAGCACTATGCCGGTGCGCGAGGCGCTTGGGCGCCTCGTGTCCGAACAGGCGCTGGAATCGCTGCCCAATCGCTCGGTGCGCGTGCCGCTCATCACCCGTGAACGTCTCGACGATCTCGCCCGCGCCCGCATCTTGATCGAGGGCCAGATGGTTGCGCTGGCGTTGCCCAGTCTGATGGATGACGACTTTGCCGTGCTGAAGCAGATCAATGTCGATTGCGATCTCGCTTTCGAGCAGCATGGCAAGGATATTGGCCATGTCACATCAGCGCTGAACCAGCAGTTTCATTTCCACATCTATCATGCAGCGCGCTCGCAGGTGCTGATCCCGATCGTCGAGAGCCTGTGGCTGCAATCGGGCGCAATAATCCGCAAGGCCGCGCATATTCATGACGAACAGGGCGGACTTGCCGCCACCAATCATCACTGGGCGCTGATCGATGCGCTCGAAAAGCGCGATGTCGAGGCCGCGATGCGATCGCTTTCCAACGACATCAGCCGCTCCTTCGATCTGATCCGCGGGCGGCTGGACGCGGAACCTGAAGATGGCGCGCCGGGAGACCATCATGGCTGAACCCATCGACGACGGCTTCGACCTTTTTGATCTGAGGGTCGACGTGATCATTCCCGAAGGAGGCGCGGTCTATTGCGGCGCCAAGCCGGGCGACCATTTCGAGCTCAAAGGCGAGATGCTGCACCTGCCACAGGGGCAGGGGATTTCGATCTACTCGCTCTCCTCCGTGCTGCCGCTGCTCGCGGCCAAGCAGCGTCCGACAGATCGCAACGACTGGATGACGACGGACGCCGACATCGCTTGCCCGGATCCCAATTGCTCGACACGGCTCAGGATCACCCGCACGGGCCTGCGCCGTTTCAGCCATGCCGCCACCACGGCGGTTCCCTTGAATGACGAATAGGCCGACCAATATGCAGCGCATCACCATCGCCCCCGGTTACGCAATCTCCCGCGTCATTCGCGGCGGCTGGCAGCTGGCGGGCGGCCATGGCGCGATCGATGGCGAGAGCGCTCTCGAGGACATGATTGCCTTTGCCGATGCCGGCATCACCACCTTCGACTGCGCCGATATCTATACCGGTGTCGAGGAGCTGATCGGCCGTTTCCGCGTTGCCTACAAAAACCTGCGCGGCGCTGAGGCCCTCTCGCGCATCCGCGTCCACACCAAGTTCGTTCCCGATCTCACGGTCCTGCCAAACATCAGCAAGGCTTACGTCGAAGGCGTCATCGATACCTCGCGCAAGCGGCTCAACCTCGATTGCCTCGATCTCGTTCAGTTCCACTGGTGGGCCTATGATATCGAGGGCTGGCTGGCGACGGCGAGCTGGCTGAAGGAGCTGCATGAGGCCGGCAAGATCGGCAAGATCAGCGGGACCAATTTCGACACCGATCGTATCGAGGCGATCATCGGCTCCGGCGTGCCCTTCACCTCGCTGCAGCTGCAATATTCGCTGCTCGACCGGCGCCCGGAAAAGCGCATGGTGGCGCTTGCTCAGGAGAAGAACTTCGCCTTGCTTTGCTATGGCACGGTGGCCGGCGGCTTCCTGGGCGATCGCTGGCTCGGCCAAAAGGAGCCGGAGCATCCGCTCGAAAACCGGTCGCTCACGAAATACAAGCTAATCATCGATGATTTCGGCGGCTGGGACCTGTTCCAGGTCCTGCTATCGACGCTGCGCGGGATCGCCGACCGCCACGGCACCGATATCGCGACCATCGCCAGCGCCGCCATGCTGACCAAGCCTGGCGTCGCGGCCGTGATCGTCGGCGCCCGCAATAGGGATCACCTGCAGTCCAATCTCGCCATCGCCGATATCGTGCTCAGCGAAACGGACAGGGCCGAGATTGATGCGGTCCTTGCGCATTCAAAGCCGCTCGACGGCGACGTTTATGCGCTGGAGCGGAACAGGGAAGGCCGCCACGGCAGCATTATGAAGTACAATCTCAACAAAGGGGAACAAAAATGAGAACGACATTCCTGCTTTCCGCCATGGTCGCTGCCCTTGCTGCGTCCACGGCGCCGACATTGGCGGCCGACTGCGACATCACCGTCGGCCTCGTCATGGAACTGACCGGTCCGGCCGGTGAATATGGCAAGGCGGGTGCCAAGTCCGTCGAGATGGCTTTCCGCGATATCAACGACGCCGGTGGCGTCAATGGCTGCAAGGTCGTGGCCGATACCCGCGACAGCCAGAGCCAGGGTAACGTTGCCGTCGATCAGGCGACGCAGCTCGTTAACATCAAGAAGGTGCCCGTCATCATCGGCGGCATCATCTCGTCAGTCTCGATCCCGATCCTGACATCGGTGACGGCGCCGGCCGGCGTCGTGCAGGTATCGCCTGCATCGTCTTCGCCGACGCTGACCGAGCTTGGCCGCAGCGGCAAGACCAACGGCGTCTTTTTCCGCACCATTACCTCCGATGCGCTACAGGGCACGGCGGCTGCGAAGTTCGCGATTGATCAAGGCCTGAAGAAGATCGCGATCATCAACGTCAACAACGATTTCGGCGTGAACATGGTCAAGGAGTTCGCGACCGCCTATCAGAAGCTCGGTGGCACGATCACCTCGACTACGCCCTATAACGAGAAGCAGTCGAGCTACGCCTCGGAAGCCAGCGCCGCCATGGCCGGTGATCCCGATGCGCTCTATCTCGTCAGCACTCCCGTCGATGGCGCCACCATTGCCCGCGCCTGGGTTTCCGGCGGTGGCAAGCAGACATTCCTGTTGAACGACGGCATGAACTCCAAGGACTTCATCGAGAGTGTCGGCGCGCAGTATTTGGAGAACGCCTATGGCACCTCCTCCGGCACCAGCCCGACGGCGTCGACCGAGTATTTCAACGGCAATTATGAAGCCTTCTCCGGCGGCATCTCGCCTTCTGCCCCGGCCGCCGACCGCTCCTATGATGCCGGTGCGATCGTCGCACTTGCCATCGCCAAGGCGGGCAAAGCGGATGCTGCCGCCATCAAGGCTGCGGTGCCGGGAGTGGTGGCCGAAGGCGGCACGCCGATCCATGCCGGCAAGGAAGAGTTTGCCAAGGCTCTGCAGCTCATCAAGGACGGCAAGCCTGTGAAGTACGAAGGCGTCATCGGCCCTGTCAGCTTCGATCAATACGGCGATATCACCGGCCCGTTCCGTCTCTGGAAGATCACCAATGGCGAGGTGACGACTGTTGGCGAATTGAGCGCCGAAGAGGTCAACAAGATAAAGACCGCGAAATAAGCGAAAAAGGCTCGGGGATCACCCGGGCCACTACTATCCTTTTCTAGGCTTTTCAGAAGCTTAGCTCATTTGAATAGTGCCGCGCTGGTTCTGTTCCCTTCAACTCAAACCATTCAGATGGGCCTGACATCCGATTCATCAGGAAAGACTGTACCAGGCGCCGCGGCCGGCACCAGGATGAGGTGCCCTTGATCCACAAGTGCCTTGAGATGGTCCTTGATGGTGTGACGGCTTGCATCGGTGATCCGGGCAGCCTGCGCGACCGTAATCCGCCCTTGCTCGCGCGCCAACTCGAGCAATGTAACGGATAATTCCGGCATGTCGGCGAGGATAATACGCTCGCGCTCCATTTTCTTCTCAAGCCGGGTCTTCTGCCGATGCAGGGCTCTCAAAAAAAACTCGATCCAGGGATTCCAGTCGGGCTGCGCGCTGCGGATCGTTCCCTGCGTGCGCCGAAGCGAGATGTAATAGCTCTCCTTGCTTTGCTCGATGATGCTTTCGAGCGAGCTGTACGGGACGTAAGCGTAGCCGGCCCGCAGGAGCAGCAAGGTGGTCAGAATACGCGATAGGCGGCCATTGCCATCCTGAAATGGATGGATTTCTAGGAAAACGACAACGAAGATCGCGACGACCAAAAGTGGATGGAGCCGCTTTTCTCGCCCTTGCTCATTCAGCCAGGCGATCAGTTCCTGCATTCGACGCGGCGTATCGAACGGCGAGGCCGTTTCGAAAACGGTGCCGAGGCTCTCGCCCTGTTCGTTAAACGCTTCCACGTTGTTGGAGAGGGTTTTGTAGGCGCCGCGATGCCGCTCGTCCTTTGTCGAATGCGCAAGAATGTCGCGGTGGAGCTGACGGATATGATTCTCGGTGAACGAAATAGCTTCGTAAGCATTGAAGATGGTCTCCATCACCTCCGCATAGCCGACAACCTCTTGCTCGTCGCGTGTTGTAAATGACCCGAGGCGGATATTTGCCAGCAGCTTTTCGACCTCCCGGTCGGTCAGGCGTGCCCCTTCAATACGTGTGGAGGAACCGACGCTTTCGATCGTGGCGACACGCCGGAGGATGGACAGCCGCTCAGGCGCGATCCGGCCGATCGCACGCCAAGCACCTTTGAATTCGTCGATTTCGGCGATCAGCGAAAGGATTTCGGGCGTGATCGGGACGGTCGCCGTGTTTAATCTGAAGTTCGGTTCATTGTCTTCTGGCAAAAGCGTTTGACCGACGCGAGGATCTGGTCGGCGGATTTGACCCACTTGTATGGGGTGGGATTGTCGTTGTGGGTTTCGATGAAAGCGTCGATGTCGGCTTCAAGTTCTGCAGTGGAACGGTGTACGCCGCGCTGCAACTGTTTTCGCGTCAGCTCTGCGAACCATCGCTCGACCTGATTGATCCAGGATGCCGACGTTGGCGTGAAGTGAACATGCCAGTGTGGGCGGCGCGCGAGCCATGCCTTGACCCTTGGTCTCTTGTGGGTGGCATAGTTGTCCATCACCAGATGCACGTCCGGCCCATTGGGCATTTCGGCGTCAATCCGCTTCAAAAAGTCGAGGGCGGACATTTTCCAGCACCCGCTTCGAGGACATCGGTGCAATACGTACCTCGCGGAATTCGGACATTTTTTTCTGAAAATGACGTGATGAGAGATCGTGTTTGGGCATGCTCATTCCATTTCTTGTCAGCACCGGTGCCGAGGGCGAGCGGAAATAAGCGTCGGCGTTTAACGAAGCATGTAAGGTGGGGACGCCTCGCGGTGTCGTCTGAAAACGTCATTAATGATATGTAAACAGATCATCTGTTATAAAATGATCCGTATGTTTATCTTTTTGTTTGACTGGAAGGGATGATCTTGCTAGCTCACCCACCAGCTCTAAGAAGACGGGACGGGTAAGGATGATGGCACGCTCCGAGTCAAACGCACTGCTGGATATCGGGCAACTGCTGAAGGCCGCTCGTAAGGTCCAGCGATTAACCCAAGAGCAGGTCGCCGACATGGCAGGCATATCGCGGCCTCGATACCGTGAAATCGAGGCTGGAAGTAGCGCCGCGCGTACGACGACTTTAATCAACATCGCCCGTGCTCTCGGGCTTGAGCTAATGCTCATCCCGCAGGCGATGGTGCCGGCCGTCGATGCTTTACTGCGGCCACACGACGATCTCGATGATCTTCCGGCATTCGTTGCAAATCCAGGCGGTGAACGTGGTGACTGAGGCCTTTCCCAATCCGAGATCCATCTCGTCGCTCGACGTGCTGCTGAACGACGTGAAGGTAGGCACGCTCGTAAGGACGCCCGGTGATTTCAACGCGTTCAGTTTCGATGATAGCTATCGCGCGACCGGCGGATTTCCCGTTCTTAGCCTGTCTTTTCGCGCCGCCAACGGGGGCTTGCGCAAAGACCCGAAGCCTATTGCCAGAGCCTTGCCGGCGTTCTTCGCCAATCTTCTCCCAGAGGACAAGCTGCGCGAGGCGATGGAAAAGCATCACGCCGATAGCATACGCGCCGGGAACGATTTCGACCTGCTTGTCGCACTCGGCTCGGACCTGCCGGGTGCCGTCCGCGTCGTGCCGAGCGACGGAACTGTGGTGCATCTCAACGATATACAAGTCCCGAAACCGAAAGCCCGGTTTTCGCTTGCAGGTGTGCAAATGAAGCTCTCAGTCATCAAGAACACGGGGAAGGGCGGCGGCCTGACCCTGCCGCTTGGTGACGAGCAGGGGTCGTATATCGCCAAGTTTCCGTCCACCTCATTTCCCGGCGTCTCGGAGAACGAGTATGCCAATCTTGCTTTGGCAGAAGCGATCGGCATGGAGGTGCCGGAACGCGAACTTGTCGAGCAATCGGAGCTCGAAGGAATTCCAAAAGAGTTCGAAACGCTGTCAGATGGAAAAGTCCTGCTCGTCAAACGCTTCGATCGTAGCATCAATGGTGAGCGGATCCATATCGAGGACTTCGCCCAGGTCTTCGGCGTCAATCCTTCCCGGAAGTATGAAGGAGCCGCCTATCATGATATCGCTGCGGCCTTGAACATTGCCGTGTCGTCCGCAGCCGCTCTCGAGTTCGCCCGCCGATTGGCTCTAGCTGCCTTGACGGGCAATGGCGACATGCACCTGAAAAACTGGTCATTGATCTATCGAGGTGTCGGCGACAAACCGGATCTCGCGCCTGTCTATGACGTGCTCTCGACGATCCCGTACATCCCGGCGGACGCCATGGCTCTGTCGCTCGCCGGCGAGCGTCCTTTCAAGGCATTGGATGCACAGCGATGGAAAGCCTTCGCCAATCGCGCGCGATTGCCGGAAGCCGCGGTTTTGAGGGTGGTGGTCGAAACGGTCGAGCGCGTAAATGATCGCTGGTGGTCGCTACCGGAACGCGAGGTCGTTCCGGCAAAGGTTCTGGAGCGCATGGATGCACATGTCAGGCTGATGACACCGATCCTCTGCACATGTGCAACCTGAGTACCCGGTGGACCTCAAGGATCATGCTGATTTGTCGGCCTTGTCAGCCATCGCACGATAGGAGACAAGATCGGCGTTTTATCAACTATTATCAAGAACGTTGATCTTCTGTCCCGCTGTCAGCGTCGGCCATTCCTGGCTTGGGAACCTGCCTGAAGGCGCCTCCGACGATCGTCGTGGCCTGTGCATGACCCGGCTATGTCGAACGGGATCTCGTTGGCAAGACCGATCTGATTTTGATGAGGGAAAGTCTCCTCTACACTTGGATGTCCTTTCGATATGACATCAAAGCAGCGGAACTGCAGAGTCGCTGGTTCGGATCCCTCACATCAGGTCCCTCTAGGTGCTACTCTTCCGTGGCCAGGCCGTGAGTGCGATATCGATTAGCCGTTTCAACAGAGCATCGCAGGCGCCGTCCCTGACGCTCCGTCTGCACGCCGCGCAAGCTCTGCTTGAAAAGGCCGGTTGCGCCATCGACCGAGCAATCCAGAACCCGAATGCTGAAACGGTCAGCAAATGAGGAGCGATCAAATTCCCGATTGATCGGCTCCTTGCTTCCACGTGTGATACAAACTCGACATACATTGACGCTAAGTCGGATAAATCATCAACGGCACTTGGTTAAAGTGCCAAAGTTTTCATAAATGCTCACGCGCGACTTGTTAAATGCAGAATCAATCCATACGTTGCATCATGATTAAGTGCTGAAAATTTTCATTGATGATCTGCTAAGTCATAAATCTTTGCATTTTCAGCGCCGCGGGTGCGGCTAAGGAGAGAAAATGGTCGATATTCCAGATTTCATAGTGTCCACAACAGCGACTTCGCTTCAGATTTCGCGGGCAGTGCAAGCTGGCAAGCTTCGGCCCCTCGGTAGTCGATTGTTCACAAGTCATCTCTCGGGTGATCCTGCCGAACTGGTCAGGCGGAATGTATGGAAGATCGTCCCCCTCTATTTTCCTGACGCTGTCATCGTTGATCGCACCGCGCTCGAAATGAAGCCGGCAGGTGACGGAACAGTCTTCCTCGATGCCGGGTCAAAACGGGATGTCGAACTTCCTGGTATCACGCTCCGCGCACGTATAGGTGTCGGGAGGGTGGTAGGCGATTTCCCTATGCGCGATAGTCTTTACTGTTCGTCGCGAGCGCGTGCATTTGTCGAAAACATGGTGTCCTCTCGCGCCCGAACCGGGGTTTCACGGACCGCTTCCCGAGTTGAGATTGAAGAACACCTCACCAAGTATCTTCGTACCAACGGAGAGGCTGGCCTGAATCTTCTGCGTGACCAGATTAAAGACGCAGGCCGCGTCCTCGGTTTGGTCAAGGAGTCCAACGACCTGGATACCATTATCGGTACGCTCCTCGGGACGAGGGACGTCAAGCTTTCGGCACCTTCGGCCATCGCCCATGCAACCGGGATGCCGTTCGATCACAAGAGGGTCGACCTGCTCAACTCAATGTACGACGTACTCAGGGCAAGGGCCCCTCAAAGTCCACGGATCGCTCATCTCAACGGTTCCTCGGCCGTGCACATGGCCTTTTTCGAAGCGTATTTCTCGAACTTTATTGAAGGTACAGAGTTCGAGGTCGAGGAGGCCGAGGATATCATCTTCAACGGGGCGATCCCGCCAGAACGGCCTGCAGACGCTCACGATATACAGGGTACCTTTGCCGTGGTGTCCAACCCAGACGACAACGGTCGAACACCCAAGAATTTCGAAGAATTTCTCGAACTGCTGAAGCAACGTCACCAGAGGATTATGGAAGGGCGTCCCGAAAAGAAGCCTGGAGAATTCAAGTCGTCCGGCAACAAAGCAGGTGCAACCATCTTCGTCAGGCCAGAAGATGTTGTCGGAACCCTACGACAAGGATTCGATATCTACCAACGACTCGAAGCGCCACTGGACCGGGCAATATTCATGATGTTCATGGTCGCGGAGGTTCACCCGTTTGCCGACGGTAACGGCAGGTCAGCACGCATTATGATGAATGCCGAACTGTCAGCAGGGAACGAAGCGCGGATCATCATTCCTACCGTCTACCGCTCGAACTATCTGGAGGGACTTAGGCTGATGAGCAACTACGGAAACCCGGACACTCTTCTCAAAACCCTCGAATTCGGACAGCGCTACTCACACGCAATCGATTGGACGACGCTGCCGGGTGCAATGGCACTTTTGAGCAAGACCAATGCTTTTGTCCTTCCAGAAGTAGGGGACCGCGAAGGCATACGGTTGCGTCTGCCGCGCGCCGATGACTACCACGACAACGACGGTGGTGATGGCACTGGTGGAGCAATGTCCGGAGGACCTGGTTAAAGCCATCGGAGACTTCGCGCCACCTGACCGACTTCCGGGACGATCTGAGGTTTTAAGACTCGATTCCGCCCTGTTGTGAGGTTCGTTCCGTCTGCGTTTGAAGCGCAAGCTGGATTATAAAGGAAAAACAATCACACTTATTCCGCCACGGTCTGAGGCGAGACTGGGTGGCACTGTCTACCTGTCCGCTTGTGACGAAAAGGGCATGATGGTTTCTTACATCCAGTCGAACTATTCGGGCTTCGGCTCGGGAGTTGTCATTCCCGGGACCGGCATCCATCTGCAAAACCGCGGGTTGGGCTTCACCACAGAAAAAGGTCATCCAAATCAGGTTGGACCCGGGAAACGGCCGTTCCATACGATAATCCCAGGCTTCCTGATGAAAGATAATCAGCCGTTGATGAGTTTCGGAGTCATGGGTGGCCCAATGCAGGCTCAGGGGCATGTACAGATGGTCGTGCGTATGATCGCATTCGGGCAGAACCCTCAGACGGCAAGCGACGCTCCACGGTGGCGCTTCGTTTCAGGTCGGGACGTGGCAGTCGAGCACACCATGCCGCAGGCGACGATTGACGGCCTTGTGAGCCGTGGTCACACCATCAGCCGGAATAGTCCCGACAACAGTTTTGCTTTCGGCGGCGCGCAACTTGTTTGCCGGTACCGTGACGGTTACATTGCCGGCTCTGATCATCGCAAGGATGGCGCGGCCTTGGGCCTCTGACTAGCGCTAACGCACGATCCCTTCATCACGACATTCCCGCCGTCCAACAGATCACAAACAGTTACCGCAATCTGTTGTTTTGCCCGCTTCGCACCCCTTCGCAGTATCCACAGGAGTTCGCACAGGCAGGGCAAGGAAACAGCGATCAGCGATGCCTCCCCCAGGAGTATGTCGGCGGCTCGGCAAAGGGTGAACGGCTTTAGAAAGGCTGAAAGAAAAATAGCATGGCTGCCGCTAGAGGGCGGCTTCAGGACGTCGCTTCCTTGCAATTCTGGAACTCTACTCCAGAAATGCTAGGATGGTTGCACGCCGGGGCGTCAACCTCAGCCCATGATCGCGGCAGTGTTCGCCTCGGCGGCGACACCATCAACGTCATGAAAAGCATAGCAAGCTGGCCGATATCTTCCATATCAGTTCAACCACTGCTATCTTAGAGATCTCGCATTTACCTCACGACGGTGCTTGATTTGGGAAGCCAGAGTTCAGGAAGTCGGATAACTAGGCCGCCGCTCTGGATAAAAAGCCGTAAAACGCCCCTCATCGGTCTTCTCTGTTTCGCTGTTGCGGGGAGCCTCGCGCTATCAAGCAATGCACACTTTTGGAGCTATCTCGCTCCACCAAGCGAATATCCTGTCGTTCAAAAGCAGGCACGATTAACGCGGTCGACCGGCGACTTGATTGCCGTGGGTGCCGATGCACGCCCATACGTGTTGAAGGGAACGCGCCTTTTCGATGCTCCGGTTTCTGAACTGACAAGCCAGTTCTCGCGCACATGGCGGATTTCGGGGCCTGAGATTTGCACTGCGTTTCGTGACGCGGGCATCGACACGACGCAATGGCGTGCCGCTTCCATGCGAAGTGTGAACTACGAGTGCTACTTTCAGCGCATTTACGAGCGAGACGAGGTCCGTCCTCTTCGGTCGACGTTTCTGCGTGTTCGAGGGAATCCATCGGGCGATATCACTGAGATCACCGGTAGAATTGTCGGGCCGAACACAGATGATCAGGGGGTGCTTGATCCCTCCCTTATGCGCATCTTCGAGGTCATCGTCGGCCAGGCGGGGTGGGGGGACTTTCAGGAAGCCCTGATCCCGGTCCAGAAACTCGCTGACACCAGATATGAGCGCTTTGGTGCATATTTTGACTTCAGAAGAGAGCCCAGCCAGGAGAACAGTTACAATTTTTCGCTGGTCCTTTCCCAGGCTTCTGACCAGCAGACTCGCACGAGAGCTTATTTCTCCGAGAACCGCTGGCTGATTTATCCAGATGACCAGAGGACACGCCCAGTTCTTCGGTAGTCTCGAACAGATAACTGAAACAGATCTGTAATTGCCTGCTATTTCATGGATGGGCCATCAGCCGACCTTGTGTGCCAACGAAAGCTCTCGCTGATAGGTCCGCCAGCCGCCGTAGTTCGTTATGTCAACTGCTCCGACAAGCGCCAGTGGTTCAACCAGGAACCCCTTTGCGGACGTGCCATCCGACAGCATGATGGTTCCGATGCTCATGGGAGCAGGGATGGCTGCCACGAAGGCACCGAAAGCAGCGGTTGTTAGCTTCCAGACTTCCACTTCGATCTTCCTTCCTTCGCCTTCGCCAACACGTGTCATGCCGGGTTTTAGCGGCACGGTCCCGGTGAGCGCATAAAGCCGGTACGCGCCGGACGTCCATGCGTCGCGAGAGAATTTTCCACCGAGATCGGTAAGCTGATGGTTCAGTGGCATGCCTGACAGGTGTGCGCCGACGACAACGATATCGATCAGGTCCTCACTTTCAGTGTCCGACGCGGGAGGAGCGTAGGGAGGCTGCGACCACTCCGTCGCCCCGAGCCTCATGCCGCTTGCCCGATGAAGATCCCGGGCAACAGTTGCTGCAAGCCCGTCTCGACCGGAGGGAGCAAGCAGCGTCACGCTCGCGGGAAGTCCGTCGGAGCGCGTGCCGGTCGGCACGGCGATACCGCATAGGTCGAGCAGGTTGACGAAGTTCGTATACGTTCCGAGGCGCGAATTCTCGCGGATCGGCTCGGCCTCGATATTGGCGAGCGTAAAATGGGTGGGGGCGGTTGGTACGCAGAGAAGATCGACCGATGCGATCAGCGGAGCGACCTCTTTCTTCAGTTCCTGCAGCGCATAAAATCCGCTGAACGCATCGGCTGCCGAAAGTGTCCTGGCGGCACCATAGATCTTGCGGGTCACCGGATGAAGGCTCTGCTCCTCGGCGTCGAAAAACGGCTTGATGGCGGCATAGCGTTCAGCCACCCAGGCGCCCTCATAGAGCAGGTTGGCGACCCTGTAGAAGGCGCCGAAGGGTATTTCAACCAGCCTGTGGCCAAGTTTTTCCAACGTGGACAGCGCGTTGAAATAGGCCTCTTCCATCACGGCGTCGCCGAAGAATTGCAGCTCGGCTTTCACAGGTACGCCGATGGCGAGGACCGGCGGAACCTTCCCGTAGCCGGTCGCTGCAATGGTCTTGGAATAAGGGTCCGTCTCATCATGTTGGGCGGTGACGCTGAACACGGTCCATGCGTCATCGACCGTGAGTGCGAAGACCGAGACACAGTCGAGTGTGCGACACGCGGGAATGATACCTGTTGTCGAGAGCGCGCCGACACTTGGCTTGAGGCCGACAATATTGTTGAGACCTGCTGGAATACGGCCCGAACCGGCCGTGTCTGTGCCGAGTGCAAAACTGACGATGCCGTGCGCTGTTGCCACGGCCGAACCGGAGGAAGAACCGCCTGGGACCAGTTTCGGATCGATGGCGTTTTTGGGGATCGGATAGGGCGAGCGCACACCAACCAGACCCGTCGCGAACTGGTCGAGATTGGTCTTGCCGATCACCAGCGCGCCGGCGTCCCGCAGCAGGCGGACGATGGTGGCGTCCTGTTCCGGCAGATAGGCATAGTTGGGGCAGGCTGCGGTCGTTGGCATGCCGGCGACATCGATATTGTCCTTCACCGCGAAGGGAATGCCGAACAGCGGTCGTGAGGGATCGAAGCTGCCGAGCCTTTCCGCCTCAGCCAGGAGAAACCTCTTTTCTGCAAGATGAATGAAGATGCCGGGATCGTTCACCGCGGCAATCCGGGCGAAGACCGTTTCGACCATCGCGGCGACACTGCCACCACTGCGATAAAACGCGTGCAACGAGCCAATATCGAAGGCTGGTATCGTCGAATTCATGCTTTTTCCTCTTCCAGTATTGTTACGGGCCGGTCCCACTGAATGAGCACGACACAACCCGTATCGCTCCAGACCGAATGCTCGGTACCGGGCGCATTGACGACGTAACGACCACGGCCGTAGTTGCCTGCCTCGTCTGATTGTACTCCCTCGAGGACCAGAATGGTCTCCAGCCCTTCATGTCGATGATGTGGAACGGAAGCGCCGGCCTCATATTTCAGCAGGGCAACGCCTGGCTGGTCGTCTTCGAAGGGACGGATCCAGTGGATTGTCACGTTTTTCCGGAAGGGGCCGAACTCCAGCTCCTTCCAGCCGTCTGTGGTCAGCAGGTCTAGGGTCGTTTCAGGCATTGGTGATGCTTTCCAGAATGTCATCGACATGGGCCGTCCAGCCAACAATCGCGCCCTGGGCACGGATCATGGCGATGGTGGCCGCCTTGAACTCAGGAAAATAACTCTCCGTCGCCTCCTCGGCGAGCAGGCATTGATAGCCACGATCGTTCGCTTCGCGCATCGTGGTCTGTACGCAGACCTCGGTCGTCACACCCGCGAAAACAAGTTGTTTGATACCCCTCTGCTGCAGCACTTCGCTAAGCTCGGTGTTATAGAAGGCACCCTTGCCGGGCTTTTCGATGATGACTTCCCCCTCGGCGGGAGCGAGTTCGGGCAGGATTGCGGTGCCGGGCTCGCCCGAGATCAGAATGCGACCCATCGGGCCTTCGTCGCCGATGCGGAGTATCGGGCTGCCACGGTCGCGTTTTGCCGGCGGTAGGTCCGAAAGATCGGGCTTGTGGCACTCCATCGTGTGAATGACCGGCAAGCCGGCATTGCGGAAGCCCTGGATGAGCCGTTTGACATCAGGCACGATCCTGGTGATGCGACTGACATCATTGCCGAGGCTGGCGCCAAAGCCGCCGGGTTCGGCGAAATCGCGCTGCATGTCGATGACGATAAGGGCAAGCTGGTCGTGCCTGACCGGGAAGGCGAAGGGTTCTGCCTTGATCTTTGCCATCAGTGATGCCCCGCCATGTGAGCGCCGATCGCGCCGATGTCAGCCGATCGCGCCTCTGTCTCGTAGACCAGCCTGCCTTCAGAAATCACCATGATGCGATCGGACATCTCAAGAAGCTCGTCGAGGTCTTCAGAAAGCAGGAGGACCGCCGTACCGCAATTGCGCGCCTTCATGATGCGGGCACGAATTTCGGCGACGGCCGAGAAATCGAGGCCGAAACAAGGGTTCGAGACGATTAGCAGGGCAACCTCACCGGTCAGTTCGCGCGCGAGAACCGCGCGCTGCACATTGCCGCCCGAAAGTGCCGCGATCGGCGAGGAAGAAGAGGCCGTCTTCACCTTGAAGTCGGAGATCAACGCGGTGGCGCGTTTCCTCATCCACCCCTTGTTAAGCCAGATCGCATCACTGCCGTCTGCCTTCAGGTCGAAGGTGCGAAAGGCGAGGTTTTCGCTGACCGTCATGCGCGGCGCGCAGGCGTTCTGAAGCGGTTCTTCGGGAATGAACCGGACTTTGTTCATGCGAGTCTCGGGACGCGTCGCGCCATAGGCGTCGCCGTTGATGGTAACGCGGCCGCTTTCGGCGGGCCGCTGCCCGGCCAGGATTTCCGTCAGCTCCTTCTGGCCATTGCCGGAAATGCCGGCAATGCCGACGATCTCGCCCGAGCGGACCATCAGATTATCGATCTCGATGGTCTTGAGGCCAGAGCGGTCGGCCGCCTTGACCTTTTCCATCTTGAGGACGGGCTTGGCTATTTCGGAAACCAGAACGCGGGTATCGAGCTCGGCGAGTTTCACATCGCCAATCATCATTGCCGCCATGTCTGATGTGGAGATCTCGCCAACCTTGCCACTGCCGACCAGCTTGCCACGCCGCAGGACCGAGACGGCATCTGCAAACTTTGTCACCTCGTGGAACTTGTGAGAGATCATCAGCACCGTCAGCTCACCGCGCCCGGTCATGTCACGCACGAGGCTGAGCATTTCGTCGGCCTCGGCTGGTGTCAGCACGGATGTCGGCTCATCGAGCACCAGGAAGGAGCGGCCGAGATAGAGCTGCTTGATGATCTCCAGCTTCTGCTTTTGACCCGCGGCCAGTTCGCTGACGGGACGGTCGAGCGGGATCTTGAAGGGCATGCGCTCCATGAACGCGGCAAGGTCCTTCCGTTCCTTTGCCCAGTTGATGACAGTGGGCACTTCGGCGCGGCTGATGACAAGATTTTCGGCGCCTGTCAGCGAGGGAACAAGCGTGAAATGCTGATAGACCATGCCGAGGCCGTAGTTGCTGGCGTCCTTCGGTGAGGCGATCGTCACCTCGTGGCCGTCAACCGAAAGCGAGCCAGAGGTCGCGTGGTAAAAACCCATAATGCATTTGACGAGCGTCGACTTGCCGGCGCCGTTTTCGCCGAGCAGGGCGTGGAAGCTGCCGGCAGGGACCTTGATCGATACATGATCGAGCGCGGTGAAGGCGCCAAAGCGCATCGTCATATCGATTGTGTCAATGCCTATAGCCGTGCCGGGTTGCGGGAGCGGAGTGTCTCGGACTGTCTTCATGGCAGCTGGCTCACGAGCGTTTCGGAGTTGGCGACGGAGCCGAACACGCCGCCCTGCATCTTCACCATCTTGATTGCGGCGAGATGATTGCCGTAATCAGTGGCGCCGCAGCAGTCCTCGATCAACAGGCACTCGAAGCCGCGATCGTTTGCCTCGCGCATCGTCGTATGAACGCAGACATCGGTGGTGATGCCGGTCAGGATGATGTTCTCGATCCGCTTCTGGTTGAGGATAAGCTCCAGATCCGTAGCGCAAAAGGAACCCTTGCCAGGTTTGTCGATGATCGTCTCTCCCTCGATCGGCTTCAACTCATCGATAATGTCCCACCCCGGTTCTCCACGAACGAGGATGCGGCCGCAGGGGCCGGCGTCACCGATCCCGGCGTTGATGCGCTGCGAGCGCCAGCGCTTGTTGGCGGGCAGATCCGCGAGATCAGGCCGATGGCCCTCGCGGGTGTGGATGACGTGGTAGCCCTTGGCGCGCATGGCCGAAAGAACTCGTTTGATCGGCTCGATCGGCGCGCGCACCAGCGAGAGGTCATAGCCCATGTGATCGACATAGCCGCCCGGACCGCAGAAATCGGTCTGCATGTCGATGATGATGAGTGCCGTGTTGTCGGGTCTCAGCGCGCCGTTGTAGGGCCAGGCATAAGGATCGGCATTGATGTAGTGTCCCTTCATTTCGACCATCGCATCCATTGTCTTCTCCTATTCACCTGCAAGTTTGAGGGTTTCGCCAAGGCGGCGCACCCGGGTGCCGCGCCTGGGTGCCGAAGCCGCGGGATGCGCCGTCGACGACCTTCTGATCGTCTCCCCCGTCAACTGATCGCTGACGAAAACGAAGCTGCGCATGCCGGCATACGGGGCGTAACCGGCGCCGCCATCAAGGACGACGTAATCGCGGCGGGGAAAATGGGAGGCGCCCTGACCTGACGTGTTGAGACTGCAGAAACCATTCACGGCAATCCTCTATTTCGTGAGCGACAACGCGCCGGGGGCTCCGGCAAGCGAGCGGGTCGGCGAGGACGTGGCAATCAGGATGGCGAGCGTCAGAACGTAGGGCGCTGCGTAGAACAGGTAGTAGCCCTTTGTGACGCCGACCGACTGCAGGGCAGGGCCAAGCGCACCCGCTCCGCCGAAGAGAAGTGCGGCCAGAAAGCAGCCGATCGGGTTCCAGCGCGCGAAGATTACCAGCGCCACCGCCATCAGGCCCTGCCCGGAAGAGATCCCTTCGTTCCAGGAGCCTGGGTAATAGAGCGAGAGATAGGCACCGCCGACGGCGGCGAGGGATCCGCCTACACCGGTCGCCAGCAACCGGACACGCTCCGGATTGATCCCCATCGCTTTCGCCGCATCAGTGCTGTCGCCAACCACACGCAGGACGAGACCGATCCGGGTGTTTTTGAACGCCCACCACAAGAAGAGCGCAAGCAGGCCGCCAAGGATGAACAGCACGTTGATGTTCAGGGCCGCCTGAACCTGTGGAAGATTTGACCAGGCGCCAAGCGGGATCGACGGCAGATGAGGGGCTGCCGGCTGGATGAACGGCTTACCAAGAAAGAACGCCAGTCCGAGGCCGAATTGCATCATGGCGATGCCGATCGCGATGTCGTTGACCTTGGGCCACTTGCAGATCCATCCGTGCAGCAGACCGAAGATCGCGCCGGTCCCCATCGCCGCCAAAACGCCGAGCCATGGCGAACCGCTGAGCACGGCGAGTGCGTAGGCCGTCATGGCGCCGAAGACGAGCGTGCCCTCAAGCCCGAGATTGATGCGGCCGGAGCGTTCGGTGATGGTTTCGCCAAGGCTGACGAAGATGAAGGGTGTCGAGACGCGGATCGCGCCTGCAAGGATCGCGAGGGGGACGCCCCAGATTCCAATGCCGCTTGCTTCCATCATGAGCGCCTTTTCCAGAGGTCGGGATTGAAGATCTTGAAGCGACCGTAAAAGGTCTCGCAAAACAGGATTACGACGAAGAGCGTTCCCTGCAGCACCAGCACGGTCGCGTCGGGCAAGCCCATCCGGCGCTGGATCAGCCCACCGGATGCGTCTATGCCGCCAAGCAGGATGGCGACCGGAATGATTGCCAGCGGATTGTGGCGCGCCAGGAAGGCGACGAGGATGCCGGTATAGCCATAGCCCGCGGCAAGCGAGGCATTGGCGCTGCCCTGGACAGCTGCAACCTCGATCATGCCAGCCAGACCGGCAAAGCTGCCGGCGATTGCCGTGAAACCGACGATCAGGCGGCCGACAGGCAACCCCTGGATCTGGGCCGCGCGAACGTTGCCGCCGGCGATACGCGCCGCAAAGCCATAGCTCGTGATCTCGATCAGCACCCATGAGACGATGCAGGCGACGACACCGATGGCGAGCCCCCAATGCACGTCCATTCCGGGGATCTTGCCGAGCATATCTTGCGCGGGAAGGGGAGCTGTGGAGGGTTTGTTAAGGCTCGCCGGATCGCGCAGTGGCCCTTCCACGAGCTGGTTCATCAGCGCGATGGCGATATAGGCGAGGAGTAGCGAGGAAATCGTCTCGTTGACACCGCGGTAGTGTCGCAGGAACCCTGCAAAACCAATCCAGATGCCGCCGACGATCATCGCTACCGCCGCCATCAGAACCAGGAGGAGGAGGGCAGGTAATGTTCCGACAAACGGCACGGCCGCGGCCGCAGCCGCAACGCCCCCCAATACCACTGCGCCCTCGCCGCCGATGATGACGAGCCCCAAGCGGGCCGGCAAGGCGACGCAGAGCGCTGTCAGAAGCAGCGGGGCGGCCCGACTGAGGCTGTTCTGGATCGAGAACCAACTGCCGAAGCCGCCCGTGTACATCAGTTGGAACAAGGTGGCCGGCGATTTGCCGATCACCAGAATGAAGAGGGAGAAGAACGCCAGTCCGATCAGAATTGCACCGAAGCTGATAACAACAGGTTCCGCGCGCCGTGCGAGCCATTCGAAGATGTGTCTGATTACGGACGGTCGATCGGAAGCGATCGCTATTGCAGACGTGTTTGCCTCGACTGTCATGGCGTTTCTCCCCTGGCTCAGGCCGTGGATCCGACGACGCCTTCCACCAGGTAGGCCATGCTCTCGAGCTCGATGGCATCCTCGGCATAGCTCTTGTCGGCCGTGACGACGACGTTGCCCTTGTTGTCCTTGATCGGACCCTTAAAGACGGAGAACTTGCCCGCCGTCATCTCGGCAAGCGTCGCGTCAAACTTCGTGCGTCCCTCGGCCGGCACTGCAGGTCCGAGCGGACTCATCTTGACGAAGCCATCCTTGAGGCCGCCGCGCACGAAGTTGCCGAGCTTTTCGCCGGCCTGTGCCTTCTTGACAAAATCGGTGTAGACGTTGCCCCACGCCCATTCGGCGCCGGTCAGATATTTTTCCGGCGCCAACGGACTCTGGTTTGCGTGATAGCCGCAGACGAAAGCTCCGCGGCCGGCAGCAGTCTCGACAACAACCTTCGGGCTGTCGACATGGCAGGTGATCACATCGGCGCCCTGGTCGATCAGCGCATTGGTCGCTTCCGCTTCCTTGACGGCAAGCGACCACTCGCCGGTGAAGATAACCTGGCAGGTAATCGATGGATCGACCGAGCGCGCGCCGAGCAGGAAGGCGTTGATGTTCTGCAGCACCTGCGGGATCGGCTTGGCGGCGACGAAACCGATCTTCTTGCTCTTCGAGGTGTAGCCGGCGGCAACCCCGTTCAGGTATTGGCCCTGGAAGATGTAGCCGAAATATGAACCCGTATTCATCGGGTTCTTGCCTTCCTGCCAGAGACCGCCACAATGGCGGAACTGGATATCCGGGTACTTTGCCGCCATCGCCAGCATATGAGGGTCGAAATAGCCGAACGACGTCGGGAAGATCAGCGTCGCGCCGTCGAGATTGATCATCGATTCCATCGTCTTCTGGACATCGACGGTTTCCGGTACATTTTCCTCTTCGACGATCGTGACACCCGAAACCGCCTTCAGTGCAGCCGCACCTTCGGCATGCGCCTGATTGTAGCCGTAGTCGTCCTTGGGGCCGACATAGATGAAGCCGACGGTTAGCGCGCTCTGGGCGAGGGCGCGGTCAGGCAACAGGCCCGGGGTCAAGGCGAGTGCGCCGGCTGCTGAAGCCTGAAGAAAATGGCGGCGGGTCATGGGAAGGAGTTTGGTCATCGGAATGCTCCTTGCGGCAAGGGCCGGTTCGAAAAAATGTTACAGAAAAGTGCATGCAATGAGCGTGCCAAGAGGTAAGGCATTGTTTAAGAACGCTTGTTGGTAAACGGAGAATCGCTGATGCAGAAAGTGCATACAGATTGATCGATAAAATGCATAAATAGTAATCAAAGATTACTGGATGTTCATCGGTAGGCGAAAGGTCAGGCTCTCCGCGGTTGTGAGATGGACTTAATGGTGCGGAAACAACCGATTTTACAGTCACTTCATGACTTCATTTGACTTCTTGAGCCATGGGCGCCATCTGTATGCATAGTGTCAAAGTGAGCAGATTCGCACCGTGAAGCACGCCGGCCGCAGACATGTCATCCGTACCGGAACCACTGTCGAACAGATGGTGCGGGCGATTTCCGACATGATCGTCACGGGACTGATCCTCCCCGGCGCGAAACTGGACGAAGGTTCGCTCGCAACTCGTTTCGACGTTTCGCGAACGCCGGTAAGAGAAGCCCTGCGCGAACTTGGTGCCATGGGATTGATCGATCGCGAGCCGAACCGAAGCGCCGTGGTCGCCACCGTCACGGAGACCTACCTGCATTCGATGTTCGAGGCGATGGCGGAACTCGAGGGGATCTGCGCCAGGCTGTCGGCAGCGCGAATGACAGTCGATGAGCGGCGGGCGCTGGAACTCGGGCACAAGGCGTCGATGAGGCTCGTGCATGCTGGCGCAGAAGAGGAATATTCGGTTTACAACACCGAGTTCCACACCCGGCTTTATCGAGGTGCGCACAATGATCATGTCTTGGAGATGGTGACCCAGACACGGGCGCGGCTTGCCCCCTTTCGGCGAGCGCAGTTCCGTCTCCCCGGGCGACTGGCAAAATCCTATCAGGAGCACGACCGGATTGTCACCGCGATCCTGAGAGCGGATGGTGCGGCCGCGGGGCAGGCTGCATATCAGCACGTAGAGCTTGTCAGTGATGCCAGCGCGGTGTTCGCAACAGCCGTCGCGCGGAGAGGCGCGTAGTTAAAATTCTCACGTGATGTCAATAACCTAGCTAATCGACTCTGAAATTCCCGATATTGTCCGCGGCGAGCGACCGTGGATGCCACCTTTGTGTCCTGGCTTTGGGCCTCGCTCAACATGAGGCCAGAGCGGCAATGGTTTCCGCTCTCGGCGGCCCAAAGCCGCGGTTATCAGCGTCCAGGGCCGCGTCGTCCGAAGACACTTTGCAAGGCCTTCCGGACGAGCGCCTTGAATGCGGCCTCTGTCGAGGTAAGCGGAATTTCCAGTGGATTGCCGCAGCAACCGCGAGGCGAGGTCGCCTCAGCGTGGCAGCATTGCCCGTTGGGCAACCCCTGAAGGTCGTCGAATTTTTCGACCGTCAGGCTGTGCCGCTCTGCCCTCATATTGCCAACCGACCTCGATGGGATCAACATGTGCGGTGACAAGAATACATGGAAGGAATTCAATTCAATGTTCGCATACTGACGCGCTGTGGGGTCTGGGAAGCGCGGTCGGGCAGCGCCATCGTGGGGGAGTGCGATGAGGGGGGTAGCTCGGTGTTGCTTGCGGCTCGGACAGTTTCTGGGGGCGCGTTGCGTCCTGCCGATTGTTCTTTTCCTGTCGACCGCACTTGTTCCGCTATACGCCAATTCGGCTGACAAGGCGCTGAAATTGCTGCTATGGCAGGCTCCAAGCACGCTCAATCCTCACTTGGCTCCCGGTATTAAAGACCAGACCGCCAGTCGGATCGTCTACGAACCTCTGGCCAGCTTCGACCGCGAGGGTCGCCTTGTTCCCTTCCTCGCCGCAGAAATTCCGACGCTGGAGAACGGTGCAGTAAGCGCTGATGGCCGTTCGGTCGTGTGGAAGCTCAGGCACGGCGTCAAATGGTCCGACGGGCACCCCTTCACCGCGAAGGACGTGCTCTTCACCTACAATTATATCACCAATCCAGATGTGGGCTCGGCGAGCATCGGGCCTTACAAGACCATCAACAAGGTCGTTGTTGTTGACGACTACACCGTGCAGATCACGTTCAAGGACGTTAATCCTGCCTGGGCGCTGCCCTTCGTCGGCGTCCAAGGTATGATCTTGCCCGAGCATGTATTTGCTCCCTACAACAACAGCGATGCGGCCACGGCGCCCGTAAACCTGGCCCCCGTCGGCACAGGCCCATATCGCTTGAAGGAGTTTCAGACAGAGGACGTGCTTGTCATCGGCGAGGATGTCGTCAACACCGTGAAGGTTATCTTCGAGCGCAATCCGTATTTTCGCGACGCCGGCCAGCTGAGCTTCGACGAGGTGACGCTGCAGGGCGGCGGCGACGCTTCAGTCGCGGCCAACGCCGTGCTGAAGGAAGGCGTTGTTGACTATGCCTGGAACCTTCAGGTCGACGACTCGGTGCTTAAAACACTCGAAACAGACGGAGTCGGAAAGGCGACGGTATCCTGGGGCTCCTATGTGGAGCGCATCATGCTCAACTTTACCGACCCCAGTCGCGAAACCGCCGAGGGGGAACGGTCGAGCGTACAGAATCCACATCCCGCATTGTTGGACAGAAATGTGCGCACCGCACTCGCACTTGCCATCGACCGCCAGAAGATCGCGGCGCTCTATGGCCGCACGGGCCGCGCGACCAGCAACATTCTGGTTGCGCCGGCAATCTTCAATTCGCCGAACAGCGAATGGGCGTTCGATCCCGACAGGGCCAAGGCCATCCTCGACGAGGCAGGGTGGAAGGATACCAACCGTGACGGTGTGCGCGACAAGAACGGCGTGCCTCTCAGTTTCCTGTTCCAGACGACCGTCAATTCTGTTCGCCAGCAGACCCAGGAGATCGTCAAGGCGAACTTGCAGGCGATCGGGGTCAAGCTCGAAAACAAGATGATCGACTCGAGCATCTTTCTCGGTTCCGGCTCCGACAGCACCAACTCCCGGCGGCACTTCTACGCGGATATGGAAGAATACGCCTACGGGAACAAGAGCCCCGATCCGGGCAGCTATATGATTGGCTGGACGTGCTCCGAAGCGGCACAAAAATCCAACAACTGGTCCGGGTCGAACTGGGCACGCTACTGCAACAAGGACTACGACGCTCTCTATTTAGCCTCGACCATCGAAGTCGATCCGGCCAAGCGCCGCCAGATCTTCGTGAAAATGAACGATCTGCTGGTTCTGGATAGCGCTGCAATTCCGCTGGTGCACTGGGCTGACGTCAGCGGAATTAGCAATGCCCTTGAAGGCTTCGACCCGACACCCTGGGATTCCGAAACATGGAACATCGCGGATTGGCATCGCAAATGACGACGTCACGCACGAGTATCAGTACAGCGCAATGCTCCGTTATTCTGACCGCGTTCATGCTGCTTACGGTCGTTCCACAGCAGGCGCATTCGGGTGATAGGACCCTGAAGCTCCTGTTCTGGCAGGCGCCCAGTATTCTCAACCCTCATCTCGCCCCCGGTGTGAAGGATCAGACGGCCAGCCGCGTTGTATATGAGCCACTGGCGAGCTTCGATGCCGAAGGACATCTGGTGCCGTTCCTCGCAGCAGAAATTCCCTCCTTGACCAACGGCCAGGTGGCAAGCGACGGGAGGTCGGTCACCTGGAAACTAAAGCCAAATGTGAAATGGTCAGACGGCGTCCCCTTCACCGCGAAGGACGTTGTCTTTACTTATTCCTACATCACCAACCCGGATGTAGGCTCATCAAGTATTGGAACCTATAAGTCGGTCGACAAGGTCGAAGCACTCGACGACCTGACCGTCAAGATAACCTTCAAGGACGTCGATCCCGCCTGGGCGCTCCCCTTCGTCGGCATACAGGGGACAATCCTGCCGGAGCATGTGTTTGCCCCCTATAACAACAAGGTCGCGGTCGACGCGCCGCCCAACCTGGCCCCCGTCGGAACCGGTCCTTATCGCCTCAAGGAGTTCCGCCCCGAGGACGTCCTGCTGATCGGCGAGGATGTCGTCAACACCGTCAAGATCATCTATGAGCCCAATCCTGAATACCGCGACCGGGCGCGTCTGGGATTTGACGAAGTGACCTTGCAGGGTGGTGGCGATGCGAAGACGGCCGCAAAGGCGGTGCTCGGCACCGGCGTCGTCGACTACGCGTGGAACCTGCAGATCGGCGATGCCGAGTTGCAGGAGCTTGAAGCGAAGCAGATCGGCAAGGTGGCGCTCTACTTTGGCTCCTACGTCGAGCGCCTCATGCTGAATTTCACCGACCCAAACCGTGAGACAATGGATGGCGAGCGCGCGAGCCTGCAGTTTCCCAACCCAATCCTTGCCGATGCCAAGGTGAGGCTCGCCTTGGCGAAGGCTGTCGACCGCAACAAGATCGCCGCGCTTTACGGGAGGACTGGTCGGCCAACCGCAAATCTCCTCGTCGCCCCCGTTCTCTACAATTCTCCCAACACGACTTGGGAATTCGATCTGGACAAGGCCCGCGTGCTTTTGGAGGAGGCAGGCTGGCGCGACACGAACGGCGACGGCATCCGGGACAAGAACGGCGTCCCCTTCACCCTTCTTTTCCAGACCTCCGTCAACACGGTCCGCCAGAAAACCCAGGAGATCATCGGCGCCGATCTGGCCGCGATCGGCATAAAGGTCGAGGACAAGCAGATCGACTCGAGCATCTTCTTCTCGCCTGCACCGGATATCCTCAATACCAGCCAGCATTTTTACGCGGATCTCGAGGAATTCGCGACCGGCAACAAAAGCCCCGATCCGGGAAGCTATATGGTCAAGTGGACCTGCGCGGAGGCCGCCCAGAAAAGCAACAACTGGTCCGGATTGAACGAGTCCCGCTATTGCAGCGACAAATACGAAGCGCTGTTCGACGCATCGGAAAGGGAGATCAATCCGGAAAAGCGCATTGGCCTGTTCGTGGCGATGAACGACCTCCTGATTGCCGATTCCGCGGTCATTCCCATTGTCGAGTGGGCAAACGTCCCGGGCCTTCGCAACGATATCGTCGGCTTCGATCCCACGCCATGGGACTCCGAGACGTGGAACATCGCGGACTGGCGGCGCAAGCCATGAAGGTCGAAGCTGACGGCGGGGAGCACGAGGAGCGTTTGGTCGCAAGAAATCGTCCATTCTATGTCGCCCCACTGCATGCGCTCGTCCGCGCAGCTTCGCCGGCTCTCAGAAACCTGAACATCGGCGGCAAGCTAACGGTCGGATTTGGCATTCTGGCGGCGCTGACGCTGCTCGTTGTCGGCTTGAACTATCTGGGTAGCCTCGATGCAGTCAGAAGCATCAACAGAACAACCGATCTGAGCGCCCCGAGTGCGGTCGCCTCGGCGCGGGCGCAGGCCGACTTACTACGGATGCTGAGTGCCGTCCGCGGCTATCTTGCGCTCGGTGAGGAGAGCTACCGTGACAATTACACTTCAGCAAAAGCCGCATTTCTGGAAGATATGCAGTCGCTGGAAAATCTCCTTAGAACCGGTCCGCAGCCAGGCCCCGCGGCAGACGTCGCACAGCGGATGCGCGAGCTCCACGAAAAGCTTAGCCCCTGGCAGCCGCTAACGGACCGCCTTTTCGAATTGCGCAACGATCAGCTCCGGCGCGAACCGGCCCTCAAACTGCTCGTGGCGGATGCCAATCCATTGATCGCCACAATTGTCGGAACCGCGAAAGCGCTGATCCTCGCGCAGCAGAAGCGGGACGCGACCCCCGAGAACATGGTGTATCTGGCCGATCTCGCGTCCTTTCAGAGTTCCTTTTATGCCATGGTCGCAGGGCTGCGGGGCTATGTGACGACCAAACGCGACAGCTTCAAATACGAATACGAGGCGAACTTTACGATCAACGATGCGGCCTGGAAGAACATAACGGAAGGGAATGCCGCACTGACGCCGTACCAGGAAAAGCTGATTGACAAGCTGTCGAAGACGCGAGCAGCATTTCTGCAATTCCCCGCGCAGATGTTTACTGCGGTTGAAGGCGACCATGCGCGAGAGGATCTGTATCTCTTCCGCACGCAGGCGGTACCACTTGCCGAAGGCATGCTTGGAATTCTCGACGAGATCGCCAATGAGGAACAGCAACGGCTGCAGGCAGATCTCGGTAGCGGCCGCGACCAACTCGAGACGGCCCAGCGCATTGTCCTGCTCGGCGGCGTGGCCGCGGCTTTTCTCGGCCTGATCTTGGGGCTGATTTTCCGGGAAAGCATTGCGGGACCGATCCAGCGCTTGACGGGCGTCGCCGACCGGGTTCGCCAAGGCGATCTCGCCGCGCGCGCCCAGGTCGAATCGGGCGATGAGATCGGCAAGCTGGCGACAACGTTCAACAACATGACAGAGCAACTGGGCTCCAATCTCGACGATCTCGAAAACCGCCGAAGGCAACAGGAGCAGCTCGCGCTGCGATTTCGCCGCCAGAGCGAATATCTGGCCGCCCTGCACGATACCTCGCTTGGACTGATTGCGAGATTGGATCTGACCGAGCTGCTGTCGGATCTGACGACACGCGCCGCCGGGTTGCTCGGCACGGAGCATGGCTACGTCTACCTCGTAGACGAAGCCGGGGAGGTCCTCCAGCGCATGGTCGGCGTCGGCGTCTATACGGGACAGGCCGCCGGCCAGCAGCTCAAGAGCAGGGAGGGCGTGGCCGGTGTGGTCTGGCACACAGGCGCGGCGCTTGTCATCAACGAATACGCGACGTGGTCGGGGCGGGCGGCTGCCGCTGCCCAGCTCGACGTGACGATCAGGGCGGTTATGGCCGTGCCGCTAAAGTCTGACGAACAGGTGATCGGTGTCCTCGGCATTGCCTACGACGATGCCTCGGCGCTCGAGTTTGGCACCGAAGAGGTCGAGCTTCTCAAGCGTTTCGGGCAGCTTGCGTCTATTGCGCTGGAGAACGCGCGGCTGCATACGGCCACGGAAGCCGCCAAGAGCGAGGCGGAGGAGGCGAGCATACGGATCGGCGAGCAGAACCGGGCGCTGGAAGCGGTGGCGAGCAAGCTGTCGAAATATCTCTCGCCACAGGTCTTCGCCTCGATTTTCTCCGGTAAGCAAAACGTCGAGATTTCATCCACCCGAAAGAAGCTGACTGTCTTCTTCTCCGATATCGCCGACTTCACGGCGACGACCGACAAGCTCGAGTCCGAAGAGCTAACGGACCTGCTCAATCACTATCTGACTGAGATGGCGAAGCTTGCGCTGGAATACGGCGCGACGATCGACAAATTCATTGGCGATGCGATCCTGGTGTTTTTTGGTGATCCTGAGACCAGGGGCATCAGGGAAGACGCACTCGCATGCGTCAGAATGGCGATCTCCATGCAGTCCAGGATGCAGGAGCTGCGTGCTGAATGGGCCGAAGCCGGCTTTGCCCTGCCATTCCATCTCCGCATCGGCATCAACACGGGCTATTGCACCGTGGGTAACTTCGGCAGCGCGGATCGGATGGACTATACGATCATAGGCGGCGAGGTGAATCTCGCGTCAAGATTGCAGAGCCATGCCGACCTCGGCGGCATACTTCTGGCTGACGAGACTTATGCCCTGGTCAAGGAGGAAATCGAAGCTGAGGAGCTGCCTCCTCTGACCGTCAAGGGCTTTGCCTATCCGATCAAGACGTACAGGGTGATCGGCTCTCGCATCGTCCAGGAAGCAATGAAGAACATGCTTTCGAACAGTGAGGATGGCCTGCAGTTGGATATAGACTCCGCTCTGAAAGGGACTGATCGCGAAAAGGCGATCAAGGCGCTCGAGCACTATCTGGCGACGCTGCGAAAATAGCGATACGCTCGACTTCATAGGCTGGACGCGCGCCGCATGGCGGGCCCCAAGTGCGCCTTCTTCTGGGTAGTTCCTGGTGTTTTCTGACTATTGCCGCAACGCCATCTGTGTCTCCGCCTTCATGGGTGGCCGATCAATCTACGTTCTCACCCACGTTCGATCGGTCTCGGCGAAGACGGCCCAACGCATCAGCCGGTCGAGCACCTGGCAAGCCTCCGGGCTATCCCGAACCTCCACGTCTTCCGCCCGGTTGATACGATCGAAACGCCGGAGTGCTGGGATATCGCCCTTCGCGATCAGAAGACGCCGTCCCTGCTCACTCTGTCGCGCCAAAACGTTCCTCAGCTGTGCACTGACTCCGGCAATGAAAACCTCTCCGCAAAGGGCGCCTACGTCCCGAAGGAAGCGTCGGGGCAATCGGGCGGCGACCCTAATCGCCACTGGCACCGAAGTGGCAGTCGAGGCCGCGAACGAACTGGAAGCGTCTGGCCACCCCGACGGCTGTTGTCTCGATGCCGACCTGGGATCAGTTCGACGCCCCGTCGAAAGAGTACCGGGCGCAGGTTGTAGGCCATGCCGCAAGGATCGCGGTTGAAGCGCTCGTTGCAAGTGAAGATGACGTCATCGGGATGATCGAATTTGGTGCGTCAGCACCGGCTGGAGTGCCCTACGAAAAGTTCGGTATCACAAAGCAGGCAATAGTATCCCGAGCCCTCAAGCTCAT
Source organism: Rhizobium sp. BK181 (assembly GCF_014193305.1). Taxonomy (NCBI): domain Bacteria; kingdom Pseudomonadati; phylum Pseudomonadota; class Alphaproteobacteria; order Hyphomicrobiales; family Rhizobiaceae; genus Rhizobium; species Rhizobium sp. BK181. The sequence continues at coordinate 35,592 of NZ_JACHZA010000027.1, forward strand.
TGGGATCGCGTCATGACCGTGGACGTGTTTCAGCTCGCCATCGCGTCTTCACGCAAAAGATGCCGGGATCCTTCGCGCCGGCGAGCAACCCACCGCAATGCTAGTCGATATAGGCATCCAAGTATTGGTGGAGATCCAGCAGATCGGGCGGGATATTCCTCACGCGGCTTCACCAATCGACGCTTTTCTCAAGGCTAAGGAGATGCAAATCCTCAGGCAATAGAATCTAAGCTCCAAGTTTTTGTATCGATGGCGCGTATCCCTTCCAGAGTGTGGATCGCCGTGGACGCTAGTAACCACTTTTCATGCGAGGGGCAGTGGCAGCTTGATGCACTAGAGCACGGCCCAGTTCCGATCTTGGTAATCTCGCAAATCCCCTGAACGTCCACCCCGGAAAAAGTCGCACTCTTGAAGCACTTGGCTATTCCAGCCAAACTTGCCTTTGACCTCCAAAAAGGGCGTCTGAACGAACGGGCCCCTTCTCGACTTCAACGACTTTCAGTAACAGTGCCGATCCAAGGATCTCAGGCCAAGGAGCCGGGCAGCACGCCGGCGTAAAAAGCGATGGTGGCCCCCCAATTGGCGGCAAGGCAGAAACCCGAGGCAAGGATTACTTTTCGCAGAGCCGCCTCCCACCATAGTAAGGCTGGTATGTGCAGTCCGACGGCCGGAACGAACGGTAGCTGCGGGAGCAGGCGGTGATGTCGCAGGATTGGGGTGCGCCTTGACCGTCGTTCATTCCTCCCGTCGGCTTCGACTTATCCGGCGCAGGCTCCTTCATTGCCTCCCGCATGAAGTCCCGCCAGATCCGCGCCGGCAAGGCGCCGCCGGTGACGCCATTCATCGGCGTGTCGTCGTCATTGCCCACCCATACCCCGGCAACGAGAGGTTTCGTGAAGCCGACGAACCATGCATCGCGATTGTTCTGGCTGGTCCCGGTCTTGCCGGCCGCAAATCCACCGGGATCGGCTTCACGTCCAGTGCCGCGTTCGACCACGAGCTGCAGCAGGCCGAGAAGATCTGATTGGTAAGGCGAAAGATCGACATTCGGCACCGCTTGTGAGCCAACTCGAAACGCCTGTGGTTGCCCTGCTGCTTGAAAGTCGATGATGCCCCTTGGCTTGACAGGCGCCTTGCCAAGTTGGACAGCCGCATAGGCGCTGGTCAGATTAAGTAGGTTTACTTCGGATGTTCCGAGCGCCAGGGACGGGGTGTTGGCAAGCGGCGCATCGATGCCCAGCTCTCGAGCGGCCACAATCACGTTGTCGAGCCCCACCTCGTCGGCAAGTGAGACCGACGCGGCATTCAGCGACCGGGCAAAGGCTTCTGCCAGTGTAACCCAGCCGTGATAGCCGCCCCGGTAGTTTTCCGGCGACCATCCGTCAACGCTGATCGGTGCGTCGAGAATCCGGTCAGACAAGGTGAGCCCGGCCTTCAGGGCGGCATAGTAGACGAACAGCTTGAAGGTGGAGCCCGGCTGCCGCATTGCCGTGACAGCGCGATTAAACTGACTTGCCTTGTAGTCGCGCCCGCCGACCATGGCAACGACGGCGCCGTCCGGCGTCATCGCAACCAAGGCTGCCTGTGATGCTCCGACGGCCTTTCCTTCCTTGTCCAGAGCTTTGCTCACAACCCTTTCGGCGATCTGTTGCAGATGCGGCACCAGGGTCGTGCGCACGGTCGTCGAGCCTGGCGAGGAGCCAGCAATTTCGCTTGCTTGCGGCGAAATCCAGTCGGCAAACCAACTTCCGGAACGGGGTGTTGGCGTCGTCGGATGGAGTTTCGCGAAGCTCGCCTTGACCTCGTCGGCCTTCGATCCGGTGATCTTGCCATTAGCTGCCATCGCGTCGAGGACGACGGCACTGCGTTGTCGGGCGCCCTCGGAATTATCGATCGGGTTCCACTGGCTCGGTGCCCGCAGCAATCCCGCCAGCATGGCAGACTCCGGCAGGTTGAGGGCGCCGATATCCTTGTTGAAATAGATGCGTGCTGCGGCAGGCATGCCGGTCGCGCCGGCACCAAGATAGGCGCTGTTCAGATAGCGCGTCAGGATTTCCTTCTTCCCAAGTTTCCACTCCAGCCACAGGGCTATCACGACCTCCTGTATCTTCCGCTTTATTGTCCGATCACTCTCGAGATACTGCAGCTTGATGAGCTGCTGGGTGATCGTGCTCCCACCTTCTACCACCGAGCCGGCTTCAAAGTTCCGCAGGAGCGCCCTTGCGATACCTCTGAGGTCGATGCCGAAATGATCCATGAAACGCCTGTCTTCAATGGAGAGGACAGCGTCGATAAGCTGCGGTGGAAACTGGTCGTATTGAGCATACGCCCCTTGATACGGCCCCTGTCGTACCAGCGGTGCACCGTCAGCGGTTTCTAGCACTATGACAGGCTTCAAGGTTCCATCGCGGATCTCGCCCCACGGTACGTCCCTTAAAGCCCACCAAAGTGTGCCGCCTGCCACGAGGAGGCCGACAAGGAAGACCGATGCCAGAGCGGTTTTCCACCAGCCCGCGTTAGGTCGACTGTGCCGGCGACTCTCGCAAAGCATTGCCCGCAGACCATGAATTGCGGTCCCTGCTTTAGCCAGAGCAGCCCCCAGTCGCCTAGGGCTGCGGGGAGTTGCTGTAGTTTCCGGCCGGATTGCGGCCTTGAGCTTCGCCTTCAGGTAGGAAGCGGCTGTCTCAGCCTTGGTCTTTGCGAAGGTTGAACTTGCTTTTAAATCATGTCCCAGCGCACGCAGCAGATTGTGCGCTGCCAGTCGGCTTTGGCTAAAGGATGTGTGGGCCCGTCGTGGGTCGCGAGCAGGCGAGGCTGAACCGGCCTCATCCAATGTGTCCAAGCTGGGTGATGCTTGCGTCACGACATGGTCGGCTGAGATTCCTGGATCCGCCGTGGGGCTGGCGCCCGTACCGGGCTCGCCCGTATTTTGGTTTGAGGACTTGGGAGGGCTTTGCATCGGTTATCGCTAAAAAAACTCCTATCGAAAGTAGCGCGGGCTTATAGCGCGGCAATGCCGAATGAGCCACCGCGAAAGCGGCTCAATTTATACTTCGTGCTTTGAACGTGTCGCTGGCTCGAACGCCAAAACGCGAATGTGCGGCACGCCGAGTTTCAGCACTTCAGCATCACGTTCGCCGGTTCGCCTGTCATGTGCACATGGGCGGCCTTGGCGCGGGAGCGCGTCTGTCAACTCGCTGGTGCGGTTGATATGAATTCTGTATCTGGATATGGCTCTCGTTCCCAGCCCGAGAACCCGAACAGCTTCGCACAAATGGTTGCTGGATCCCGGCAACTTCCAGACCCAAAGGCCAGCGTTTTGAAGCGGAGCACGCGTTCCTTCGTCATCGCATGCCCGATAACCAATGACGTTTGAAATCCCGGCGCTCAGGTCCTTCAAGAGGGAGAGGATATCGGTTGTTTCAGCCATACCAAAGCTCTTGACGCAAGTCTGGAACTGGCTGGTCGGATCAAAGTACTGTGCATCCGAAGTACCCCGAGGTTTTGCCAGTCCTCTTCCTCGTAAAAGAACGGGTAGCGCGCCGGGATGCGGCGATGTCGAACACCGGCCAGGCTTCGGATCTCAGATCGACCTCGGCGCTGCTGACGATCTCGACCTGATGCGTCGGCGCGAAAAACGTCGCCGTGGCGATTGCGTTTTGGAAGACATCCGCTTTTTGGGCTATGCGGCCTTCAGGTAAAATATGAGGTCGTGAGTGTAGAGCAGGAGATCCGGCCCTTCGCGAGGACGTAAATCAGACGATGGGGGGAAAGCTGAACCGGCGTGAAAGCGGGTAGCCGGGTGCATCGTAGAGCGCACGGATCTGGTTGTGGTTGAAACGCGCCTCGTCAATCTCCAGCAAAGAGCCTCGTTGTTGACTGTGTGGCAGGTCTTCTACGGCGAACCGAAGGGCTTCGGCTGCTGTATCGAACCGCCGATAACGAGGACCGTTTATGCCGGCTTTCGATTTGCCAGCGTAAAGTCCGGCCCCGCCGGTGTAATCGAACTGAGTCATGTGATCGCCCTCGTGGCTGCGGAAGAGTGACGGAAGGGGCGGGCGGCTTCTCTGACGGTTCGCTCGCTATCTCGCAGCTTGCGTGTGCGCAGCTGCATGCCCTTTCGGAGGTTCAGGAGCTTTTCGGCATTGGAGCCGGCTTCTGGGGCCGGCGCGCGAAACAGAGTTTCTGCGAATTTCCGGGTGGTGTCATTGATCATTGAGTCCTCGAATAATAGCGCGGTGTCGCGCCCTTTGGCAGTGATATTGGCGTGATGAGCGGTCTACATGCTATTTCTTGCCAATACTCGCCGCGTGGCCGCCCGTAAGCTTGGCTTGCGGGCTAGATGGCGGTGGTGCTACCGCTGCGGTTTTGTCCTTCTTCGGTTTACGGATTTCTCGGTTGCTACGCATTTGGCCTTTGGCCATTGGTTTCTCCTTTAGCGCCAGGATCAATATCGGCTGTTTTGAGCCGTTAGGTTCGGGTCGGCGTTAGTCTCGCAGCGGATTTGCTAAAGCGGAAGGAGCGTCGTGCCCTAAAGTGCCGTCCGCATGCGGGATTTTCCATCGACGCCGAAATCGGGAAATGCTCTCATTCCTGCCAAAGGCAGCTTTAGCCGAGCGTCACGGGTGACCGCGGCGTCGAGAAGCACACGAAGGGTCGCTTGTTCATGATAGCCGAACGTACTCGTCCGAACCAGGTTCTGTGATACGTATGCGGAATACTCGTTGGAAGACATCGCGTCCTCCTCTCGTTTGGGTAAGGCCGTCCACTAAGACAGCGATGCCTATGACACGGCTTCTACGTCCACCACATGCCTGCCTCGCCGTTTGGGCAGGCTATTGTCATTTCCTGCGTGCGATGCCGCTTAGGCCAGATATGGGAGCGGTCGAAACCCGGGCCCGTCTTGGCTGATGCTTCAAAGATTACGACGTTACAATACGATCCTGTCACGAGGACTAGCAAATTCGGGCGTGACGATCTCTATGGCAAAAAAAACAAAAGGCCGGGCATGAACCCGACCTCTCACAGTCATTCAGCTTTGCTGCCAGTACATCCGTGGTCAGCGGTGCAAATGACGTTATTATGCCGCCTGAAGGTTGTCCGCCGAGCTCTTGCCGGACTTGCGGTCCTGGACGACGTCGTAGGTGATCTTCTGACCATCCGATAGCGCACGCATGCCAGCACGCTCAACGGCAGACACATGCACGAAGACATCCGTGCTGCCGTTGTCAGGCTGAATGAAGCCGAAGCCTTTAGCGGAATTAAACCACTTTACAGTACCAGTGTTCATAACGATTTCCTTTCGAAGCAATCGTTGGGGTTCCCGCGATGCCTTGCGGTATAAGATCGATTATTTGAGAGGAAATCCAACGGGAGCATAAAGCTCTGGAACGACGTCACAAGCATTGGTCGATAAACAAACATATAAGCTCAATTTTTGGTTTTGCAATGCCTATCTCGAATTTGTGCTAGATCCCTGCTGAGCCTGCCGTAAACTCAATAGCACCACCGGCTCTGCTTCGGTGGCATTCGGGTCGATCGGGCATCGCGCAGAAGGTTCTCGAACGGTGCAACCTCTTGGAATCGAGGCGGCCTTTCGAGCAATGGAGGCGCAGACGCAGCGTCATGGCGATAAGCGTCAGAAACGTCGACGATCGGCCATCCACTCTTTGGCGTGGCCTTGATCAGCCTTCTGCGGCCGTGCGCCCAACAGCAGGCCAGCTTCAAGGGATCGCCACCCATCCGGGTCCGACGAGGTGAGGTGAGAGTAGCCACCGCAAATACTGATGTGAGCACTGCCTGCAATTAAGCAAGGTATTTACCGTGAAAGAAATAACAATATTCTGCATCGTACTGTGTTATCGTTCTGGCATTGGAAATTTTTTTCAAGGAGACGCTTCAGTGAAATCCGCTTTCCCAGGCATGACCGGACGGCAAGTGGCGTTGTTTCTAATTGAAACATGTCTCGTGACGGCCGGATTGGTCGTTATCCTCGCAGTAACGATACCCATGCTCTAGCTGTCACGCCTCAATCGACCTCATCTCACCGGAACAGCGATTGATGTTTAACCGAGATCACTGAGGACGTAATTGTCCGCCGCTTTTTGAGCATAGCTGCGAAGGGTTCCAAGCGTATCTGGAAGCTGAATTGGATGATGGATTTGTTGGTCGCGATGACGTCGTTGAGCCCCGTCGCGGTAACCGGCGTTGGCCGGATGATGTAAAGGCTCGCATTGTAGCGGAAAGCCTTGAGCGTGGTGTGCGAGCAGTGGATGTCGCGCGCCGTAACGGCGTTGTAGCAAACCAGCTTTCCGATTGGCGACGTCAAGTGCGCGACGGCTTCTGGTGCTGACGGCTGAGACCGCAATTCACGCACCTTGGCCGCATGGCGCGCAACGGGGGAATGTTCTTCGCAGACGGCACATGCGCATGGACGGTTGTCAGATTCTCCTGGCGTTCACGACGACCATTAGGCGGCAATCCCCCCTTTACTTTTTCGGCCTTGCTCGGCCGCACACAGCGGAGCTCTCGGAGGCACGACGGTGGCAAAACTCAAGGAGCCCCTCGACGGCGCGGTTGGGCAAAACATTGACGTGGCCCTACAGCGGCTAAAAAACTCCAGGAGTCTTGGTCTGGACCTATTCCCGGCTCTAGATATCGCGATCGCCATAACGGGCGCCGACATGGCACTCTGCAACGCTTTGACGAAAGTACCGACTGACTTAAACTTGTTGCCAGCCGCGGTTTCTCCAGCAAAGCCGAGAGCTTTTTCAGCATCGTGCGTCGCGACACCAACACCACTTGCGCTGCGGCGCTCACGAGGCGCATGCGTGTGTTTGTCGAAGACGTCTCGACGAGTTACCTGTTTGTGGGTACTGTTGAGCTCGACATGATGAGCGCCGACGGCATTGCTGCCGTGCAATCGACCCCGCTGATCAGCAGCAATGGCCGTCTCTGGGGCGTGCTCTCGACGCACTTTCGCAAAGCGCAGGTAGAGAGCGAGTTCGATCATGCTCCGCTTGATCGGCTTGCACTCCAAATGGCGGCCCCCCTGGCTTGGCCAGTGCAACAAAAAGCCATGGCGGAAATCCGCCATAAGGATAAACCCTCGGATCCGGGAGACTGATATGAAGTCGACGCCCCAGCCCATTCCCTTTGGTGGGACCATCCGATCACCACAAGTACGATCACTGTCAGCGGTTGCGCAACGCCGGCATCGACGTCGAGAAGGTGATGAAAAGCCGGCAACTTGAAGTAGCGGTGCCAGAGGATACATATCTCTGGACCGGGCGCTTCGATAAAGATACACAGGAAGGCGGTCACCGGGTCGGCGCCCTGATCCAACCAGCACGCCGAGAGCGCACTTGCCCAGTGAAACTGGCGTCATCCCTCCGCAGCTATGTGGCAGAATTCCTTGCATTTATAACGCGCATCTATACGGTATTGCCAAGCCTAGGCTGAACTGTTGATGGAATTGCCACCGAGGCGAAGACGTCGTCACGCGGACGCATGCGCAACTGGATAATTGAGCGTTTCGTCTCTTCTGCAAACGCCAACAGGCGGCAAACGGAACGCAGATAGAAACGTATGGGCCTTATCGAAACGTACGCACGGAAGATCGGTCGTGTCACCTGAATGGATTTCCGCATGGGCCAATCTAATGACCGGCATGGCGGCCCTTCTGGCTGGCTGGGCCGGGATGCGCGGGCTCAATGCATGGAGGGCCGAAACGGTCGGCAGGCGGAAGGCTGAATTGGCGGAAGAGGTTTTGGCGGGGTTCTATCGGACCAGGGACATTCTGACATGGGCGCGATTTCCGGCGTCAGATGCCGATCAAGATGAGACTGATCGACCAGACATTGGACAGGACGATGATGAGCCCGAAAAGAGCGAGATCATCGCCCCCGTGGACCGCTTGACGAAGGAAAGCCAAGTCTTCTCCGAGCTCCGGGCCAGCCGATACCGCTTCATGGCTTACTTCGGAGAAGAGGCTGCGCGCCCGTTCGACGAGATAAGGGCAATTCACAACGAAATTGTCGATGCGGCCCGCAATTTGGTCCGCACCCATGGCCAGAAGCCAGCCGGACGAGAACAAGAACGCGATCAATGGGAGGCGGCGATCGGTTGGGGAGAAATGGAGGGAGACGCTCTGAAGAAGAGGCTTGATCTTGCAGTAAAGGCGGTCGAGCAGACCTGCCGCCCCCTAATCGAGGAACGCCATAAGGCGCGCCGCGATAGTATCTTCTGATTTTCTGTGCGCATGACTTCGTCAGTGTTATTGTGGCGCGGCCTTGATCTTTCCACTCAATCGCGCTCGACATAGGCTTTTGAAGGGTTCGTCGCGCCGTCGGCAAAACATATCTGGCCTATGTTCGATTATCCAGTTGCGCGACACACCTGCTGTCCATTCTTTGCAGATGCCGCACGTTCCGCCCTCGATTTGAAGTCGGATGTAGCGCCGCGGTGAAAGCGCCCATGCCATTTTGCGCAGTCCTGTAAACTCCCCAAGCATTCGGAAATTTTGCTGAGTTCCTGACGGCGTATCTCGACACACTCACATTCCGGAATGACAAGACGCAAAAGCATTGTCGGAATCGAAATAGCCTCCTGCTCTTACGGTATTGCTAAGCCAAGACCTACCCGCTGTGATCCAGCCGATGCGCATGTTGGCATGCAGATCGCGGTCGCGCGTCCAGTTGGGCGGTTTTCGCAAGCCCGGCCTTGCCCGATCCATAGGCATCAGCTTTCAGCATTCGAGAAATATGATCCAGGAGGAACGCGTGAGCGCCTCCATGTTCTACGAGATCGCCGTCTCCCGTGAGCCGCTTCTTCGGAGGCTTGCCGGGCAATGATAAAGAGACCCGAACCTGGGCGGTGCCGAGAGTGTGTGAACGCCAATGATCGTTGGTCGCCGCGACGGTCGCAAACTCAGCCGCTACAACATGGCTCTCGGCTGTATCCGGATGGACGGTAACGCGTTCGATAGCCGCCGCCGCTCTGGCGCTGGCATCTGCGTTCATGCCGGGCCGGCCTTCGATGCCAACACGGTTAACTCGCTTCCGTCTCGTTGAAACTCCACCAGATCGTGTTGCACGCCAAAGAAACGAGCCGGCGTTGTCTGGCGTTGATATGTCGGGCCGCGACAAGGGCGGAACATTACCGCGTTGAAGGCGGAAAGACGGTCGGGAGCTCGGCGGCGGACGGGGCGCAAACGGTGGCGCTCTTCGCCTGACCGGTGAGATAGGTATGCAACTGGGCCACGACTTCGGCTCCTTCGCCGATCGCGGCGCCGACGCGTTTGACCGAGCCGGAACGCACGTCGCCGACCGCGAAGACGCCGGGGATGCTGGATTGCAGTGAGAGCGGTTCTGCGCCGTCGATTGCGGAGGGGATCGCCTGTGGCACGCTCGCACCCGTCTGCACGAAGCCTTTGGCGTCGAGAGAAACGCAGCCGTGCAGCCACCCAGACTCCGGCTCGGCTCCAAGGAACAAAAACATATGCCGAACCTGCCTTTCCGTTTCCTCACCTGAAACGCGGTTGCGCCACCGGATGCGCTCAAGCTGTCGTTGCGGTGAACCGCAGAGCGCGATAACCTCCGTGTTCGTCAGCACCTCGATGGTGCTGGCCGCATGTATCCGGTCAATGAGATATTGGGACATGCTTTCGGACAGGCTTGCCCCACGCACAACCAGCCAGATCTTGGCGGCGTAGTCGCGCAAGAACACGGCGGCCTGCCCCGCGGAGTTGCCGCCTCCGACAAGGACGATTTCTTCGTGCCGGCAAAGCCTTGCCTCGATGGGCGAGGCCCAATACCACACGCCTCGTCCTTCGAACTCGCTTAGATTGGGGATGTCGAGCCGACGGTAGCGTGCGCCGGACGCAATCACCACGGCCGAAGCCTTGGTTAAGGCCCCGTCCGCGAATTCCAGCATCAGCGGATTTTGATCGCAGTCGAGGCGTGCGATGGCGGACGGGATCGCCATTTCGGCGCCGAATTTTTGCGCCTGTACATAGGCTCGCCCGGCGAGGTCCCGGCCAGATATGCCGGTCGGGAACCCGAGGTAGTTCTCGATGCGCGCACTCGCCCCGGCCTGCCCACCGAACGCGTGTGCGTCAAAGACCACGATCGAAAGCCCCTCGGACGCCGCGTAGACGGCGGTCGCAAGACCGGCGGGGCCAGCCCCGACGATGGCGACGTCGTACGTCCGGTCTCGACCGTCCCTCCGTACCATTCCAAGGGCGCGTGCCAGGTCTGCCTCACTAGGGTTCTTGAGAATTGTGCCCTTGGGACACACCGCCAGTGGAAGGTCGCTCGGATCCGGCGCATATTTGTCGATGAGATCAGCGGCCTCGCGATCCCTCGCAGGATCGAGCACCTGATAGGGGTAGGCGTTCCGGGCGAGGAAGCCTTGCAGCCGCACGACATCGGGAGCGTCCTCGGACCCGATCAGCGCGGGTCCGCCGGCGCCCGCCTCAATAAGGAAGATGCGGCGCAGAATCAAGGCGCGCATGATCCGGTCGCCAAGCTCGGGCTCCGCGATCATGACGCCGCGCAGGTTCTCGGCCCGAATGACAACGGCCTCGATATCGTCGACCGCGTGAACGTCGACCAGCGCCGGCCGACCGGAAAGCTGTTCCACTTCGGCGACGAAATCACCTGCAGTCTCTTCCACGATCGGAGCGAGATGTCCCAGCGGGTCGCGCCGCGTCACTTGGGCGCGACCGCTCTTGAGCAGAAACATGCCGGGGGCGATCTCTCCTGTCAGGAACAGCGGTTGGCCCTTGCTGTAACGCTGCTGGTAGCCGAACCGACAAAGCCGATCGATTTCCGCCCCCGAGAATTTTGGAAACATCCTCTCATCGCTTGGATCGACCTTCGGCATCATATATCCTCACGGGTTCATCTCACGGCCTCGATCGCGCGGCCTTGGTGCGACAAGCAGGTCGGCGAAATTATCTGCCGTGTCTATCAGCTCGTGCCCAAGTCGATACCGGGGCCCGCCGGCGCGCGTATCGGATCGTCTTCTGACGGCACCACTGAGGTTTTACTAGCGCGATGCACGCCGCAACGCATTGACGACCGTCAATTCTAGGAGACGCGCCGCAAAGGGGAACGGGACCGTTCACTGGAACGCGCGATGGATCCGGCTGAACGGCAGGTCGATTTTTCAGAGCACGTGGCCGGCAGCGACGAGTTGATGCGCTCGCACCGCCTGATCCAACGCAACTCCGCCCGCGATCGGCGCGACCATCTGCCCTGTTCGATCACCTCGTTCAGCGCCTCCAATTCGGGGGCGCCCGATTGGCCGTTCTAGGAGACGATCTCAATTCGCGCGCTGCTACTGGACCGGCTCCAGCTCGGCCGCAGGCCGGGCCGTGAACCGCGACAGATATGGTGCTGTGCGGCTTATGGACGATCCAGCGACCTCGGCTGGCGTGCCGAACGCCACTACACGGCCGCCTTCCTCGCCTGCCCCAGGGCCGATATCCATGACCCAGTCGCTGCCGGCGGCGACACGCATGTCGTGCTCCACCACGATGACGGTATTGCCAGATTCGACGAGCCCGTCAAGTTGCGCGACGAGCCTCTCAACGTCAGCCGGGTGTAGTCCTGTGGTGGGCTCGTCGAGGACGTAGAGCGTGGCGCCGCGCTGAGGCCGCTGGAGCTCGGAGGCAAGCTTGATCCGCTGTGCCTCGCCGCCGGAAAGCTCCGTGGCCGGCTGGCCAAGTCGCAAATAGCCGAGGCCAACCTGCCGCAGCACATTGAGGAATCGGCGCACTTGCGCCTCCTCGGCAAAGAAGGCGTAGGCGGCATCTACCGTCATTCCCAGAACTGCGGCGATGTTCTTTTCGCGATATTCGATGTCCAAGGTTTGCGCGTTGAAGCGAGCGCCATGACAGGTTGGACACGGTGCATAGACGCTGGGCAAGAACATCAATTCGACGAAAACAAAGCCTTCTCCCTCGCAGGTCTCGCAACGGCCCTTGGCAACATTGAAGGAAAAGCGTCCAGCGTCATAGTGACGGGCGCGCGCCGACTTCGTCGCCGCGAAAATTTTGCGAATGTGGTCGAACAGCCCCGTGTACGTCGCGAGATTGGACCGTGGTGTGCGTCCGATCGCTTTCTGGTCGACGACCACCAGGCGCTTGACGTCCTCCGCCCCGCTCGCGATCCGACCGCGCGGTGTCGTCACGGCAGTCCGCTCGAGCCCGTCGTCTTCATCATCGATCGAGGGGATGGGATGGCCGAGCTGCTTTGCAATCAATTCCACCAGGACCTGGCTCACCAAGCTCGACTTGCCCGAACCGGAAACGCCAGTCACGGTGGTAAATGCTCCCAACGGAAAATCGACATTGAGCCCATGGATGTTGTTGCAGTTGACCCCGCGCAGCCGCAACCAGCCCCTGGGTGGGCGCGGCGTTCGGTCTGACACAATAGTGTGGTCGAACAGGTAGCGGCGAGTTTGCGATTGCTCTGCCTGCTCGAACCCTTGCAGCGGACCGCTGTAGAGCACGCGGCCACCGCGGTCGCCGGCGCCCGGGCCGACGTCGACGATCCAATCCGCATGGCGGATCACATCGATCTCGTGTTCGACCACGAACAGCGAATTGCCGGAGGCTTTCAATCGATCGAGCGCCGTCATCAGCGCCTCCGTGTCCGCGGGATGCAGTCCGGCTGAGGGCTCGTCGAGCATGTAGACGACGCCGAACAGATTGGACCGCACTTGGGTTGCAAGTCGCAGGCGCTGCAGTTCGCCCGGTGACAGCGTCGGGGTGCTTCTCTCCAGTGAAAGATAGCCAAGTCCGAGGTCGAGCAGAACCGCGAGCCGGCCGCCGAGGTCCTCGGCGATCCGCTGCACTACCAACGCCTTCTCCGGATGCTGCGCCTTCAGCTTGGTCAGGGTAGCGGCGGTGGCCTCCGCATAGGGGCGCAGGAGGTCAGCGAGCCTTGCCAGTGGGATCCGCGAAATGTCGGCAATATTGAAGCCGGCGAACTTGACGGAGAGCGCTTCGCGGCGAAGCCGCTTGCCGTGACAGAGCGGGCATTCGGTGCTCACCATGTAGCGCGCCACCCGTTTCTTGATCGACGCGCTTTGAGTGGTGGCAAAGGTGTTTAACACATATCGCCTGGCGCTGGAGAAATTGCCGCGGTAACTGGGCTCCTCCTTGCGCCTGATCGCCCGTCGCGCCTCGTCCGCGTCATACCCGATGTAGACCGGGACCACCGGCTGCTCGTCGGTGTAGAGGATCCAGTCGCGGGCTTCCTTCGGCAGCTCTCGCCATGGACGATCGACGTCATAGCCCAGCGTAGTCAGCATGTCGCGCAGGTTGCCGCCATGCCAGGCGGGCGGCCAGGCGGCAATGGCGCGCTCGCGAATGCTTTTGGAATCATCCGGCACCATCGAGCCTTCGGTCGCCTCGTAGACCCGACCGAGTCCATGGCATCGGGGACAGGCTCCCGCCGGCGTGTTGGGCGAGAAAGCCTCGGAATCGAGATGTACTTGGTGTCGGGGATAATTGCCAGCGCGCGAGTAGAGCATCCGAAGGAGGTTAGAAAGCGTCGTCACGCTGCCGACGGAAGAGCGCGTGGAAGGCGAGCCGCGCTGCTGCTGCAAGGCCACGGCCGGGGGCAGGCCATCGATTTCGTCGACCTCGGGAACCGCCATCTGATGAAACAAACGCCGCGCATAAGGCGACACCGACTCGAGATAGCGCCGCTGCGCCTCCGCGTAGAGCGTACCAAAGGCCAGCGACGACTTTCCCGAGCCGGAGACGCCGGTGAACACCACAAGGGCATCGCGCGGAATGACGAGATCGATGCTCTTCAAATTGTGCTCGCGTGCTCCACGCACGCGCACGAAGCCCCGCGGAGGCTCGTTTGCCGCTTCTTGAGACCGAGGCTTGTTGGTTTCCATCATTCGCACAGACCGATTAAGGAGAGTTCATGGCATCAGGGCAACGTTTCGACGACAATGGTCGCCATCGATCCGCTCGGCGTCGCGATAGTGTGGGCTGCCCGGGGGCTTCATCGATTCGAGGCTTTGGCAGCCCACGGGCCGGGTCGCGCTATCGCGGGGCGCTCGGCGTCAATCTTCCGGCGCTCGCCAGTTCAACCGGTCGACATCAGCTTGGTCATGTTGTGCGGATCGATCACGAATTTTTTGGGCGATCCGTCATTGAAGATTTGATATGCCTCGACTGCCCGTTCTAGCGATATCACTTCGGTGTTTATAAGCGGTGTCAGGTAAGGCATCCTGTCCCACAGGATGGCCATCATCAGATCGCGGTTGTAGTGCATGACGGGACATTGACCGGCGGTGAATGTGGGCGATTTTACCCAGGCTGCGGGAAAGCCCAGGGCCATGTAGCCTTTCTTGTTGAGTTCTGTGCGAGCACCGGGATCCAAATTAGTGTAGACGCCGGGGATGCCCATGGCGCCGGCAGGCTTGGTCACTTCCATCAATGTGTTGATGACGGCTTCCTCCACGTTCTCGGAGCTGCCGTCCGGCCCATACCCGTGGCACTCGAGGCCGACACAATCGACAGACGCGTCGACCCAGCGAGAGCCCGTGCCGAGGAGTTTCTCAATCTGATCGGCGACGGGGGTGGTGCTTGACGGATCCACGACCTCGTAGCCGGCTTTTTTCACCAGATCGCGCCTCGCCTCGTTATGGTCGCCGACAATGATGCAAGACGCTCCAAGAAGCTGCGCGCTCGCAGCCGCGCAGCGACCGACCGGCCCGGCGCCGGCAATGTACACGGTGGAGCCCGTTCCAACCCGCGCCACGACACAGCCATGATACCCTGTGGGCAAAATATCGGAGAGCAGGGTGAGGTCCCTGATCTTTTCGATTGCCTGGTCCTTGTCGGGGAATTTCAGCAACTGGAAGTCCGCCCACGGTACCAGCATATATTCGGCTTGGCCGCCCTGCCAGCCGCCGAGATTGAAGCCGTAAGCGCCACAAAAGCCGAGTTCTTCGTTCGCATTGAGGCATACTTCCGTATGGCGTTCCCTGCAGTTCCGGCATGTGCCACAAGACACGTTGAAGGGCACGGAGCAGACATCGCCGACCTTGATGCGCTCGACATGCGAGCCCACCTCAACTACCTCGCCGGTGTTCTCATGCCCCATCAGCATCCCCTGCGGGGCCGCGAAGCGGCCGTTATAGATATGCAGGTCGCTGCCGCAGATGTTTGTCGTAATGATCTTGAGGATGACTGCGTGCTCGATCTTCCTACCCTGCGGGTCCTCGAGCTTCGGGTATCCTTTGTCCTGGAGTTCCATCTTGTGTGGTTCCAAGAAAGTGATCGCACGATTGCTTGCTGGCATAACTAATCTCCTTGGGGCGATGACGTGGGTTTTGCCGCTGAAGCATTTGATTGATGCCTTGCGGTGAAGCAGAATAGGCGGAGAAGGCATCGGCCAGCCTTGATAACCGTCAGTATGGATGCGACGTCCGAAGTTTGTTGACTGTTAAGTTGCCATTCGATCGTTGCGCCTTGGCCCGGAACAACTAAGAGCGACATCGGCAGGCCCTCGCTGGCCGAGCCCTCTGGTTTGACCGTCAAATCATTGGCAGCCCGCGGCGACGCGGACCACGCGGGAAGGCGGCATCGATCCGCGCGATCTCGGCCTGCGACAAATGTATACCGGACGCGCCGGCATTCTCTTCGACATGCTCGACGCTGGACGCTTTGGGGATCGCGAAGACCCAGGGCCCCCGCGTCAGAAATGCAAGCGCGACCTGGCGCGTGGTCGCATCATGCGCCTTCGCGATATCCGCGAGCAGGCGGCCGCCGGGCGTGTAATTGCCTGGAAAATCGCCGTGCCCGAACGGACTATACGCGGTGACGGCGAGACGGTGCTGCTCGCACCAGGGCAATACGGCATGTTCGATCGCGCGCTCCTGCAAATGGTAGAGCACCTGATTGCAGGCAATGCTCGATTCGCCGGCAATCTCGCATGCCTTTTCAAGATCCGGAACGTCGAAGTTGCTCACGCCATAGGAGAGTATCTTGCCCTCCTTACAGAGCGCCTCGAAAGCCGCAAACGTGTCTTCCAGCGGATACGATCCGCGCCAGTGCAGCAGGTAGCAATCCAGCCGGTCGGTCTTGAGGCGGGTGAGCGATCTCTCGCAAGCGATCTTCGTCCCCAGTCGAGTGGCGTTCTGTGGCAGCACCTTCGAGACCAGGAATACCTCATCTCGTCGGCCCGCGATGGCGTTGCCGACCAGTTCCTCGGTGGCGCCGGTGCCATACATCTCCGCGGTGTCGATGTGGTTCATTCCGAGATCGATGCCTCGTTGCAACGCGGCGATCGCGGAGGCGGGGTCGCCTTCCTCGATGTACCAGGTCCCCTGGCCGATAATGCTGACCTCGCGATGCAGCGGACCGAGCTGCCGCCTGCTGGTCCGTCCAGTGGACCTGGCATTATGCGGCATGTCGGTGCCCACCAGCTCCACTGAACAGCTTGATCGTCTCCCGGTTGAATGCCGGAAGATCATCGGGACTGCGGCTCGTGACCAACCCCTTGTCCACAACCACTTCCTGGTCCACCCAGTCTGCGCCGGCGTTCTTGATGTCGGTTTTGAGCGAGGGCCATGAAGTCATGCGTCGGCCGCGCGCCGCGCCGGTCTCGATCACGGTCCAGGGACCATGGCAGATCGCTGCAACTGGCTTTCCGGCATCGAAGAAGGCCTTCGCGAAGCCAACCGCCTTCGAGTCAATGCGAAGCGAATCCGGGTTGATAACGCCACCCGGCAGCAGCAGAGCGTCGAAATCTTCCGGCTTGGCCTGATCAAGTTCCACATCGACCGGCAACTCTATGCTCCAGTCCGTGAAATTCCACGCCCGTACGTGTTGATGTTTGGGCGATACGATCTTGGTCGTGGCGCCGGCTTCATCCAGAGCTTTGCGTGGCCCGGTGAGTTCGACCTCCTCGAAGCCGTCGGTGACCAGGATGGCCACATTGAGTCCTTTGAGGGTGTCTTCTGCCATGATCGAGTTCCTTTCTGTGTTGAGTAAGCGACCTCTTCCTGGTGTAGTGGGCGCCGTTTTGCCGGCGAAGTGGCACAAGCTCCCGCCTTTGAGAGCAAGCTGTCGGCGCTCACCGCCAGCGCTGCCCGGATGGCGGGCCCGCGAGCGCGTCAGTGGCGCCATGACGATGCAATGCCGCAGGTTGAAGGGACCAACCCACGGTTGGAACAGTACATTCGGAGCCTGAGTTGCACTGGGGATACATATATTCGTAGCTGCTTCCTCCGACCCCGCGGAAACATTAGCAGCGAAGCGATCCGCCTTAAATGACGCCCGTCAATGCGGTTCACGATTAGAGTTCGCCAATAGCTCCACCTTTGTAACGCTCATTTGCGAGGGCGTGCGTGACCGTAGCGTTGACAGCGAGCCGAGTCTCGCTGACGTGCGCGGGCGGTGCGTGCCGTCCCCCGTCCTTCAAGGCAGGGAGGTCGGTTCGAACCTCTCAAGCACTAAGGGGCAGGACCTCGGCTGAGCCGTACCGATTCGGACCATTCATTCGAGTCTTTCTCGCAACACCTAAGCGGGAACTGCAATTGTGGACCGATTTGGCTGGATTGGAGCGTTTCTATTACGGTATCCTTACGACTGCAAAGTGATTTGCACGAGCGGGACAGCTAGAGAAAAGCACGTTCGCATCTCCTAAAGCGGGATCCTGATGAACGCGGATATGATAGCCGCCTGGGCGGCGGAAAATGGATTTTATACGGTGGATTCCGGCAAATATCGTCGTCATGACAATGCAGGCGTGATCACGATCGAGATAAAGAGAATGTCATTCCTCCTCATCGATGAGAGGCAAGGATCGCGACCGCGCCTCGTATCGCGGTTGTTCAAAGACACAACCATCGCAAGCGGGAGCGGCCGCTTGCAGGGCCTTCTTGTGGACCACAATCCCAACGATTGAGTTCTGAGGTATTGACCGCAGCCAGTCACCAGGCGGCGGTCGTGGCTAACGTTGATGCGGCCCCATGTTCTCGAGCTTGTCTTCCAGCTCGATTTCCTTGGCGACCGATATGCCGTCCTTGGTGATGCGCGGGGCGTCGAACGACTTGTCTTTAATCACGTTGCGGCCCTTCGGACCGAGCGTAACCTTGACGGCGTTCGAAAGCACATCGACCCCACGCAGCATACGTTCAGGCGCGTCGGCGTGGAGTTAGACTTCTTTCGCAGCCATGTCTTCAACTCCTCAGGCGACTTTCTTTGCTCCGCGTGGGCCTCGATGATCCCATGACGTCGCTTTGCTTCATGATCAGCAGATCCTCGCCACGGATCTTGATTTTGGTGCCCGACCATTTGCCGAACAGGATTCGATCGCCGGCCTTGACGTCCAGCGCCTGGATCTGGCCCGCGTCGTTACGTTCGCTGGGGCCGACGGTGAAAACCTCGCCTTCCTGCTGGGAGACTCAGCCAAACTCACCAAACGAAACATGCCATCTTCGATTGCAACCCGCTGAACCGCCGCTCTCGTTACCCTACAGATGCATCATCGATCTTTTGCTTGCCGAGCTTTGTTCACCGCGCGATTGGCACCGCGCTTTAAGCGAACTTCCGTTTCAAATATAGTCGGTTCACACCCGCGCGGCATCGGCTTCGCGGTTTTTCATTCTATGCTTTGAAAGGGTTCATCATGACCACCGGCACAGTTAAATGGTTCAATTCCACCAAAGGCTTCGGCTTCATCCAACCCGACAACGGCGGCGCTGACGCGTTCGTTCACATCTCTGCTGTCGAGCGTGCAGCAATGCGCGAACTCGTCGAAGGCCAAAAGGTTGGCTTCGAGCTCGAGCGCGGCATGAAGTCGGGCAAGATGTCGGCCTGCAATCTGCAGTCCGCATAAATCGAAATCCGCTTCCCTTTGACCACGGATGTACTGGCACTGCCGGAAGCCATTTCACCATGGAAGGCGTTTTTGCCTGGCCTTTTTCGTTTCGGCTGCTCGCCGAGCTTATCGCGGTTCCAACTGCAGACTCACACAGCCGACAGCGGGCGATATCGCCGTCAGCAGCGTCCAAACGCAATTCTTATCCAAAGACCGCGCAGGAAGAGCTGGAATCTACAGCTCGGGCCCGAGATGCCAAGACACATCGGTTGCGAGAGGCTCGACTGCCAAGGAGCTGTCCAAGAGCTTGTCGACAACATCGGGGCCGGAATCGCCAAACGCGAAAGAGCGCGCTGACCTCTGCAACGATTGCCATGGGGGACAAGAATGAAGAACGCTAGAAATAGCGGAGTTTCTTGACCGCCGCGCTGCATCAGCTGACGCCAAAGCTGCTCTCCTGAATTCCTACCGAGCGGCAAAGACCCAGGCGGAACCGCCGGAATGGCAAAGCACGCCGAACGCGCCGCCATTGCCACTCCTCGTGAAGAGCGGCGCGTCGAACGCGAACGCTTGAAGCTTGAGGAGCAAAAGCGCCTTACAGATCGCATCGGTGAATTTCGGAGCCAAAGTGCATGAGGCTTCGAGCACCTCGCCCTCCGGGTCCGGGGACCCGTCGGGCACCACATCAGGCGATGATGTCGTCGATGCCGATTTCGAGGAAGTCGACAACAAGGACGGGCAGCGCCATGGCTGACACGGACCATAAACAAAAGCCCAGGCCAAAACCTGCAGAATCTGGACCCGTTGTCGATACCCCGGCCTCGGAAACCGTGGCTGACCAGGGTTCATCCGCGGTGCTCCAGGCGGAACTCGCCGAGACAAAGGATAAGCTGCTGCGCGCCCTGGCCGAGCAGCAGAACATCCGTCAGCAAATGCAGCGCCAGCGCGAGGAGGCGGTGAAGTTTGCCGCCTCGCAACTGACGGGAGACCTGCTTGATACGCTCGACAATCTGCGGCGCGCGATCGAAAGTGCGCCGCGAGAGGATTCGGACCGCGACGCGATCGATCCAGTGCTGAAGGGCGTGGAGGCCACCGAAGCCAACCTGCTGACGACGCTCTCACGCCATGGATTGCAACGCATCGATCCGCTCGGCTCGGCTTTCGACCCGCACGTTCATCACGTCATTCGCCAGCATTCCGACACGACAGCCGCGGAAGGCACCATCGTTGAGGTGCTTCGTCCGGCGATGGTCGGTGTCGCGGTCCGGGGACGGCGGGCTCGGCGCCCCTTGATTGGCGCAGCCGAGCCTCGACCTATTGAAGTCAGACTGTCGAACATCTCGATATATATATATATTGTTTCAGCGCAGAGCACCCGATCCACGCACGCTCAGCCTGTTTGGCTTTTTTTTACGTCTTTCACGACGTGGTGGCGAATGCGCTGCGGCTGAGCCTCGAGCGCGTCGATCAAGTTGCTGAAGTCGCAGCGGAGGCTGTAAAGTTGGTCGACCAGACTCAGCACCACATCGACGCCGTCGTCGTTGATACCCATTTCATTGGCGAGATCGGCAATAAGCTCGGCTCGTGCACGGTCGACCTCCCGAAATATTGGCCTGCCGTCCTGAATGATCGGTGATATCCAGCCCCGGTTGATGAAGACGCGCAGCCTTGTCATATCGATATGAAGATCTCGGGCAAACTCTTGATGGTCCATGATCTATTCCCCCATCCCTTGCCTGGGATTGTATCCCTTGCTGGCCGACCAGCCGGCCACGAATGCCTTCAGTTCGGTGTCCGGCCTTTCTGGAAGCACGATCTTTAGCGTTGCGTAGACGTCCCCCCGGGTACCGTTTCGCCGGGCCGCGCCTTTTCCTTTCACTCGCAGCGTCTTGCCGCTCGACGAATTCTCCGGCACGATCGCTAGCACCGGGCCGGCGGGCGTAGGCACCGTAACCTTTCCACCAAGAACGGCCTCGCCAAGCGTGATCGGAAGGTCCAGGCGGATGTCGTCACCCTCGCGCCGAAAGAATGGATGAGGACGCACGTGGAGCTCGATCAGGGCGTCACCGGTCTCCGCTCCACCTTCGCCAGCACCGCCCTTGCCGCGCAGCCTGAGAATCTGCCCGTCGCGCGCGCCGGGCGGTATGCGGATTTCGAGCGTCTGTCCGTCGGATAGCGTCACCTGGCGTGTGCCGCCATTGATCGCTTCGATAAAGTCGATCTCCATCGAGTAACGCAGGTCGGCGCCGGGCATTCTGAAATTCCGACGCCCGCGGCGGGAGAAGAACTCAGCAAAGATGTCGGCTTCACCGGGATCCGCGAAGCCTTTGCCGTTCTCGTAGGAAAAATCGCCCGCGCCGGCATCAGCGAAGTCACGATAGTACCGACGTTGGGGCTTCTCCGCGCCTGTCGCATCGATCTCGCCGTTGTCGAAACGGCGGCGCTTTTCCTCATCACGCAGAATCTCGTAGGCTGCGGACAGGTTTTTGAAGTCCTGTTCCGCCTGCTTGTTTCCAGGGTTGAGATCGGGATGGAGTTTCTTTGCCCTGCGGCGATAGGCCGCCTGGATATCGTTCTGCGAGGCGTCGCGCCTGACGCCAATGATGTCATAGGGATCACTGCTACTCGTCGGCATCTTTGCAGACCTGTCCTTCGCGAATGTTCCCTCGGCGGGATGAAGACTGCTGGTGGCTTACGTCAGGACACCAAAGGCAACTACACGAATTTCCGCAGCTCTAAACTGACGATCATCAATGTCGCCTGCGCGGGATGGATGCACCTTGAGGAGACATAGCAGCTTGATCCGGAGCACGAAGGGAGATTGGCATGTTGCACAACATCGAGAACTCGGTGCGCTGGTACGATCCGCTGCGCCAGATGCGCTCAGCCCAGAGGGACATGGGCCGGCCGTTGGACAATCTCCGGCTGGCGGCTCCGCCCGAATACCCATTGATGAACATCTGGACCGTGGCGGACGGAGCCGTGATCACGGCCGAGATACCTGGCGTGGTGCCAGAGGAACTCGATATCGCTGTCCACCAGAACACGGTTACGTTGCGTGGCAGCCGCCCCGCCGAACCCTTGGCGGAAGACGCTGTCATCCACCGCCAGGAACGCATCAGCGGCGCCTTCGCCCGTAACCTCATCTTGCCATTCCGCGTCGACGGAGACCGCGCCAAGGCGACGTTCCGGCACGGCGTGCTCCGGCTCGATCTGCCACGGCCGCTGGCAGACAGGCCGCACAAGATTACCGTCAGCCGCTCCTGAGGAGGATGCCGCCATGACCGACCACGAAACCAATGGAACCGTACCGGCGGAACCAACCCGGGTCGAGCCTGTCTTCGTCCCGCCCATCGACATTATCGAGACCACGTCCGGCGTTCAGATGTTGCTCGACATGCCGGGAGCGGATCCGGAGAGCCTCGACGTCACCCTGGACAATCGCGTTCTGCGCATTTCAGCACGATCGGTTTCCAGTGCGCCCGAAGGTTATGCGCTGGTTCACGCCGAGTACCGCGACGGCACTTACGAACGCAGCTTCACGATCTCGGAGCCTATCGACACAGCAAAGATCGATGCCGTGTTTCGGGACGGCGTGCTTAAACTTACACTGCCGAAAGCGGCGCCTTCGCCAGCCGCCAAGATCAGCGTCAAGGCAGGATGAGGGAGGTT
>NZ_JACHZA010000028.1:0-50423 GCF_014193305.1 Rhizobium sp. BK181
CTCGGATCAATCTGCAACCTCTTCAATAGCCAAGAATGTCGAAACTATTTTACAGCCGCAGGCTATGGGTTCGATTAAACGTACGGCGCTCTAGCGCTAGTTGAGCGGTCAGCCTCGACAAGCACGAGGCTCAAGGCGTCGGGCTGCACCAAGGGCGAGCGGTGCAAGGGGAAAGGTCGCAGTGGCCACCAGCTAGCAGCCAGCTCCCAAGGCGGCAGTTTGCAATGAATCGTAGAAGACCAAGTAGCCGATGTCTTCTTCCAGTGCCTTGCAGGTCTCATCGTATTCGGCGAACCGGCCAGCCTCGTCTTATCGCGAAAGGTACGGCCTCGCTGTACACTTCACACAGGTCTTGAACCCAATGTTGTTTTCCTTCGAACGCTCGAAGCCGAGGACATTTCATGGCCCAGCCTGCGTAAAGGTGGCTGAACTTGCGAGCTGCATCGTCGGACTGTTCAATCTTTTATGATCATCACAATGGATCTGTAGCACGCGATGTTGCTGCCAGGAAGGTCTCAGGGCGTTGTCTGTCAGGCTGCCTTCCATATCCTTTCGAATGGACGGAAGCAGGTTTTAGAACCACCAATCGGCTGCCAGGAAGAAGCTGGATAACCTTGTTGTGCGCCAGCTTGATCAACCCGCCCATGATTTCAGCTTCGGAAAAGCCAAGACCTTTCATTCGGTCTCCTATCCTATAAAGAGGAACGGTTTGATGCCATTTTGGTAGTAGGGACAGGAGCGCCAACTGGATATCAGAGCTTCTACTCAAAGAATGCTGCCTCCATATCAAAATGATCCCGCCGTGTAACGATTGGAACGTTTCTTTGTTCCTGGCTTCCTTTGATATGCCGGGGCGTGACAATGGCTCGTGTGTGGTGCGCTCGGACAGAAGCGGCCGGTTCACTAGCAACGACGGCTGATTGCGAACCGGCCCGACGCTGGCGTCTGGAGGGCAGGGCCAGCGCTCGACAAATATTAGCACGGAACTCCGCGATATCCGATTCAACAATGGCGGATGTAAAGTCGTGGTTCTGGAAGAGGCTGGCCCACTGAAGCGCCGAGCTCAGCAGCCGCCTCAACGCGTCAATCCCTTGCGGCTTGTGATGTATTGGCGTTGAGAAGGTCAACCATATCGTCGGCCTCCTCCAGACGGCAATGCGTGAGCGTCTCCCGGTTCACCTCTTCGTGTGGGTGCAGCCGACGCTGATGGCCGATCGAATACCGCGCATTGACGCACGATGGAAAACTGCGCCATGCCTCTTACAAGGACCCGCGGGAGGTGCAGCACAACGCTGCAGTCTGTGAAATCTCATGATCGCGGAAGACGGTGTTTGCTACGAGAAGAAGCCCAGACACTGGTTTCTGCAGATGCAGCCGTTTGAGGGAGCGTGTCCGACGCTTCTTCTCTATCCGTCTAACTTCAGCGTGGTCCGAATGTTCCAGCGTGATTGAAGGTTGGGCTCATGCGGCTCACGATAATTCGGGCGAAGGAACGCAACCCTAAGCCAAGGATCTCTCGACCCTGCGTCGCGGTTAACAAAACCCGTTCTCGACGCCCAGCCACGATGACGTCTGCGGGTCAGAAATGATATCCGTAAAATGTCGCATTTTTCGCGGCAATGAAGCCTTATCCTCCGAACATCCAAGGCGAGGTCAACCAAAAGCCTCTCCCAACGAAAGCTATCGCGGTGAGGACAAGGAGCAGGGCCAAGATGATGCCCGGAATGTCGAAGCAGTTCATTCGTGTTCCTCGCTGGTGCTCGCTCATTCTCTCAAGGGCCGACAACGAGCAGGTCCCGGGGCTGAGAGGGGTCCATCCGCGGTATCCGGCCTTCACTATGTCCTCGGTTACGAGGACGTTTGGAAGGCTACACCTTGGATGGTTCGTCGCCGCCTTTCGAAAGTCGAACGATTTAACGGACTTAGGTCCAAGCGGAAGGTGTCTGTCATCGGACAAGGCGAACGCAGCGAGGAGCCGGTGTTGCCAGCTCGACCCGCCACGCGCACCACCGTCGCCGAGAAGAGGTGCGGCGCCAGGTGATGGCGATTTATTGGCTGAGCGGCCGGCTCGCCTCGCGCGACAGGATCGCTCTAGGGAGCCGACCTGCGTCGGTCGTCGGGAACGGCTCCGGCGCTGAACGTCATGTAGCGACCAAAGCCTCTGGTTTCACGCGGCATTTCGACCGGTCCTAATAGTACTTTCCACCAAACAAGTGCTGGTTTTCCTCATTTGGATAGGCTGGAGGCCGGCTCGAGGATCGAGCTAAGCCGGACCTGGGAAACGCCGCGCATTCGCAATGCGCTAAGGCCCTGGAAGTGTCTCTCGCTCGCAATCGCCGATTGTGAAAATGCTCCGCGTCTATTTGTTCTTAAGTAGCCAAACCTTCCCGGCCATCGTAATGCCGTAGACGTCTTTCGACCTGTCATCGTCGAGATGCCGCCGCTCCAGAAAGCCAAGTCCATTTAGCTCATCCAAAGCTTTGGCTGTCACGGACTTCACTTTCTGGGGCCGTTCCTTCCAGCGGTCGGACTTCGCGTAGGTCACCGTTGCGTTCTGGTGCGTCCATTTATTCGACGGCTGCGGATATAGATCTCCGTCTTTGGCCAGTTTCAATGCTGCAATTAGCGATGGGGAAAGCTCAATCATGTTTAGGACGCCTGTATCGTTGAAGACGCGTTCCTAACACAATCCACAGACTTTGCACGTTCAGCTTTCCTGACGAGTAATCAGGTGTGGCACAGCATGATCAGGTGGAAGGAAGGCTCGGGGGGCAAGGGGTCGAGCCTTCCTCCTCATGCCGTGCGCTTGTGTGCAAGCGTTGCGGAGCTTACCCCCGGACGGAGTCTGGTTAGATAGACGAAATGCGTAGGGTATTATTTCAGCACAACGCCCCTACTTGCACTGTGCACAATCCCCCTGTAGCAATCTGCCCAAAGCAACTCGGGAGATGGCATGCGAGACCTCGTCTGCTTCTTCTGATGTGCGGTGTAATCTATCTGTTCACGCTAGTCTCTTCCGGTTTCTTTTCATGACAAGACTTGCGGCTCTAAGGGGCGCTATTTCAGCTAGGCTGACCGCCTTTTGCATTTTTCTTTGCCTCTTCCCGCTAATCGCTATGCTGCTCACTTGTCTTGTCCTGATAGCTGGCTTCGAGCTTAGACGGCGGATCATTTCTTCGGCGTCTCCAGCCCCCGACGATCCGGAGCTCTTCCCCCCACTCCCAAACCGATCGTCTGATACAGCGTGGAAATCCTAAAGACGACGCGGCTGCGTCAACTTGTGTCGGTGGAACAAGTCTTCAGCATGAATCAAATCCGCCATCTCAAGTGCGTCGTCCAGCGTCATGCCTTCGAGCGGGTGAGCTTCATCTTTCGCGGGCCACCCGGAGAAGACATCACAATCAACCACAAGCCTTCGAACGTGAGGCTCGACCGCAGGAGGCAGCGTCTATGGCCACATCCTTCTCATTTCCCAAGTGTAGGCTAAAGGGCGGGAACTGGAACCGTGGTACCCGTTCAGGGAATGGGGCAGGTCCTGAAGCCTAGTGACGTGCGAACCAGGTGGAATCAATACCTGCCCCTGAGGCTCTGTGAACAGGGCCCAGTCACCATTGGAGTTTGGTGACGCAAGGATAATAGGCCGTCGATGCGACGGGAAGGTAGTGGTTGTTTATGCCATGCCGGCATCTGTCTGCTACCGTACGCAAAGGCTAGTAATATACAAGGCATTTACCTTTCGCTTCCATTTTGCTCCTCATGGACGGCAGAAGAGATCATCGAAAACGGACGTTTATTGGCGCCAAGATCCTGCTTAATGGCGGCGCCTGCGTGCTGGATTGCGTTGTCAAGGATTTATCTGAGGGTGGGGGCACGCGTGAGCGTTAATGGAGCATTTGCTGTGCCTGCGCAGTTCGATTTGAAGTTATCAGATAGCCGATCTTTTCACTGCCGTTCGAAATGGCGTCGGTTGGAGTCCCTCGGGGCGAGTTTTCAAGTCCTATGATTGAAGGTAGCGCCAAAGCAAGGGTTTCCATCGATCTCTATCGGCACGGATGGACATCACTCAAACTTCGGTGCCCAAGCCTTCGCGTCTGGGAGGGCCAACAAGGTCAGGTTCGAGAATTGTGCGAAATCTACAGTGAAGTAACCATGCTGCACGACCTGACGTCCAAGGCCGGAGATGAAGAGGCGGTGACCAAGTACGAGGAGCTCCGTCTTGCACTGGAAGATGATGTCCATCATTACCTGGCCTTCTACAACGATATGGAAGGTGATCTTCCCCTAGCTACCATTCGGGCTTGGGTCTCTATCCATGAATGACAGTGCCTCATCGTATGGCCAAGGACTGATTTAACGCAGCCCTTGGCCAAGGATCTCTCAACCCTACAGCCCTACAGCAGCGAAAGGGCAATCCGCGATTTCAGCGGATCGGTCAATAAGCCTCGATGACTGACGGTGAAAAGCGCTTGCCATCCGGTCGCATGTTGTTTCGAGCCGCAAGGCCAGCCTCTAGACATGCCGCAAGAAAGAGTTCCTTGCAGACCGCGGGTGGCGTCTGGTGGTTCAGGGCCTTTCGACAGCTAATGACAGCTGCATCGTGATAGGCTCCGCGTGGGGAGGGCCATTCATTCTCGAGGAAGTCCAAGGTGTCGTGGACACTCTGAAAAGACACCTCGGTGCCATTCTGTAGTCGAACGTTAACAGGGACATTCCAGAGGACATCTGACGTCGTCATTTTTTCCTCCTTTTCTCTCAACGACAACGTAACGAGAATCTAATATTAGGTGCCCTGCAGCTCAAGAGGCGGCACGCGAAAAGTTAACGGTCGCCACCGGCGACAACCGCGACAAAGACCCCACCATTAGACAAAACGTGCCCCGCCTGGGCAGACCCAAGCGGGGCTGTCGTACAGGAAAGCGGAGAAGGTCGTTCATTTCCTTCTCTGCCGCTCAAACACAAAGATTTCGATTTTGTTCCGAGGGCGTCGATAACTGGTCTCGAATTGAGCAAGACATAGGAAAGCAATGATCAGTGAGCGGCGGCATGCGCATCGAGCGCGTCGATGACCGATTCCCACAGGGCGCCAATCTCGGCTGTCGCATCAAGTGGCGCAACACCGCCGCGAGGCGCCTTCGACACCGCCTCTGCCATCGTGCCCACGCCTGCATCCGTTGCCACCAGCCGCACCGCTCCGCGCTCAATCAGCTTGCGAAACAGACTGTGGTGAGCAAGCGCATTGCGTTGTCGCGGCGCATTGACGACGATCGGCTTTCCCGCGAAGCTTGCGGCCAGCACGCTTGCCCGGCGAGCCGTCAACCCTTCCGAGAACAGGTAGCAAAACACGTCAACATGGTTGAGGATCCCGTAAATATCTTCGGCATCCGCAACATAGCCTGTTACCGTCACACGGTCGGCAATGCCTAGCCTGTCGGCAAGAGCATAGAAATCGCGCTCCACATTGTCGAGGCCGCGGATGAATGAGCCAACGAAGACGACGCCGACGTCATGGCCATGCGCCAAAAGGTGCGCGGCAACCTCAAGGACTGCGGTCGACTGTTTCCTCGGGTAGATTGAACCGAATTGTCCGAGGATAAGGCGACCGGCTTTGCGCTGTTCCTTGAGGGCCTGGGCAACCGAACCTGATCTGAGCGATAACGGCAGGGCGAGGTTCGGCGGAATGGGGACGACATCCCGCTTGCGGGTTGCAAGGGCCGACAGGGGACTTATCGAAAATTCATCGGCCACTTCGGGCGCCGAAAACAGGATATGGGTTGCAAGGAGCACGACAGGGACAAGGACAAGCCTGCGCTTCCAGTCCAGCGCATCCCACTCGTGCAGCACGACGACGAGATCCTTCCGCCGAAGGCGGGTTGTCAACGCGACGGAAACAGGTTCCGCAAGTTTCCGTTTCCAGGCCACCACAGGGAAATTGAGGATCGCCGCATCGGCGTCGTCAAGGGCTGAGACGAGCGTGCGGATCTTGCCGTCGAGAAGGTGCGTACGGCCCCTAATTCCCAGTCTTGACGCTGTCTGGCGGGCAAACTCCTCGACGCCGCACGTCTGAACAGCGTCAGAGACAAGTGCAAGATAGCGACGCTTGGACATTTCGGACTTTCTGCGCGGTGGTCGACGGGGAAACACGTTGATACCGCTTTTTCGTAAAGGCCAACTTACGATTTTGGCTTCGAAAACATGAGTGTGTACGCCAGTCCCGTCACCAGTAACGGCGGTTAACTATAGCGCGAGGTTTTGCTGCGGTTGCTCGGTAAAAGCGCTAATTGAGAGGCTTGTTCTTGACCGTTGCCGGTTTTCGAAGGTGCTTGAATGGCTAGGCATGGCGGTGCGTCGGCGCCTCTCAGTTACTCGATGGTGGATTGGCCGACAAATCGGCTCGGAGCCCTTCCGATCGTGCGGGCAGGGATGGACGACTCCGCGGACGCGTTCATCAGGCTGGCTCTGGAACGGCGAGGTATTGGCGGGCGTCCTTTTTATTCGACATCCGCCAATGGTCAGGTGATCGCCCTTTGCGAGCAGGATGCCGATTTTCGCTCGTTGACCCGCCAGGCCGACCAGATCCACGCCGACGGGATGTCGGTTGTGCTGTTTTCAAAGCTGTCCTCGACTGAGCCGCTGCCGGAGCGCGTCGCGACCACCGATCTCATCCATGCGGTAGCGGCACGCGCCGCCAAGACGGATGTCAGTTTCTATTTTCTGGGCGCCACCGAAGAGGTGAATGCGCGGGCGGTCGAAAATCTGACGAGGGCCTATCCGGGACTTCGGTTTGCCGGACGGCGCAATGGCTACTTTGATCGCGCCGAGGAAGACGCCGTCATCGAAGCGATCAACGCAGCCGCGCCCGACATTCTTTGGATAGGCTTTGGCGTTCCACTTGAGCAGCAGTTCGTCGTCCGCAACATCGAGCGGCTGCACAATGTCGGACTGATCAAGACGGCAGGCGGTCTTTTCGACTTTCTGGCCGGGAGCAAGAGCCGTGCGCCGCATTGGATGCAGGCGCTCGGCCTCGAATGGCTCTATCGCATGATCCTTGAACCCCGGCGCCTCGCGGTGCGCTACCTCACCAGCAATCCGGTTGCCATCTATGCCATGCTGCGAGCCGTTGCCAGGCGCAGCCATTGACGGAAGATCCGATCATGAAACCCTCGATATCGCTCATCACGCCGAGCCATCGTGGCGATCGCGACAGATGCCGGCTGCTGTGTGACTCGATCGACCGCTATGTCACCGGTTACGACACCCACTACATCGTAGTGGGGGACGAGGATGCCGACGCGTTCGCCGGGTTCGAAGGCGAAAAGCGCCACGTTGTTGTTTCGTCCAGCCTGTTGCCGCCTCTGTGGTCCCTTCCGAAATGGCGTGGCCGGCACTACTGGTGGGCCCCATACATGCGCCTTCCGGTTTATGGCTGGCATTTGCAACAGTTGCGCAAGATCGCCATGACCCTCGCGCAGCGAAGCGATCGGGTCATGTGCATCGATTCCGACAACTGTTTCTGCAAACCCTTCGACGTTGGGGCCTTGGCGCAGCAGCCGAAAGTCGCTCATTTCGTGGCGTCCGGTGACGTCAATTCATCACGACCAAGGCATGTCCGCTGGTGGCACAATGCCCATCGGCTGCTCGGCCTGACGCCACCCGCCCTGCCAGGCGACGATTTCATCAGCCAGATGGTGCTCTGGGAGCGGCGAACCGTCGATATCATGACGAAACGCGTCGAAGCGGCGAGCGGCCTTCCCTGGTGGCAGGCGCTCGCTCGCGTCAGGCATTTTTCGGAGTACCTGCTCTATGGTGTTGCCGTCGCAAACGACGAAGAGCTGGCCAACCGGCACATGCGTGTTTCGCAGAGCCCGTGTCTGACCTACTGGGAAGGACCGGCGCTCGACCAGGCGGGCCTCTCCGCGCTCATCCGGCAAATGACGCCCGAACAGACGACGATTGCCGTCCAATCGCATACGCGAACACCGATCGACGTGATCCGCCAAATTGCGCTTGGCACGGCGGCCTAATTGCTGGCGCGATAGGGCGTCGGAAGGAAGCCGAGAGTGGCGAGCGTTCGACCGATCGACACCAAAAGCGGATGGCTTGCCGGTAGCAGCCGTCGGGTCCTGACGAGCAGCGCCAGCGAGCGCATCGCACCTGCTCCGAGACTGAGCGCATTCTTTGCGATCACTCTTCCGGCTGATCCGCTATGCATCCGATCGATGACGTAGTTGATGCTACCCGTTCGCAAGGATCGGGTCATCAGGAAGCGGGCCGAAACCCGTTCCTCGGGAACGAATTCCCGGATCACCGCCTCCGCGCACCACCAGCTCTTGTAGCCTGCCCGTCGGCACCTCGTGAAAAACTCCATGTCTCCGCCGCCGAGAAAGTTGAAGCGCACGTCAAACAGCGGCGAGGGGAGACCTTCGAATACATGCCGGCGGATGAGGCAGTTTCCTGAGCCGTGGATCTGGTCGATCTGGCGCGTCGTGCCCTCGATCGAACCGAAAAGAAGATGCCGTTTGACGGCGTCGGTCACGGGCACCTCGAACTGCCGCACCACCGGTCCGCCAACGATATCGGCCTTCTCGCGCCTTGCCGTGCCGACGATCGCCGCAAGCCAGCCTTCGAGGGCGATCTCGTCGTCGTCGATCATCAGCAGGAACTCGGCGCCGGGAAATGCGTCCATGGCTTCGCCGAACGCGCGGTTGATGGCATGACAGTTGCCTTGCCGCTCCTCCGTCAGCACCAGGGATGGTTGGCACTGGCTGGCGAGGAATTCGCGTGCGTAGCGGGCACCCACCGGGTTCGCCGCGTCATTGTCAACGACCACGACGGCAAATGGAAAATCGGTTTCCTGGGCACAGACAGATTGCAGCGTCCGAGCGAGCCAGGCGGGTCGTCGAAATGTTGGGATGCAGACCACGGCCTCTACGGACATCTTGCTTTCCTACATGTTCCAAATCCCCGTCGTATTAAGGACCGTCCAGTCGGCCAGTTCGGGGGAGGTTTCACCTCGCGACGGCGAAGCTTTAGCCGGCTGCGGGATAATCTACAATCAGGGCCTGATCATGAGGTTAACAGGCTCTGTCGAAGCCGCTCTGCCGCCGGCGCCGCGGGAATTGCCGGCAGCGTCGGTATGGGCGCCGCCGTGCTCACGAGACCGGCATTTGCCTGCAGGCGCAGCCCGAAGACGGCAACAAGCATCGTAAACCAGATCGGTCCGCTATTGCCGAAGAACGGGCTTTCGAGGCAGGCGAGAAACAGGGAAAACAACCAGATCCGCAGGAAAAGCCGGGTCAATGCCCGGTCGTTTCTTCCCTTCAAGGCGCGTGTGGCGTGTCCGATCGGCAGGATGACAAGCCAGACAAACACCATCGCCAGTGCCGGTATTCCGCCATTGATCAGCTGTTCGACATAGCCGTTATGAGAATTGGCCGCGGTCACGGCCCATGTCGCCATCGCCTGGCCGCTGTTGAACAAGGCTTCGGTCTGCCAGAACGACTGGAAACCATAGCCGATGATGGGCCGCGCGGCGATTGCCGACAACGCCAGGCGCCAGATCGAACCACGATCCGTAAACGTCGGATCGATCCCGGCAGAGGCGAGCAAAGTGCTGAACGACGTCGATACGGCTGCCGTCAACAGCATGAGGTTCAGGCCAATGAGGCCAGCAAGCAGCATGGCGGCGCCGGCCTTCGGCCAACGTTCGAATGTCCAGGCAAGAACAAGGATTGCCGGCAGCATTGCTGCAGAGGTCTTTCCGCCGGCGTGGAGCACGAAGAACGCCGCCGAAAGGGTCATCAGCAGACCAAGCCTGATGTGCCCGGCCTTTCTCGCATAGAGACCGAAGAAAACGGCATAGACCATGGCGGCAGCAGCAACGTTCTTGTGGCCGAAGTGACCGCGCCAGTCGCCCGCAAGCGATTGCTCGAGGGCGTCGGTGGCCTGGTGGATCGCAAGGTGCGGCAGGGCGATGACGCCGAGATAGGAAAGAGCGATCGCGAAACCCAGGCCGATCGACATCAGTCCTGCGAACTGCTGGCCATCGCGCGGAATGAGAAGCATGGCATTGGCGCACAGGCAGACCAGTATCGCAAAGATAATGCGGCGGTAGGCTGCGGCCGGATCACCGGCAAACAGGCCCGTAAACAGCATCCAGACAAGCAGACAGGCCAGCAGGCCATGTGGGCGCAACAACAGTTGGCGGGCCGGGTTTCGCAGGACCGTAACCAGTACCACACCCGACATGGCGACGACGATCAACTGGTTGAAGACGTTCGAACTCGCGCCATAGGGCGTGGAGAGGCTGGTGGCATTCGGGTCGGGAAAGGGGTTCAGGCCGATCCAGAAGTAGCCGAGGATCAGGAGAAACAGGAAGGCGGTGAAGCCGCGGCCGTCTCGGCTCGACACGGCCCCGACGACCTTAGTCATGGGTCTTGGCCTCGCTGTCAATCAGCCGTCGATAGTCGCGCCAAAAACCGGAGAGAAGGGCTGCGAAAATCCCAAGTCCGAGGCCGAGGATGCCGCCCGCACCTGACAGCACGTAGCCACGCGGCGGAAAGCTTCGCGCTGTCGGCACAACGGCGGGGGAGACGATCCGGACGTTGGTCGTGTCGATCTGCTGGCGCTCGGCGGCTTCGCCGGCCCTTGCCATGAAAGCCTCGTAGACCGTTGCCTTGGCGCGTGCCTCGCGTTCGAGTTCGCGCAGATGAATTTGCGCTGCCGTATCCTGGAAGACGGATGTCTTCATCTGGTTGGCTTCCGAATTGAGTGCGTCAAGGGCCGACTTCGCCTGATCAAGCTCTGCCTTCGCCGATTGCACGATCCGTGCGGTCTCCGCATCGATCTGGCCCTCCAGCGCGCGAAGCTGCGGCTGAAGCGTGACGATCATCGGATGCTTTGGTCCAAGGATCGCCGATTGCGACGTCGCCCGTTGGCGCAACGTCGAATATTGGGTTCGCAGCATCGTCATCGTTTCCGATTGCAGGGCAGATGCGTTCAGGCGGTTCTTCGGATTGGTCGATACGAGCTCGTTGTAGCGTGATTGCGCCTGGATGAGACGCGCCTTGGCATCGATGAGCTGGGTGTTCGTCTGGTTCGACATGAGGGTGCTGACCAGTTCGCCGGAGCTCGACTGCAAGCCCTGTTCCCGCTTGAACACCTCGACGGCAGCCTCTGCCTTGGCAACCTCCGCCTTCAGGTCGCCGAGGCGCGCAAACAGCGAACTGGCTGCCCGTCCAGCGCCTTCCGACTCCGCCCTGGCAAGTTCTTCCTGGAACGCCGACGCGATCGCGTTGGTGATTGTGACCGACTTGGCAGCATCCTGCGTCCACACGGCGACGTTAACGATGAAGGATCGTTCGTCGCGGCGGGCCGTGACGCGCTTGGCGAGCGTGCGAAGCGCGTCGGAGCCCGGATCCTTCGATGTCTGAGACGCGAATTCCGGATCCGAGGTGAGCTTCAGGTCACCAACCACGCGGTTCAACACGTTGCCAGAGGTCAGGACGCGCAATTTGCTCTCGACATCCAGGAGCTGGGTGTCCCTCTGGATGCTCTCGGAAAAGATGTCGTCGGCAACGACGCGAAGGTTCGACGGGTCGACCAGGAGGTCGATGCCGGCGGTATAGCGCGGCTTGACGACGAAGACGACGGCATACCCTGCAACCGCCCCGAGGAGCGCACAAGAGATGATGAGAATGACGCCTTTCCTGAGCCAGGTTAGGATACGCGTCAGATCGAACTGAAGGAGTTCCTGGACCACGGCCAGACGGCCCTGCAGCGGCGCCGGTTCGACCAGGGTCAGGCCTGGACGGGCTTGTCCGACACGCCCCTCCTGGCGTGTCGTCCAGCCGCGCGTGCTGATGACCGGAGTCTGATGTCTGGTAGCGGCTTCGTACATGGCGGCGAGATCTGAGTGACACGGCGCGAAATAACGCGAAATATACGGTCAAAAGACCTGATTTTCCTTAACTATCCATTAATGGCGATTTCATTTGTTGCGTGCGCGCGACACAGGCGTTCGATAAAAGCCGGACTCTCAAGGCTTGGCTGGCGCGCCCGGCCGAACCCTGTCTCATTTGAAGACAAATCGAAGGATGTTGATCAATGCGCAGGCGGGATTTCGTTCTCGGTGCCCTGGGTGCTGGCCTGGCGTCAACGGGCGCCTTCGATAGCCTCGTTCGAAACGACATCACCGCGCAGGCGGCATTCGCCAGAGGCGGCATTCCCTACGGCGCGGCGGTGCGCACGGACCTCCTCGACACGGAGTTCGACTACAAGGAAGCCATTATCGATCACTGTCAGATCGTGGTCGGTGAAGGCGGCCTCAAATGGATCGATCTGCGTCCGAGCCAGGAGCAGTTCGTTTTCGAGCAGCCCGATCGCCTGATCGACTTCGCCAACCGCAACGGGATGCAGATGCGGGGGCATACGCTTGCTTGGTATGGCGCCATGCCGGACTGGACGAAAACCATTGCCAGTGCGGCAGAAGCCGAACGCGAGCTCGTCCATCACATCACGACCGTCGTCGGACGCTATCGGGGACGGATCCCCAGCTGGGACGTCGTAAACGAGGCGATTGCCGAAACGCCGATGCGCGGCTCTGTCATACGCAATTCAATCTGGCAGGAACGTCTTGGCCCACGCTATATCGAGATTGCCCTTCGGACCGCGGCCGCGGTCGACCCCTCGGCCCAGCTCGTCATCAACGACTACAACGTCGAAAACCCGACACCCCAGTGCCGCGACCGGCGCAAGGCCTTGCTCGATCTCCTGCGCAGCCTGAAGGATCGTGATGTTCCGTTCCATGCTGTCGGAATACAGGGGCACCTGCCCGGAGACCTGGAGATCGACAGGGAAGGACTGTCGAGGTTCGTGGAAGACGTGAAGGGAATGCAGCTCGATGTTCTCGTCACCGAGCTCGACGTCATCGACGACAAGCTGCCCCCCAACGAGTACGACCGCGACCGGATCGTGGCCAGGCGTGCGGGTGATTTCCTCGCTGCAATCGACGAGGCTGCGCGTCCGAGCGCCGTCCTCACCTGGGGGATTACGGATCGCTATACCTGGGTGCCGATGTGGTTCAAGCGATCGGACGGCAAGCCGAACCGGCCGCTGCCGCTTGATGCCTCGTGCCGACCGAAGGCGTTGATGAAAGTGATCGACGAGTTCACGCGCGCGGCTGAATGATGTTTCGCCAGATTTCGACCTATATGATCGCGAATGCCGTATCCGCAGCCTTCGGCTTCGTTTCGGTCGTGCTGTTCACGCGTATGCTCAGCCCGCATGAATATGGGATCTATGTCGTCGGAACGGGCGTCGCCGGTGTAATCTCGACGCTGCTCTTCGGCTGGATAAAATTCTCGGTACTGCGTTTCGAATCCGAAGGCGGAAGGAAGGATGTCCGCACAACCGCGCTCTATGCCTATGGCGGGCTCATGCTGGTCAGCCCGCTGGTCGTTGCCGTGACGTGGCTGATCGCCGAGAATTCATCGACCTATGTCGTGCCCGCCGTGTTCGTCGCGTTCATGGTGGGGCTTTTCGAATTCGTCCAGGAGATCTTCAGATCACGCCAGCAGACGGGAGCCTACATGTGGTCCGTCATTCTGCGCGCGGTGCTGACCGTCATATTCTCGGCTGGTCTTGTGATGCTGTTTGGCATGGGAGGGCAGGGCCTGCTCGTCAGCGTCGCCTGCTCCTACCTCGCAACACTCCTCGTCTACGCGCCGGGCGTCTGGCGTCGGCCTCGCCATCCCTTCGATGTCGATCTGCTGAAGGATATGCTGCGCTTCGGGATTCCGATGACGGCGTCGTCCTTCGTCTTCGTCCTCCACACCGTCCTCGACCGCATGATCATCGTGACCTACATGGGCGAGACGGCCGCCGGTGTCTATGGCGCTGCTGCCGATCTGGTGCGTCAGATCATCCTGTTTCCAGGCGTCGCGATCGGATCTGCCACGATCCCTGTGGCGATCCGGCTGTTGACGCAGGACGGCCGCGAGGCCACCAACCGGCATCTGACGGAAACAGCCGAGATGCTTCTGGCCGTGCTGATGCCGATGGTCGTCGGGCTGGCGCTGGTGGCGCCAGGGTTCGCCTCCTTGATCCTTGGGCCAGAGTTTCGGGACGCTGCCGCGATGCTGATGCCAATCCTGGTCTTTGCCTGGCTGTTCCGATCGATCTCCTATCAGTTCGTTCACGTCAGTTTCCAGCTGGCAAAGAAGCCGGGGCTGATGGGTGTCCAGGGCTTGATCATCCTGGCGATCAACGTTGCCGCCATGTTTGTCCTTGTCCCGCGGTTCCAATTGGTCGGGGCGGCTTACGCGCTGTTGATTGCCGAGATAGGCGGCGCGATCGCGGGCTATTTCCTGTCCTATCGGGCTCACCGCTTGCCATTCGAGCTCAGACCGATCCTCAAGGTCAGCCTCGCGACCGCAACGATGGCCGTGCCGACCGTCATCGTCGGGCGGCACCCGACCGGTAATGTGGTGCTTGACCTCGCAGCGCCAATCATCACCGGCGTCGTCGTCTATACGCTTGCCGGCATTGCACTCAATCTCGCCGGCGTCCGCGTCGCATTGACGAAGCGGCTGCGACTTGCCTGAGGACGAACACGTTTGCGTGATTGGCGGCAATGCAAGGGAAGAGGCGCACTCCGTACAGATTCCGCTAATCCTTACCACCTAAGGAAGAAGCCAGGGAAGGACGCACGGCGGGGGCCGGGTTGGGGCATGGGATGACAACAACGATAGAGAATGGCGCGAATTCGGTCACAGGCGCGTGCTGCGCCTCGCGGCCGGTCGCTTTCGGATCAAGCACCGGCCTGTATGCCGAAGCGGATCAGGGCACGCGGCCAAGCGGCGTGGCCGTGCTTTTTCTCAATCCCTGGGGGATGGAGGAGATGTGCACGCGCAGGTTCTACCGGATTCTGGCCGAGCGCCTCTCGGGCATCGGCGTGGCCAGCCTTCGGTTCGATTTTTCGGGCACGGTGAATTCGCTCGACGAAACCGCCGGCGAACGCGGTCTCTCGGTCTGGCAGCAGCAGGTTGCAACGGCCGCGGAAACCCTCCGGGAGCTTTCTGGAGCGCGCAGTCTCGTTTTCCTCGGACAGGGGATCGGTGCGAGCCTCGCCCTTCTATCTGCCGATAAGCGGCCCTCGCCGGACGCCCTTGCCCTCCTGGCGCCTGTGCTGAAGGGGCGGGCCTATCTCCGCGAGCTGTCGCTCTATTCCAGGCTCATCGACGACGGGCTCGGTATCAAGCCCGAGTTGCGGGACAACGCGGCCGGATCGATTGCCGGGATACGCATGCCGCGGGCCGTTGCTGATGACCTCCGGCGCCTGGACCTCACGAAGGTGGAGATCGATGCACCCCCTGATCTGTTCCTTGCCGTTCGCCCCGGTCTCGAAAGTGACGTCACCCTCTGTCATCAGCTGGAAGCGGCTGGATGCCGGCTGCGTGCGACTGATTTTGCCGGTTATGATGCGTTTGTGTCCAATCCCCTCAATCAGGAAATTCCTGACGCCGTGGCCCGGGATCTGATCGATTGGGTCCAGTCTCTTCCCGGCTACCAAAGCGGGCGCCTTTCGGCGAGGACAATGCCGATGCCCGTCGCATCGGTTCGATCAAGGTGCATTCGCGAAACCGCGGTTCGGTTCGGTCCGGACGAGCGGCTCCATGGCATCCTGTGCGAGCCGACAGATTCGTTCGCCGGTGTAACGGCTGTCATTCTGACGACGGCTTATGATCATGCGGCGGGCTGGGGACGGTTCTCGGTCGAGCTTGCGCGCGCGCTCGCAACCGCCGGGGTGGCATCGTTCAGATTTGACAGCGCCGGCGTCGGGGATAGTCCGCCGGTGCCGGGTCGGCGCAGGCAGGTTCTCTATGACGAGGCGCAGGTGGACGATGTCATAATCGCGCGAGACTTTCTCGAGCAGCATGGCCCAGGTGGCAGCACGATCCTGATCGGGCGATGCAGTGGTGCCTACGTCGCGTTTCGTAGCGTCCTTGCCGATCCTCGCTGGGACGCCTGCATCCTCGTCAACCCGGTTGCGTTCCGGTGGCGGTTCAGAGGGCTTCCAAAGACCCTGAAGTCTTACCTCAAGAATGCGCTCGATCGGGAAAGCCTGCTTCGTCTGTGGGCGGGCGATCTCGACCTTCGCGCGGTGACCAGGAACATTTCCGTGCGTCTTGTTGACCGAATGGCGAGCCGGCTGTCGTCGGTTTTTGCGCCAGCCAAGCCACTGACGCAACTGACCCGGCAGGTGCACCGTGATTTCCAGGTTCTTGCCGATCGCAGCATGCCGCTCGCAATCGTCTACACCGAAGGGGACGAGGGCCAGGATATGTTCAGGGTCAATTTTGGCGATGCGGGCGAAAGATTGTCGGCCTATCCCAACGTGGCACTGCACCTCTTTCCCGATGCCGACCATAATCTGACACCGATGCCAGCCCGCGAAAGACTGATCGAGCTGGCCAAGGTTGAGGCGCTCGCGATTAGTGCCGCTTCCCTGAAAAAAAGTATGGCACGAGGCTGAAGGCCTTGGGTATCGATTTGGGATGAGCCGCGCAAGACATCCTGTCCGCGGGAAGCGTTACCTCAGGTTTCAAATATCAGCAGGAAATAGGCCACGAAAAGGACAAGGTGCACGGCCCCCTGCATCAGATGCGTGCGCCCGCTTGCGAAGGTGATGATGCTGAGTGCGAGCGTCAGGATGAGCATGACGGAATCCGTACGGTCCAGACCAAGCACGACAGGGTGCCCGGTCACGTGGCTGATCACCAGCATTGCCGGGACGGTCAATCCTATCGTCGAGAGCACGGACCCCAGGAAAATGTTGACGGATCGCTGCAGGTGATTGGCGACCGATGCCCTGACCGCGCTGATTGCCTCGGGTGTAGCGACGAGGATTGCCATGATCACCCCGCCCAATGCTGCGGGGGCATGCAGCGTCTCGATGAAGTAATCGATCGGCGCGGCAAGTTCCTCGACTAGGAAGACGACGAGTGCCATGTAGGCCACCAGCAGGATGACGGGAAGAAGCAGGCCTCGTTCTTTCGTTTCGACGCGCTCGGGGCGGGCTTCGCCGGTATCGTCGACAAAGAATTCTCTATGGCGTCCGGTCTGCAAGCTCAAAAACACGCTGTAGAGACCGACCGAAATAAAGGCGAGGACTGTCTGCTGGACGAAGGAGTAGGGCGGTCCGCTCGCCGAATGGGTGAAATTCGGCATGATCATGCTGAGCGTGGCCAGTGGCACGATGACACCGAGATAGGCATTGGCGCCCTGGAGGTTGTGATGCTGGTCATGGCGCCGCCAGCCGCCAACCAGCAGTGACAGTCCGACCATGCCGTTGAGGATGATCATCACGACGGCAAAAAGCGTGTCGCGCACCAGGGTCGGGTTGTTTTCGCCATGTTGCATCACCGCCGTGATCGCCATGACTTCGATGGATGTGATCGCAAGCGTCAGGATGAGGGTCCCGTAGGGCTCACCCAGGCGTTCTGCGAGATCGTCGGCATGGCGAACGACCGACAATGCGCAGCCGAGGACGACTGAAAACAGCCATGCAAAAATGATGAACAGCCACACGGGATTGGAAAGCAGAGCGAAGATCGATTGACCTGAAATCAGGAACACGACGCTCGTCAGAAGACCGAACGCAAGGAGCCGTTCACGGCGTATCGACGCCAGCCCTCTGCGTTGCTGCATGGCTGCTTCCCGATTCATCCTTCCGCCCTCGTTATGCCGGCAAGTATACGCCACAAGCCGACGGCTCCGTCCACTCCCATCGTTAGTGGAAATGGCGTAGCCGTGACCTTAAAGCCATGCGATCTCTCGACCGTCATCGTGGCTCGCGAGCGATTTTGCCAACGGGGAGGCTCAGTCGCTATCCCGTCTGGACAAATTTTTGCACTGCACTATGATCCGCGGACCAGCTGCAAACGCTTAGAGGTCCGGAATGGATGCCGCCAATGCGCTTGATGCCAGGACGCCCAATATTTCCGACAACCATTTACAGACACTCTTCGCGGCGATGGAACGCGACGGTTTTTGCTGCATTCCAGATTTCGTGGACGCAGCAAGCCTCTCGACCATGCAGGCTTTTGTGGCTTCGTCAGTAACCGGGTCAAAGCACGAATATGTCGCATTTCAAGGAAGCGAAGCAGTCAGGGGATCGGGACTGGATGAACTGGCACAGTCAGGCCGGTTTCAGTCGATCTTCAGACGTCTTTACGAGGCGAGCCGAGGAAGGCCGGCCCCTCCGGTCGAATTCCATCAGGTGTTGCGGTGCCTCACGGGAAAAGGCATGGCCGAGCACTCCCTCAATTTCCACTATGATTCCTATCTGATAACGGCGTTGATCCCGATCGTAATACCGACGGCAGGCAGGCCCGGCGATCTTTACATGGTCCCGAACAGGCGGCCCGCTCGCGCCAGCTATGTCGGCAACCTCCTCGACAAGATC
Organism: Rhizobium sp. BK181; assembly: GCF_014193305.1. NCBI lineage: Bacteria > Pseudomonadati > Pseudomonadota > Alphaproteobacteria > Hyphomicrobiales > Rhizobiaceae > Rhizobium > Rhizobium sp. BK181. The sequence continues at coordinate 18,464 of NZ_JACHZA010000028.1, forward strand.
CTGGTGGACAAGGTCCGCCAGAAGTCCCTGAGAGACCGTGCCGAGAAGGATCCGACGTCCTTCACGCGGATAAGGATGGTCCCCGGATCCCTTTATTTCTTCTGGGGCTATCGCAGCATCCATGCGAACGAGCCTTGCGATCCCGGAACAGTCAGGGCAACCGCGCTCTACCATTATTTCGATCCACATGCCGAAAGCGCGTTGAAGGCACGGCTCAGACATTGACCGCAATGATCAGCGCGTGGCGACCGCCGACAGTGACAGCGCTGTCACCGTACCCCGAGAGCTTGCGAGCCACGCCCCACGACGGTTCGACCAACACCGGCGGTGACCGGCGAGCGTTGTTTTTCGCTTCCGCCAGGGGCCGCATTGTGACGTCAAAATCGCTTGCCGGCGATCTTGTGAGCTTGTTGCGCTCGGCTGGCCTCCTATGTGCTTGATGAGAAGAGACATGTAGAGGTCACCGGGTTGCGCGGGCGGCCCTGGCCGAAACGGGAGGAACCATGCAGGAGCAGACAGTCGTTCACCGCGAGGCCCACATCCCGGCGCCGCCATCTGCCGTTTTTGCCTTGCTGACCGATCCTGAAAAAATCCTGCGATGGATGGGAACTGAGGCCAAGGTCGAACCACAACCGGGCGGGCTTTACCTCGTCAACGTCACCGGCTCTCGTTTCGCCAGGGGATCGTTTCGGGAGGTGATACCTGTACACCGGCTCGCCTACAGTTTCGGCTGGGATGGAAGCGAGATCGTGCCACCCGGCTCAAGTCTGGTGGAGATCGATCTGATCGAAAAGCCGGACGGGACGCTTTTGAAGTTGACCCATTCAGGGCTGCCCAACGCAGAGCAATGCGCCGGCCATTCGGAAGGCTGGGAGCACTATCTGGGACGGCTTGCAGAATGTGCAGCTGGGCGCACACTGGATCCGGATCCCTGGAGAGGCCGGGTTTGATGGCCGCAAACAGGAGGGCCGTCTACGCTAAATGTGGACCTTACCTCGGAGCGAACGATGGTCTCGCCATGACGGCATGAAGATATGGAGCTTTCACCCTCCCTCACATGGCTTCTCGATGAGGCTGGCTCTGCGCCAAGTCCCGAGTGGTTCCTCGCGGAACTGGGTCGCAGGCTTCTTCTCGATGGCATGCCGATTGCGGGTGGCGCACTGACCCTTGCTGCGCCACACCCGATCATCACGCGTCGCACCTGGCTCTGGCGTGCCGAAACGGGAGAGGTCATCGAGGCTCTCAGCTTTTCCAACACCTTGTTGGGGGAGGCCGACGGTCAGTGGCTTTTGGGACTGGGACCAGTTGAGGAAAGCATTGTCGGCAAACCTCCAGGCAACGCTACCCTTGGATGGGCGGGAGCCCGGCCGTTTGCCGACAGCGAGGGCCTCTGCCTGAAGGACGTGGCCCGGTTCGCCGCACCGTCCGTCGCTGCGTTGTCAGCGAGGGCAGGGCTGACGGCCCTTCTCGAAGCTTATCTTGGCCGCAGAAGTGCTGCGCGCGTACAGGCCGGAGCGATGACCCGTGGCGTCGGCGAAACGATACAGGCTGCCTTGCTGTGTGCGGATCTGCGCGACTTCACCGCTCTTTCCGAGGCAACAGAGCCTGCCGTGATGATCGCGATGCTCGACGCGTGGTTCGACCGGATTGCCGGTGCGGTGCATGCGTTTGGCGGCGAGGTGCTGAAATTCATGGGCGATGGTGTGCTCGCAATCTTTCCCGTTACCAGCACGCCGCGATCCGCGTGCGAAGCGGCACTGCGCGCTGTCTCCTCGGCCCGCGCCGGCATGGCTCACCTCGATTCCTTGCGTCAGGATAAGGGGGCACCAGCGCTTCCATTCGGAATTGCCGTGCATTTCGGGGAGATCCTTTGGGGCAATGTCGGCGCTGCGGATAGGCTCGATTTTACGGCGATCGGGCCAGCAGTGAACCTTGTCAGTCGACTTGAAGGACTATGCAAACCCTTGGGACACAGTGTCCTGGTTTCAGGAGCTGTGGCCGCCGAGGTGGTGATGCCCCTCGTCGCTGCCGGAGAGCACCAGCTACGGGGGATAGCCAAGCCCTGTGCGGTCTTCACGCTGGTCTAGGAATGAAGGGTCGGTGCGGGGCAAGGCACGACCGCGCCACGGGCTCAAGCGCAGAGCGGCCTTGGTCCTTCGCACGACCGGAAATCAGAACCAGACGTCGGCGACGGTACGGGCGTCCGGTGGGAGATCCTCGAAGCTGTGGAGCCCGTCGAACCTTTGCAGCCGGATTCCGGCAACATCATCGGGCTCGGCCAGGCGAAGGTTGACAGCGATCCTGGTGCGTCCATCGCCACCAGGCTGCAGCGCGCGCCAGCTCACGAGATTTCCGCAGCGACTGCAGAAGTTGAATGAGAGCGAGCGTGAACCGCAGGTATAGGCCGTCAGCGCTCCGGAAGTGTCTGCGACTGTAATTCCCTCACCGTCATAGTCGTATGCCCAAAGCACGCCATAGCGACGGCAGAGCGTGCAGTTGCAAATCGTGGCGTCAGGAATTGCACCACGGAATTCCCAGTGGACCGCTCCGCAGTGACACGACCCGCGGGTAGTCGGGCCCGATGCGAGGTTATCGGTGGGCGTTGCCATAGACGTTCTCCCGAGGGCTTGCCTCGAGATCTAACGCAGGTCGTTCAAAAAAATAGGGGCGCAAGCCTCGCTTGCACGTCGTCGGCTGCCTGTCGCTACGGCATCAACGCCTTCACTTGACGGCAGCGTCACCAGTTCCCCGGCCGAGAAGCGTGCCGACAACAAGAACGATGTCCTGCCAGAACCCGGCCTTCCTGATATAGCGGGCGTCGGCCTGCGCGAGTGCCTCTGGCGTCGACATGTCTATCCCTTGGAGCTGGGCGAGGCCGGTTATGCCGGGGCGCACGGAAAAGACGCGGTATTTGCGGCGCGCAGCAATGACCTCACCTTGGGTCGGCAGGCAAGGCCTCGGACCGACGAGGCTCATTTCGCCCTTGAGCACATTGATGAGCTGCGGCAATTCGTCAAGCTTGTAGGCCCTCAACCTTCTGCCGAGCGGCGTGATCCACGAAACCGGCGCGTCGTGGGAGCCGACATTAGGCGTCCCCGCCGCCATGGTCCGGAACTTGATGCATATAAATGGCATCTCATAGCGCCCCACGCGCTCCTGGCGAAAAAGCGCCCCGCCCGGAGATGATCGGCGCACAAGGATTACAAGAACCAGGAAGACCGGTGACAGGAGGATCAGTCCGAACGATGCCGCGCAAATATCGAACAGCCGCTTCAAGAGTCGGTTAAAGCCGTGGAGCATGAAAAATTGCATTCCCGTCAAAGTTGCTGACCCGAAACGCTTAGAAACAGCGCTTCAGCGCTTGCCCCATATCAAAAGGGGGCGTCCAATCCAAGAGCGTGCGCGTCGGCGTAATGTCAACTTCCAGCCAGTCGGTCAGGCGCGACAAGAGTTCCGTCTTGCCGGCAATCGCTGCCAGGCTCCGCAAGGCGAGCGTAGGACAAGGCAGCAGGCGTGCCGGGCATCCCGTTGCGGCAGCAAGGCGCCTGACAAGTTCCGGCGTCGAGACTGCCTCGTCGTCACCCGCCAGCAGGGTCTGTCCTGCGGCGGCCGGATGCAGCGCCGCTGTCAGGATGAGGTCGGACAGGTTTTCCACATAGACCATCGATCGGCGATTGCGGATCGACCCAAGGGGCAGGGGTATCCCGCTTTTGACGAGCTTGGTCAGGGCGCGAAAACTGCCACCAACGTCGCGGCCATAGACCAAAGGCGCACGGATGATGACGATCTCCATGCCCGACGAACCGGACAGCTCGATCAGGCTTCTTTCGGCCTCGAGCTTGGAGACCGCGTAGCCGCTCACCGGGTTCGGTACGTCATCCTGCCTGAAGGGATGGCCTTCAGCGGTTCGTTCGCCGTGGACCTTGATCGTGCTCAGAAAGACGAAGCGCCTGACGCCGGACGCGGCAGCCTGTCGGGCAAAATTGACGGTTCCCTCGACATTGACGGTCCGAAGGAGCGCGCGATCCTCCCCGGATCCGGCCACGACATTCTGGTTGGTGGAGGCAAGATGAATGACGATCTCGATGCCTGAGAGCGCTGCGCTCCAGTCGGTGGCGCCGTTGATATCGCCGACGGGGCTGTACCCATGCCGATTGGAACGGCTTGCCGCCCTGAAGGCAGTGCCGCGCGTGCACAATTCCTGTTGCAGATCCTGACCGACGAAACCGGTCGCACCGGTGACGAGCAGCATCGTCAGCTCCTGGCCGGGGGTCGGGTGGCGCCGAGATCGGCGCAGGATAGCGTCATGATGCCAATCCCTGGCGGAGCGACACCAGGTCGACGACGACATCGAACGGACGGTAGTCCTGGACGAGTTCGCTTAAGACCCGCCGCAAGCCGTCGGCATCTCCCTCCTCGGCGACCGAGCTCAATTGCTCCAGCTTCGGTGTCAGCGTCTTCCATGCGATGAAGCGCTCCCGCGCCCGCATGATCTTGGCGTGTGCCGTCGGCTGGGGATCGTCACCGATCAGCAGTTCCTCGTAGAGCTTTTCGCCCGGGCGCAGGCCGGTCGTCACAATGCTGATGTCGCCTGACGGATTCCGCTCATCCTGGAGGGTCAGGCCTGACAGTTCGACCATGCGCCTTGCGAGATCGATGATTTTGACCGGCTCGCCCATGTCGAGGACGAAGACATCGCCTCCCTTGGCCATTGTACCGGCCTGGATCACGAGTTCGGTCGCTTCCGGAATAGTCATGAAGAAGCGCGTGATCTCGGGATGCGTCAGGGTAATCGGCCCGCCTTGCCTGATCTGCTGGCGAAACAGCGGAACGACCGAACCGGATGATCCGAGCACATTGCCAAAGCGGACCATCGTCAGGATGGTCGACGCGCCCTCGGCTGCCAGTCCCTGGAGAGCCATCTCCGCAAGCCGTTTGGTGGCGCCCATGATGTTTGTCGGCCTGACAGCCTTGTCCGTGCTGATCAGGATAAATCGTTCGACACCTGCGTCGATCGCTGCCCTGGCAACCGTGACCGTGCCGAACACATTCGTCTTCACGCCCTCGACCGGGTTCTTCTCGACCAGCGGCACATGCTTGTAGGCTGCGGCGTGATAGACGATATCGGGCTTCCAGGTCGCCATGATCCTGCGAATGCGCTGTTCATCGGACACGCTGGCAAGAAGAGGCACGATCTGGACAGCGCCATCCGGATTCTCGTCCAGCAACTCGTTTTCGAGGGCGTAGAGACCATATTCGTTCTGGTCGAGAACGAGGAGCGTGGCTGGCTTCAGCCTAGCGAGACCCCGGCACAGCTCGCTGCCGATCGAACCTGCCGCACCCGTCACCAGAACCACCCGGCCGCGAATGTTTCGCTCCAGGAGAGCCGCATCCGGCTTGACCGGTGTTCGGCCGAGCAGATCCTCGATATCCAGTTCCTGCAGGTCGGTGAATTCCGCTTGGCCGCCCGCAAGCGCGTTCAGATCCGGAACTGTGCGCACGGCAACGCGGGCTCCGCGAAGTTTCTCGAGAATTTCATTGCGGCGTGAGCGATCGATCTTCGGAAGAGCAAGCAGGATCGTGCGGACGTTCAGCCGCGAGCTGAGCTCCACGATCTTCTCGGGATCATAGACCATCGCACCGCCGATCAGGCTGCCGTGCAGGCTCCTGTCGTCGTCGAGATAGCCGACGACCTTGAAATCGGCGCTGCCGCTGAGCGCGCCGGCAACTTGCCTGCCGCCGGATCCGGCACCATAGATCAGCATGTTCGTCTGCTTGTTCTGCCGCAGGATCCGCTTGTAGGCCTCGCTGAAGAAATAGCGTGCCATGAACCGGGTCAGGCCAATAGCCAGCAACAGCAGCAGTGGCTGCATGATCCCGATCGTGCGCGGTATCCCGGGAAAGCTGATGGCCGTGAACACGGCCATGAAGGCCAGGCCATAAATCGTGATCGCCTTGATGACAGTAATAAAGGCCGACCAGCCGAGAAAACGGAAGATCGCCCGGTAGAGACCCATTGTAATGAAGATCGGCAGGGCGATCACAAGCGATACGGGGATCGTCAGCAGTTGCAGGCCAGTAAGGGTCACCCAGTCGTTGAGACGAAAGCAGAAGGCAAGCCAGATCGTCAGGATGCACAGGCAGCAATCGACCAACACCGCCAATGCGCGCTTTGTTGGCCTGGGTAAGTCGAGAATGCTCTGGACGTATTTGTCGGAAACCGCCCGCATCCGATCTAGCCCCCGACCGGCTGCGGCATCGACGAGCCGCCAGAAAGCGAGGCCCCGTTACGTCGATCGGCAATGGAGGCCGAACGAAGCTTCATCGAGCAGGCAAAACATATGGCCCCGAAAAGCAGCGCGTAGGATTCTCCGATCGCAAGTCGGTTGTTGGAATTGCTGAGAATCGTGGTGGCAAAGTAGATCGCGAACGTCAGATGGCAGGCAAACGCGCTCCTGCTGACGATGCCGGCCGCGCAAGCCCGATAGACACGGTAAAGGCCTGAAAGGACGATCACCGCCAGAATGGCAAGACCAACGAAACCATAGCGGATGAGGATCTCGAGATATCCATTGTGCATTAGCGTGTAGGTGACACCGCGGTACGGCGTGGTCTGCCAGATCGCCAGCCAACCATTGCCGCTGCCGAAGACCGGTGCGACAGATATGACGTCGATCGCGTTGGCCCAGAGCTGCAGTCGCTCATCCAGGGATGGCGGCGTATCCGGGGAAGCGATCGCGTCCTGCATGACGTGTTCGACGGAAACGCCGCTTTCTACCCGACTGGCGATACCCATGACGGACTCGAACGTGGCGGCTCCGAAATGCGCGACATTGCCACGAACCTCATAGGCGCCCCATGATAATACCAGGAGCCCGGCGATCGCGGCCAGCAAGACGGTCTTGCGCCTGAGGTAGAACAATGTTGTACCAAGCATAAGCCCAAGGGCTGGAAGCAGGGCAACCCACACTCCCTTGGACTTGGCGCCATAGACGTTGAGGATCGCAAGTCCGATCACGGCCACGGCAATCGCCAAGACGATCGACTTGGTCCGCGCCGAGCTTCCGATTTCCCATTGGTGCAGGGCCCAGTAGAAGGCTCCGATGAAGAGAAAGCCACATCCGACCGCGCCGTGGATCGAATTATGGTGGAAGGCGGGTGAGATCCGCTCTCCGGAAAGCAGCATGGAGAAGGGTGTCGATATGATCAGCACGACCAGTACGGTGCAGAAGAATGCTAGGAGGATCGGCCTGACCAAGTGCCAGCTTGCATTGAGCGCCATGCCCATCGCGGGAAAGAAGATCGCGAAGGCGTAGAGCCACTCGGACGCGCCCTTTTCATGGTCAACGATCAACCCGAAGAGAAACCTTACCAACGCGAAAGCGCCCCAGGCGACGCAGAGGATCGCCAGCCAGTCGCCTGAATTGGCGCGGATGGGCGCCCTGCGATAGGCGAGGGTCAAGCCCAGGAGGAGAAGGGCAGCGTAGCGATAGAAATCACTTTCTATCACGGTCACCGACATCATTCCGAGCCAGAGAATGGCGAGAACGACGTCAAGGCCTGTCGACTTCACCTGGGTGACGGATATGGGCATTGTCATGATAGTGCATACCGTATTCGGCGCGCATACTCGAGCATACGAAGCAAATGCGTTCCGATCTTGCGGACGCCTCGCAACTTGACGGCACGGTATTCAGCCCTGTTGGCGATCTGGCTCACGGTGGAGCGCTCGGAGAGTTCAACGATATTGCGCCGGACGGTGTAGATGCTGACGCCTGTCTTCCATCCGCGCTCGAGGGTCATGTCGTAGGGAAATTCGATGTCGTTGGCGCTTCGGAGCAGCTTTCGGGCGCCTTCGCGCGTGACAAGATAGCAGGCGGCGGAGCCCTGCGGGCCGTGCAGGCAACGCCCGATTTCGTCTCCGTACTCGGAGACAGCGACGGTGCGGCACCATTTTGACCTGTGATTGAGCAACTTGACCACCTCGGCGGACGGAACAGCCTGCAGGATCGCCGCCGCCCTCTGTGTGAAATCCTGCCGCAGTTCCACGTCATCTTCCATGATGATGGCGTTTTCGTAGTCACTCGAAAGAAAAGCCTGCAGTGCCCTCATGTGGGCACGATAACAGCCATATTCGCCGGGAAGCATCTGCCGCCCGTTCCGGCGCAGGAACTTCTTCTCGTTGAAGCCGGATCTCTCCACGACAGGAATGGAGCGTCCATCGACGCCGGGGACGCGATCGATCTGAATGCCGGCCAAGGTTGCCTGCGACGACACTTCCGCCCACCGATCGGAGGAGCCGTCCATGTTAATCACGTACGCACCGATCGACCGTTGCAAACGCCTCTGTCCTGTTGCCGTAGTCAGTTCCAGCATCTATTCCGCGTCTTTTTTGGCATGATGCACGATTGACGTATTCCGCGTTTCCGGGAAACCGAGACTCATCATCGTGTCGTCTGCCGTTGATGGCGCCGATCCATAGTATTTCCGACCATTCTTATCTACAACACCTTCTGCGTGTGTGTCCACAATTGTGACGGATCGTGCTCTGGCCGGCGTGGCAGGGATCGAGGATACGTCGGCACCCGCGGCTGCAAGGCGCGCCGCAGTCTCTATCCTCGGATTGGCATGCCATTGCAAGCCCCGATACCATCGCCCTGTAAAGTTTTAGGGCCGCGCGATTAAACTGGCTTTTGTCCACATTGTCGGACCAGACATTTGCTGCTGTCTGTTTATCATCATCTGTCTTGCGCGCGTCTTCGCCTCTGCTAAGCATTCCATGTGAACCGAAAACGGAAACGAAAGAGACCGCACGCATGTTCCTGAGCGATCGACAAACGGAAATAGTCGGGATGGCAAGGTCGGATGGACGCGTGTTCGTGGAGGAGCTCGCGGCACATTTCTCGGTAACCCCGCAAACGATTCGAAAGGATCTCAACGATCTCTGTGACGCACAGATCCTAACCCGTGTCCACGGCGGCGCGACGTTTCCGAGTGGCACCGAGAACGTGAAGTACGAAGCGAGGCGCCAGATTGCAGCGTCGGAAAAACAAGCCATCGGTATTGCCGCGGCCGGGCTCATTCCCAACAACGCCTCGCTTTTCATCAACATCGGGACGACAACAGAGGCGGTTGGCGAAGCGCTGACCAACCACCAGGAACTGATGGTGATCACCAACAACATCAATGTTGCCAATCGGCTGCGACTGTTTCCGACCATCGAGGTCGTGATCGCTGGCGGTGTGGTGCGAGGGTCGGATGGCGGTATCGTTGGAGAGGCGGCGGTCGATTTCATCCGGCAATTCAAGGTTGACTATGCAGTCATCGGGACCTCGGCGATCGATGAGGACGGTGCCCTGCTTGACTACGACTTTCGCGAAGTGAAGGTCGCGCAGGCAATCATCGCCAATGCCCGCCACGTCATTCTTGTGGCTGATTCGACGAAATTCGAGCGCACGGCGCCGGTTCGAATCGCTCAGCTACCGCAGGTGCATACCTTCATCACCGATCGTTGCGTCACCCCCTCTATTCGGCGTCTCTGTCAGGAAAATAGCGTGAAATTGATCGAGACATCGGCAGCTGGTGCATAGAGACTGTCAAATCGGGGTTCATTTGCCGCAGATCCTGGGCTAGCCTCCCGTCATGAGTCTAGAAACCGTCCGCGCGTTTTTCAGCGCCCACGCTCCCGATATAGAAATCATCGAAACGGCCGAGAGTTCATCAACCGTGGCGCTGGCGGCCGAGGCGCATGGGGTCGATCCGGCGCAGATTGCCAAGACGATCTGCCTGCGGGTGGGTGAAGAGACGATGCTCGTTGTGGCCGGCGGCCTGTCGAGGCTTGACAACAGAAAGGTCAAGGACCGGTTCGGCGCCAAGGGCCGGATGCTCGGCCCGGATGAAGTCATGGATGTGACGAGCCATCCGGTCGGTGGGGTCTGCCCGTTCGGGCTCCCGACGAGATTGCCGGTCTACTGCGACATTTCACTCAGGCGATTTGACGTGGTCGTGCCGGCTGCAGGCTCAACCAATTCGGCCGTTCGAATTTCCACCGAACGCCTGGCAGACCTCACCGGCGCGACATGGGTGGATGTCTGCCAATAGACATTGAACCGGCCAAAAGCTTCAAACCGGCCGAGCAATCCCTATATATCCCCCTGACATCAGTTGGTCGTCACGACAGGAGAAGATTTGATGCCCGGTGCCGTTTCGCGTTTTGCCAAGTTCGCGGCGATTGCCGTCCTGACAGGCACTACCGTTTTTGCCTCAATCGGGGATGCTGATGCGCGTCGCGCCGGCGGCTCCGGCTTTGGCAGCCGTGGCACCAGGACGTTCCAGGCGCCGCCGGTGACGAGGACTGCGCCGGCCCCGGCTGCTCCGATCGAGCGGTCGATGACGCCGCGCCCCCAGAACACTGCTCCCTATGCAGGCCAATCGGCCGTCAATACGCAGCGCCCTGGCCTGTTTAACGGCTTCGGCCGGTCGATGATCGGTGGCCTTGTCGCCGGCGGCCTTCTCGGCATGCTGCTCGGCCATGGCTTTGGCGGCGGCTTCGGCTTCCTCGGCATGTTGCTGCAGATCGTGCTGATCGGGATCGCGATTTCCTTTGCCATGCGCTTCTTTGCCAACCGGCGCCAGCCTGCCTATGGCCCGGCCGCGGGTCCGGCCCCTCATAGCCCCATCGCGGCTGGTGGCAACACCTCTTCGTTCCGCATTCCTTCGATCGGCACAGGCGCGGGCGACGGTGGCGGACAGACGAATTCGAAGTCTGGCGACGAGGTCGGTCTTGGGCAGGGCGACCTTGATCGCTTCGAACAATTGCTGACGGAAATTCAGACGGCCTATGGGGCTGAAGACTATGCCACGTTGCGTCGACTGACGACGCCCGAGGCGATGTCCTACCTTGCCGAGGAGCTTGGCGAGAACGCCACGAATGGCGTGCGCAACAAGGTCTCGAGTGTCAAGCTGCTGCAGGGTGATGTCGCCGAAGCCTGGCGCGAGGATGGCGCCGATTACGCAACGCTTGCGATGCGCTACTCCTCGATTGATTCGCTCGTCGAGCGGGGCAGCGGCAAGCTCGTCAGCGGCGATGACAGCCGCCCGACGGAGACGACCGAAATCTGGACATTCCTTCGCAAGGGCGCGGGAGAGTGGAAGCTCGCCGCGATCCAGGGCACGGAGCAGCGTGCCGCCTGAGGGACGAAGCCTCCCTGATCTTGTCTTGTTGGCCAGGGCGGCCCGCCCTGGTCTGGCCCTCAACCCTCCTGGGCTGCGGAGGGTACGACCCAGAGCGGCCGGTCCTCACGTTTGCGAATGGCTGGCGGTGACTGGTCCTCGACGGCAAGGCCATCCTCGAGCTCCTGGACGTCCACTTCGTAGCTGTAGTCGTAGATCATTTCGCAGGCGCGTTCATTGGCCTTGATCTTGGCGTCCGTTTCGCTGATCGCGATCGCTATGGTTTTGATGCGGGCCCGGAGCATCGAGCCCAAAATGTCCGTTGACGGCCGCTTTTCCAACCGCTCAAGATGATGCTCGATGCGTTGGGAGTGACGTTCGAGTTCGCGCTTGCTGAAGCGCGCCTTGCGCATTTCCTCGGAAAGATCCGTGCGCATGCGTGTGAGCGGATCGAATGTCCCCGGCTCGCGCTCGTCGAGGGTCAGCTGGTTGACGAGTTTCTCGATGACCATCAGGGCCTGGAGGTCTACCGGGTCCGCAAGTTCCACGTCATAGCCGGTGTCGTCGAAGACCTTCCTGCGCACCGGGTCCTGCAGAAGCTCGTAGGCCTTCCGTACGCGGCTGAAAGCATCCGGGTCGCCGCCCGAGTCCGGATGGGTCGCTTTGGCGCGCCGGCGGTACGCAGCCTTCACCTGGTCGTCGGTCGCGTCGCGCCGTACACCAAGAATCTCATAAGGATTGGTCACTATCCCTCCGTTGTTGCTCGGACATTGCCGTGACATCCATGAAGGGCATTCATCCCTTGAGGCCTTCTTCTATCATCAGTGGGGCGGAGTTTGGACAAAAAGAATAAACAAAATCGCTTATCCCGATAAAGCAGGCCCGACCGACGCGCATCTGGTGAATAGCCCCCAGGCCGATGGCCGCCTCGCGAAAACATAGGCAGCGGGACCATTTGCGGTCGGACGGCGAATTAAAGCATGCTCGAGCCCGGTGTTAATCGTTATAATGGCGCGGTCCGCGTTGACGCTGTCTGTCAAATCGAGTTTTATCCGCCACCGTTTGCCGGACCGCTCTCGCGACAGGCAAATCTGGAGGAGGTTACATGCGCACTATCCGCACGATCGCAGAGCTGCGGCAATTCCTGCACGGGCATCGACGTGAGGGGCGTTCGATCGGTCTTGTTCCCACGATGGGCTACCTCCATGTCGGGCACATGGAACTGGTCGCGCGTGCGCGCGGTGACAATGCGGTGAGCGTCGTTTCGATATTCGTGAACCCCTTGCAGTTTGGCGCGAACGAGGACCTTGCCAAGTATCCCCGCGATCTGGCGCGTGATTCCAACATGCTCGAAAAAGCCGGTGTCGACGTCCTTTTCGCCCCGGAGGTCAGCGACATGTATCCGCGGGAGATGCTTGCCGTCGTCGATGTTCCGCGGCTTGGAAGCGTGTTGGAGGGAGAGGTCAGGCCGGGACACTTTGCCGGTGTGGCGACTGTCGTGACCAAGCTTCTCAACATCGTACAGCCCGATCGAGCCTATTTCGGGGAGAAGGATTACCAGCAGGTGGCGCTGATCAGGCGCATGGTCGAGGATCTTGCCCAGCCGGTTGAGGTCGTTGCCGTTCCGACCGTGCGGGAAGCCGATGGTCTCGCCTGCTCGTCGCGCAATGTCTATCTCGACGAGAAGCAACGGGCCGCGGCCGTGATCGTGCCGAGGGCGCTTCAGGAAGCCGAAAGGCTTTACGCGGGCGGCTGTGACAGTGCCGACGAGATGGAGAGGCTTTTGAAAGCATTCATCGCCGCCGAACCGCTTGCTACGCCGGAGGTGGTCGCCGTTCGCCACCCCGAGACGCTCGAACCATTGCCGTCTTTGCAGTCTGCGCCTGCGCTCGTCGCACTCTTCGTGCGCGTTGGAACGACGCGTCTGCTTGATAACCGCGTCATCGGGGTTAGCCCGACCCAGCATTCGAGGGCAGCATAGTGAGCGCTCACGGCAAAGAGAAGCGCCAGACGACGGCATCCATCCGAGCAATGAAGGGCAAGGACCGCGTCGTCTGCCTGACGGCATACACGACACCGATTGCACGGCTGCTTGATCCCCATTGCGACCTTCTGCTGGTCGGGGATTCCCTCGGCATGGTCCTTTATGGCATGGAGACGACCGTTGGCGTGACCCTCGACATGATGGCCGCGCATGGCCGCGCGGTCATGCGTGGCGTCTCGCATGCCTGCGTCATTGTCGACCTGCCGTTCGGCAGCTACCAGGAATCGAAGGAGCAGGCCTTTCGCAGCGCCGTCAGGCTGATGCAGGAGACCGGCTGCGATGGCGTCAAGCTCGAGGGCGGCGAGGAGATGGCCGAAACGGTTGCCTTCCTCACGGCGAGGGGCGTGCCGGTCTTCGGTCATGTCGGGCTCATGCCGCAACTGGTCAATACAGCCGGCGGATTCCGCTCGCTCGGTCATTCGGACGAAGAGGCTGCAAAGATCCACCGCGATGCCGAGGCGGTCGCGAAGGCCGGCGCCTTCGCTGTTGTCGTGGAGGGCACCGTCGAGCCCGTTGCCCGGCAGATTACCGCCAGCCTGATGGTACCGACCATCGGTATTGGTGCGTCGCCAGCCTGCGACGGCCAGGTTCTGGTGTCGGATGACATGCTGGGGCTGTTCAATGATTTCAAGCCACGGTTCGTCAAGCGCTTCGCCGATCTGAGCCCGCTTGTCTCACAGGCCGTCCGGGATTATGCCGAGGAGGTCCGTAACGGGCAGTTCCCCGCCAAGGAACATACATTCCAGCCCAGGCAGCGCTAGCATCGGCGCTCTCCGGTTGCGGTTGACAGGCCGCAGTTGAGGGCGCTTTGGACCGTCCGAGTGCCCGAGGGCAAAGCCGGCCGTCCCATGCGTTACGGTGCGTCCGGACGCTGTGATCGGGCGAGCCAGTCGGTGATGCCGCGCGCTGCGGCGCGGCCGGTGGCAAAACAGGCTGTCAGCAGGTAACCACCTGTCGGCGCCTCCCAGTCGATCATTTCTCCTGCCACAAAGAGCCCGGGAATGGCCCGCAGCATGTAGTTCGGGTCGATGCCGGCCCAGTCGATGCCACCTGCCGATGAGATCGCCTCGGCTATGGGACGCGGCCTCAAAACGGGAATGGGCAAGGCCTTGATCAGTCTTGCCAGTCGATCCGGATCGTTGAGTTCTCCGCTGAGGGCAAGCTCACGAACCAGGGCGGCCTTCACTCCGTCGATACCCGCGCCTTTGCGCAGGCGATTGGAAAGGCTCGCCTTGGCATCCTGCTTTCTGAGGTCCCGTGCAATCCGGTCGCCGGAACGGCCCGGCACCAGATCGATGACGAGCGAAGCCGGTTCGCCGCGTGACAACCTGTCCCGCAATGCTGCTGCATGGGCGTAAACGAGGCTCCCCTCGATGCCACGCTGGCTGATGACGAATTCGCCGGGTAGGGTGCCTGCCTGCGAGGTTGCCGTGACGGATTTGACGGGCGCGCCGGAAAAGCGTTGGCGCAAGATGTCGCTCCAGTCGACGTCGAAGCCGCAGTTGGCAGGACGGAAGCCATTGACGGTGATGCCTTGCTCGCGCAGCCACGGAGCCCATGTTCCGTCCGACCCGAGCCGCGGCCAGCTCATGCCGCCGAGTGCGAGCAGCGCGGCATCGGGACGAACGACCCTGGTGTCGTCAGGCGATGCGATCAGATAGCCACCGTCGGAAAAACCCATCCAGCGATGCCGCGTCCGGATACGAACGCCTGCTGCCTCAAGCTGCCGCAGCCAGGCCCGCAGGAGCGGTGAGGCCTTCATGACGACAGGGAAGACACGTCCGGAGGATCCGATAAAGGTTTCGGTCCCAAGCGCCGCCGCCCAGGCCCTCACGTCGGATGGCATGAAGGCGTCAAGCGCGTCCCGCAACCGGAAATTCGACGGGCCGAAGCGCCGGGTAAAATCAGTATAGTCTTCGGAATGCGTGATGTTTAGCCCGGATTTCCCGGCGAGCAGGAATTTCCTCGCTACCGTCGGCATGGCTTCATAAACCGTAACGGCGTGACCGTTTGCCGCCAGGCTTTCCGCGGCCATCAGTCCTGCCGGGCCGCCGCCAAGTATTGCAATGTCCTTTTTGACCATGAAACGGTGCTTAGGCTTTCGAGCGAAAGTCCTCAATACCGGGCTGAATGGAAACTGCTAGGTTTCCTGTGTTGGGCAGGGGGGAAGCGGTCGGGGTCATGCGCAATAGCGTGCCGATCGCCCGTGTGCGACAGCCGACGGGCGATTGGCCGTCGTCTCTAGTATCAGTCCACGATGCGCGGTTTGGATTTCGGTGGGCATGGCTTTTCAGCTTCCTTCATTGCCTCGTCGTGGTACCAGCAGCTGTCATAGACGGAAGGCTCTATCTGGCTCTCAAGATCAATAGACTTGCGCGGCTCCGCCGTGAAACGCTTTCCCGGGAAGGCGTAGATCGTCGCTGTCTCGTGATGCACACCAATGGCCATTTCCTGCCTCCTTGCTCATCCACTTCCGTCGTCTCAAGATCGATATAGCATAGATGCACAGGAAATGCGCGATATGATTGAAAATAAGGCAATATTTGTTGGAATAATGTGCATTGAGATCTGCTGGTCTTTGTATCAGTTTTTCGTCGAGTAAATTAAATGGGCAATTGCCTAATTGTTGTGCGGTGCCGGTGTGTTGCCAAATATCCGCCCTGACGAAGGATTTTCCAACGACGCCACCGATCGACAGGGGTAGGGATGTCTTTCTCCCACTAACTGATTGAGTCCGCTATCAGTTCCGTGGGGATCTACCGCCAAGACGAAAAATTGGGCGCCGATCCCCGCGGGACGAACTCAAACTGGCACGCTACGTGCATGATAGGTGGCATCCCTTCGCGGGCGGCCTTTCTGCGGCCGTTTGCTTGAGGATTTGCTCACGGTTCATGTTTGAGAGACTCGCAAATGACAAAGTATAAGCTCGAGTACATCTGGCTCGATGGGTACACCCCGGTACCAAACCTGCGCGGCAAGACGCAGATCAAGGAATTCGACGCTTTCCCGACGCTCGAGCAGCTTCCGCTCTGGGGCTTTGACGGTTCCTCCACGATGCAGGCCGAAGGCCGCAGCTCTGACTGCGTGTTGAAGCCTGTCGCGCTGTATCCGGATCCGGCCCGTGCGAACGGTGTGCTCGTCATGTGCGAAGTCATGATGCCCGATGGCCTTACGCCACATCCGTCCAACAGCCGCGCAACCATTCTTGACGACGAAGACGCCTGGTTCGGCTTCGAGCAGGAATACTTCTTCTACGAGAATGGCCGTCCGCTCGGCTTCCCGGAAACCGGATATCCGGCTCCGCAGGGTCCGTACTACACGGGTGTTGGCTACAAAAACGTCGGCTCGATCGCCCGCGAAATCGTTGAAGAACATCTCGACCTCTGCCTCGCCGCAGGCATCAACCACGAAGGCATCAACGCCGAGGTGGCAAAGGGCCAGTGGGAGTTCCAGATTTTTGGCAAGGGTTCGAAGAAAGCCGCCGACCAGATCTGGATGGCGCGCTATCTGCTTCTGCGCCTCTGCGAAAAGTATGGCATCGACATCGAGTTCCATTGCAAGCCGCTCGGCGATACCGACTGGAACGGCTCGGGCATGCACTGCAACTTCTCGACCAAGTTCATGCGCGAAGTTGGCGGCAAGGCCTATTTCGAAGCACTCATGGCTCAGTTCGATAAGAACCTCCAGGATCACATTGATGTCTACGGTCCGGACAACCACCTGCGCCTGACCGGCAAGCACGAGACTGCCCCGTGGAACAAGTTCTCCTACGGCGTTGCTGATCGTGGCGCGTCAATCCGTGTTCCGCACTCCTTTGTCAAGAACGACTACCGCGGTTACCTCGAAGATCGTCGCCCCAACTCCCAGGGCTGCCCTTACCAGATCGCCTCGCAGGTTCTGAAGACGATCTCGGAAGTTCCGACCACCGGTTACGCGGCCGCGGCTGCCTGATCGGGCCGTCATTATTCGATATCAGTGGCGCCGATCTCGACTGGCGCCACGTTCTTCTGGAGCGTACGTTCGACAACGGATTCGTTCTCTGGAAGGCGGCTTTTTGACGTGGTCGCTTGCTTGCATCATCCACCGGTTGAAATATTCAACCTGACACGCATAATCCTTTGCGTTGGCAGTGATTACCCTTATAGTTGAGGTAGATCCCCCAATCGCGAGTTGCCCGTGACAGGCAAAAAGAGCCGATTTCTCCGTCTACTTGGTACGCCCGCGTTATTCGCAGATGGCAATGAGATCGTCTTGCCTGAAAAGGCCTATGCGCTTCTCGTCTTTCTCGTGACTGCTCCCCAGTTTGCGATGGATCGTGAGGTTCTGCGCTCCATTCTCTGGCAGTCGGACCAGTCGAAGCAGCGCGCCGGCAGCTTGCGCCAGCTTCTTGCCCGCATTGATCGCGGGGTTCCTGAGGAAGTGCCGCGGCTTTTGAAGGCGACCAACACCCATGTGTTCTTCAATCACGAGGATTGGGCAGCCGACGTCCTGATGCTCAGCAACATGGCCGCGCCCTTGCCTCGGCCTGCGTGGGACCTGTTTCGCGGTGACTTGCTTGAAGGATTCAAGGCGCCGACGATGGAGGCCGAAGAGAGGGTTGTCGTCGAGCGACAACGCGTGGAGCAGCGCCGTGAAGCCCATATCGTCGCCCTTCTCGACGCGCCGGAAAAACTGACGTCCGACGATATCCTTCTGCTCGCCGGTCTGCTCATCGATGCTGATCCCGCAAACGAGATCGCTTGCCGGGCGTTGATGCAAATGCATTCGCAGGCCGGAGACGTGGCCGCCGCGCGCCAGGCTTACTCGCGTTGCCGCAGTGAACTCAAAAGCGAATACGGTGCAGAGCCGGATGCCGCGACCCAGGTCCTGGCTCATGAACTCGGGATCATCGTTCCGGCCGGGCTTGCCGGGCAGGCCGCCCCGACTGCGGCAAGTATCACTTTGGATCCCCTTGGTCAGCCGCGAGTCCTGATATTGCCGCCGGATACGATCCTGTCAGATCCGGTGCTGCAGCGTGTCGGTCGCGCGCTTCTTGAAGAGGTGACGATCGGATTGAGCCAGCAGCGTGGCTTCAAGGTGATCGCTGCCCATACCAGTCTCGAAATCGTCAACCGCAGCGTGACCGGAGCGCTGTCAGCTCCGACGCCACCCGAACTCAGGTTCGACTACACGGTCTACGTCACCATTCATGGCCGCGAGGACGACATCTATGCAACCTGCCGGCTGACGAAAACCTCGACCGCCGAGGTGCTGTGGGCGATCGACCTGCCGCTTGCCATCCAGAAGGTCAACCAATCGTTCGGCCAGCTCGCCCGGCGTATCGTGATGACGCTGGCCGATACGATCGAGCGGCGCGAGCTGCTGGACATGACCCATGACGTCAATCCGTCGGCCTATCGCCTTTATCTCGAAGGAAAGCGGCTGGTCTCGAAGACCGACCTGCAGCATCTGCGCCAGGCGAGAAAATGGTTCAAGTCGGCGCTTGCGCGTCACGACAGGTTCTCCTCTGCAAATGCCGGCATGGCGCGCGTGCTGGGAATGGAGTGGCTCGTCCGGGGAATGAAGGACACGCAGTTGCTGGAGGAGGCGGATCGTTTTGCGTGGCTTGCCCGTGACAACGATCCGAACAGCGGGCGGGCGATGCGTGAGCTCGGCTTTGTCGCCCTCTATCGCCGGCGCTTCGGCGACAGCCTGGATTTCTTTGCCGAAGCACAGATGCTCAACCCCAACGATGCCGATATCCTGGCTGACCACGCGGACGCGCTCTTGCATGACGGGCAGAGCGACCGGGCGCTCGAACTCAGCCTGGCAGCGCTCAAGCTCAATCCTCTGCCGCCCGATTACTACTACTGGAACCTCGGCGGGATCCATTTCGTGCAGGAAAACTACGCCAAGGCCATCGAGGTTCTGGATCGCGTCAAGGATCGTCCGGCAACCTCTCGCCTCCTTGCCGCGGCCCATGCAAAGAACGGTGACCGCAGGGCTGCGTCGCGATACGCCTCGATCGTGCTCGAGAATTTTCCCGATTTCCGCACCGACGACGTGTGGCAATTCGTGCCTGACCGCAATCCTGACGACACGCGCCAGCTGATTGACGGCCTGCGCATGGCCGGATTGTCCTGAAGCGTTACACGTTCCGCCTTTTGGGCTGGTTTCTTGTGCTGAGTGCGGTCACGCCGAAATAACGCCTGTCGAGGCATGTTCTCTCCTGTCTGCAGCACCCAGCTGCCCAACCAGGAGAAACCCGATGACGACGACCCAGATTAAGCCCGTTGCAGTCCGCCTGTCCGCAGCCGCCCAGGCCGTTCTCAAGCAGGAATGCGTCCAGCTCGACACGAACGCCACGGCGAACATCGTTCACGCCCTGAAGTTTCGTTGAGGAACATGCGAATGTCTGTTCAGACGGAACTGGAGCGTTTGGCTCGCGATCTCAGCCTGTCGTCGACCGGCATCAACAGCTATCACGACCGCTTAATGACGCCTGGACAGACATTCGCGGCGATCAAGCCGTATTTCAAGGAGCTCGGCATCACACGCGTCGGGCTGCTGACGGCTCTCGATCTGCTCGAAATTCCCGTGGCTTTCGCCACGCGGCCGAACAGCTACACGCTTTCGGTTTTTCAGGGCAAGGGGATCGATGAAGAGGCTGCCATGACTTCCGCCGCTATGGAGGCAGTCGAGACCCGCGTTGCGGAAATTCCGCCAGGCGCGCCTGTCATCGCGACGCTCGAGGGCATGAAGGCCGAACGCGCGCCGATGATCGATCTCGATTCTGTTGCCCGGTGTGTGCCTTCCGAAATCGGTGACCAGCCGCTCGCATGGAGTGAGGGTCTCGACATCATGTCCGATCGCCCGGTCTTCGTTCCCTGGCCCCTGGTCGGCCTCGACCACAGGGGAGCGAGGCCCTCTGGCTTCGAACAGTCGAGCGATGGTCTTGCCTCCGGCAACCGGCCCGCCGAAGCCGTCCTGCACGGCCTTTGTGAACTGGTCGAACGCGACGCGTGGGCGCTGACGCAGCTGCGGCCCTACGATCAGCTGCGCGGTGCCCGGATCGATCCTGCCGCCTTCGGCGACACCGTTTTGAATATCATCGTCGACCGCATCGAGCGCGCTGGCATGCGCCTGCTGCTGCTGAACATGACGACCGATATCGGGGTTCCAAGCTTTCTTGCGGTGATCATCCCGGGAAATCTCGGGGAACGGGTTGACGCCCGCTGGACCCATGTATGTGGGGGATGTGGATGTCACCCCGATCCCATACGGGCAGCGTTGCGTGCCATCACCGAAGCCGCGCAAAGCCGCTTGACGGCGATTGCGGGAAGCCGAGACGACTTTTCTCCGCGCATCTACCAAAGAATGGAGGATGGCGGCCCGATGCAGGATCTGGTCAATCTCTGCAATGAAAAGCCGGTCGCCGCCACATTCGGATCCGAGCAGCGGACAATCCAGGAAAACATCAGTCACATTCTCGACCGACTGAAGGCAAGGGGCATCCAGCAGGTGGTGGCTGTCCCACTCGAGCATCGGCATTTGCCGGTCTCGGTCGTACGAGTCATCGTCCCGGGGCTAGAGGTCGATGTCAGCGGAGAGTATATCCAGCTGGGGCTTCGCGCCGTCAGCGCCATGCAGGGAACTTTGCAATGAGAATCATTTTCGCGGGGCCCAGTTTCGGCGCTGACATCGACAGGCTGCGTGCGGAGAATCCCTCAGTGGTTTTCCGTGGACCGGCAGCGCGCGGCGACATCCTGCAAGCCGTCCAGGACGGCGCAAAAGCAATCGGGATTGTTGATGGCTTCTTCGGCGAGGTGCCGTCCGTATGGCACAAGGAAATCCTCTATGCCCTGCAGCACAATGTGATCGTGGTTGGCGGCGCCAGCATGGGCGCGCTTCGCGCGGCCGAATGTGCCGACTTCGGGATGGTCGGCATCGGGTCGATCTACGACGATTATGAAAGCGGCACCTTGGTTGATGATGAGGCCGTCGCCCTCGTGCATGCACCCGCCGAGCTCGGCTGGCTGCCCCTTTCCATTCCCTGGGTGGACTTCGAACCGACGATCACCCGGCTCTACCGGAATGGCGCGCTATCGCTTGCGGAGCAGAAGATGCTGTTTCTGGCCGGTCGCTCGCTGCATTTTTCCGAGCGAACCTATCCGAAGGCC
The DNA here is from genome assembly GCF_014193305.1 of Rhizobium sp. BK181. Classification (NCBI taxonomy): domain Bacteria; kingdom Pseudomonadati; phylum Pseudomonadota; class Alphaproteobacteria; order Hyphomicrobiales; family Rhizobiaceae; genus Rhizobium; species Rhizobium sp. BK181. Next base: position 39,839 of record NZ_JACHZA010000028.1, read on the forward strand.
GTCGAGGGTTGCAATTTTTCGACCGAGGGCCGGGCTAAGGAAATCCTGCGGGCGATTCGCGCAGGCAAGGTCGAGCGCAAGCGAAAGGATGCCGATCTCGTGCTGCAATATCTGCAGGACGTGGAATTTGTTGCGCAGAACCGTGACTGGGGCTTTGCTGCCACCTCTCACTGGGAGCATTTGCGTGCCGAAGTCACGGGTGCTGTCACGCCTGTAACGCCCGAGTAACGCCGCCTGTAAATGATGGGTCGTGTTGAAGCCCCGGAGGGCTCATCTATGGAGAAGGCGGTGGCAATGAACATTCTGACAAGGGACGAAGGAACGGGGAAGGAGTACGCCAGAATTTTCCGGTTGCTGTCGGCCGCAAAAGATGAGGCCCATAAGCTCAAGCTGCAAAATTTGATGCACTTGACGAACATGGCTCTTCTTCAGGTTGTCATTGACTGGGACGGGATTGATCCGGAGCGGGAGCTCGACGTCAATCTTGAGAAGCTGATCGGCACAAAAACGCAGGTCGCGATGAAAGACGCAGCCGAAAACCTGGTGCTTCTCGACTGCCACTGACGTTCAGGACCGGGAGGACGTTGACGTTTATTCGTCGTCCGTGTGATCCATGCCGGCAATTGCCTGCACAAGCTTTACGATCTTCTTGCGAACCGATTCGCTTTTGATCGACAGGAAGGCGGCATTGAGGAGGACGCCGTCGCGCGAAACGACAAATTCCTCGCTTGGCGACGGGTTGTCATTCGCCATGTTGGCGTTGACTTCCTCGAAAAAGGACCGGACATCGACGTCGAGGGCGCCGGCGATTTCGACAAGCATGCTTGCCGAAACACGATTCGAGCCCTTTTCGTATTTTTGGATTTGCTGAAACGTGACGCCGACCCTGTCACCGAGCTCTGTCTGCGATACTTTCCTCATCAATCGCTTGATGCGGATCGTCTTCCCGACGTGAACATCGACTGCGTGCGGTCCATCTTTCATCGGTGTCTCCTTCGAACGCCGGTTGCTGCGCGACTATAATGCCAGTTATCAACCTAACGGAGATAATTGAACGGATCAATTGTGTTGATACGTTTTTTATCCCGCATAGAGCGGTGAATCCGAACATGGTGAAAACGTCGGCCGGCCCGAAATTCTGACACTACGCGAGCCCCGGTGGCGTTCAGAACCCCTCAAGATCCCCACTACGCGATGCTCCATTGTAATCCGCTTTGAGGCTTTCTCAATGTCGGTTTATTTTCCGGCAAAACAGGCCACTCGGCGGCTCGCACCATGCCCGACCGAGCCACGGACGCGACGCGTCGTGGTGTTTGCGGGGACCTCGACAATTCTCTTCGCGATCGTGAACGCGGCAAAGATAGTCCCTTATTGGCAACTGAGACAGTTTGCCCAGTTCGACGTCAACTTGGCAAGTTGCATCGTTCCGGCCGCGATCATTGGAAGCTTCGTTGGACGCAAGTTGACGAAAGTGATTCCCGACAAGCTCTTTTTCCGCCTGGTCGAGATTGCCTTGCTCGGATTGTCGATAAAGCTCATTTTGGACTATGTGTCCGCTGCCGGCTGAGCACCGGGGGGGGTGGCGCCCGGACCGGGGCTGACCGAACGATTACTCATCCCATGGAATGCGTTCGTGGCCCAAGCAGATTTCATTATTAATGTCGGCCTGGTCGGTCGAGAGAGGGCGACGGATCTTTTATCGCGTCGAGAGGTCCTTCGAGTGCCGTGCGTGGAGGCACGAGTTGCGGCTCAATCATGATGATCTGCGGCTCCGCATCGTCGTCCTCGAGCAAGTCAAACCCCCGATCGAGCATCTCGGAAACGTTTGGCTTGATCATGTAGACGGGGAAGGGAAGGAACGATCCAAAAGGATCGTAATCGAAGCAGCCGACGACGATGTCCCCGAAGGCTTCTCCGTCGTGACGTCCCATGAATCGCAACAGGCCCTCGAAGTTGATTGAGGAATTCACAAAGAAGCAGCGCGGCAGTCGGCCATGTTTTTCGTAAAAGCGCTCGAAAGCGAGGGCGGTCATTCCCGGAGAATATCCGGTTGTCTCTATGTCGTCCTTCGGGACGTCACCGCCGAAAATGGAGTGCTTTACCGCATGGAAGCCGATCACGCGGTCACGGCTTGCGTGGTCGTCGCGCCCGCCGAACAGGAACACGTCCTCGGGCGCGAGCGGCCCCATTCCCTCCGCGTGTCGAATGATAGCTGTCGTCAGGGCCTCCGCGCCCTGCCGGTTGTCCGAAATAATCGATGGTGCGTACTTGCCGGGCAGGTCGATGTTTACGTGCGGCACGCCCGCCCGCAAACAGGCCTGATGAACGCCGTCGGGATCGGTCGCGCCGGCAACGAAGAGAGAATCGATGGAGTATGCGATCAGCGACTCGACGGTGCGTCGTTCCTCCTCAGGATCCCGTCGTCCTGAAACAACCATGGGGACCAACCCCCGCTGACGCGCCTTCGCTTCGAAGGTCTGAGCCATTGAGGAGAAGAACCGGGTATCATAGACGGGCAGGAGCAGTCCGGTAAGGCCGGATCGCGAGCTTCTCAGCGCACGGGCCTGGAGATTTGCCGTGTAGCGGTGTGCTTTAGCGAGCGTCATGATCTTGTCCGCTGTTTCCTCCGAGATCCGCCGCTTGCGCCAGGTGCCGTTCAGAACCGCGCTGACGGTCGAAGGCGACGCGCCGGATACGACAGACAGATCGTAAATCGTTGCTTTCTTTTGCTCTTTTTCCGACATCCGCGAATCTCCTCGCCTCTCGTCACTATTTAGAACAATCGCACCTCTTGACGAAAGGCTTTTTGATGTTATGGTTATTGCACCATCGATTGTGCAAGAAAGCAATAACGATTGTGCAAAAAGATGGGCGCTTTGAGGAAGGCGACGAGGGAGGAGGTTCTGTCATGGAGCCGAAAACGCTTGGCACACCAGCATGGGGCTCGTGTGGGCGCATCTCCTTTGCCCGCTGTTTGGAGGAGAGAAACCCATGAAGAGAATGCTCGCAATCACGCTCGGCCTCTCGCTGACGCTTCTTGCATCGACTGCATTTGCCGGGCCAAAGATTGGTGTGGTCGTTAAGATTGGCGGCATCCCGTGGTTCAATGCCATGGAGGCCGGCATCAAGGAGCAGAGCGCCAAGCTCGGCGTCGAGGGCTTCATGGTCGGCCCGACCAGCGCCGATCCGGCTCTCCAGGTTCGCGCTATCGAAGACCTGATTGCGCAAAAGGTCGATTACATTGGTGTCGTTCCCAACGACGCCAAGGTTCTTGAGCCGGTGCTGAAGAAGGCCCAGGATGCTGGCATTAAGGTCATTACGCATGAATCACCCAAGCAGGTCGGTGCGAACTGGGACTTCGAACTGGCTTCCGCCAAGGGCTTCGGTGAGGCGCATGGCAAGCTCCTCGCCGAGAAGATGGGTGGCAAGGGCTCGTACGCGGTCTTCGTTGGGTCGTTGACCGTTCCTCTGCACAACGCCTGGGCCGATGCTGCGATTGCTTATATCAAGGCCAACTATCCCGACATGAAGCTGGTAGGCGACCGCTACGGTGTAGCTGAAGATGTCGACAAGAGCCGTTCGACCGCTCTCGACCTGATGGCAGCGAACGCCGATCTCAAGGGCTTCCTCGCATTCGGCTCGCAAGGTCCGATTGGTGCGGGCCGCGCTGTTGAAGAGCGCCGCAAGGACGGAAAGGTCTTTGTGATCGGGCCGTTCTCGCCAGGACAGGGTGCGAAGCTCATCAAGTCGGGTGCTCTGACCGGCGGGTTCATGTGGAATCCCAAGCAGGCCGGTGAGGTCTTCGTGACGCTCGCTGATCGCATTTCCAAGGGGCAGGAGCCGAAAGCCGGCGATGACATAGAGGGTCTCGGCAAGATCACTCCAGAAGGAAATACAATCATCGTTGATCAGCTCTTGGCCATCAACAAGGAAAGCATCGACAAGTTGGTTGGCATGGGCCTCTAACCTCCCGAGGCCTCAGCCTGGGGTCGCGAGGAGCTCGCTCCACGCGACCCACTCCTTAAGATTTACTGGTACCTGCGGACCCCGCCGAGCGGGCGGCTGATCAGGGAGATATGCCATGAGCGCTATACCGCTCCTTTCACTCAAGAATATCAAAGTCACGTTTGGCGGTGTGCGGGCTCTGAAAGGGGTCTCGTTCGAGGTCAATCCCGGCGAGGTCCACTGCCTTGCAGGAGAAAACGGGTGCGGCAAGAGCACGCTGATCAAGGTCATAACCGGCGTCTATAAACCGCAGGATGGTGCGGAGTTCTTCTTCGACGGCCAGCCGGTCACAGCGATGACACCGACGCTGGCGCAGTCACTTGGCATTCAGGTCATCTGGCAGGACCTGGCGCTCTTCCCGGAGATGACGGTCGCCGAAAACATCGGGTTTCAGTACGCGGTCAATGGCAAATACGGCCTCGTCGACAAGCGGAAGATTGAAGACGCGGCCGAAAGGGCGCTTGCCCGGCTCGGCGTTACGATCGACCCCGACCTGCCACTCAAGGAGCTGCCAATTGCGCAACGCCAGATCGTCGCCATTGCGCGAGCACTTGTCGGCGAAGCTCGCCTTGTGTTCATGGATGAGCCGACTGCGTCGCTGACGCAATCCGAAACCGACTATCTGATCGACATCGTTCGCAACCTGTCGGCATCCGGCGTCGCGGTCGTGTTCGTCTCGCATCGCCTCGCCGAAGTCCTGGAGATTTCCGATCGGATGACGGTGCTCCGCGATGGTGCGCTGGTTGGCGTTTACCCCGTCGAAGGCATGACCCAGTCGCGCGTGACGGAACTCATGACGGGTCGCAACTTCGACAACATCGTCATCGCCAACGATCACGATGAAGATCCAGTCGTGCTCTCCGTGCGTGGACTTACACGAGCGAAAGAGTTCGAGAACATCTCATTTGACCTGCGGCGCGGTGAAACGCTCGGAATTACAGGCCTCCTTGGGGCGGGTCGCACAGAGCTGGCGCTTACGATCTTCGGAATGCATCGGCCGCAAGCCGGTGAGATCAGCATCGAGGGCGAGCGCGTCAGTTTCGGGTCTAATCGGGACGCCATTCGTGCTGGTGTTGCTTACCTGTCCGAAGACCGGCTGTCACTCGGCCTAAACCAGCCGCAATCGATTGCCGACAACCTTGTCATGGCATCCCTCGACAAGCTTATGTCGGGCGGGATGATCTCTCCGACGAAGAAGGCAAGCGTCGTCGACCATTGGATCAACGCGCTCGGCGTCAAGATCGGTACGCCTGATGATCCCATACGGACGCTTTCAGGTGGCAACCAGCAGCGCGTTGCGATTGCCAAGTGGCTGGCCATCGATCCCAAAATCCTGATCCTCGACGCCCCGACGGTGGGCGTCGACGTCGGGGCCAGGGCAGGCATCTTCGAGATCGTACACAAGCTGGCGGCCCAGGGTCTAGCCATCATCCTGATCTCCGACGAACCACCGGAGGTCTATTTCAACGCCGACCGCATCATTCACATGGTGGAAGGCAAGATTCACGCGACCTACGACCCGCGAAGCGTATCGCTCGCCGAACTGGAGGCTTCCGTCTATGCGTAGGCTGATCCTTGGACACACAACCGAGTTCACGCTTCTTGCGGTCATGATCGTGCTTTGCTTCGGTCTGTCCTTTGCGACGGACCGGTTTCTGACGATCTCCAACGCGTTTGATGTGCTGAACGTTTCGGCCGTCAACATTATCTTCGCCGTCGGACTTCTCGTCGTCCTGATCTCAGGCGGGATCGACATTTCTTTCGCCGTCGCTGCATCCGTCGTGCAGTATGTCACCGCTCTCGCGCTCGGCGCGTTGGGCGGCGGCAACTGGGCCGAAGGGTTCATCATCGCCGGAGCGATCGGGATCGGCCTCGGCCTGATCAACGCGGCACTCGTCTACCGCCTCCATATCATCTCGATTGTTGCGACAATCTCGACCTTCAACATCTTCTTCGGTCTCCTGATGTTCTTCACCAAGGGCGTCTCGATCTACGACCTGCCCGAATGGCTGACGACGCGCGTGGTGTTTTTCGAACGCGAGATGGCCGACGGGTCTTGGGTGGAGCTTACCCTGCCTGTCGTCGTCATGGTCCTCTGCTGTGTAGCGACCTGGTTTATGATTTCGCGCACCACCGTTGGGCGGCAGCTCTACGCATTTGGCGACAATCCGGAGGGAGCGCGCCGCTTCGGCATTAATATCGGAACCATGCATTACATTTCGTTCGGCTGGCTCGGTCTGATGGCCGGTATCGGTGGATTGATGCAGGCCCACTACGCCGAGGAGGTCGTTCCGAACGCGCTTTACGGTCGTGAACTCGACGTCCTTGCCGCAACGGTTCTCGGCGGCGCGCGGCTCGGGGGCGGCAAGGGGTCGGTCATCGGATGCGTTCTCGGGGTGCTGATGGTGTCCGTTACCCAGAACGGGTTGAACCTGATGGGCGTCTCGCCATTCGCATTCAAGATGATCGTCGGCGCGATCATTCTTGCCGCCATAACGCTTTCTTCCGCACGGATCGACAAGCTTCTGCCATTCCTTGCCAAGGGCGGCACCAGAAGGGGGAGCACCCACTCATGAAAGCCATAGCTCAAAGGTTCAATGCCACCTTCGGCGCGGATATGACAGGTCCGGCCATCGCCTTCCTGGCGGTGATGGTCATCTTCGGTCTTGCAGCAAACAATTTTATCTCCGCTGCAACGTTTGGCTCGGTTGCTTTCCAGTTACCGGAACTCGGCCTGCTGACGCTTGCGATGCTGCTGCCGCTTTTGACCGGCGGCATCAATCTGTCCGTGACATTCACCGCCAATCTGTCGGGTCTTGCCGCAGCGTGGGTGATGCAAACGTACGGTGGTGTCGATGCGTCGCCGTCTGCCTTTCTTCTTGGCGTCATCGCGGCTCTTGTCACTGGCGCTGCAGCGGGTCTGATGACGGGTGCTGCTATTGCCTACACACGTGCGCATCCAATCCTCGTGACGCTGTCGATGATGATCTTCCTGCGCGGCCTGGGCGAATTCCTCACGCGTGGCGGCGACGTGTCCGGCTTTCCGACCTTCATTGCTCCGATCGGGCACGGACAGATATTCGGGTTCCCGATTCCCCTCCTGATCTTCATCGTGTGCGTCGGTCTGTGGCAGCTCCTGCTCACACGTTTCAAGCTCGGTTTTGGCCTCCTGATGATCGGTTCGAACATCGACGCGGCGCGCTACTCCGGTCTCAATACCCGTCGCATTCTGGTGCTGGTCTATACCTTGTCCGGAGTGATGTGTGCTGTCGCCGGCGTAATCATGCTTGCCCGGTTCAATTCGGTTCGCGTCGGTCACGGTGAATCCTACCTGCTAATTACCGTTCTTGCGGCGTTCCTGGGTGGGATCAACCCCTTTGGTGGGTTCGGGCGGGTCTTGCCGGTCTTCGTCGCACTCATCGTGCTTCAGCTTCTGTCCTCGGGTCTCAATTTGATGGGGGCCAACCAACATCTCGCAACGGCTTTATGGGGCGTTTTGATGATCGTCGTCATGGCTGCGCGAACCATAGCTTCGGCCTACATGGCCGCACGTAGAAGGAAGGGTTGAACGGTGCAGGGTTTTGGAATTCACGCAAGCATGTGGACAATGAATTGGGACCGCGCAGGTGCGGAGCGGGCCATTGCCGGGGCGAAGAAGTACCAGCTCGGATTTATCGAAATCCCGCTGGTTGATGCATCCTCGTTAGACGCCGCGCACACTCGTGCGCTCCTCGAGACAAACAGGATCAAAGCCGCATGCTCACTCGTGCTGCCCGAGGCGGCGTGGGCATCACGACAACCCGATGCGGCGATCCGCCACTTGGAAACAGCAATCGACAAGACCGCCGAAATGGGCGCCGAGGCGCTCACCGGCGTAACCTTTGGCGGCACCAATGAACGAACGGGCTCGCTGCCAACCCAGGCCGAATACGACAACCTTACCCGTGCCCTCGAGGCGGCTGCGAGACGGGCCAGGTCCAAGGGTATTGAGCTCGGCGTCGAGGCCGTAAATCGATACGAAAACCATCTCGTCAATACCGCCGAGCAAGCCGTAGCGCTGGTCGAGCGGATCGGCATGGACAACGTCTTCGTCCACCTGGACACGTTCCACATGAATATCGAGGAGAAGGGGGCCGCCAACGGCATTCTCGCAGCTCGTGATCACCTCAAGTACATGCACATGTCGGAGAGCGATCGTGGAACGCCGGGCGCAGGCAACGTCCCCTGGGATTCGATCTTCGTCGCCCTTTCGGCAATCGGCTTCAAAGGGGCACTGGTGCTGGAGAGCTTTGTCAGCATGCCGACGGAGATGGCCGGCGACATATCGACATGGCGTCCGGTGGCCCGCGACGTGGAGGAAGTCATGGGGAGCGGTCTCTCGTTCCTGCGTGGCAAGGCCGCTCAATACGGGTGGCGGGATTTCGGGGCCTAGGCCGTGGTCTGTCTGGCGGATGGCAAAGGAGGAACTCCTTGAGCAAGATTGATGCAAACGCGCGTGAGATCGCGAAAGTCGCCGTTCAGCGCCTATCTGAAAATGGTGGCAGAAGAGTCCTGATTGCCATTGCAGGTGCACCCGGGTCGGGAAAATCCACTCTCGCGGAAAAGGTCGTTCACGATCTCAAGACCGAGTACGCTGTCAGGCCCGCTTTGTTTCCGATGGATGGCTATCACTATGATGACGCCGTGCTGGAGCAGATGGGCCGGCGGCCCTACAAGGGAGCCATCGACACATTCGACACGCATGGGTTCCGTCGGATGCTCGAGCGGATCAAGGCAAACGAAGATGACGTCATTGCCGTCCCGGTTTTCGATCGCATGATCGAAATCGCCCGTGCTGGGGGAAGCCTGATCCCGCAATCGGTGGACATCATCGTCTGCGAAGGGAACTACCTCCTCTCCCGCCAGGCCCCCTGGGACAGGTTGAAACCGATTTTCGACTTCACTGTCTTTGTGGACGTCAGCGAGGACAATCTGCGAAAAAGGCTCCAGGATCGCTGGCGGTCCTTCGGGCTCGATCCAAGGGAAATCGATCGCAAGGTCGAAGAGAACGATTTGCCGAATGGCCTTGCCATCATCTCGGGAAGCGCTGAGCCCGACCGACGCATCGACAACAATTAATTCTCCAAGTCGGAACGAAGCCTTTCGCTTCGCCGCCTTTCGCCACCGGGTCGCTTTACCGTCTTCGTCGGTTCCGTCGCCCTGTCAGGCACCATCGTTCGTATCTGTCCGACAAAGCGTCGGCAGGAAATGCAAGTTGAAACCTCAAGGAGGCTCCTATGAAACATGGCATCTACTACTCTTACTGGGAACATGAGTGGAGCGCAAAGTTTGGCCCGTACATTGAAAAGGTCGCGAAACTTGGTTTCGACGTTATCGAAGTCGCGGCGCATCATATCAATGAATACAGTGATGCTGACCTCGCGATCATCAGGCAGAGCGCGATAGATAACAACATCATCCTGACTGCAGGTATTGGTCCTTCCAAGAGCAAAAACCTGTCGTCGCCCGACAGTGCAGTCAGGGAAGCCGGCAAGGCATTTTTCAAGCAGACGCTCGCCAATGTGGCCAAGCTTGATATCAAGACGATCGGCGGTGCACTGCATTCGTACTGGCCGGTCGATTATACGCAACCGGTCGACAAGGTCGGCGATCGGGCTCGCGGTGTCGAAGGCATACACAGCATTGCAGACTTTGCGAACGACCTCGGCATAAACCTTTGCATCGAGGTGTTGAACCGGTTCGAGAACCACGTTCTGAACACCGCCACTGAAGGCGTTGCCTTCGTGAAGGACGTCGGCAAGTCGAACGTCAAGGTGATGCTTGACACCTTCCACATGAACATCGAGGAAGACAGTTTCGGCGACGCCATCCGCAACGCCGGTCCGCTGCTAGGTCATTTCCACACTGGGGAAAGTAATCGCCGTGTACCTGGGAAGGGCAGAATACCCTGGCACGAGATCGGCCTCGCGCTCCGTGAGATCAACTACACCGGTGCGGTCGTGATGGAACCGTTCGTCAAGACCGGCGGCACGATTGGCTCTGACATTCGTGTTTGGCGTGATCTGACAGATGGCGCAGACGAAGCCAGGATGGATGACGATGCGCGTAATTCTCTGGCATTTTCCCGGTTTGTGCTCGGGGGGTGATCCAGGGCCACTTCGGCCAGTGTTCATTGCCCCAGTTGCATGAAGAACATTGGTCGCGGTCGACACATGGCACGAAATGCGCTGATACCGCCGCGACCGTAAACGGGTCGATGCAGTGATCAAGAGCGTTGCTCGAAGTGCTCTGGTGCGGTTCTGAGGTATGCCGCCCGTGCGCGTCCCTGATAGGCTTTGAAAAGCAGGAGATCGCCAGTTGGAGCGCACGGTCAATTGCGCGCTCCCCTTTGCGCGGACCGGGGAAAACGGTGTTGACCCGTCTTCTGTCATGTTACGGTATCTGGGATCCTCGCCGCTCCCGCGACTGCGTGCCGCTGTGTGCTGGGCCGTAAACTCATAAATTCTCTTGGCGTATTGCGTTCGGCGTGATTCAAGGCTTCCGAATTAGGAGCTATGATGACACGCCGCCGCTACGAACT
>NZ_JACHZA010000029.1:0-43789 GCF_014193305.1 Rhizobium sp. BK181
TCGGTCACAGATGCCGATCTGATCGAGATCTGTAACCGGCTCAACGCAACACCCCGCAAATGCCTTGGCTATCGAACCCCGGCCGAAGTCTTCCGAAAGAAACTGCTCGCGCAGATCAGACATGCCGGCTAGCTTGATGAGCCACAAAAGTCGCGGTTCAGCATGAACTCACACCGCAAAGTTAGAATGTCCTGTTTCTGCAAAGTAGAAATGTCACTCTCTCCCCGGGTTTGATGACGGCGGAGATTGCGGATGGGACTGATTGCGATGAGCGAGCGTGATCTGCAGCGGATCGAGATTTTGTCGAAGGTGATCGCCGGCCGGATGACCCTGGTGTCAGCGGCGCATGTGCTTGACCTGAGCGAGCGTCAGGTGCATCGGCTGCTGGAGCGGATGCGGACTGGCGGCGCGGCATCGATCAGACACAAGGCGATCGGTCGGCCATCGAACAACCGGATCAGCGACGGTGTTCGCGATTACGCGGTGACGCTGGTTGGCGAACGCTATGCGGATTTTGGGCCGACCTTGGCAGCCGAGAAGCTCGCCGAACGCGATGGCTTGCGTGTGTCGCGCGAGACACTTCGAAGCTGGATGGCGGATGCCGGACTGTGGCTGTCGCGCAAGCAGCGCCGAACGTTTCATCAGCCGCGGCTACGACGCGAAGCCTATGGCGAGCTGGTGCAGATCGACGGGTCAGAGCATCGATGGTTCGAGGATCGCGGACCGCCGTGCTCGCTGCTGGTGTTCGTCGACGATGCGACCGGGAGGTTGATGCAGCTGCGCTTTGTGCGTTCCGAAAGCGCCTTCACCTACTTCGAGGCACTGGCGCTCTATCTCAAACGTCACGGCGCACCGATTGCCTTTTACTCGGACAAGCATTCGGTGTTCCGGGTGGCGAAGAAGGATGCCAAGGGTGGCCAGGGCATGACCCAGTTCGGGCGTGCGCTTTGCGAGCTAAATATTGAGATTCTTTGCGCAAATTCGAGTCAGGCCAAGGGCCGTGTCGAGCGGATGAACCGGACGCTGCAGGACCGCCTGGTCAAGGAGCTGCGGCTTTCTGGCATTGATACCATGGAGGCAGGCAATGCGTTCTTGCCGGACTTCGTGGAGGACTACAATACGCGATTTGCGATCATCCCTGCCCGCCCAGACGACCTGCACCGGCCGATGAATCTGGCGCCTGATCGGTTGACGGAGATCCTCTGCAAGCGTGAGCAGCGCTATGTCGGATCGCAGCTGACGTTCTCGTTCGAGCGCAAGCGGATCATGCTGGAGGAGACAGAGGTGACGCGTGGTTTGGTCGGTCGCTATGTCGAGACCTATGCCTATGCGGACGGTCGGCTGGATGTGCGTTGGAAAGGCTATTGCCTGCCCTACTCGGTGTTCGACAAGGATCAGCGGGTGACGCATGCGGCGATTACCGAGAACAAGCGGCTGGGTGAACTCCTAGCCTATATCAAGGAGCGTCAGGACCAGCAGGAACAGCCGGTCGTGAAGAGCAACAGTGACAAAAATGGCTATAAGCCGAGGGGTCGCAAGCCCGGAAGGCGCACGGATTACATGAACGATCCGGCGGTGATTGCGCGACGTGAGAAGGCTCTGTTGCGGCAGCAAGCTGCCGAGTGACGGGTCGATTGGATCGTCTCAAAGCTAAAGCCGAAGGGGTGTGTCCCACCCGCCCCCTCCCTTCCCTTGCAACCTGGCCCAGCCGGTCCGGTCGGGGGCTTGCCTCAGTGCAAGTGGACATGGTGAGTGTCGCATTTCTAAATGGCTGAAGACCCGCCCAAGGTGACATTTCTACTTTGCAAATCGGCGGACATTTCAACCTGGCCGCCACAATGTTTGTAGGGGCTATTTAGTAATGCGACAGTTGGGCCAGTTAGAGATGCGACAGTCTCGCCTCTCGACGTGCTGGTCAATGCCAACGTTGGGAGCAAGGATGACGACCTCCAGTCTGGTCGAGACCATGAGCGGTCGGAGTCGTCATGTCCTTTATGATCACCATGTCGCAGAAAGAATTGCATCGCCTCGAAGTTATTCAGAAGATCCGTGATCAGCGCCTGAGCGTCGTTCAGGCCGCCGAGCTGCTCGGCCTCAGCCGAAGTCAGGTGCACCGGCTGCTGCAGGCCTATGACCGCTCCGGCGCGACCGGCCTAGTTTCGAAGAAGCGATCACGACCGAGCAATCGGCGCCACAGCGAGGAGTTTCGCAATGCGGCGCTGGATCTGATCCGCGAACGCTATCTGGATTTCGGCCCGACGCTGGCCCGCGAGAAGCTGATCGAACTGCATCACATCTCGGTGGCCAAGGAGACGTTACGTCAATGGATGACCGAGGCCAGCATCTGGATCTCGCGGCGCGAACGCAAGAAGCGGGTTTTTCAGCCGCGTGGCCGGCGGGATTGTCTCGGCGAACTCGTCCAGATCGACGGCTCGCATCACTGGTGGTTCGAGAACCGCGGTCCCAAATGCGCCCTGCTCGTCTACATCGATGACGCCACCGGCAAGCTCTTGCATCTGCGGTTTGCCGGATCGGAGAACACCTTCGACTACTTCCATGCGACGAAGGCCTATTTGCAGCAGTGGGGCAAGCCTCTGGCATTCTACAGCGACAAGCACGGTGTCTTCCGCCCAGTCCATGCTTCGGAGAAAGACCGGACGAGCGGCCTGACGCAGTTCGGCCGAGCCCTTTATGAGCTTAACATCGACATCATCTGCGCCAATACCCCACAGGCCAAGGGACGGCCCGCCCTATCTCCCGAAGACATGAGCCGTGGCGTTTCAGGGTGCTCGGCGCAATCATTCCAGATCTCGATGATGTCGTCGAACGGAAGTGCGCTTCAGCGGCGCTATCGAAGAGATCATGACCCACACATGCCGATCTATGGCGTCTTCGCAGTTGCAGTTAATTCGACTTTTACCTAGCAAGCGACACGTGTCATCAATATCATCCACGACAAACATAGAGCGCAGGTAGCCGAAGCCATTCACTGGGGCGTTGCGGTGATCTTCGACGACCGATGGGTTTAAGAAGCGGGAAAGCTCCAGCCGGCTATGACCATCCGGCGTGCGCATCATAGCGATCTCGATACGCTGATCGCCCAATCCGGTGATACGTCCAGCCCACTCTCCTTCGACCGTGGCCCGCCCCTCGAGTTCGAGACCAAGATCGTGAAAGAAATCAATCGTCGCTTCGAGATTCTCTACGACGATTCCTATATTGTCCATCCGCTTGAGTGCCATGTTTATACTCTCCAGTGCGCCGTTTGAATTTACGATCTGTCGCCTTGTCGTAGAAGGGCGCGCGTCTCCAAGGCGCCGCAGCACTGGACACTCGTCCTGACGGTCGCCGATCCCTCCGACCCAAGGGCTTCACGAGCGGTCTGCAAGACCGCGAGCAACCTGACGAAGTTCCGCAAGGCATATAGATCTGATCTGAACAAGAAAATCACCGTAGATAAGGGGCTAGCTTTGTTCGCTGCAGTCCCAAGGGGTCCCTAGGAGGAGGCAATGGAAGGAACACCCGACCAGCCCGATGTAGTAGATGGTGAGTCTACGGAACGCTTGAACGTGCTCTTGGTAGACGACGACAACGCTTTCGCGCATCGACTTGGCAAGGCCCTAGAAGATCGCGGTCTGAATGTCGAAATCTGCACGACGATTGAGAACGCGGGCTCTGTTATCAGGCTCGGCCACCTTGATATACTTATAACTGATCTACGCATCGGCGACGAGAACGGTCTTGAACTCGTGAAGCTTTGTAGGGAAGTTTCGCCCAACATCAAGTCGCTAGTCCTTACTGGCTATGGCCACGTCAGCGCTGTTGTTTCGGCGGTGAAACTCGGTGCGACCGAGTTCTTGAGCAAGCCCGCCGACGCAGACGAGATTTTGGAGATACTCGGACTAAGCCAGCCTGAAGAGCAAAGTGGCGGCCCTTGTCTAACGCCTGCCGAACAGGTTCGATGGGAACATATCAACAGGGTATTGGCTGAAAACGGGTACAACATATCCATGACAGCGAGGTTGCTGAGATTGCACCGGCGGACTTTGCAGCGACTGTTGACCCGTGGCCAGCCGCGCTGATGACTACAACATAAACACAGTTGATTTTGTTTTGATCCGCGGTTCGAGCACTCCGTAATAAGTCCGTTCCATGCAGAGCCCTAAAGCGATGGAACCGGCTCCACACCCCAGGAGCTGACGCGGATCGGCATCGGATCCGCAAGGGCCGGCCTCCGCCGGCCCTTTATTGGAGGAATTTATCAATGGACTACGAAGACGGCATGACAGTGTTTTACGATCCGGTATCAAAGACGGTAATCGTTGTCTTCCGCGGAGTAACTACGATACTGAAAGGACCCTTCGAGAGTGCACGCAGTGGCGTCTCCGCTGGTGAAGACCTGTGCACTAAACTCGGTTGGCGTTCGAACCGGCCGGATGCGGATGCTGACTTCAGTCAAACGTGAACATATAAAGTGCCGCGCCGAGAGTATCGCAGAACTTTATCGATCACGTGGATCACGCCGTTCGACTGCTTGACGTCAGCTATCGTCACCGTCGCCGTTCCTCCTGCCTCGTCAGTGAGCGTGATCTTGCCCATGTTCTCTTTAGCCTTCAAAACACAGCCGCCGACCGTCTTGATGTCATGTTCGCCGCCATCATCCTTGATCATCTTGGCGACGGTGCTGGCCAGCGCATCAGCGGCAACCACGTGGCAAGTCAGAATTTTGGTGAGCTTTTCTTTGTTTTCGGGCTTGAGTAGAGTCTCGACGGTTCCTTTCGGAAGCGCCTCAAAGGCTTCGTTGGTCGGAGCGAACACGGTAAGCGGCCCTTTCCCTTCAAGTGTGGAAACCAGGCCCGCAGCCTTGACGGCAGCGACGAGCGTCGTGTGATCCTTCGAATTCGCGGCGTTTTCGACGATGTTCTTGTCCTCGAACATCGCCGCTCCACCGACCTTAGGGTTGGCGGCATATGCAGCCAAGCAGCCGGTCATCATGCTGGCCAACGCGACTGCCGAAACTACCAGAAATTTCTTCATAATCTTCTCCTCTCAATGCCGGCCTCTTGGCTCGGTAGAGGTTCTACGAATAACCGCCGCTCCGGTTCAAAAACGAAGAAAGATCGTGCAAAGTGATCTGCACAAGAGGCTGTGAGCAGGTCTGCGATTGTTGGATCGATGATACTGACCGTCAAATCCCGAGGATTGGCTGTATCAACCGCAAAAACCTGCTCTTGAAGCGTAGCGGCGCCTCGGTCACGGCAAGACATATACAATCTTTGCCAGCATCAGCCTTAGGCTGATGCATCAAGCTGTCGTCGGCCATCTCGACATCGCCTCGCGCAAATGTCGAAACCTCGTCGCTGAAGCTCCCGTCAAGCACCAGCGTCAATTCCACGCCCCGGTGAGAATGCTCCGGGACCGGCTGACCGGCAGCAATCTTGAGCAGTCGCACTGTCGTTGTCTCGTCGCCGGTCGGTATCATCATTTGGGCAGCGCCGCGCCCGAGCTGGCGCCACCTTAGACCGCCCGCTGCGTCGATATAGGTCCTCAAAGGTTCCGGATATGTCCGATCCGAAGCGAAACGATTTTTGATTGGCACAACCTTGTCGATCTGGCCTGCATCGATTTTTGCTTTTAGACTTTGCCAGCTTTGCGAGACATCGGCATCATCAGCGGATTCACTGTCGATAAAATACCCCCCAACGCTTTCGAAGGTCGACAGCTCCGATCTGCATGCCGGGCACAAGGCAAGATGGGTCGCCACAGCAACGCTCCAGCCTTCAGCCAGGGTCCCGGCCGCATATTGCTGGAGCATGTCGCCGTCCAGATGATGTTTTATCATTTGGCTTCGTCCTGAAGCGCTGTACGAAGTTTCTCGCATGCAAGTCGTATCCTTGATTTCACCGTTCCAATTGGGAGGTTTAGTTTTTCTGCGATCGTCGAATGGGTGAGCCCTTCGAAAAACGACATGCGCAGCACTTCGGCATATCTCCCCTTCAAATTTGTCATTGCGCGGCGTAGCGCTGCAGCGCTTTGCTGACGCTCGATTAGCACGTCAGCGGCCTCAAACTCATCCGGGACGAACGCCGGATCGTTTGGATCGAAATCAGGCTTTATAGCTCTGCGAACAGAGTCTATCATCTGATTTCTGGCGATCGTGAATATCCAGGTCGACGCCTGCGCCCTAGACGGGTCGAAAAGCGCAGCCTTGTGCCAGACGCGCATCATCGTCTCCTGCGCCAACTCCTCTGCCAGTATCCGGTTTCCTCTCGTCATTTTCACCATGTAAGAGCGCACGCGCGGATAAAAGTGCCTATAGAGGAGTTCGAACGCGCCGATATCGCGCGAATCTACCACCGCGGCCATCAACACCCTGATCCGTTCTGCATCTAAGCTAACGGTTTCTTCCTCCAATTTACCGACCTTTCGCGCCCCGCCCGACGACGTCGGCCACACTTTCGCGTCGGCGCATGTGGCTCGAAGTACTCCGGTTCGAAGCGGCATCTGTATATTCATGGCGTAACCTACGCATCAGCGCGCTGCTGGATCAAAAAATGAATTCAGAAATTTGCCTCGAACTATCTGCTTGGGCTTGGATAACCCCGGCGCCGACGTCGCGTGCGAGCATCAAAGGCGCGCCACAGTGCCAAATTTCCGCTGCGTGACCCAAAACCCAACGCCTGATGCTGCCGCCGACAAGACCATTTCCCAGATAAGGTCGGCGACCGTCAAGCCAGTCGACCAGTTTCTCAGGGTGGACTGGTTGGTCAGGTCATAGGTGGCATAAGCCATGAAACCGACGGCAGCGCCGTAGATGATTGCTGTCGCTATCGATCCTGAGATGTACCCTGTCCTGACAGCGAGGAGGTCAGCCCAGCGGCGTAGACCAGGTAGAAAGCCACTGCCGGCGCCAATCGGAACTGCGGCGCAAGCATCTCGCCCAACGTCGGTCGATAGAGACGGTCGGCCATGGTGCTCAGCCAGACAAAATCGATTGCGACGAAGGCGATCAGCGTTGCGGTGTAGGCGGTCAGGTAAGTTTTCATACGGGGCTCCCAGATGGATTTTTCGAGCTCAGTTTATGCGCGTCCATTCCACGCCCTTGCAGATCAAACCGGCGATGACACAGCCTTTCGTGGTCATCCTATCGCCATCGACTTTGACTGTAAGCTTGTAGATCAGGTCGCGTTGCGGGTCGAAAGCGGTACCCGGGTAGCTGCCCTCGCTGTCTTCCGTGATGGACATAACCAGTTTGCCACCTACCTTCTCCTTCGGCGTGCCGGGCTTTATCCAAGTGTTGACCGCGCAGATATCAGCGCCGCACGACGCAATACGCACACGCGCATTTCCGCCTGCGCGCGCCCAGTTGCCGTTTATATCGGAGGCTTCAGCAGGGATGCCGCTCCAGCAAGAAAAACGGGAATTGCCCAGGCAAACGATTTCGCTCTGTTCCTTCCGTTCGCTGTCGCGAGCCTGATGACCTTTATCGGGCTACGATACGCGGGGCTTTGGCGCCGATAAAGAGACATCAGAAACTGAAGTGCAAATTAACGATCCAGGGAGGTCTCAATGAAAAATCATCTCAGTAGCGTACGGCCGTTCATGCTCGCGCTTGCCGTCATTGCGTCGGCAACGTGCCTCGCACAGGCCGAACCCGATGGCGTGAAGGTCGAACCAGACCATTACCGCGGCACCTGGCTGGAGGCCGCCAGAAGACCCATGTATCTGACCTACGGCTGCGTCGCGGGCTACTCAACCTATAGGCCCGGCCCATCGAACGGCATCAAGAGGCATATCGACGTTGACATCGGCCCAAACGCCATTGGAATTAACAACAAGAGAAGCGGGCTCTGGACGAGCCGGTTTTGAGTGGTTGTAGGCTATCCATCCAATAACTGGATCCGATACACGAGCGGCGGCGAAGAGCTCGGGAGGGTGAGAATTTCGCTTTATCATCAGCGTGAAACCCGCAAGGTTTCATGGTGGGAAAAGCTGGCGGGCAAGAGCGCCGCACTTTGTGGCGCCCGCGCAGTCGCAACGATCCAGTCGAACGGCCCCTCCACAAGTTCGCCGGAGTGTATAAGCCAGCGACCAGGCTCTCCGCCGATCTCTGCCACCCGGCAGTCAAGACGGATATCGAGGCCCTTCGCCATCGCTTTCGTCAAGGCGGTCATAGAGGGAACGGCGACATACCTTGTCGTGCTTGGAACCACGTGTCGCGCCGGACCACCTGCGGTCAACGACACCACATCGCCTGTCCAAGGCTTGACCAAACCCACCCCGCAAGCCTGCTCTATTTCCCTGCGAAAATCCTGATCCCGTACTGTGAAATATTGTGCGCCGTGATCGAACGAGACGTCGTCAATCCTGCGTGTCGCCATCCGACCGCCGACGCCTCTGCTTTTTTCGAAGACGATCACGTCTGCAATTTTCTGCAGTGACCTAACAATAGTCAGCCCCGCAATACCCGCCCCTATAACCCCAACTCGCAGCCGTTCCGCCATTCGAGTTACGCCTCCCATTTCTGCTGCTGCCTCGCGTCACCGTATTTGCTGCCGGTTCGCTCCGCAGACGTCAGGCTTCACAGCCTTCGCAATTGCCCTTGCGCGATCAGCCGATCGACGAAGCCGCGCTCGGCGTCGAACGGATGCCCATCCCATCCCTGATGCGAGAAGCCAGCGAGTAAAACCTGATCGCCAGACGCTGCAACCTCGCCGATCACTTAGGCTATAGTGATTAACCCAGAGCTCGGCACAATGTACGCGCCCGGCATGAGCCCTCGCAGCTCCAAATCCAAGAGATCATGATATCGGCGTGGAATCACCGCAAAGCTTTCGCCGGTGTTAGTGGCGAAGCTTGCAAAGCTCTCAGTATAATCGTCACAAAAATCGTTGAGCTCGGGATATTGTATCGCGAAGACCGGCTTGAGTTCGGCAAACCTTGAAGTCTCGCGAACACACCAGATCTCCGCAGCACTTTTCTCGGCCGGGCTGTTGCGCCACTCCCCATTTCCAATCATTGCGGCAGCAGGACGGCCAGTATTGCAGACCGCGACGATATCCGTTCGACGGCCGCCCTCGCCGACCGAGCGACAGCCATTGAAGCGAACGACAAGATCACTGCCGTCAATTGCACGCGCTTCACCGCGCGAAAATGAACCGTTGCCAACTATCACGATTGTTCGCGCCATCTCTCTGCTCCACGGTAACTGCATGCTTACGAGGCAATCGCGAAACAGATCAAAAAGTTGGAACCTAATGCGCTGGAAATTTGATCCGACCGATGGGTGGCGTCGTACCATCTGGGTTGTCATAGCGAAGGACATTTCTAATGGACGCAACCGCCAACGATACCGACTTTCTAGCGGCCGCGGAAATACCAACTCAGGAGGAAGCCGAGGCCGCCGTGCGGACCTTGATCCGCTGGTCTGGCGACGACCCGTCCCGTGAAGGTCTCCTCGATACCCCGGCGCGTGTCGCCAAAGCTTATCGGGAACTTTTCGCCGGCTATGACACAGCGCCGGAAGACGTTTTGGCGAGGATCTTTTCCGATGTCGCCGGTTACGGCGACATGGTGGTCGTCAAGGACATCACATTCCATTCGCATTGCGAGCATCACATGGTGCCGTTTCATGGTGTTGCCCATATCGCGTATTTCCCTGATGGCGGCGTCCTTGGACTTTCAAAAATGGCACGAGTCGTGGACCTTTATGCCCGTCGGCTGCAGACGCAGGAAACAATGACGTCGCAGATTGCAAAAGCCCTCGACGAGAGCCTTCGACCAAAAGGCGTGGCCGTCATGATTGAAGCGGAGCACATGTGCATGGCGATGCGCGGCATTCAAAAGCAGGGTGCCAAAACCATAACTACGACATTCATGGGCCAGTTTGAAGGCTCTGCGCAGGATCAGTCGCGCTTCATGATGCTGGTGTGCGGCTGATTGTCCGAGCTGGAACCATCCGATTTGCAGGGAGTACGTTCAATGGCGGGGAAGCTGGTGACATCGTTAGACCCCGGATACTCGGCCCTCGGGTCCAGTGGCGGCATCGGCCATGCGATCGCCAATTGCTTGGAAGCCGATCCCAATTGTTCAAACACGGTTCAGCTTTTGCGCCGTGATGATCAGCTTGACATCACTGACGAAGAATCCGTCCATCGCGCAGCCGATCGGTTTCAATCAACGTCGTTCGATTTGATTGTGTGCGCGACGGGAGCTCTCACCATAGATGATGCCGAGCCGGAGAAGTCGATCGGACAGATTTCGCAAAACCGCCATGATGAACCAGTTTGCCGTCAATGCCATTGGACCGGCATTGTTACTGAAGTACTTCGTTCCGTTGCTCGCCAGGAAGAAACGGGTGATCTTCGCATTCCTGTCGGCGCGCGTCGGGTCGATCGGCGACAATCAGCTCGGCGGCTGGATTTCTTATCGATCCTCCAAGGCCGCGCTGAACCAGATCGTCCACACTGCCGGGATCGAAGTGTCCAGGGCAAATCCCGCATCGGTGGTCGTCGCAATGCATCCAGGCAGTGTTGCCACATCCCTGTCGGATGGATTTTCCTCCGGTCACGAAAGGTCGGAGCAAGACGACGCCGCGCGATCCGTTCTTCAGGCGCTTGACGCGCTAGAGCCCGCAAATACCGGCGGCTTCTTCGCATATGACGGGAGCTCAATCGTTTGGCATCAGACATCGCAAATTCTTCGCTGGTGACCAGAACCTGATTAGACCTTGCAAGAGGCTTCGTTGAAACGTGCTCGCAACCTGATCTTTGTGCTTGGCGATCAGCTATCGCTCTCGCTGTCCAGCTTCGATGATGCTGACCCGAAGCACGACGTCATCGTTATGTGCGAGGTCATGGAGGAGGCCTCATATGTCCATCACCATAAACTGAAAATCGCGCTGATTTTCTCTGCGATGCGCCACTTCGCAGCAGAACTCCAGGATCGAGGCTTCTATGTCCGTTACACAAAGCTCGACGATCCCGACAATTCCGGTTCCTTCACCGGTGAACTCAAACGAGCTGTTGAGACTTTACGACCGCGACGTATTGTCATCACCGAGGCCTCCGAGTGGCGAGTCCTTGAGGAAATGGGAAAATGGCACGAAACCATCGGTGTCTCGGTCGAAATACGAACAGATGGCCGTTACCTCTGTTCGAAAGCCGAATTTCAAGATTGGGCACGGGACCGCCGATCCCTGACGATGGAATATTTCTACCGGGATATGCGGCGCCGGACCCGACTCCTAATGAGCGGAACCGACCCGGAAGGCGGCCGATGGAACTTCGACGCTGAAAACCGCAAGCCGGCGAAGCCCGATCTTCTTCGGCCGCGGCATCCACTCTACCGTCCCGATAAGACGACCACGGAGGTGCTTGGGCTTGTCGAACGGACATTTCCGAAAAATATGGGGTCGACCGCAAATTTTTCATTTGCGGTAACGCGCGCCGACGCCGAAGGGGCGGCGCGGACTTTTATGAAAGAGTTCCTGCCGAATTTCGGTGAGTCACAGGATGCGATGCTGAGTGAGGATCCCTTTCTCAATCACGCGCTCTTATCGTTTTACATCAATATCGGTCTGCTCGATCCTTTGAATCTTTGCCGTCAGGCGGAACGAGCCTACATCGAGGGCGACGCTCCACTCAACGCCGTGGAAGGTTTTATTCGGCAAATCATCGGATGGCGCGAGTTTATCCGTGGTATCTACTGGTTGAAGATGCCGGGATACGAAAAGAGCAACGTCTTCGAGGCGCACAGACCGCTTCCCGAGTTTTTTTGGACCGGCGATACCGACATGGCCTGTGTTTCGGATGTGATCACAAAGACGATCACCCACGCCTACGCCCATCATATCCAGCGCCTGATGGTGGTCGGCAATTTCTCGATGCTCGCGGGGCTCAATCCGTTTGAAGTGCATCAATGGTATCTCTCGGTCTATGCGGACGCCTTCGAATGGGTTGAGTTACCCAACGTCATCGGCATGAGCCAATTCGCCGATGGCGGCTTCATGGCGTCCAAGCCATATGCGGCCAGTGGCGCCTACATTTCCCGGATGTCTGATTACTGCAATGGCTGCCGATACAAGGTCGCCAAAAAGATCGGCGATGATGCCTGTCCTTTCAACTCGCTCTATTGGGACTTCATGGATCGTAATGCGGCGGGATTGTCTAAGAACCATCGCCTCTCACAGGTCTTGTCCACATGGCGGCGAATGGATGAGGACAAAAGGCACACCTACCGCCAGAGCGCTGCAGCTTTTCTAAAAAAGCTGGATAATCGAGAGCGTGTTTAATTTCTCCCGAAAGCGCACAGGAAGGGCTGGCACCACGTGACGAAGATGGTCAAAAAATCCGATCTGCGGAGAAAAATCTGTTACGCCTGTGGGTTGCCTTTCGCTTGGCGACGAAAGTGGGCAAAGAACTGGGGCGATGTGAAGTTCTGTTCGGATCGCTGCCGGCGTTCGAAAGCGGCCAAAATTTGAGGAGTTTGTCTTCCTGTACCGGGGTAAGCGAGTGTTAGCCGCAAATCACCTGAGGGTTGAACCGCGCCCCGCCCGGCAGCGTAACAGCTCTAGTTCGAAATCTGAGACAAACATGCTAACCTTGAAAGAAACGCCACCTGAGCAAACAGAGTTTCGTAAGCCGCGATCACGCGCTGCAACGGCTGGAGGAATTCCTGCCTGCAGCGGGCTCGCAATACGCTCGGTTGCGGAACTTCGATCGGGGCACCGGGCAGCATGTGCATGTTTCGCGGCTGTTGGCAGCACTGCGGCGTCGGGTCGTCTGTGAAGCCGAGGTGATCGCGGCAGTCGTGGCGCGGCACGGGATCGTCCAAGCTGAAAAATTCATCAGTGAGATTTTCTGGCGGACATACTGGAAGGGCTGGCTGGAGCAGCGGCCGGCGGTGTGGACGGGCTACATGAATGAGCTGGACAGAGCGCACGCTCGATCATGATTATGGTATGTGCCAGATGCATGACGCCGCCTGCGAGGGCCTCAGCGGAATTGACTGCTTCGATGCCTGGGTCGTGGAACTGAGAGACATCGGTTATCTTCACAACTGGGCCAGGATGCAATTCGCCTTGATCTGGACGTTTACGCTTGGTCTACCCTGGGAGCTGGGCGCCGCCTTCATGTTCAGCCATCTTGTCGATGTTAACCCGGCGTCCATCACCTTGTCCTGGCGCTGGGTCGCGGGACTGCACACGAAAGGCAAGGCCCATCTTGCCGATGCTGACCGCATCCGCGCTATGACCAACGGCCGGTTATCTCCCGAGGGTATCGCGCGGAAGGCAGTCATTCCAGCTGACGGCATCATCGTGCCACCACCCCCTCCGGTTCGAGATTTTACGCGCTCGGATAAAGCGCAAGCGGCCATGGTGCTGATAACCATCGAGGATCTCTCGCTCGAAACACTGCCTGAAATGCATGAAATTGCGATCAAGGCGATTGCGGTTTTAACAGCTGAACATGAACGGGATCGTATGGCGCTGAACGATGCGCTGAGACGGGCAGCAAACACGTGGCCGCAGGCCGCTGTTCTGGGGTCACCGGAAGAGGACGGGTTTCGAACTGCAAAAGCGCTGGGTTGCGGTCAGGTGATTACAGGCTTTTCGCCTATCGGTCCAACAGCTCGAAGGCTCGATATGCTGGGGCAAACGGCTGCCGGCCGCGGAATGCTGTTGGCAGAACACTTGCGAAGCTGGGACCAAAAGGCATGGCCCTTTTGCGCAAAGGGTTCCATGCCCTCAAACAGCGCACTCCACTTTTGATCAGTAGAATGCTATTGCCAAGGTTTGCCATCATTGCGATCAACAAGCTCACGATTACGTACGCCAAGCGCCTAATCGTGGGGTGTTCAGGTGAATATGGGGAGCCGACCACGGGCGGTGGGGCACCGAGTCCAGCGGCGGACGCACGAATGATCCTCATCATTAGACGATTCCCGATAAGAGTTGTGCTTTTCTAACGCGCTGATCCAACGCTAGGTAAAGGAAAGGCGATCGAGTCGAACACCCTCAATTGTCTACTTGGCAGACACTTGGACTTGCAGGACGCGTCCGGCGCGGCCATCAATTGAGGCCGCAATCACCAGGAAGCGTTTCTCGTCCTCAAGGTCAGGTTCCACGATCTGACGGATGGGCCCAACAGCATTGACGATAGCCGCGCCTGCGGGATTTGTCGTAAAAGATGCTAAGGCCTGCAATGTTCCTCCGCCGTTAGGGTCCGAAGAAAGCGCCAGAATGTAGGGTGTCTTTGGGTCAAGCCCGGTCACGGATGCCTGCAGGACTTGAGTAAGGCCCTGGTCAAAAAGGCTGACGCTTGTTTTGGCTTTATTTCCTACGTCGACTGAGACAAGCTCTAGATGCGCAGCCTCGCCGGCTTTGCCAAGGGCTGTCAGATTCTGCGTCCCATTTCCGACTGGGACTGCGTTTGGCACGTATATTACAGCCTGAGGCGCTTGTCCTATTGGGATGTTCGCGATGACCTTGTTGTCAGCGGTGTCTATCACAGCGAACTGATCTGCGTTTTCCAGACCAACGTAGACGCGACTTCCGTCACCAGACGGCCAGATGCCGTGGGGTAGGAAGCCAACCGGAATGGTTGCTACCAGCTCAAAATTGTCAGTGCGGTATACTTTCACCTCGTTGGCACCTCCAACCGTGACATAGGCGAATGTGCCATTTTTATTCACGACAATGTTGACATGATTGGTAATGGGCCCCGTATCAATTGTCTCGATCAAATTGAAAGGTGGCTGCGCGTTGAACACCTGGGTCTTTCCAATATCCTTCAAAGTAAACCAGACCTGCTTTCCATCTGGCGATGCAGCTATGTTTGGGCAGAACGGACTTGCCTGCTTGACGCGTCCCACGATTTGATAATTGGCAACGGTCACTATAACGGTCTCGGGATTGAAAGACGAACAGATGTAGCCGTACTTGCCGTCCGGCGAGAATATCTGCATCCCGGGACCCGGCGGCACCTTGATGCGTGTCCTTTCTTTAAAACTCGCGACGTCGATAACGGACACATAATCCTCGCCTCGAACGGTCACCCAGACTTCTTCGCCGTTAGGCGTGAAGAATGCCTCATGTGGAGACCGACCGACGTAAGTTGTGTGCTTCACCGCGTTGGTAGCGGTGTCGATGAACGATACGGAGTTCGAGCCAATAGAGACAACGGCCAAGGTCTTCTTATCAGGCGAGAAACCCATCCCGTGGACCAGGACTTGGCCTTTGTAAAGCGGACTAAGATTACCGGGCTGCGGATCGCCCAGCTTGATCACTCCAAGAAGCTTGTTAGCAGAAGGGTCAACTACCGATACCGTGTTAGAAAATTGTTCAGCAGCGTAAGCCCGATCACGACTGCTGACCGCAATGTCAGGGTCGGAAGCTGCAAATGGGACTTGCCCGGCCCAACAGCAAATTGGAGTAAGCGCGGCGAATACGATGATGGTTGACTTCATGCACATAAAAACCTCCCTGTCGCTTCCAAAGTTGCACACAAGCTGGTAAAATGCTCATGGCGAAACGTACTCAATCACCTCGCTCCGAGCGGGGCAGCCGGTGGCGGCACGTCTCCAACCGCCCTCTTCATCGAGACAATCTCTTGTCCCTGAGTAACTATGATTTCTTGAGCTAACCGCCTCAGCGGTTCATTCTTCCCGAACCGCAGATACACTAAAGCCATATCTATTGCGCCTTGATGATGTGGTGCCATCATTGCGACGAAGTCACGATCCACATCGCCCGTATGACGCACGGCCATCTGCGCCATCATCTTTTCCATCGCAGCATTCGTTTCATCGAGCCAACCGTTGACCGCCACTGAGTCCTGGGTAGTGGGCTCCCTTTTATGGTGGTGCTCACCTGCAAAAGACCACGATGTCCACACCACGGTAGCTGCTAGGAATACTTTTGAATTTGACATATCGAGATTCCCTTTGCGGTGAGGCCGCCATTGTCCCAGCGAGGAAGCCTAATCGCTTTTTGTGTGAACTTCCCGCCCTCGCCGGTTAGAAATAATCGGTTCGGCTATTCGGACTTTTCGATGATCTCTACGACCGTGTCTGGGTGCGATATCATAATCACATGCGAACCGCCCTTTATGACTACGGCCTCTTTGGATCCGGCCCTCTTCGCCATCCAAGCATGCGCTTCGGCCGGAATGTTCTTGTCGGCGTCTCCGTAAATGAACCTGGAAGGAATATTTTTCCAGCTCGCAACTGTAGATGCCTCTGACACAGCGACGTCTGTCACAGGCCGTTGCGCTGCGCCATAACGGCAGCGCCGGCTTTTGGCACATCGGCAGCAAACTGTTGAGCGTCTTGCTTGATGTAAAAATCGCTTGTCTTACCATCGAGTTTGATAGGCGCGGCTAGAGTGGGCGGCAAAAACGTGCTACCAGGAAATCGATTAGTTAACGAAGAGCAGTCGCGCCTTTATCTGGTGCGAAAGCAGCGACAAAGACAAGAGACCTCACCTTTGCATTGCCCGCAGCTACTTCATTGATGACAGAACCCCCGTAAGAATGTCCGACAAGAATGACGTCTCCCGGCAAAGAGTCGACGATCTTGCGAACGTACGCACCGTCACCTGTGACACTCCTCAGCGGATTAGATGCAGCAGCAACTGGATATCCATCTTGCTCCAGCTTCGCGATCACCTTACTCCAGCTTGACGAATCCGCGAAGGCACCGTGTACTAGGACAACTGTCGGTTTTTCTTGTGAGTGAGCGATGTTCACCCCAACAATAGCGATAGCTGCGAGTGTGATAAGTGCCTTGATTACCATATCCTTCCTCCTTATGATCAGACATTTGTACGCACGCTGTATCAAATGGATCATCTACATTGTGGGAAGTAAACAGCGGTGCAACCGGCCGAGGCCGATTGCGGACCTTGTGTCGCGAAGCGTATTTCGAACAAAAGGCCGTAACCAGTTCCTTGTGAATCTCCAGAGGGCTTTCCGGAATATCCGTCTCAATGGTGGCGTTGCGCACCAAAGAACCGACTAAGCCGTTGAGGCCGTCTTCGACAACCCCATCAAATGCAGAGCGCACCGGCCATATACAGAAAATCTGCCACAGATCGGCGACGTTGCCAGTCGCTTGTCTCTCGCTGATAGACGCCTTCACGCTGTCGCCAGCTTCAGTATTTTCGCCATTCTGGCCCCTATACGCAGCTTGCTCTCGCCGACCAACGACGCCTACATCAGCTGGTGGCGGCAAAAGTGCCTGTCAACGAAATGGCCCGTCAGCTTGGCCGCCATCGTTCGACGATTTACCCCGAGATCAAGCGCAACACGTTTCGCCATCGTGAACTGCCGGACTACGACGGCTACTACAGCACGGTAGCTCACGATATCTCTAAGGACCGGGGACACCGGCTGAGAAAGCTGCGGCGGCACCCGAATTTACGCACGGAGATCATCAGCCAGTTGGAGGCACGCTGGTCTCCGGAGCAGATCGCCGGGCGCCTGTTGTTGGAGGGGCGCAGCCTCGTCGCATGCGTCGGCGACGTCACCTTGCAGGTTGATTTCCGAAAGCATCGTGCGGCTTTGATCCCCAACTGCGCCGTGCAAGTGCTAGCGAGTATCGAGCGGTAAAAGAACAATTGCCAGTGAGAAAGCCGAAGGGGAATGTTATCACCCGAAGGGTAGGAAGGGAGGGAAACTTCATTTCTTGACCTCTATTTCTGTTAGGTGCCGCGACGTCGCTCCAGCTTTGACGCCAGATGCCAGCTTCAACAATTGCATCAATTGTTTCGAGTTCATTGCGCGTGGCGGCATAATGGGCTGGGCGGCCGAAGCCGCCACCCTGCCCAAGTCTTCATCATGCGGCACCAGGCCGATTGATCGTCAGGAAGTGACGGACAACAGGTTTCTCGGGACCGACATGGTAGGCCAGCACCCTGCCCTGCAGGTCGGCGTCGGCGTTGGAGACCCGCTTGTGCTGGCGAAGATGTTCAGCCCAGGATTCCACCATGAACCATTCGACGATCTTTTCCGGGTCAGCAGAGTCCTCGGTGACACCCCAGCCATAGGCACCATCGCGGCGGCGTTCGTTGGAAAGATGATCGATGGCGTGCAGGAATGCGCTGCGGTGCTGCTTCTCGACCTTGTACTCGATCAGGATCAGAACCGGACCACGGTCATGGGCAACGGGTTCCGCAACAAGCGGCTCAGGCCAGTGATTGGACGGCACCATGTCGGCATCGCCTGCAGGAAGCTTCACGTGGTGCATGATGAACCCGGCCACAAGCAGTCCGGCGGCTCCGATGAGCAGGGTCGATTGGATGCCGACAGCCTCGCCGACCGCGCCCCAACCAAGGCTCCCGGCAGTCATCGCACCATTGAAGACGGTGAGGTAGACGGCGAGGCCGCGACCACGCACCCAGTTCGGAAGAACAGCCTGGGCCGCGCCGTTGAGCGTTGTCAGAGCAGTGATCCATGCCGCACCGAGGAACAGAAGAACGATGATGGCAACGATCTTCGGCGGGGCGAGTGACAGGACACCCATGACGGCAGCGGTGATCAGCGCGGCACCGAGAAGCAGGCCGTCGGAACTCAGGCGTTCGCGCAGCTTCGGCATGACCAAAGCGCCACCAATCGCGCCTGCACCGACTGCACCGAGCAGGATGCCGTAGAAGCTGGCATCACCACCCAGCAACTGCCGGGCCACGAGCGGAAGGAGCGCCCACACGGCGCTGGCGAAGGCGAAGAAGATCGCGGCGCGCAGGAGGACGACGTGGAGCGGTTTGCTCGAGCGGGTGTAGCGAAGCCCGGCCCGGAAGGCACCGAAGAAGTTCTCCTGCAGCGCGTCGTTTGCATTCTTCGCCCGTGGCCACCAGACCAGAGCTGCGATCACCACGGCGTAGCTTGCGACATCGGCGCCGTAAGTGATCCCCGCTCCAAATGCTGCGAGAAGCAGGCCGCCCGCGGCAGGCCCGATGGAGCGGGCAATGTTGATGCCGAGCGAGTTCAGCGCCACGGCGCTCTTGACATCCTCGCGCTTCACCAGTTCCGGAACGATGGCCTGCCAGGTCGGCCCCATGAGCGCCGCACCGATCCCGCCGAGGAAGGTCAGACCGATCAGCGCGCTGACCGACAGCATGCCCGTCTGGGACAGGATCATAAGCGAGATGCTGACGGATGCCAGCAGGAGCTGGACGGCGATCAGGAACTTGCGGCGATCGAGGATGTCTGTGAGAACGCCCGCAGGAATGGCAAGCAGGAAGATCGGCAGGGTTCCGGCCGCCTGGACCATGGCGACCGCGGCCGGCGATGCCGAACGATCCGTCATCAGCCAGGAGCTTGCGACGTCGCGCATGAAGCTTCCGGTATTGCCAAGGACGGTGGCGATCCAGAGAACCGCAAACACAGGCTGTGCGAGTGGCGCGAAGGTTCCGCCGGATGCTTTTGCCGCGCTCATTTGCCTGCTCCCTTTGTGAGGTCGAATGCGGCGACGAAGAGGAATGCGCCAGCGAGGCCAACATGTTCAAAGAACGCGTTGGTCGCCATCATGCGGTCCATGCCGGGAGCCATCTCCCAGAAGCGGAGGGCGATGAAGGTCGCGAGAAGTGTGAAGCCAGCCAGCGCCAGGGCGCCTGCCCAACGCAGAACGCCCGAGACCACCATGGCTGAAGCCGCCAGTTCGAACACGATGACGGCGAGTGCGAAGAAGGCGGCTGGGTGGAGACCGAAGTGGTCCATTTCGGCCAGTGCGCCGTTGAAATCGAAGATCTTGGTGAGCGGACCCTGGATGTAGGCGGCGCAGAGCGCAAGCAGCGACACGGTTCGCATGACCGGAGAGGCGACGATGCGTGCCAGACTGCTCCGGACTGGATTCGACATAGGGGATTGGTGGGTCATATCTGCTCCTGCGTTCGCCGATCTGTTCGAGCGGCTGCGTTTGATGGAGCGATATTGGCTGGTTAACATCTTACCAACAATTGCAGCAATCGTTTCGATTTAATTGCTGTTTTTGAAATTATCCGATGGGTCGCTCGGGCGGCGGCGTGGCCGCCCGAGCGCAAAGCTGAGTTTAGACCGCCCAGCAGGAGCAGCCGAGCGCGCCGAAGAATCCCTTGAGGTCGGCGATCGGAAGCTTGGATGTCCAAGCTCCAACATGGTCATGGCCATGCACGCCGCAATTGCTGGCACATCCGCATGTGGAGATCGCCGTGCGGCGCAATGAGCGAGCGCCTGCGCCTTCAGGTTCGCCCCACGCCGCGTAACCGCCGAACTTGCGTACGGGAGACCAGTCGGGCATCGCTGGCGGGATGTCGTTCTCGTCGAGCGTCTTAAAGTCGCCCGCGCCATAGACGATCTTGCCGCCGACCATGGTCAGTTCCGAGGTGAGGAACGAAATCTCGTCCTCGGAGCAGGAGAAGAAGTCCTTGTTCGGCACCACGAGGTCGGCAAACTGGCCCTTCTCGATACGGCCCTTCTTACCTTCTTCGTTCGAGAACCATGTGACCTTTTCGGTCCACATGCGCAGTGCGGTCTCGCGATCGAGGCAGTTTGCACGCGGGTAGAGCTGCATTCCGCCGACTGTCTTGCCGGTCACCATCCAGGAGAGCGAGACCCACGGATTGTACGAAGCGACGCGGGTGGCATCCGTCCCTGCCGAGACATTCACACCCTTGTCGAGCATGCGCTTAATCGGCGGCGTGGCTTCCGCCACTCCATGGCCGTAGCGCTCAACGAAATATTCGCCCTGATAGGCCATGCGGTGCTGAGTGGCGATGCCGCCGCCGAGTGCGGCGATGCGGTCGATCGAGCGATCCGAGATGGTTTCGGCATGGTCGAAGAACCAGTTCAGTCCTTCGAGCGGAATGTCCCTGTTGACCTTCTCGAACACATCGAGGGCGCGGGAGATGGTCTCGTCATAGGTGGCGTGGAGACGCCAGGGCCAGCGGTTTTCCGCCAGTACGTGGACGACCTCTTCCAGCTCGCCTTCCATTTCCGGAGCCATCTCTGGACGGGGCTGGCGGAAATCCTCGAAGTCGGCAGCCGAGAAGACCAGCATCTCACCGGCACCGTTGTGACGGAAGTAGTCGTTGCCCTGCTTGTATTTGACCGACCGCGTCCAGTTCAGGAAGTCCTGTTTCTCTTCCCTGGGCTTCTGGGTGAAGAGGTTGTAGGCCAGACGCACCGTCATCTGGTTCTCATCGGAGAGCTTCTGGATGACCGCGTAGTCGTCCGGATAGTTCTGGAAGCCCCCGCCCGCATCGATCACGCCTGTCACGCCGAGGCGGTTCAGTTCGCGCATGAAGTGACGGGTCGAGTTGACCTGGTAGTCCAGAGGAAGCTTCGGCCCCTTGGCGAGCGTCGAGTACAGAATGCCCGCATTCGGCTTCGCGAGCAGCATGCCCGTCGGGTTTCCGTTGGCATCGCGCGTGATTTCGCCGCCGGGTGGGTTCGGCGTATCGCGGGTGTAGCCGACGGCGCGCAGGGCCGCGCCATTCAGGAGTGCCCGGTCGTAGAGATGCAACAGGAAGACGGGGGTATCGGGAGCGATCGCATTGATCTCCTCGATCGTCGGCAGGCGCTTTTCGGCGAACTGATGTTCAGTGAACCCCCCGACGACGCGAACCCATTGCGGCGCGGGCGTGATCGCCACCTGGCGCTTCAGCATGTCCATCGCATCGGCGAGCGATCGAACGCCGTCCCAGCGCAGTTCCATGTTGTAGTTCAGGCCGCCGCGCACGACGTGGGTGTGGTTGTCGATCAGACCCGGCAGGACGCGCTTGCCCCTGAGGTCGACGATCTTCGTGCTGGCACCAGCCATCGCCATGATCTCGCTGTCGGATCCGACTTCGAGAAACAGGCCGTCCTTGATGGCGATCGCCGTGGCGTTCGGATTGGTCCGGTCGAGGGTCGTCACGCGGCCGTTGTGGAGGATCAGGTCGGGATGCATGGTGTCTACTCCGGTCTGGTTTGGATCGGCGGCTTTCGCGGGGGAGAAGAGGTTCGAGAACGCCAGGCTCGACGCGCCTCCAAGAAAGGATCGACGCGTCGTCATCAGCTCCGCTCCTCCGCTTTCGCCTCCGCCTGATGGGCGAGGTCGATAAGATCGCCGCCCTTAGGCAGGTGGCCGAACACGTGCGGCTTGATCTGATGGAGCCATGAAACGGCTGCTGGCTCCTTTGTCCAAAGCGACTTCGCGAGCGGGAGGATCTGCTCGCCGACCAGAATGCCGAGAAGTCCGACCAAGGCAATGACAGGCGGAGCCGGCGAACGGACGTTCAGGAGGCTGTAGACGATGCCCACAAGCAGACCTGCACCGAGAGAAAGAAGATAGATTTTCACGGGATGCCCTCCACGGTTAGAGAAAGGCCGCTCCGACGGGGTTATCGGAGCGGCCTGATCAGGCCCTTACTTGGCGGGGTTCGGGCCGATGCGCTTGCCGTGCTTGACACGTTCCTCTGCGCCGTGAACCATCGTGTAGGCGTAGTCGATGCCCATCCCGTATGCGCCGGAATGCTCCTTCACGAGGGTGGTGACAGCATCGTAGGTTTCCCTGCGAGCCCAGTCGCGCTGCCACTCGAGCAGGACCTGCTGCCAGGTGACCGGGATCACGCCTGCCTGAACCATCCGGTCCATCGCGTATTTGTGCGCGTCGGAGGACGTGCCGCCGGAAGCATCCGCGACCATGTAGATCTCATAATCTGGAACATCATGCAGGGCCGAGAGTGCGAAGGTTGTGTTGCACACTTCCGTCCACAGACCGGAGACGACGATCTTCTTGCGGCCCTCGGCGGCGTTCTTCGCCAGCGCGTCACGGACGTTCTGGTCGTCCCAGGAGTTCATCGAGGTGCGCTCGAGAATGTCGTTCTCCGGGTAGACGGCAAGTAGTTCCGGAAAGGTGTTGCCCGAGAAGGATTGCGTCTCGACCGTGGTGATCGTGGTGGGGACGTTGAAAATCTTGGCGGCCTTGGCGAGGCCGACGACATTGTTCTTCAGTACCTGGCGATCAATCGACTGGACGCCGAACGCCATCTGCGGCTGCTGGTCGATGAAGATGAGCTGGGTGTTCGCGGGGGTCAGGACTTCGAGCTTGGACATGGGTCAATTCCTCTTCGGTTGCTGTACCGCCTGTTGCGGTGTCAGAAATGGGCAGCAGCGTCGATCGGAGCGCACGGCGCTCGTTCTGCAATCCTTGAAGTGTTTGCGGATCGGTGTGGCTCCGCTCACTCGTTGTCATTGGCTGCTGAATAGAAACCTAACGCATCGGATAACCGCACGGAATTGCAATATTGATTGTGAATGAATTACGGATTTCGCAACAATTCCCACTAATTTAGGTGCCCTTCCCCGTTCGGTCACGGGAAGCGCCCGCCGCTCACCCGATGGGGCGGATTTTCGCGCGACATTGGAGGAAGGTCTTGTCAGATAGTCAGATGCGTAGAACAAAAGACAGGCAAATCTTGGCGTGCGCCAAGCGCTTCCATGCGCGTCACGCGGTTCGCCGCCAGATACCAGGCGTCGTGCCAACGACATTCGCGAACACGCGAGTAAAGTGGTTCTGATCCGAGAAGCCGCAGGAAATCGCCACTTCGGAGAGAGAGGCGTCCGTCTCAAGCAACAGCGTCCGTGCCCGGGTAATCCTCTCGCGCAGCAGCCATTGATAGGGTGTCACGCCCGTCGTTTCGCGGAATGCGTGGATGAAGTAACCGCGGGAAAGACTGCAAGCTTCCGCGAGCTCCGCGATCGAGACGTTGCCGTGAAGATTGTCGAGGATGAGCGCCTTGGCGACATTCTCCTGGGCGCGGGAGAGTTTGCGCGATCTCGATCCGCTTGAGACGGCACGCTCGCCGTATTGCTGGATGACGTGTGTTCCAATGGCTGCCGTCAGTTGATCGACAAACAGCCTGTTGGCCTTTTCCGGGTTTTCGAGCGCAGGTATCAGAGCGCGTGCCAGGTTGGCGAGAACGGGATCCGGATGGGCAGTGATAGTGTTCAGCGCCGATACTGTCGGGAGATCGGCTTCATCGGCGATCAGGGCAAGCGAGTCGGGAGAAATCTCGAGGAGAAGGAAATCGAAGGGAGCCGCGAGATCGGCCTTGTAGTCCTCTCCCAGGCTGCGGATGTAGACAGAGTCGTGGTCGAAGACATGCGTTGTCGCGTGGTGCTCATGGAAAATGCGGCGGGTATGGCCTGGAAGCGTCGAGACACCGACGGCAAATCCACGGTCGCTGGCGGGCGTGGAGACCTGCTGCAGGAAGGCGTCACGTGACCCCTTGCGCAAGACGGTGAGACCCGCGCCGCGAATTGTTTGGTTCCTGTAGAGCTTGTCGAACGGGCAGCCGAAGCTGTCGGTCGATTCGTTGCCGGGATTTTCCAAGGGAGTGGTGGATTTCCTCAGCAAACACGCTACCTTCCAGTTCGCCTAAGCTGTTTCTTTCCCCATCACCTCCCGGAAAGATCGAGGTACTTCTCTATCCTAATGTGACCGGGCGCGCCACAACGGTGGATTGAACGGAAAATTGCTAACCAGCGGCCCGGAACATCCATCCGACTTTCAGGCCCTTTTCATACGAGTTCATTGTGAGTGAAGCATCGGCGGTCGCCGACAAGATAGGCGAATGGTTCCAGGCAGGCAATGCTCGCACTCTCGTGACGAGACCTTTCCGCGATACCGAGATGACGATGGCCCACGTCGTTCGCGACTACGCCGAGCATGATCCTGCAGTCGTAATCCCGGCCGACGAGGCGTTTCTCATCGTGCTCTATCTAACCGATGTCGAGCATTCGGACATCTGGCAGGACCGACCGCCATCTCTGCTTAGGATCTATCCCGAAGGATCCATCTGTCTCGTCAACCTGGAAAATGGCGCTGCGATCGCCGTCCGCGGACATTTCGAAGCACTCGTGATCCATCTCCCACGCAAGCATCTGGCCGAGCTTGCGGAGCAGACGGGTGAGTCCCCTGTCGACGATCTGACTGTCTGTCGTGGCATCGACGATCCGACCGTGCGGGACATCGGCGCGGCACTACTTCCCCTGATTGGCGAGTATGAGGTGGACCAGTCGCTCGTCGCACATATCGCACTTGCCCTGAACGCCCACATCGCCCATTGCTATGGCCGTTCGAGTAGGACGCACTGAACGCGCCGCAATCACAGTGGTTCGCGGCGCTCGAGGTCCTCATGGCACGAAAGAGCGCGTCAGGCTGCCAGCGGCACGAGGTTGGCCTGGATCTGATCCCGGTAGTCCTCGTATCGGCTCGGGAGCTTGAGAACTTCTCCGAGATGCGCGGTGTCCTCGTCACGGTTGAACCCAGGCTCGTTGGTGGCGACCTCGAACAGGATACCGCCCGGCGTGCGGAAGTAGATGGCCCAGAAGTAGTCGCGGTCGATGACGGGTGTGACTTGATAGCCCGTGTCCATCAGCGCTTTGCGCACAGCGAGCTGCTTCTCGCGGTTGTCGACGGCAAACGCAATGTGGTGAACTGATCCCGCCCCCTGACGCGCAAAGGGCGTTTTCGGCAGGGATGCAAGATCAATCGTGTCCGCTCCGTTTCCGTTTGGAATGATGAAGCGAGTCACGTCGCCGTCCTTTTCGGCGCGCTGGTACCCCATGAAGCCGAGCAGCTCTTCCGTCGCAGCCGTATCGTGCAGGCTGAAGCGAGCGCCGGCGAAACCGCGGATGGCCGCATCGTCGGGAATTCCACCCGCCCGCCATGGCGAGCGGTTGTCGTCGGCGGTCTCGATTAGCGCAAGACCGTCGCCATCCGGGCCCATGAAGCGAAGACGGTTGGCACCGAAGACAGTATCCGTTTCCAGACCGTCGACACCTTGAGCCGCGAAGCGATCCTGCCAGAACTTCAGCGAGCCCTTTGGAACCGAGAACTGCGTCTCACCGACCTCACCCACGCCCGCACGACCAAGCATCATGTTCGGGAATGGGAAGTAGGTCATCACCGTGCCTGCGGAACCATTCTCGTCACCGTAGTACAGGTGGTAGACGCTCGGATCGTCGAAGTTGACAGTCTGCTTGACGCGCCGCAGGCCCAGCGTGTCGGTGAAGAAGCGATTGTTCTGCCGCGCGTCCGATGCCATCGAAGTCACGTGGTGAAGTCCCCTGATGTCCTGGATCATGTATGTGCCTTTCAATCAGCGCTGGTGTTCAAGTGTTGATATGAATGTACACCCGTTGATCACAGCGCGGAATTGCAATATTCATTGTGATTGAATTGCTAAATTTGAAACAATGATATGAACGACTACAAAGCCCTTCGAACTTTCCTCCTTGCCGCCGAGAAGCGGAACTTCGCGCAGGTAGCCCGCGAACTGGACATGACACCCGCAGCCGTAACGCGTGCCATCGCCGCGCTCGAGGCAGAACTCGGCGTACAGCTCTTTGTGCGCACCACGAGGCAGGTTTCTTTAACGACCGATGGCGCGATCTTTGCCGCGCAGATCCAGCCCGCGGTGAAGACGCTCGAAGACGCGCGGTGCGAGATGATGAACGCGCACAAGGCCGATGAGGGACGGCTTCGGATCAGTGCGCCAACGTGGTTCGGCAAGACCGTGCTCCCGCCGATCCTTTCAGGATTCAAGGAGCGCTATCCGAAGATGAGCTTCGAGATCTCGCTGTCCGATGGATTGGTGAACATCGTCGACGACGACTACGATCTGGCGATCCGCATCTCGTCGCAGCCTTCGGACAAGTTCACGATCTGGAGGAAGATCCGGGTGGTGACGCGCATCCTGGTCGCCGCTCCCGGAAGCAGATTCGCCGACATGCAGCACCCAAACGAACTGAAGCCCGATGACTGCCTCGCGTACAGCGGCGAAAGCCGGCGTGAGAACTGGGTGCTGTCCGACGGCGGGTCAAGCATCACGATTTCGGCAGGTCGGGCCTTCAGCGCCAACAGCGGAGAGGTTCTGGCGGACATGGCCGCCGACGGCGCGGGTGTCGCGCTGCTTCCAGGATTCAACATCGCCGATCACATCAATAGCGGTCGCCTTGTCCACGTCTTCAAGGGATGGGCGCCGCCGAACCTGTGGCTGACGCTGTTCTACCCGCCCTACCAAGCCCTCCCGCCAAGGATTGCGTCATTCTCCAAGTTCTTCGAGGATCAGGTCGCGGCAAAGATGGTCATGTTGGACTGACGCACGCACATGCCCGTCACCATGATCTGGCACACGCCTTTCAGCTTCGATCATGCTGTTGGAATGCTCTAAGCCTAGCTGCGACTATTTGCTGTAGCTGCCACAGGTTTCGATCATAGATTTTGCGATCCGCCAGATCTGAAACCGTCCGATGCAGGTACTCCGCGCAAGATCCGGCAGGTCCACATGCCTGGGCGATCAACCCTGCCGCCTCTTCGAGGGGGATCTTCTCCGTGAGCGGAGATTGCCTGCCGCTCGCCCAGAACGTGAGCGCGCGCCGCACACCCGTCGGTGTCTTGACCGCAACCCAACGCACCATATCGCACACTTCGGCATACCGAATCTCTCGCGCCAGAAGAGTACGCAGATTCTCCCTCTTGGTAGTGCACGGAAGCTTGAGGACAAGACCCGAACAGCTTCCTCCTGGCCGAAGCGCGAGCATGAGACCGGGCGCGTCGGAGGTGGCCCTGAGCCGCTCAATCCTCAACGAGAACGCACGGTGCCAGCCGTAAGCGACCGCCTCTTCGCTGGCGGCCACCTCGAAACCCGGATTCCACATCAAGGATCCGTACGCGAACACCCATATCTCCTCGTCATCAGCCTCTTCCTCAACCCTGCTGACGAGGTCGTCGAGCTGCTCGGGCGAGATCGGGTTCCAATTGGGTTCCGGTCCCTGGTCTTCGACAATTCTGATGGTCGTGGCGACGAGGTCGGGGGTGAGTTCCATGGTAGCAGGTGCGGGCGCCTTGGCAGCCGGTGTTTTTGGCATCGTGTGAACCGTTTCAACGGGTTTGCCGCCTGAGGCCCATCGTCTCCGGCGCTTCATGGAGTAGCTGCCGCCCGATCAATCAGCGGAACGGTTGATGATTGCCCGGAAAGTGATTTCGACGATCTGTTCGGGGAAAGCCAGCGCCGAAACCCCGATTAGGTTGCTGGCGCACTGAGGTACATCCGTACCGTACATTTCCTTGCGGACCTTGGATCCAGCCGCAAACGCGCTAGGAACATCAAGCACGTACAGTGTCTCTTCAATGACATCGTCGAGGGTCGCACCATATCTGGCGAGCAGAGTCTTTGCGTTGATGTAGGTCTGGCGGATCTGGCTCTCCATCTGCGAGAAGTCCGCAGGCCGCTTATCCTCATCGAGTTCCGCCGGAGCGACAAGATTGCCGTTGCCATCGTGGCTCAACTGGCCCGAGACATAGATCGTGTCCTTGACCTGCACGGCTTGAACGTATCCGAAGGCGCGCTCCCAGGCGACGCCATGGTTCTCTACTTTCTTGGACGGGTTGCTGTTCGTCATCGTAGATTCCTTTCATCGAATGATGGCGCGCCGAGTGGGCACTCGCGGTTCATGGAGGCGACGGATGCGTGGGACGCCGCACCCGCCGCCGGACCGATCAGGCCTTCACGAAGGCCAGGAGATCAGCATTCAGGACATCGGCGTTGACGGTCAGCATGCCGTGCGAGAAGCCGGGATAGGTCTTGAGCGTGCCATTCTTCAGGAGCTTGGAAGACTTCAGTGCGGAGTCTGCGATCGGCACGATCTGGTCGTCTTCGCCATGCAGGACGAGGGCTGGAACCGTGATTGCCTTCAGATCTTCCGTCTGGTCAGTTTCAGAGAACGCCTTGATGCCGTCGTAATGCGCCTTCGCGCCGCCCATCATGCCCTGGCGCCACCAATTCTGGATCACGCCTTCCTGGACTGTCGCGCCATCCCGATTGAAACCGTAGAAGGGACCAGCCGGAACATCACGGAAGAACTGCGCGCGGTTGGCGGCAAGCGCCGAGCGGAAACCGTCGAAGACTTCCATCGGCAGACCTTCAGGATTCGCTTCAGTCTTGAGCATCAGTGGAGGTACGGCGGAAACGAGAACCGCCTTGGCGACGCGGCCGGCTGGCTGGCCGTGCTTGGCGACGTAGCGAGCGACTTCACCGCCGCCGGTGGAGTGACCGATGTGGACGGCATTCTTAAGGTCGAGCGCTTCGACCACGGCGAAGGCATCCGCGGCGTAGTGATCCATATCATGGCCCTCGGAAACCTGAGCGGAACGTCCGTGACCACGGCGATCGTGCGCAACGACGCGATAACCCTTCGACAGGAAGAACAGCATCTGGGCATCCCAGTCGTCCGACGACAGCGGCCAGCCGTGGTGGAAGACGATCGGCTGCGCGTCCTTCGGACCCCAGTCCTTGTAGAATATTTCGGCGCCGTCCTTGGTGGTTAAATATGCCATTGTCTTGGTTCCTTCGGTTGAGCTGGATGCTGATGCAGCCTCGGCTGCAAGATTGAGAGACGGTGAAATCGCCATGGCTGCGACGGCGGCACCGGCGGAAACGAGTGCGCTCCTGCGCGTCATGGAAGAAAAGGTCTGCGTCATTTTCGGCTACCTGCGGCTTCTTCGTTGAGGCATCAGGCGACGCTGAGTTCGTCTGACGGGCGGATAGTGCCGCAAGCGTAGGGCGCTCACAATTGCGCCAGTTGTTTCGATTTTATTGCGGAATCTGAAATGGTGACGGTGGTCGACGGTCCCGATGGCTCCTCAACATTTCGTCACGCGACGGTCCGATCAGCCCAGTTCCTGAGTGCTCAAGGAAAACGCCCTCCCCTTCGCCAGCAGCTTTAGTGGAAGTTCCGGCTTTGGACCTTGACGGTGTCGATATGGAGGTTCGGAATAAAGATATCGCGCACTTTGCTTGCTTCGGACGGTCTTGTGGCATCTCCGCCCCCCGAGGAACTGTGAGCGAACTCGCCAACCCGTCCGCACTGCAGCTTGAATTCCGCAGCACGGGTCCCGGTAGCGACGATGGTAGCCCATCGCCCCTCTCGGCACCGGACAGGCCAGAGGTCGCCGCCGCAAAGTCTCGATAGTCCTCGGCGCCAAGGCTGTCGTGCAGATGCATCCTGAAGATGGCCTCACGCGCGCTCTGTTCCGGAAGCGAGATCTCGACGTGACGGTCAAGCCATCCTGCCCGCAGGATCGCAGCATCGACCATCTTGGGATGATTGCAGGCAGCGACGACGATAACACCCTCCCTGCCGTCGATGCTGTCGAGTTACTCTAGGAGGCCATTGATCGCCTTGATGTCGTAGGACGCATTGCTACCCTGAGCGCCATCCCTAGATCCGAAAGCGTCGACCTCGTCGATGAACAGGATCGCTGGCGCAGCATCCTTGCCTTGAAGCTCTTCTGCATGGCCTTCAGGAAGTCGTTGAGATATCCCTTCGCCTGCCACTTGGCGTACGAAGTGGCGATCAGCTTGACATGGCATGAGGCGGCGAGCGCGCGGGCGAACATTGTCTTGCCCGTCCCTGGCGGACCCGACAGCAGCATTCCCTTGTCGACGTCTTCCCAGGAGATCGTCCCCGCGCGCCAGTCGGCGAGCTCTCGCGCAAGATCGAGCCCCCACTCCTTCGCTTCGCCGTAGCCCCTCCATGTCTTCGAGGCGCACCTGCGAGAGCGCTTCGGGATCCTTGGTCTGCTTTGATGCCGAGGGTTCCTCCCGCGCCATCTTTTCAATGATTGCGAAGGCGCGCGAGATCGGCCGGCCTCGTGTCATCGCAAGCTTCAGGCGTTTCCAGTTGGATCTCGCGAGCGCCTCCGCTTGCAGATCGGTGACACCGATACCGTATGCCCACCGAACCACGCCGCGCACCAGGCGACTGTCGGGAGACGGAACGTGGACGATTGCATCGAGAGCGTGCCGGAGATCCGATGGGACGCTTCTGCCGACTTGAAGAGGATGATCGTCTTCGTGTTCTGCAGCATGTCCAACACGGAGTCGGTTGAGGATTCCGCCTTTTCGTTATCGAACGCCTTGACCTGATCCCGGAAGCGAAAATCAAGTTCCCGGTCGATCACCACGAGCGCTGCCCGCATGTAGGTGACCCTGCGATCCCAGTCGGGAACGATTAGTCCGATGGCGTAGCGAGTGGCACGCTTCAACGGTCGGATGGCGCCGCTGATGGACGCGTATGCGAGGAATTCGGGCAGCGAGAAATCGTGCCCGTCGCGAGAAATATTTTTCATTGTGTGATTCCGGATTGAAGAAGATGTCGGCTGGCGCCCGATGGCGCGTCACGTCATCCCGTATCCGGCGCACCCGCGTTTCCGGGCTGATCAGGGCTTCATCCAGATCGATCTCCAAGAATCCTTGGAGGACAAGCGAGGCCACCGTCGGCATAGGTCGCCCTTCCCTCACCCGACATGCACTCGGCGACTGTCAACGATCCCATCTCCTCTAGGCCGGCCACGAGGCGAATCGTGTCACCGAGCGGCGCTCGGTAGAGGCCGTATCGGAGAAGATCCTGCGCATTCCGGAGTCGAAAGCTGTCGGCGAATTCGATCATCGCCACGGGGCCCCATGGATTCGATCGCGCTGGATAGCCAGACCGGCGGCGATGGCTCCTCCTGGCCGACGTCGATCAGGAAGGATCCGCCCGC
This sequence comes from Rhizobium sp. BK181, assembly GCF_014193305.1. Lineage (NCBI taxonomy): Bacteria > Pseudomonadati > Pseudomonadota > Alphaproteobacteria > Hyphomicrobiales > Rhizobiaceae > Rhizobium > Rhizobium sp. BK181. The sequence continues at coordinate 31,570 of NZ_JACHZA010000029.1, forward strand.
GACGGTCAGCACTAGGAGTCGAGCTGGTATTCGTCGTCCCCGTCACGCGGCGGCGGCGGCGCAGCTCTCCATCGAACGACATCGGGATCGAGATCGAGCAGGCATGCGAAGTCCCTCGCCTGTTGGGATCTGAATTGCGCGGCCATCGCATTTGATAGCCGCCATCGGTGTGTAGATCGTTGAAAGCGTGACCTCGCGCGGGACAGCAGCATCCCAGCGTCATTCGAGACGCTCTTCATGGCATCCCTCGAAAACGAAACGCAGAACTGGGTTCGATCCTACGAATTGAGACTCGTGGAGCTTGCCGTCATGACACCTATCGATACCACCGCCGAGCTGCGGAGCATCGCTTTGGAAACTATTCCTTTGCCTGAAAATCCTCGGACAGGCTGTTGGGGCTAACTTCGTTCACTTGGGCCTCAACCTTGAAGTTCGCCATTACCCGCAGGGTTGCAAAAGTCGCGATTGAGAGAACGATGGCAGTCTCGTAGGCGCCCAATCCCACTGCTGCACCGATCGCACCGGTTGCCCATAGGCTTGCGGCCGTTGCCGTGCCGCGAATACTAGCTTTTCCGACCAGTATCGCGCCACCGCCGATAAATCCGACCCCATTGATGATCCCTTCAACGATACGGGCGGTCGCTTCCGCATTTTCTTTGGTCACGGTTTCGGCCGCCTGAATGAATCCACAGGCTGCGATGGCGACAAGCGGGAAGGTACGCAGGCCGGCACTACGCTCGTTCCGTTCCCGATCCCATGCAATCGGTAGCGCAAGGATATAGGCAGCCAACAACGCGGTAAGGTTTCGCAGCAAGTCGCCTTGAACGCCGATATTGTCAAACCAGTCAGGCACCACTTCCTCCATGGTTGTGAACCGTGAAAGATGGGCGACGGTGGATATCCGACAAGACGTAGGTCTGCCGAAGGACGAAAGAACTCACGAGAAGAGGCCAGTATGGGTAGCCCTTGTCGGCTGTCCGGACCAAGCCGTTCCCATCCTCTCTTCGAGCAAGCGCCGCTCGATAAACTTCGAAGCAGCGTTATCTTCAATCGATGATGACATGGTCGCATCGAACCACGGAGGCTTAAGTGATCGTCGGAAGCGTTGAAAAGGCCGACGGAGCAAGGCCGCCCTCGGAGGAGAATGGGATAACATCCACCATCTCTGCCCGCACCGTTCTCATTCTCATTGGCGTAGCTGTCATCCTGCGTGTCGGCCAGGAGATCTTCGTTCCCCTCGCACTTGCACTTTTGCTCACCTTCATGCTCGCTCCGATCGTGAGTTTCTTTCGATCGCGGCGCATTCCCAAAATAGCTGCAGTGCTGCTAGCTGTCGCCTTCGCCTTCGTGTCCATCGCCGTTTTCAGTTTCGTCGTTGCCACGCAGGTTGCCAACCTCGCGCAAAACATTCCCACCTACCAACGCAACATTGTGGCGAAGGTAGACGCCCTCGCCCACACAGGATCCGACAATAGTGTGCTTCAAAAGGTCCAGAGGGCGGTTGAACGCGTCGGCGAGGAGTTGAAGTTTAATGCAGCGGAAAGTCAGAAGGAAGCCCCCGTCCCTGCAATCGACCAGCGACAGCCGCTGCCGGTGGAGATTATAGCGCGCTCAAATCCTATCGAGACGTTGGGCAACCTGATCATACCGCTCATAGGCCCATTCGCCACCGCCGGACTCGTCGTCGTCCTGGTAATCTTCATGCTGCTGGAGCGAGAGGATCTTCGGGACAGGTTCATTAGGCTCGTCGGTTTGGGTGATCTACACAAGACCACTGCAGCGCTTCAGGAGGCGGGTAAGCGCGTCGGTAAATATCTCCTCATGCAATTGGTTGTGAATACCCTTTACGCCATTCCGATCACGATCGGCCTGTGGCTGCTGGGTATCCCCAATGCGATCCTATGGGGTTTACTAACACTCGTCCTCCGGTTCGTGCCTTACATCGGCCCATTGATCGGCATGATCCTTCCGCTGTTCCTGGCACTGGCCATTGCACCAGGATGGTCGCTGGTCGCGTGGGTGGCAGGACTTTTCATCGTAACCGAATTGACGAGCAATAACATTGTTGAGCCGTGGCTCTATGGTAGTCACACCGGCTTGTCTTCGCTAGCGATCATCGTATCGGCCATCTTCTGGTCGTGGCTTTGGGGCCCAGTAGGACTGATGCTGTCCACTCCCCTCACCGTCTGCTTAATGGTTCTCGGGCGCTACGTGCCGCAATTTGATTTTCTGGACGTTCTCCTTGGGAACCAACCGGTCTTAAGAGCCCACGAGAAGCTCTATCAACGCCTTCTAGCCGGTGACCCGAACGAGGCAACCGACAATGCTGAGGAGTTTCTCATGGAGGAGTATTTAGTGGACTACTATGAGGCGGTTGCGTTGCCGGCGCTAATACTTGGCGAAGCCGACCGACAGCGTGGTGTAATGACAGAGCGGCAGATTGCACTCGTCGCCTCCACCGCCCTTACTCTCGTGGAAAATCTCGCAGAGATCGCCGACGACGAAGAAAGTGATGAGGAGTCCGAGCACACGCCGACGGACGAGATAACGGAGCTTCCTGACGGGCGAGGCAGAACTGTAGCATGTGTCGGCGGGCGCAGCGCACTCGATCGGGTCGCGGCTTCGATGCTCGCTCAGGTCCTTGCTGTCCAGGGAGCTGGCGTCGTCACCGAGCCAGATGGCGCGTCTCCCGGAGGAGTGCCCGCCCTTTCGGCGATCGAATCCGCGGACACGGCCGTCGTGGCCTTTCTGAACGGCCGCTCTAAATCACATGCCCGTCAAGTGGTTCGCCGGTTAAAACGCCTCAAACCCGGCCTCCGCGTCGGTGTGCTACTGCCGGCTGCCGATGGCGATCAGTATCCAAAGGTGGCAGCCGAAGAACTCAACGCCGACTTTGTTTCAAGTTCGATAAGCGAGGCAATTCATGAAGCCTTGTCAAGTTCGGCCGCTGTCGAATTGAAAGCAACGGTGAGGCGATTGGCGAGGCCGACCCAACGCAGATCCATTGAAGCCTAGGGTTAGAAATACGTGTCCGACTTTTGTCCTTCGTAAACCGGACATGCACCGCCGGGAACGCCCCCTGCCGCTCGCCAGCGGCATGCATTGCGATGACGAGGTTCATATAGGCGGGTGCGCGTCGCGCCGGTCGATGGACACGGAACGCGGCCACATAGCTGCGCGTTAGATGGGCAGTTCGTTGACATTCAGGAAAAGATCACAGCGTCGTTGAACAGTTATGCCGTGACCATTTTTATTTTTGGAGGCGTCGTTCTCCTAACGACGTGGCTGCCACTCGTCCTTCGGCGGATGCCACTCTCCCTTCCCATTTGCTGTATCATCATCGGCATTTCGTTGGCGTGGCTGCACCTTACGATGCTTCCCCGGACAAATCCGCTGGCAAACCTTCGCCTCACTGAGCATATGACAGAGGTGGTGGTCATCGTCGCCCTGATGGGCGCCGGCCTGAAACTCGACCGGCCAATCGGCTGGAAGCGCTGGATCATAACGTGGCGGCTCCTCGGGATTGGTATGCCTCTTTCAATTGCGGCTATTGCCGTTCTCGGGTGGTATATTCTCGGGTTGAAGCCAGCTTCGGCCCTCCTCCTGGGAGCTGCCCTCGCACCGACAGATCCGGTTCTTGCTTCGGACGTGCAGGTCGGACCGCCACAGACCGGCCAGAAAGATGAGATTCGCTTCGCTTTGACGTCAGAGGCCGGCCTGAACGATGGACTTAGCTTTCCATTCGTAATGGCGGCGATCGCACTCGCGACCAACCCCGGATCCAATTTCGAGTGGATCGGACGATGGCTGGCGATTGATGTCTTATGGAGACTTCTCGCAGGCCTCGCGGTCGGCTGGGCGATCGGTCGCATCCTAGGCTATTTCACGTTCAGGCTGCCGGTGTCGCGACGGATCGCAAAGACAGGAGACGGGCTTGCCGCGCTAGGTTTCACTTTCATATCTTATGGCGCAACCGAACTCATTCATGGCTACGGTTTCGTTGCGGTATTTGTCACCGCGCTCACGCTTCGCGCTGTTGAACGGCACAGCGACTATCATTCGGAATTGCACGATTTCGGAGAGCAGATCGAACGCCTATTGATGATGCTCCTCCTCGTATTCTTTGGCGCGGCACTGGCAGAAGGCACGTTGTTCCTTCTGGTCGACCGGTGGGTTGTCCTCGTTGCCGTGCTGGTTCTCGCAATTGCTCGACCTTTTGCTGGGTGGATAAGCCTGCTTGGATGCCGACATCCTCAAGCCGAGAAGATTATCATTTCCGTGTTCGGTATCCGCGGACTGGGATCCATATATTATCTGGCCTATGCGTCGGGTATTGCAAGATTCGAGGGCATCGAGACGGTGTGGGCAACTGTCTTTCTTATTATCCTGATGTCGATCGTGGTACACGGAATCACCGTCACGCCAGTTATGCGATGGATCGATCGGCGTCGCGGCGTAGACCCCCTGAAACCCATGGCTGCATCTGTTGAAAATGGCTTATGACCCAGTCGCTGCGCTTGGACTTGCGAAACAGCTGCGAAAGACGTCAGAATCAAGACCCCACCCCTAGGAGTATCTTCTTCAACTCTGGATTCTTAACGCGCCGCGCCGCCTCCTCAGGCTTCATCCACGCTACGTTTCGCTCGGTCATCTCCGGAAATTGCTTCTTCCGGCGGCGGACCTTCAGAAGGTAAACATCCACGACCGGCTCAACCTCAAGACCGTTACAAAGAATTTTGGAATATCGAAACCGTCCGAAGAGCTTTCTGCTTACCTTTCCAATGACACCGGCCTCCTCCCAGGCCTCACGCTCTGCGACCTTATGAGGCCTCAGCCCGCGGATGGGCCAACCCTTTGGTATCATCCAACGCTTAGTCTCTCTTGTGGTAATGAGAAGGACCTCGGGCCCATCTGACATAGTACGTAGGCAAAGCGCTCCGAATTGTCTGACCGGCTCGGCCCGTACATAACCTTTCGATTTATCGCTCTTTATATTCATTTTCTGGCTCGATTCTGGATCGCCCCTAACCCAACGGACCGCACCGCGTTCCAGCCAAAATTCGATCGGTGTGGCCCTTATTTGCCCACACGTTAATCTGATGCTTGTGCCCACGCGACCTAACCATTGATTTTAAATGGCAATGCCCTGGCTTCCTCACGCCGGATCTAGTTTTGTCGCTCGCCATGCCCAATAACGAACGATCCCGTTGCAGAGCTGGCCGGACGATCTCTAGGAATAACGTTCCCTTTAACTTTCAACAAGCTAAACCCGGACGTTAACAACGCTCGACCTTTATGTGAGCGCCAATCCGATCTCCTCCCTGCCTGTCACGGCAGCGTTTTGGTTCACGCGTGCAGGCAACTTTTTGGCGAGGAATGACGCCATACGGGGTGAGAGCGACATCGCTCCGCCGGCGGGCGGGATTAGGTCGCTAATGTACTTCAAAATTCCAAAGTCTTTGGTCCTCCGGGTTGACACTGGGTCCGAACCAATCGTTCGGCTCATGCGTTCCCTCTCATGCTTCTGACGCCGATAACGACCGGCGTGCCCAGTCTTGCCACATCTAAAGTCCGAGGAACTTGAACGGCGCGGACTCCTTGAAGTCCTTCGTCGCGTCTCCGGCGTAGGTGTGATCCTGGTTCTCGCCCAGATCGAGCTTCATCACCTTACCGCTGTCCTTGGAGAAGTCGATTGCCTTGAGATCGACCCAAAACGTATTGGGCGTCAGCGCTGACTCGAAGAAGTAGAGCATACGCTTGTGATCTACGACCGTCCGCCAGCGTGTCGAGGAGATGTTCGGCTCTTCCGGCGTGTTCAAGCCGTAAGGCACGGAAGCGTTTCGAATGACGCTGAAGACGCTCGCCAAGGCCCTGTTCGGATCTTCGTCCTTAGGAATGGCATTCACGTAGAAGGACGCACGCGCGAACCGGTCGGAGGCGCGGTTTGTGCCCGGCAGCATGACCGTCCCGCCGATCTGCTTCCAATAGGAATTCAGGGCGAGTTGCTCGTCAAAGATCGGCGAGTTCGTCATCACCTGATATTTTCGGTCATGGTGGATGACCTGCCTACCGTTGATGTACTCCACGATCGCACTGTCGCCAGTCTTGTCGGACATCGAAAGGTGCAGCGTCGTCAGGCGGTTCTCGCCCGGGACGTTGTCTGTGACAACGGTGAAGGGCTCCTTTTCAAGCGCTGCCACCGCCTCGTCCACGGACGCAAAGTTGTCGAGCACATATTGCCCCCACGCCGCGATCGTCAGGCCCGGTTTGCTGTCCTTGTCGAACTTCGGATACTCGGACTCCACGAGCCACAGCAGATTGACATTGAGGCCCGCCTCGTTGACCCCATCGGTCGTGGATACGTCGTATCCGGTGGCAACCACGCTGCCATATTTCGCTGTCCACTTGATGGAGTTCGGACCAGCCTCGCCGTTGCGGTCGATGCCACGCGGCAGCACCCAAAGGTTCGTGGCGACATCGCTCTTCCAGTCCATCGACCGGGCAGTGATGATGTTTCCATCCGGGCCGAGATAGACCAGGCGCGTGCATGCCTGAGCCGCTGTCTGCCCGAGGACCATCATCGATCCGACGGCGAGCGCAACAAGTGAACGAGCCAGAGGGTTGGTGCCGAAGATCATCCGCTACTCCATCCGTTGTTTGAACTGAACTAGAAGCGCATCGAGAAGCCGACGACAGGACCGTGTTGGCTGACATCCCAGCGAAACTTGTTTGCGCCGGTGAAATCGTCGTTTTCGTAGTCCTGATACAACAAGCGATAGCCGGCCCTGAGGATCGTCGGCTTGCCGAACATCTCCATTCGGTAACCGAGATAGGCCTGCGCATTGACGCTGACCTTCGATCCGACATCGAAACCGCCGATGTCAGCCTCGGCAAACAGATTCCAGCGCTCGGTGAGATCCGCATTCATCCGAAGGCCGATAAATGGATCGGTCCACTCGGCGCTCTTCGTGGTACTGGTGCCGAAAGCGGAAACATCTGCCTTCAGCTCCGTCCAACGAACCCCGGCGGTTGGCTCGAAGGCGATCGTTCGAGGTTTTCCAAAGACTGTCTGCCCACCCAGATCAATCTCGTAGGCCTTGAAGAATGCGCCTGCCGAGAGTGTCGTGGTCTTGATATCAAGCCCGATCTCGTGCGCGAAAGCCTCTTCATCCTGACTTGTCTGAACGTGCTGCCCATCGAAATAGACGCCCCATTTTCCGTTCGTAACCTCGACATTTCCCATCAGGACGAAATCGAGGTGATCGAAAATCTCGGAGAATGGCACGTCCACATCCGTGTCGAAGCCGGCGAGCGATCCACTGCCATTCAGCGAGGCGGCCCAGGCATATGGGCTGACGATGACTGCCCATTCCCTCTCCGGCTCCATGCGCTCAGCATCGAAGTCAGCAGCCCTGCTCGGTGAAAACGCTATCAACGACATGCAAAACACGAGGCCGAACAAACTCATCGGCACGCAAGGCGAGAATCGAAGCATTCCTGGCCTCCGCTACGGGACGCCTCGCACCTTACTATCTGAAAGCGCAAATTCAAGGGACGCACGAGGAGCAGACGCAGACAAGAGGGTCCCGAACATCGTCCGGGAGTCTTCTTCCTCCCGGGGTTCCGCCGTCCAGACCGCCCGCGACATTCGTCCGGCACTGGTTCCGCCAACGGGGATCGGGCCTGCTGGCGATATCATCGAAGGTGGAACTGTGCTGCGCCGGACGCAGTCCTGGAATGTTCGTTCGCCGTTAGTAATTTCGACTGTGAACTCGCTTGACAGTTGAGCTGTCCGAAACAATCTTGGAAATAGAGAACGCTGATTTAGAATCACCTAACGCGCTGCTAGGCGGTCGTACTGCTGCGGCAATTTGGCAGTCCTATTCGAACGGAAACATAACCGAGTTCCTTGAAACTAATCACTGCGGCAGTCGTCACGAAGAGTTCGCAACTCCGCCGCACAGGTACCTCGATTGCATGTCTCGTCGGAGTCGCAGGAATGGCTGGTCAGAAACAGTGGCATACCCCCAATAGCTGCGTGAATGGCATCGGTGAGCGAAGGGGACCAAGTTTAGTTTCGCTGCCAGTCGCGTTGTTGGGACTTGCCGCCATAGTGGGAGCAATTTTTCCGGACCTTGCCGAAGCGGCGTGTTTCAACGTTACTCGCGGAATATCAATTACCGGTTCCACCGCAGCGGATGGTCAGCCGACCGCTGGTGAGACGGTTAGCTGTGACGCGAATGCGCCCAATCCATTCCCTTTCGGCGTTGTCGCGACCACCGGCCAGAGTAATATCAACGTAACGAATGGCACGGGATCGGTGATTACCGCGCCTGGCAGCGGCATTCTACTCAATGACTCTGCAACCATTGTCAACGACGGTGCAGTTATCACGACTTCGCTGAATGGTTTCGGGCTATCGAAGCAGTTCTTCGGAACGATCACCAACAACGGTACGGTGGAGACCTCCGGACAGACGGCGCACGGTATCCGCTCCCTAGGTGGCTTCGGGGTTGTCACCAACACCGGCACGGTTTCAGTCAGCGGATTGAACGCCTACGGCATTTTGGCTGGCGTCAACGAGACCGTCGTTAATTCTGGTCTGATTTCCGCGTCCGGCGACGGCGGCAATGGCATCTTCATGCTCGGCGGCACGCAGGTGACGAATACCGAGACCGGAGTTATCACCAGCACCCTGGCCACCGGCATTCAAGGTTCCGGCAGCAATTTCACCGTTCGCAATGCGGGCGTCATCTTGGGCGGCAACGGCACGGCGATCAATCTTCCTGGTGGGACCAACCTCATCGAAGTGACGGGCGGCGCGATTACCGGCGATGTCGTAACCGGCGCCGGCGTTGATACGCTGAACTGGAGCGGCGGCGGCACGATTGCCGGTGCAATCCGTTTGAATGACGGCAACGACGTCGCCAATCTGGAGAATTTGCAACCGGCCATATTGCAGCCCACGACGCTAACCGATGGTGGACTCGGCACCGATACGCTGACGCTCACCAACGTGCAGACCTCGGAGCCCGAACGCTTCGTCAACTGGGAAAGTATTGATCTGCGGGCGAGCACGCAACTAACCATGGGCGGAGACCTGACGCTAGGCGATTTGGCCACTCAAACCGGCACACTGACGATCGACCATACCAGTACGCTGACCGCGAGTGGAGGAAGTTATTCGATTGCACCGAGTGTGTCCGGGGCAGCAGTCGATGTGGACAATTCCGGTATGATCGATCTGGCTGCTGCAAGCAGTTCAGTTGGCGACCGCCTGACCATTCTCGGCAACTATACGGGCTTGGACGGCGAACTTCGTCTCAACACAACGCTGGGCGACGACAGCTCGCCGACCGACATGCTGTTGGTCACTGGCAATACGGCCGGCCGTACGCTGGTGGACGTCGTCAACGTCAACGGTGGAGGCGCTCTCACCAGTGACGGCATCAAGATAATCAGTGTGGACGGCTTTTCGGATGGCACGTTTGCTCTTCTTGGCGACTACGAATTTGAGGGGCAACCCGCCGTCGTCGGGGGAGCTTATGCCTATAGACTCTATAAAGGCGGTGCTTCGACGCCCAACGATGGCGACTGGTATCTCCGCTCGGTATTAAACCCGTCCGATCCGGACATAGAGCAGGAGATACCGCTCTACCAAGCCGGCGTTCCCGTTTACGAGGCCTATCCGCAATTGCTTCTTGGATTGAACGGTCTTCCGACCCTCGAGCAGCGCGTCGGCAATCGTTACTGGAGTCACGCAGGCAATGTCGTTCCTCCGCGGGAGGGCGCGCCGCAGGAACCCAACATTTTCATCGAGGACAGCGGGATCTGGGGCCGCGTCGAAGGCGCGCATAGCAGGTTTTCCCCGCGCTTTTCCACCTCCGGCGCGGATTATGACATCAACAGCTTTCGCTTTCAGGCCGGGCTCGACGGGCTTTTCATCGAGAATGACAATGGCAGGCTGATCGGCGCACTGACGGCGCACTACCTTCATGGCAAGGCCAAGACGGACTCCATCTACGGCGATGGCGAAATATCGACGGACGGCTATGGTATTGGCGGCACGCTGACTTGGTACGGCGAAAATGGCTTGTATGTCGATGGCCAGGCACAGGGAACTTGGTATGACAGCGATCTGAACTCCACACTCGCCAACCTGGGGCTGACCAACGGCAACAACGGTTTCGGCTTCGCGCTTTCCCTTGAAGGCGGTCAGCATCTAGTGCTGGACCAGCAATTATCAGTGACCCCGCAGGCGCAACTCGTCTATTCGAATGTCGATTTCGACAGTTTCCACGACACCTTTGAAGCGCGAGTGGGTCTTGACCAAGGCAATAGTCTGCAAGGGCGAATTGGCGTAAGCATCGACCGCCAGAACGCATGGCAGAATGACAAAGGTATGATCGACCGATCCTATGTCTACGGCATCGCCAATCTTTACTACGAGTTTCTGGACGGCACCAAAGTCGAGGTTTCCGATATGAGCTTTGCGAGCCGGAATGACCGCTTCTGGGGTGGTATCGGTCTGGGGGCTAGCTACAACTGGGACAGCGACAGATACTCGCTCTACGGCGAGGCCTCGATCAATACCAGCCTAGCCAACCTCAGTGACAGCTACGCCTATAAGGGAACGGTGGGTTTTCGTGTGCGGTGGTAAGTGGAAGGAAAGCAATCAGCAATATCGAGAATATAATTCCCGATATTAGAACTATAGTCGACGAAATTTGCAAAGTGGCAAGCTAGTCTAGGCTAGGGTGATCAGGCGGTCAGCCTCGAGTATGCGATGCGGTCGGTCGGATAGACGAGAACCGACATGCCGTCCTGAAGGTCAAGTCGACAGCCGACGACGAGCCTGATCCCCGTCGCCCGGGAGGCCTCGAGCACACGGAGGATCCCGGCCAGCGAATTCCGGTCCACGACACCGATGGCATCGATGCCAAGCTCTTTGGCGGTCTGGAAAAGCTCGTCGGCCGACGACGCGCCCCGGAGGAAGCTGAAGTGGGTAGTGACCTGCAGCTCGGCGCATCTCATGCGAAGATTCCGTGCATGAACCACCTATGCGATCCCGTTTCCGCATCCACGCCATCGCCGGAGCGGAATATCCAAAGCCGCTCGCCCGCATCATCCTCGACGACAAAATAATCCCTGACCGCCTCGTACTCCGAACAGCGCTGCCACCACTCCCCGAATATTTGCTCGGGACCGTCCGCCTTCTGCCCGCTGGAGGGCCTGGCAAGACCGCATCGATCCGAAGCGGCTCGTCTTTATCGACGAGACGTGGATCCGCACCAACATGGCGCCGTTACGCGGGTGGGGGCCGAGGGGCAAGAGATTGCGCGGCTTTGCCCCGCACGGCCGCTGACGCACCCTGACCTTCCTTGGCGCCCTCCGCTGCGACAAGCTCACTGCGCCCTGCGTCTTTGACGGTCCCATCAACGGCGAATGCTTCCTCGCCTATGTCCGCCAGCAGTTGATCCCAACCCTCAAGCCCGGCGACATCGTCATCCTCGACAATCTCGGCTCACACAAAGCCAAGGCCATCCGCGATGCCATCAGGGCGGTTGGCGCCAGACTGTGGTTCCTGCCAAAATATTCCCCCGACCTGAATCCCATCGAGCAGGCCTTCGCCAAGATCAAGCACTGGATGCGCCAGGCCCAAAAGCGAACCATCGAGGAAACCTGGCGGCATCTGGGCCTACTCGCCGACACCATCAAGCCAGAGAATGCGCCAACGATTTCTCAAATGCCGGCTATGCTTCCGTCAAAACATGAAACGCTCTATCGCAGATCGGAGATCATCGATGCTCCCATCAAGGTGAAGAAGGGTCGTCAAAAGTAATTTCCACCGCCATCTTCGGATCATTCAAGCCCGCTTCGGCGGGCTTTTTTGTTGCCGAAATTCTCCGGATCACAGCTATCACGGATTCTCAGAATCAGCGCTATCGCGAATAAACGACAATATTCGGGAAAGCAGGACCCGCATAGAGCTTATACAATTGTTTTCATTGTCGATTCAAAAATGCGACCGGTTCGCAGGTCGTGTCCCGCCGAATGGTGTAGGTCGACGGTAGCGAAGCCGCTCGTGAGCGCGTTCTCAATCGCGCCGTAGCGAGCGAGCGGCGAAGCGGCGGTCATCGAAGTTCTCCGGTAAAGTCGGGTTGCTCACACCAACCTGATTGGAAGGAACCACCGATGACCGATGTCATGATGAACCTGC
>NZ_JACHZA010000030.1:0-40155 GCF_014193305.1 Rhizobium sp. BK181
TACTCGCTACGACAAGCGCCCGGAAAACTATCTCGCAGCGGTCAAACTCGTCGCGGCAAGGATCTGGTGTCAGAGTTTATGAGTCGACGGCCTAGAATTGATCAGTTAGCCGATCCGCGTAGATGATTGCCTCGACGACATCGCACGCGATCGGCAAATATTTGCTTTCGGTTGCGGAGCAAAAAACAGATCCTCTTGAGAGCCAGCGAGAACGGCAGTCCAGGGTGGCTTTGCTGCTGTTTGCCGGAAGCCCGCACCTCAGAGAAAACCTCAGTTGAATTGCTGAAACCCCGCGGCCGACGGCTCCATCTGGCTGACCGAAAAATTTCATCAACAGTTTCGAGAATCTATCGAACGCCTGTGTGTGTTGTCGAGTAGTACACGGTTTGCGCGTCACGTCGGGACTTTCGGTTCGGCAAATTTCGGCGGTCAGGCTTTGTAGGGTGCTCTATTTGGAGGGTTCCATGAAACGCTTGCACAAGCCAATCACAGCGTTCGCTTTCCTCGCTGTCTCGGCATTGAGTGCGTCATGTACCACGGGTGGGCCAGGAGCCCGCTCGCTCACAGAGCCTTTGAATCCGGCTTGCGCTGAGGGTTCACCGTGCCAGAGCACAACACGGACTGCGTCGTTCCCATTCGCCTACGGCTGGATGTTCGATCCGGACGGCGCCCAAGCCGCGGCGCGCATGTTCTTCACTGATCTTGGCGGCTCGGCCGCCATGCTCAGACTTCGCGAACTTGACGACGATGCTCTGAAGGACATCGGTCTCGCGCGCTCTGAAACCGAGGCCGCAGCCTTCGGCCGGGTGCATACCTACAGCCGAGGGAGGAGGTCGTGACCACCCAGCCAATCGCTGCAGATCTGACCTTGATGACCGTTCTGGTCGCTTTCACAGGGGTCTTCTTGATCTGCTTCCTGAAAGGGGCGTTCGGAGGAGGATTCGCTATTGTCGGGATCCCGCTCCTGTCGCTCGTGCGGCGGCGTTTCCATTCGGCCTCGATCGGCACCCAAGGCTGTTGCAGCCGGGCTGGCGTCGGGCATCACCACGATGGTTGCTCATTCCGGCGGACCGCCGCTTGCGATGTACCTGCTGCCGCTCGGTTTGACCAAGGAAGTCTATGCGGGAACGACCAGCCTCTTCTTCACGGTCGGCAATGCCACCAAAGCCGTTCCGTGGTTGATGCTGGTGCGGCCGGAAGGTGCTGACCTGGTGCTAATGGCCGTATGCTTGCTCGCGGTTCCCAGTGGTGTCGGAATGGGCTGGCGACTTCATGGACGTCTCGATCAACGCCAGATCTTCCGCGCATGCTACGCACTGCTTGCTGTGACTGCTGTGAAGCTTCTGTGGGACGGTGTTGCCGGGTACTTGGTATGAATGTCTCGGATCAATAAATGGCATTGGGGGCATATGATGAGAGGGCGGATGCGGATACGATCGGCGATTTGGCGGCGATGTCCACGGAACTCCTAAGTCCCCAACAGACTGACCGCCGGCCTTGCCCGTTTGATTCGATCGCCAGTTGAAAACCAGTCAATACCACAGCACGACAAGGAGACTGCAATGGCACGAAAGGCAGCAGACATCATCACGGAAGTGCTTCATTCCGTCGGCGTCCGTCGTATCTACGGCGTCGTCGGAGATAGCCTGAATGGCATCACTGAATCCATGCGGCGACGCGGCGACATTGACTGGATCCATGTGCGGCACGAAGAGACGGCGGCGTTTGCCGCGGGAGCGGAGGCTCATCTAACCGGAGAGCTTGCCGTGTGCGCGGGAAGTTGCGGTCCCGGAAACCTTCATCTGATCAACGGCCTCTTCGACGCCCATCGTTCCCGAGTACCGGTCCTCGCGATCGCTGCTCAGATTCCTTCGGTCGAAATCGGACGGGGGTACTTCCAGGAGACACATCCCGATCAACTTTTCAGGGAGTGCAGCCACTACTGCGAACTCGTTTCCAATCCCGCCCAGCTTCCCGGCGTAATCGAGACCGCGGTTCGGACTGCGATTTCCAAACGCGGCGTCGCCGTGGTGGTCATTCCGGGAGACATCGCGCTTGCCGAATACGCCGCTCCAATCTCCAATCCGGCGGGAATCCGGATTCCTGAGCCGGTTATACTTCCGCAGGACGCCGATCTGGATAACCTGGCAAGCGTGCTGGCCGAGAGCCAGCGCACCACGCTCCTATGCGGGCGAGGATGCGAGGGCGCACACGATGAGGTGGTGGCGCTGGCCGAACGCATAAAGGCTCCGGTCGTACACGCGCTCGGCGGCAAGGAGCATGTCGAGTGGGACAATCCGTACGACGTCGGCATGACGGGCCTCATCGGCTTTTCTTCCGGATACGGTGCGATGCTCGCCTGCGATACATTGCTGATGCTCGGGACGGATTTTCCATATCGGCAGTTCTATCCGAGTGGCGCCAAAATTATCCAAATTGATCTCCGGGCTGAAAATCTGGGGAGACGGGCACCGTTGAAGATGGGCCTGGTCGGCGATGTAAAGGCGACGCTGTCAGCGCTACTTCCAAAGCTCGAACCGAAGTCCGATGGGGTCCACCTGGCAACAAGCCTCTCCAATTATACAGAGGCTCGCGAAGGACTTGACGATCTCGCGACCGGCACGCCGGGCCGCAAGCCGATTCATCCGCAATATCTAGCCAAGTTGGTGAGCGAACTCGCTTCCGACGACGCGGTATTCACATTCGACGTTGGTACCCCGACAGTATGGGCCGCACGCTATCTGAAAATGAATGGGCGGCGCAGAATGATAGGTTCCCTGGTGCATGGGTCGATGGCGAATGCATTGCCGCAAGCAATCGGCGCGCAGGCTGCCTTTCCAGACAGGCAGGTCATCAGTCTCTCGGGCGACGGAGGCTTCGCCATGCTGATGGGCGATTTTCTTACGCTGGCTCAGCAGAACCTTCCGGTGAAGATCGTCATCTTCAACAACTCCGTACTGGGCTTCGTTGCACTTGAGATGAAGGCGTCCGGCCTCCTGGAGACGGGTACCAGCCTTAATAATCCCGATTTTGCAGCGATGGCGAATGCCGTCGGCGTTCACGCGTGCCGAGTGGAGGACCCGGCTGACTTGGAAGGGGCGCTCGCGGATGTTCTTGCACATGACGGCCCGGCACTTCTCGATGTCGTCACCAATACGGAAGAGCTGTCGATGCCGCCAAAGATCGAGGCCCTACAAGTTAAGGGATTCAGCCTTTGGGCTTTGAAGGCCGTAATGAACGGCAAGGGCAATCAATTGCTTGATCTGACCGTATCGAATTTCCTCCGTCGATGAGAAAGCGCCCGAACTCATCTCGACATCTTCGACTAAAACAATGATCGGCGGCTAGGAAGGAACCCTTCGCCCGCCGATCATTGTTTAGCGCATCGCGCGCGAGAGGCGCTCTAATATTCGAGGACCACACCACACGGTGCCCACAGTTTGAAAAGTCGTTCCCTTAAATTGATACCTAAGGATGCGTTGCGAGCCACCTATGCGAGGCTTAGGTGAGGGGAAGCTAAATTACCTTCGGTAAACGCGATGAAAATTTCAGAACTATCCTCTACGCGAGACGCGGGCTCGTTGAAGGGCGCTCCTAGATCCACACGCCTTGCAATACCCGCAAACTCGAATATTCCCCGCCGAGTTCCCGTCTATGAGCTCGAGCATCAGTCGAGAAGACCCGCTTCGGACGACCTGGAGCCGTCCGTCATAACTTCTATTTCTGTTGTCGTGGGAAGCATCGTGTTCATCATCCTGGCGATGACAGTGATTTTCGATCCCAGCCGTTCAGGAGATCTTTGTCGACATGATTTCGAGCCTACAATCCGGGCTTACAATGTGACCCTAGGCGTTGCTTGCTGATCTCCTCACCTTCAGGCGTTTTTCAAACCATGGTATCATGGACAGCGGAGTTGGCCCCTCGACAAAATGGACAGCCTCGCAGGCAACATGAAGCGCCTGACGTATAATGAAGGAGCGGTCATCGTCGAGCAGGACGCATCGATGTCGTCGCTGATGATCGTCCGCAACGGCGTCGTGGCCGTCGAACGCGAAGTCGAAGGAATAATGGCGGACGAAACGCGGCTGGCGCCGGGAGATTTGTTTGGCGAGCGTGGCGTTCTTTTGGGAGCCGCAGAACCCGCGCGAGTTCGCGCGCTGACATTCGTCGTGGTTTACCAGATTGGCAAGGAAGACTTGGCAAGTGTGATGCGTGATCGGCCGACTCTCGCTGAAGAACTCGGTCTCCTGCTCGCTAAGAGGATCGAGAACGAAAGGCAGTTCATTGAAAGTCACCGGCATCCCGACGAAGGACAGCCGACCTCAATTGCAGAAAGGATCCGCCACCTTTTTGAGGTTCCGCACGCAGAGCACCACTAAAGGCCGGACCGGGGAGGAGGGGCCCGACATCCTGGGCTCCGTCAAGTCTGGACGCGTACTATACCAACTAACCATCCTGGGAGATGAGATTCGGCACGGCGACCCTGACGCACCCGCAAACGCTCGCGCCGATCCCTGTCGTTCGTATAATAGGACTCGGGCTGCTGACGTTGCGGTTACCAGCCTATATTTCACACGGAGAACAACAAAGCATCGCGACATCGTGGAACTCGTCGTGACGAGCCAGACCCCGCGCCCTACACATGACGTGATGCGTGGCCGGCTGCTTGTAACGATAGGTGGGCGCGTTGAGATGCTCCGCTGGCTCGAGGTGCTTCTGCGGCCGTTGGCCACTCAGCAGTTAGGTGCAAGTACGCGCGTCCGGATTGATCTTGGACCATCACTGAGAAGGCTTCCCGTTTTGCCGTGACGCAAACACCGAGGTAACGGCGCAATGAAAAATCATTTCGGGCCGAAACGCACTGCGAATACCGACGCAGGGGCCCGGTCAGCTCGTAGAACTACGGGAATCGCCCTGGCTTGCTTGGCAATTTTAGCCACACAAGCTTTTGCAGCGGGGCGCGAGGCTGTTCAGAGCCTGCGCAAACTGCCACGTCGTCGACAGCGTCACCGAAGCTGGACTGACCCGGCCCCGACTACGGAGCCCAGAAATTACTCAATCGTGGTCCCAGCAACCTGCGGAAAACGCTATCTCATCCGCGTCGCGCCGAAGGGCTTTTGTTTCGATGAATCCGGAATGAGCTTTGCAGACCAGGACTATCTGGTCTCCTATGACAATTCTTGCATAAAGTGAGCAAGAGCACCTTGGACAGTCACCGACGGGAAGCTCCTTACTCACCCCCACTTGTGCTGTCAAAAGCAAGGTCCTGCTGCTGTGGAGGCAGGACCTTGCCGTTGGGATGGATGTCGGAGGGAATGTGACATCCAAGCCTTATAACACAATCTGGCATGTCACGGTTCCTCACTCTTGCAGGATTATCTTCATCGGTGGAGCCGCCGTGCTGGGCTCCTTCAGCCTTTTGACCCGCGGCCATGCCTGAGTGCCAGTTCAAATGTCCCGGCAGACAGGATACATCCACTATGGATAATCATGGTGTTTAAGTTCCCCAAATAGACCTTACCATTCACGGCATGCTGCTTTCGAGGCCGAGCTTCCGAGCAGCAGTTGCATGACAATGTTGGGAGGAACCAGGATGGTTTGGAATAGCAGTCGTGGGCCGAGAATTGCCTTCTTCGGGACTGGTGCTCAGGGCGCGTCGATCGGGGCTGACTTTGCTCGCGCCGGGCTTGATGTCACGTTCATAGAGCAGTGGCCCGAGCATGTTGAGGCAATCCGACGCGACGGCATCACGGTTAACCTGCCTTCGCGGACGATCAACGTGCAGGTTCCCGCGTTACATCTTTGCCAAGTAGCGGAAATCAGAGAACCGTTCGACCTAGTCTTTCTCGTCGTCAAAGCCTATGACACGAAGTGGGCGTGTCAGTTGATAAAGTCATGCCTTGCGCCCGACGGCCTCATCGTCGGACTGCAAAACGGCATGACCCACGAGGACATCGCCGATGTCGTGGGTCGAGAGCGAACGGTCGGAGCGGTCATCGAGATCGCGTCCAATATGTTCATTCCCGGCATCACAAACCGACAAAACGATCATGATACATCGTGGTTCGCTCTTGGCGCGCTAGACCCCAAGAACCGGGACCGGGTTGAGGAAGTCGCGAAGCTGCTTCGAAACTCTGGCCGTGTCGAGGTAATGGACGATATCCACTCGGCGAAATGGATGAAGCTCGTTGTCAATGCAGCGGAGCTCATTCCTTCCGCCATCGTCAATCTACCACTGGCGGACGCTGCGCGGCATCCCGGAATGTTGGAAGTGATGCGCGCCGCGGGGTACGAGGCAATGCAGGCTGCACTAGCCGATGGAGCGCAGATCATACCTATCATCGGCATGTCTGCAGTTACCACCAACCATCCTGAACGTTACGTAGATCAGATTTTCGAGGAGGTGCTCAAGACATTCTCCCAAGCCGATACGCTGACGACCTCGCTGCAGGATTGGCGAAAGGGTCGGCGGGCAGAAGTCCAGGAAGTCAACGGACTGGTAGCGGATATTCTGGAACGCGATGGACGAAAAGCGCCTGTCAACAGGCGCGTCGTCGAGGTGGCCTTGGACATTGAGGCCGGACGGATCGAAGCACGGCCTCATAACGCAGGCCTGTTGATGGAGAGCTATCAGCATTCGTCCGACGGGCTCTGAACGAGTAACCTCAGCCGTCGCGGGGCGCTGCTCCTCCCGCGGCGGCATCGGGGGCTTTTAGCGCGACCGAAGTTCCTGGACGGAGTGCCGTCCCACTCTGAGGCTCATTTCGATTTCCGCCGCCGCCGTTTCAAGTGCCTCGCGCGGCGTCTTGTTGCCGAGCAAGGCGTCATGGATTTCCATGCCTAGCACCTTCTCGATAGTTGTGTACTGGGGAATTTTGGGGCGCTGCCAAGTATGTAGCAGACTCTTTTTTGCGAGCTGATCCACAAACCGGACGATCGGCGAGCTGGCAGCTGCTTCCGGATCGGCGCTGACCGAGAAGCGCGGCGCGACCGGAAAGCCGTTCTTTACGTGTGCTTTCATCGCCTCCCGTGAAGCCATCCAGGCGATCGCGTCGGCGGCCAATTCCACGCGTTCCTCTGGCAGATTCGTTGGAATGCAGAAAAGAAAGCCGCCGATGGGGGAAGCACGGGTGCCGCCGGGTCCCGAAGGCTGGGGCAGATACTCAACTCGCCGCTTTACCTTGGATTGGACATCGTACTCGAACCGAGCGGCTCGCATCGTCCAGAAGTATCCGAGGCTGGCTCTTCCTTGCAGGAACACGTCG
The DNA here is from genome assembly GCF_014193305.1 of Rhizobium sp. BK181. Classification (NCBI taxonomy): domain Bacteria; kingdom Pseudomonadati; phylum Pseudomonadota; class Alphaproteobacteria; order Hyphomicrobiales; family Rhizobiaceae; genus Rhizobium; species Rhizobium sp. BK181. Next base: position 7,266 of record NZ_JACHZA010000030.1, read on the forward strand.
AGCGTCTTGTCCCACGCCATCTCCAATATGGCTGGCGGTGAGATCTCCATTAGCCTTCGCATGTATTCGAGAGCAGCGAAGCCTGCATCCGAAAGGATGGTACATGTTAGTTCATCGGGGTCGAGGCCTTCTAGGGTGTAGCCTGAGCGCGTCTTGCGCAGCGAAATCGCTGGCTGTCCGCATGCACCCAGGAAGAAGAGGAAACTAGAGGCGATGGGCATGCCGCGCGCACCGTCCCAGACTGCCCCATACATACCTTCGTCAGGTGAGTGAAATTTGCGCCCAGCTCTGATCACATCCTCGAACGTCTTTGGAAACGAGATCTCTGCTTCGAGAAAGAGGTCCTTTCGCGCCGCAAGGAATTCGACGGTGCAGTATCCAGGAACGCCATAGTCTCTTCCGTCCCATGTCGCCGACGACCAGATGGAGGGGTGGAAATCCAACGGGTTGATGCCCGTCCGCTGAACGTATTGGTCGATTGGACGAATGATACCGCTCTCTGCGAATTCGCCAAGCCACGGCATGTTGATGGCGATTACGTCGTAGTCGGAGAGCTTCTTAGCGGCATTCTCTCTCGTCCGCCGATAGACTTCCGGTAGCGGCAGCAGGTCGAAATTCTTGCGGGACGCAAGGTTACTGCGGAAATCGGCCCACATGTTCCGCATGGCGGAAAAGTAGTTGTCGTCGTTCAGCAGAAATCGGAGTTCGATCTGTGCCTCCGCGCGTCTCTGGACGAGCCGCATGGGCGGGATGATCTGCGATCCGAGCGGTGTGCCGCCGAAGTAGTATTCGTCCTCTTCTTCGCCCGCGCGAAGGCCCAAGGTCTGTGCGAGGAGAGATTTCGTTTTTCGAGCATAGTTCTCAAATGATCGCAAAAGTTGCTCGCTCGGCTGCAGGGCATAACGCTGGCCGGAGGACTTGGAGACCTTTATGATGTGTCCGCTGTCGATGAAACGATTGATCAACCTCATCGAAGTCGCGTACGGGAGGCCCGACTCTTGGCCGAGCGTGGAAATCGATACTGGCTGGCTGAGGATATGGGATTTGATGAGGAAGGTGACGATCAGCCAGATCGCGTCCTCGTCAGCAGCTTCTATAACCTCCCGGAACGGTCGACGCGTCTTCTCGATGAAGTCAATGACGCGCAGCATCTCGTATTCGTTCACGTCGGCCTCCCAACCGTCGTTGTGGCGGTCAGACTAGCGCGCGGATTGCGTTTTCACCAGCCAGCATGTGTGCCTCCGCTCAAAGGGCTTTCCTTTCGCGGCTCAGGCCAGCAAGACGTTCGTATTGCTCAAAAAGAACGAAAAAGTCCTTTTCCGCGAGTCCGTCTGCGAATGCGGCCTCGTACTGCTGTCGGATCATCGAGGCCAGATACATTGGGACATGATCAGACTTCGCTGCTCCCAGGATCAAGTCGAAGTCCTTCATCATTTGAGAGACCGAAAAGGCTGGATCGAAGTTTCGATTTACAAGAAGATCCCGCTTGTAGGCGATTAGCGGCGACGCCACCGCGCTTTCACAAATAACATTCAGCATTGTCTCTACGGACAGGTTGCCTTTTAGCCCAAGCGTCAGGGCTTCGCCGAGTAGGGCCGCGGTTGCCCCCACCAAGGCATTCAGGACGAGTTTCAGGTATCGTGCCTCCTCTCCATTTCCAAGGTAGAACTGCTTTATGGAGAAACTGGCAAGAATGGGCTTCACCTTTCGGTACGCGTCCTCCGGGCCGGAGATCATCACCGAAAGCGTTCCTGATGAAGCGGTCATCGTGCTTCCAGAAACCGGAGCACGGAGGTAGGCAACATCAACGCGCGATAAGGCGTCGGCCACTTCCGCTGACAGCTCTGGCGACACGGTACTCATCTCCACCACGATCTGGCCCGGCCTTAGCAACTCAGCAAGTGCAGAGGGGGCAAGGATGAGGTTTCGGAGGATAGCGTCGTTGGGTATGGTCAACATCACGACATCCGATGTCTCGACCAGATCTTCAAGGCTGTGGGCGACGTTAGCGCCGAGAGCTACGACCGAGGCACGGTTCTCCGGGAGCGGCTCGTACACAGAGAGAGCATATCCGTTCTCGAGCACTCGCCTGCTCATTGGGGCGCCCATCTTGCCGATGCCAGCCCAGCCCACTCTCATTGTATCGCTCATGCAAAACCTTCCTTCCCTGGGGGCGCTTGCCAACCAGATACTTCGATGCTGCTATTGAGAAGGAGCGCATATGAATGGGCTGATGCGTGCCACCATGCGGCGCAAGCGCCGTCGTCTCCTCCCTAAGAAATAGTAGCTTCAGCTCGAGAGTGATTGCTGCACTGAAAATATCCGTTTCGGATAATTTAAGATTTGTCGAGGCGAGGCTCCATCATCTAGCCTTCGCTCAGGATCGCACGGCGTTTCCTGTGGGAGGAACAAAGCCGTCAGATAATTGAGAACGCGTGCAGGCCGCTGGTTTGTGCGGCGGCTTTCGTTGACTGACGATTCCGTCGCTCGGTCGGATGGTGGGAAATGAGTCAAACCTCCCTCCGGTGCGCCGCGATCGAACTGTGCGACGACACGCAATCGGCGTGTCTTGCACGGGAACAATATGTTGAGGGAGGAGCAGTCGTGCCGGGATCGGTCGAGAACAAAGTCATCATCGTGACGGGTGCCGCGCGAGGTATCGGAGCTGGGATAGCTGGTGATCTCGCGGACAACGGTGCCCGGGTGGTCGTTGCGGACTTAAACGTCGACGCGGGAAGACAGACGGCTGCGAAGATTTCCGCCGGCAACCATGAGGCGCTCGCTGTCGGTGTCGATGTTGCGGATCGTCAGAGTGTTAAGGACCTGATCGCGGAGACAGTCAAGCGTTTCGGTCGCCTTGATGTCATGTTCAACAATGCTGGCATTAGTCAGACCTGCCCGTTTCTCGAGGTGACGGACGAGGACTTCGATCGGATCATGCGGATCAATGGCCGCGGTGTGATGATCGGGATCCAGGAAGCTGCGATGCAGATGATCGCCCAAGGTGGCGGCGGCAAGATCGTCAACACGGCGTCGATTGCCGGGAAACAAGGCTATCCGCTGTTCGCTCACTACTGCGCCTCCAAATTTGCCGTCGTGGCGCTTACCCAAGCGGCGGCGCGCGCCCTCTCTGAGCACGAAATAACGGTCAACTGCTTTGGGCCGGGCGTTGTCAAGACAGAGCTCTGGGAGCAGCTCGACCGCGAGTTCATGGACCACGGTTTGACGGATAAGCCCCAACAGGCAATCAACGAGTTCTCACAGTCGATCCTGCTGGGAAGAGTGTCTCTGCCCAGAGACATCGCGGGCGTGACGACGTTCCTGGCCTCGGACGCATCTGACTACATTACCGGGCAGACCATCATGGTCGATGGTGGCATGGTCCTTATCTGACGCGGCGCACGCGTCTGACGCATCAAACCGTCCGGAGGTCCAGGGCGGAATAGCTGAAAGGCAGAGCAATGAAGGCTGTAAGATACTATTCGAAAAAAGACATCCGTGTCGAAGACGTGAAGGCGCCGGAAGGGCCCCTCGGCGACGACATGGTGCTGGTGGAGCCATTGGTCTGCGGCATATGCGGCACTGATATTCACGAGTACGTTGCGGGTCCGATTGTGACGCCGGCCAAGCCGCACGTCTACTCCGGCGCAACGCTGCCACAGATCCTGGGCCACGAGTTCTCGGCACGCGTCCTCGAAGTCGGCAAGAACGTGAAGCATGTTGCGCCCGGCTCGCGCGTCTCGATTCAGCCGCTGATTTCTCCGCGCGACGACTATTACGGACGGCGCGGACTTTTCCACCTCAGCGAAAAGATGGCCTGCGTTGGTCTGTCGTGGGACTGGGGCGGGATGGGGGAGCGGGCTATCGTCAACGGCTACAACGTGTTTCCCGTTCCAGACAGCGTTTCTGATGTGCAGGCAGCGATGATCGAGCCAGCGGCGGTGGCGGTGTATGGCGTTGACCGTGGTGGGGTCACGTCCGGAAGCTCGGTCCTTGTGTCCGGAGTTGGGCCGATAGGCGCGCTGGTTCTGCTTGCCACCAAGGCGGCGGGAGCCACCAAGATCTTCGTCTCCGAGCTCAATCCAAATCGCCGTGAACTCGCAAAGAAGCTTGTTCCTGAGGCGATCGTATTTGACCCACGCGAAACTGATACCGAGCGTCTCTTCCGCGAGCACACCGAAGAGGGCGTCGGCCTCGATGTTGCCCTTGAATGTGTGGGTGCTGAGGCCTCGCTCAACCTATGCGCCAAGGCCGTTCGCCGCCAAGGCACGGTTGTCCAGGTAGGGCTCCATGTTCGGCCCGCGTCCATCGACGCAATGCTGTGGGCGCTCAAAGACATCACCGTGGAGGCCACGTGGTGCTACCCCGTGCAGATTTGGCCACGCATCGCACAGATGATTGGGGGCGGAGTCTTCCCGGTCGAGAAGATCGTCACCGCGCAGATCGCCGCTGAGGATGTCGTCGAGAAGGGCTTCGAAGCGCTTCTCGATCCCGCTGGCACCCATCTGAAAATCCTAGTCGACATGAAGGCCTGACCGGCCCAGAGCCTCGCGAGAGGCTGCCATGAACTTGAAAGGACTTACGAAATGCATTTTGTTGTTCATTGCCTCGACCATGAGGGAGCCGTCGACAAACGGCTCGCGAACTACGACGCTCACAAGGCATATCTCTCGACTGGCAAAACCAAAACGGTGATCTCGGGGCCGCTTCTGGCCGACGACCATGAAACTATGATCGGCTCTCTCTTCGTTTTTGAAGCAGATTCCAAGGAAGAGATTGTCGAATTCAACAGGGCCGATCCCTTCACCAAGGCTGGCGTTTGGAAAACCGTCAACATCCATCCATTCAGCAAGCGGGTGGATAATCGATGACCATTCGTGAAGAGAAGCCCGTCATTGCGGCACTGGTGGGTCTTGGCTGGTGGGGCCGGAAGATGGCGACCCTGGTCAACGCAGGCGGCTCTGGAATGCATTTCGTTCATGGCGTCGATCCCAATCCCGAGGCGGCAGGTTTCGCAGCCGAGATGGGGCTGCGGTATTCTACGGACATGGCGGACGCTCTCGAGGATCCGGCGGTCGAAGCGGTTGTGCTTGCCACGCCGCATTCGCTGCATCGCGAGCAGATCGCCCGTGCCGTCGGCGCTGGTAAGCATGTGTTTTGCGAGAAGCCGCTCGACTTGACCAAGGCAGGGGCTGAAGCATCAGTGGCACTTTGCCGGGAGGCAGGGCTGGTGCTCGGAATGGGGCACGAGCGCCGTTTCGAAACACCGATCGCCTCCATTCTCGAAGCGGCGAGCTCTGGAAAGCTCGGCCGTTTGCTGCAAATCGAAGCGAACTTCAGCCATGACAAGTTTCTCGCTCTCGATCCATCGAACTGGCGTCTCAAGGCCGAGCAGGCTCCGGCCGGAGGTATGACGGCGACAGGGATCCACCTTACCGACCTTGCGGTGAAACTTATGGGTCCTGCCAAAGATGTTCGCGTCGTATGCGAAAACCTTGCCTCGTCAATACCGCAAGGAGACACGATGAGCGCTCACGTTCGCTTCTCCGGAGGAGGTACGGCCTACATATCCGCCACGCTCGCAACGCCCTTCATCTCCCGCTTCGCGGTGTTCGGCACGGAGGGCTGGATCGACGTGCGCGACAAGGCGCATGTCGAGGCACCCGACGGCTGGGTCGTTACCGAAGGATGGAAGAACAAGCCGATCACCGTCCGTGAGTTGCCTCCAGCCGAACCAGTCCGTGACAATTTGAAAGCATTTGCCGCGGCCGTCAGAGGCGATGCGGACTATCCCATCAGTGGTACGGATTTGATCAACAACATCGCTCTTCTCGAAGCGATCGTTCGCTCCGCAAACACTGGGTTGTTGGAACCAATTTGAGGAGGATGAGATGAAAGCTCTGGTTTTCGAAGCTCCGGAAAAGCCCGTCATCGCCGATGTAGGCATGCCGGATCTTTCGCCCAACGAGGTTCTTGTTCATACCAAAGCGGTCGGTATCTGCCATTCTGACTACGAGCTTCTCGCCGGGCGCTACATTATTCCGATTTCCTATCCGGTGACCCCAGGGCACGAATGGAGCGGCGAAGTCGTCGAGGTCGGTCGGAACGTCACGGGGTTCAGAAAGGGTGACCGAGTTGTAGGGGAATGCGTGGTGCGCACGCCCGAGCGACTCCATCATTTCGGCTTCTCAATAAGCGGTGCGGATCGAGAATACTTCGCAGTCAATCCGGAGTGGCTTCACAAGCTGCCCGACGCGGTCGACAACAAGAAGGCCGCGCTAATCGAGCCCTTCACCTGCGGCTTCTACGCCGTCCTAAGGTCTGGAGGGACGAATGCAAGCGAGACTGTGGTTGTTTCCGGTGGCGGCACGATCGGTCTCGTCTCGGCCGCCGCAGCGATTGGGATGGGCGCGCGCGTGATCGTCGTCGATCCATTGGCGTCGCGTCGTGAAGTTGCCCAACGGCTAGGGGTGGACGTCGCCATCGATCCGTCCGACGGCGGCGCAGCCGAGAAGATTCGCGAGTTAACCGGAGGGAAGGGTGCCGACTTGGTGATCGAGGCCTCCGGCCATGATGCATCTCTCGCTGCCGCGTTCGGTTACGCGCGTGAAGAGGGGAGAATGTCCATGGTCGGCATCAACATTGGACGGAAGGTTCCAGTTTTGATTGGTCAGATCCAGATGAAGAACCTCACGGTGAGAGGGTGCATCGGTTCTCCGGGTGTCTGGCCCGCCGCTATTCGTTTTCTTGAGCGCACGGGGATCGACCTGTCGCCAATCCAGACACACAACTTCTCACTTACCGACGCGGTGGAAGCATTTTCGTTCGGCCAGGATCCCACGAAGAGCATCAAGATTACATTGTTGAACGGGTAGAACATGACAAGACAAGCACTCATCGTCGGCGCGACCGGGATCACTGGAAGCAATCTTGCGGAAAATCTTCTCGCGAGCGGCGGCTGGACCGTATCGGGGTTGTCGCGGTCGCAGAGCCGGGTCACTGGCGTGCAGACCCTAAGCTGTGACCTCATTGATCCGCCGTCCGTACGATCCGCGCTAGCGGATGCTAGTCCTAGCCATGTGTTCATCACGGCATGGTCCCGTCAGGAGACTGAAGCGGAGAACTGCAGGATCAACGGCGCGATAGTACGCAATGTACTTGAGGCCCTCGCGGGAAGAGGTATCGAGCACGTCGCCCTGACCACCGGGACAAAGCATTATCTCGGGCCATTCGAGTCATACGCGAAGACCAAGCCGGAAACGCCTTTCAGAGAGGAGCAGGTTCGCCTGCCCGGAGAGAACTTCTACTACGTCCAAGAGGACGAAGTCTTCGCCGCGTCGAAGCGGGAAGGGTTTACCTGGTCGATTCATCGGCCACACACACTCATCGGGTATGCGGTCGGCAACGCGATGAATATGGCGGCGACGCTTGCCGTGTACGCGTCGATCTGCCGCGAGACGGGTCGACCATTTGTATTTCCGGGTTCACCCGAACAGTGGGAGGCGGTAACCGACGTTACAGACGTGAGAATTCTGGCTAAGCACCTGCACTGGGCGGCGACCACCAGCGCTGCCGCAAATCTGGCCTTCAACGTGGTGAATGGCGAGGTATTCAGGTGGAAATGGCTCTGGCCGCGTCTCGCCGCCTATTTCGGTATCGAGGCTGCGCCCTATCCCGGAAGCCCGAAGCCGCTTGAAGTGCAGATGGCTGATGCGGGCCCCATTTGGGATGAGATCGTGGCCAAATACTCCCTTGAATCCAACGCGCTAAGGCGCGTCGCGTCCTTTTGGCATACGGACGCGGATCTCGGACGCCAAATCGAGACGTTCAACGATATGGGCCGTAGTCGAGAACTCGGGTTTCTTGAATATCAGGACACTACCCGATCGTTTACCGATGCCTTCGATCGTCTGCGATCCGACCGGATCATCCCTTAGATGTCGGGAGCATTGGATATGGTCGCAAACACCAGTGAAACGAACCCAACGACTGGCTTCTTCACGGAGACGAATTCCGTGGAAGCGGTCAATGCCCGAATGGGGGAAGACGTCAGCCCTCGCCTCAGAGAGGTCATGTCGTGCCTTGTCAAGCATCTCCACGCCTTTGCCCGCGAGGTCAACCTTACGCAGGCGGAGTGGGAATACGGAATAGATTTTCTGACCCGCACTGGACAGATGTGCACACGAGAGCGACAGGAATTCATCCTTCTCTCCGACACGCTGGGAATGTCGATGCTGGTCGATGCCATCAACAACAGGCGTCCGATCGGTGCCACCGAAAACACCGTTTTTGGGCCTTTCCACTTAGAGGGCTGCCCTGTCCGTGAAATGGGTGAGCGGATCTGTCTCGACGGCAAGGGGGAAAGCTGCCTGTTCATCGGGCGGGTACTCGATTTGGACGGCAATCCCGTGTCGGGAGCGAGAATAGACGTCTGGTCTGACAACGCGGATGGCTACTACGACGTTCAGCAGCCTGAACTCCAGCCGAAATGGAACAACCGAGGTGTTTTCGTCACCGCCGCCGATGGCCGCTACAGCTTCATCGGTATCAGACCCGTTTCTTATCCGATTCCCGACGACGGTCCGGTAGGGCAGATGCTTGCAAGCCTCGGCCGCCATCCATACCGCCCGGCGCACATGCATTACATGGTCCGGGCGGATGGATTCCAGAAGCTGGTCACTCATACCTTCGTCGGTGGTGATCCATACCTTGAATCGGACACGGTATTCGGAGTGAAGCAAACTCTGGTCGCGCCGTTCACGAAGCTCGAAGCAGGCGAAACGCATTGGCGTTCGGACTTCGACTTCGTCCTCGCCAAGCCTACTGATAGGGGCTGACGTTGAAAAACTTTGTCTACACCGGAAATCCCGCGCGGGTCATTTTTGGCCAAGGCACTGTAGCAGCGCTTCCTGACGAAGCGGACAGGCTGAAGGTACGGCGTATCTTGGTGCTTTCGACACCGGAGCAGGCCGATCAGGCAGCAGAAATCGCTGGGAGCTTGGGCCAACGCGTAGTAGCCAGCTATTCTAAGGCGCAGATGCACACCCCTGTCGACGTAACGGCAGACGCGATGAGGTCCATCGAGCGACATGATGTCGATGCATTGCTTTCCGTTGGCGGCGGATCGACGACGGGACTGGGCAAGGCGATAGCTTTGCGCACAGATCTGCCACAGATCGTGGTGCCAACCACATATGCTGGTTCGGAGGCAACCCCTATTCTCGGCGAAACCGAGGGAGGGCGGAAGGTCACCAAGTCGGACCCGCGAATCCTTCCCGAGGTTATCGTTTATGATGTCAACCTCACGCTTACATTACCCGTACCGCTTTCAGTGACGAGTGGGTTCAATGCGGTCGCCCACGCTGTTGAAGCTCTTTACGCGAAGGAAGCGAACCCGATCATCTCGTTAGCGGCGGAGGAAGGTATTTCAGCCATCGTGCGAGCTATGCCTCGGATACACGCCAATCGGGAAGATATCGAAGGCCGCTCTTCAGCGCTGTATGGCGCTTGGCTCTGCGGTGTTTGCTTGGGATCGGTTGGCATGGCGTTGCACCACAAGCTTTGTCACACGCTCGGCGGGATGTTCAATCTACCGCACGCCCAATTGCATACCGCGATGCTTCCTCACGCTCTAGCCTATAACGCTCCAGCCACGCCGGTCGCGATGGAGCGGCTGAAGCGATCGCTCACCGCGCCCGACCCGGCAAAGTTCCTCTACGATATGGCCAAGGAATTGGGGGCGGTGATGTCGTTGAGAGACCTCGGCATGCCTGAAGGTAGTATCGAGGCGGCCGTGGAGCAGGCGCTGAGCAACGCTTACTGGAATCCGAGAGAGCTTGAGCGGAGCGGCCTTCATCGTCTGCTCGATCGCGCTTTTCGTGGAGATGAACCTAAGACGGAGTAGTGGAATAGCGGGGCGATGGGCGGCCAATACTGGAACATCCGAAATGGATAATTCCGTTCTTTTCTTCCCGGCCCCTCAAGCTACCATCAACACTACGAAATCGAATATGCGCGGTATTGTGAGGAATCGCGGATAATTGGGAGGTGTAGAGGATGCTCGCAGTCCGTGTCGCGATATCGGATCCGAACAAGGACTCGGTGCGGAAAATCTACCTTGAGGACCACAAGCGGCATCTGCGTTCTGGACAGCTTTCGATCTTACAGTCCGGCCCGATCATGAACGATTCAGGCATAGGCGAGGGTGGCGTGGTTGTAGCGGACGTAGGTTCGCTTGAGGAAATGCGTCGCTTCAGCTCGGCCGACCCGTTCGTAGTCCACGGCGTGTATCGCGATGTTGTTATCTACGAGTGGCGTCCCACGATCGGAGCTCTTGCGTCGGCACGCTGAAGGAACAGGATTAAACTGCTGATTTTCTAAGGAGGAGAGAAAATGAAAGCGGTAACTGCTATCACCTGGAAGCATATTCTTGACTGGCTGGCGGAAGCCGGAAGTATCTGCAGCGGTATGTTCATCGAGTATCGGGAATCTCGGGACAGCAGTGCCAGCCGCAATTTTAGGGATCGGGACAAGCTCTTTCGTCGAGACAGTTGGAGGCCAATGTCGCGCTGAGCGACGAGGCAACCCGGAGTTCCATCTCGATTACTCCTCTCTTTTGCTAACCAGACCGATCGGGCCCGGCTCACCGCCGCGAGGCCCGCCGGGAGCACTGTGACTTTCTGAGCGAGAACCTTGAAATGCCCCACGCTTCGTCCATTGCCCACATCGGCCGTCCCAAGGAGACCACTTTGCGGATTCCCTTCACGCGAAATTTCGTGACGGTCGTTTTCTCGACGCTCGTGCTTATCGTACTATGCGCTCTATTCGCACCAAGCAGCCTTTCGATCGGCGCCCTTTCGGGAAGCCTCCCTTTTGCGGCGATCATCGCCATGGTGGGCCTGGGGCAGTTGCTTGTGGTGCAGCAGGGGGGCTTCGATCTCTCGCTTGCCGGGTCCGTTTCACTGGCTGTCGTCATCGCCACGCACTATCCGCAACAAGATGATGGTCTTCTCTACCAGGCCGTGCTTCTTTCCGCGGGGATATGCGTTGCTGCAGGCATCCTCAACGGGGCGCTCGTAAGTCTCTTCAGGCTGAACGCGATCATTGCGACCATTGGTACCAATGCGCTCCTTTACAGTGCGGTCTTCGCGGTGTCGGGTGGAGTTCCATCTATCACCACCGAGCTTCTGGCCGAAATCGCAGGCGGCGAGACGCTCGGTCTACCGAACTCGGTGTTCTTTGCCCTAGGTGCGATGATCCTCGTCACATTCGTGCTGAAGAAGACCGTAGCTGGCCGCAGGTTCGAGGCCATCGGGGCCAATCCATTGGCCGGCAGAGCAGCAGGTCTCAACGTACGACTTCACCAGATGATGGCATACGTTTACGCGCAGCTCCTCTACTGCATGGCAGGGACTCTCATTGCGGGGATCACGCGCGAGCCCACCGCTTTCCAGGGAGACAGCTTGCTGCTGCCGTCAGTCGCTGTGGTGGTACTCGGGGGGACCTCGCTCCTGGGCGGACGAGGCTTCCCGATCTCAACTGTCATTGCTGCATTTTTCTTGAACCATCTGAGCCAATTCGCACTGACGGTCGGGGTACCGTTCTCAGCTCAAACAATCATCCAGGCGCTCGCTCTGGGTTTCGGTATCGCGGTTTACTCGATCCGCTGGTCGATAAGCCAAGGTGGAACGACTTCAACAACAAAAGTGGAGGACGCGAAATGAAATATAAGACCCTTGCAACATCACTGGGACTGACATTGACGACCGCACTCAGTGGTTTAGCGATGGCCGGATCGGCGATGGCGGAGATGCCATCCTGGTGCGGTCCGAAGAAGGCGACATTGGCGCTACTGGACGGTTATGGCGGCAACAGTTGGCGCCAGGTGACAACCGCTTCCGGCAAGCAGACCGTGGAGCTGTGCCCTAGCATTACCAAGTACGAATACGCCGATGGCCAGGGCGATACAATGAAGGCCATCTCCGACATCAAGAGCATGGCCGCGAAGGGCGTGGATGCACTTGTCGTATTCGGTGACGCGGGCCCTGCCGTCTTGCCGGCCCTCACCAGTGTCTTCAAATCCGGGAAAGTTGTCGTTCCTTACCGCGTAGCGGTCGGAGGAAAGGATGGGAAGAACTACTCCAAATTCGTCGGTGCGTCGTTCGAAAACGACGGTGAGAATTGGGGCAAGTGGATCAAGTCGGTGCTGCCCAACGGCGGCAACCTCCTATTTCTCAGCGGACCGGCTGGAAACAGCCAAGGCTTGGACGAGCTGAAGGGTCTCAAGAAGGTTCTTGGCAAGGAATATGTCTTCGTCAACCAGGAGCCCTTCGCAGTCACGAATTGGGATCCGGCACTTACGCAGAAGGTTCTCACGGCAGAGATTGCCAAAAACAAGAAGATCGACGTGATCATCTCGGACTTCGGGCCGTCCCTGGTCGGTGCGTTGCCCTTGTTCGCAAAGCAGGGAAAATCAGTTCCGGCTCTCGCTACTTCTGATGGAAATTCACTCGGTTGCTTCTGGCAGGAGAACAAGGACAGCAACCCGGATTTCAAGCTGTTCACGGTCGCAACGGGCAATGACAACGTCAGGTTGGCGGTTCAGTGGGCCGTGGCTCTGGCAACCGACGGCACGCCGCCGAAGGACGAGACGTTCAAGGCACCAGAGTTCGAAGACTCGGTCTCCGGTAAACCGAACCCTGTCCAGTGCAAGAAGGACCTGCCTGGCGCCATCTACCTGTCTTCGGAGCTTCCCGCGGAGCAGCAGGCCAAGGCTGTTGGCAAGTAGCCAATCGACTCTTAGACCTGCTCGCGGCAGCAGCTTCAGGCAGGTCCATCCTTCAGAATTGGATCGTTTGACCATGGCAGCAGTAGAAATGAACGCATATGAAACACTCCCTCAGGCATCTTTCGAAGAGACCATCCGACTGACTGGGATCTCGAAATTTTTTGCCGGGATTCCCGCGCTGCGGGATGTCAACGTCGATTTCAGGCCGGGAGAGGTCCACGCCATTCTCGGTGAGAACGGCGCAGGAAAATCGACCTTGATGAATATTATCGCTGGAACCCTTCAACCAAGCGAAGGGGAGATAATCTTCGAGGGGCAACGCGTACCCCAGATGACACCTGATGCTGCAGCTTCCCTTGGCATCGCCATTTGTTTTCAGCATCCCGCCATTCTCAACGATCTTTCAATTTTGGAAAACTTGAGCGTGGCTCTGCCCGCTTCAATCCTGCGGCATCGATCCACTCGCGACCTGGCCGGACAGACTTTGCAATCTGTGGCGCTGAAATTGCCACTCAACATGCGCGCCGATCACCTGACCGTAGCGCAGAAACACTTGCTCGAAATCGGGAAAGCGATTTCCGTCAACCCGAAACTCCTGATCCTGGACGAGCCGACCGCTTCCCTTGATCAGGAGGCTACAGAGATGCTCTTCGGTCTCATTCGGACAGCAGCCCAGAATGGCACGTCGGTCATTTATATAACTCATCGCCTGGCCGAGATCCGTCAGATCGCAGACCGAGTTACCGTGATGCGGGACGGACGTGTTCGCGGAGCTGCGAAGGTCAGCGAGATTGCAGATGGCGAACTCGTCAACATGATCGTCGGACGCACGCTTGAAGCCGCATTTCCTCCAAGATCACAGGGTGCCGATCGCTCGTCAGTGTTCAATGTCGAAGGTTTGAGCGGAGAGGGGTTCAACAATGTGAGTTTCGGTGTATCGCGCGGGCAGATACTTGGCGTCGCTGGTGTCTCCGGCAATGGTCAGTCGGAGTTGATGCGCGCGCTCGCGGGCCTGCAGCCCACGCGAGGAACGATCAGTCTGCACGGGCGGCAGCTTGCCCAGAAAGAGCTGTTGGACGAGGCTGCTTTCATGCCGTCCGACCGCCATCTGGAGGGCGTGGCAAGCGGGCTGACAGTTCGGGAGAATGCGACCTTCTCAGCTCTCGAGAAGTTCGCCACAGCTGGAATCTTGAGCAGCAGCGCGGAGCATCGAAAAGTCAGATCAATCTTCGGTGATCTTGCCGTCAAGACGCCTGGGCTCGAAGCGTCTATCCAATCGCTGTCTGGCGGGAACCAGCAGAAGGTCGTCATGGCGCGAGCGTTGCTGTCTGAACCGGGTATTGTTGTCGCCGACGAGCCGACCCAGGGCGTAGACGTCGGAGCGCGTTTCGAAATTTATCGAATCCTCAGAAGCGTGTCGGAGGCAGGCACGCCGGTTATCGTGAATTCATCTGATGCAGTGGAACTCGAGGGTCTGTGCGACAAGGTAATAGTAATGTCGCGCGGTCAGGTCGTTGATACTTTGGTTGGCGAGGCGATTACCGAAGAACGGATCGTTGCCGCAGCAGTAAGGGCTGAGGGGCACGACGTCGGTACGGAAGGCACGAAAGTGCCGAAATCCCTTACGCGGCTAAAGCATTTCCTGGAATCCGACATGGCACCGATGGTGCCCTTGGTTCTCGTTACAATCCTGCTTGGACTGTTCGTAAATGGTCAAAACGACAACTTCCTGTCGGCCTACAATATCTCCAACATTCTTCTCCTGGCAACCGCACTGGGTTTCATTGCTCTCGGGCAGACCATCGCGCTACTGATGGGGGGTATTGATCTGTCTGTGGGACCGCTGGCTGGCTTTCTTGTCGTGGTCGCGTCGTTTTTTGTGACCGAGGAAGTCTCCATAATCACGATGGCTTTGGGATTTGCGCTGATGGCTGTGGGAGCTTTCCTAACCGGAGCCGTAAACGGGGTTCTGATCAGGTTCGCCAATTTCACGCCGATCGCCGCCACCCTTGCCATGTATATCGCGATCCAAGGTCTAAGCTTCCTGCTCCGCGAGAATCCCGACGGCTACATCAGCTCCACGGTCACAGATTGGATCAACTGGCAGGTTGGGCCGTTCCCTGTGGCTTTCCTAGTGCTGGTAGCGGTTACTCTTGGTGGAGAGGTTGCCTTGAGACGGTCGAGAGCCGGACGACGTCTGCGTGCAGTAGGTTCGAACGAGGAATCGGCGCGCCGTGTGGGTATTCGCGTCGATCTGACCTATGTGGCGGGCTACATCGCCTGCTCGATGCTGACTTGCCTGGGAGCGGTCATGCTGATGACACAGATCGGGGTGGGCGACCCACGCCAAGGCGTCGCCTACACGCTCTCGAGCATTACGGCCGTGGTGCTTGGAGGAACCAGCTTGGCTGGTGGACGAGGCACCTTCGTCGGAACGGTCATGGGCGCGGTGCTGCTGACCGAAGTGCTGAGCGCCGTGACCTTCCTGAGCCTGACGCAGACCTACCAGTATCTTTTCCAAGGGGCTCTGATCGTCGCCGCCGCGCTTATCTACTCCGCTGCGCGGAGACGCACGACCTGACTTCAGGCGGCTTCCTCGCGACGACTTCCTCGCCGTCGCCCACACCATAGCAGCAGAAGCTGTTTGCGCTCTTCGAGACTCGGAGGAATGGCATTGACCACGAACGTTTACGGCATGCATCACATAGGCATCACAGTGCCGGATATTGAGGAGGGAATACAGTTCTTCCAAGCCGTTTTCGGGGCGATCGAAGTATTTCGAACAGGACCGTTCGGCGTTGATCAAGACTTCATGGAAAATAAGCTTGGGGCTGCCAAATACTCCAAGATCCGTGACTTGGTCTTCCTCCGCTGCGGCAATGGGACCAGCGTCGAACTGTTCGAATACGAGGGCGAGTCCGCATCGCCTCCCAAGAGGTCGTCGGAAGTAGGCTGCGTACATCTGTGCTTTGAAGTCGAAGACGTGAACGCTTCCGCCGAGAGATTGAAGGAGCTAGGCATCGATCTGCTGGACGGGCCAAATCTTGTAGAGGCGGGGCCGTTGGCAGGTTTCAACTGGATCTACTTCCGCACTCCCTGGGGACTAATCTTGGAAGTCGCGAGCTTCGACAAGCTTGCCTATGAGACTGACACCCCAGAGCGCCTATGGCGGGCGAAGCTGAGTTGACTGTCAGGCCCGGGGCTACGCGGGCTTTCCGAAGACCGGTGTGATCGTCGCCACCTATGCGATCTCCGGCACGCTCTCGGGAATTGCCGGCGTCATCATCGCTGCGCGCAACGTCAACGTGAAGTTCGACTACGGCAGCTCCTATCTGCTGATCGCCATCCTGATTGCGGTGATGGCCGGCGTGAAGCCGGAGGGCGGCTATGGGCGCGTCATCTGCGTCGTGCTTTCGGCCATCGCCCTGCAGCTCATGTCGAGCCTGCTCAATTTCGGCGGCCTTTCCAATTTCGTGCGCGATTTCGCCGTCGCCGATGAAGGCTATCTCCGCGAGGGCCCGGTTGCGGCCGCGCGGTTTGAGATCATCGGAGATGACGGAGACCCTGAGATCGCTGAGCTGCGGGCGCTTCGCCAGCGCGCTGTGAATGACGTGATCTCTACGCTGCTCGGCGAGTTGGGTATTGGTGGATAGATGGAACAACTACGACCGGTCGAAATGAAGCTGATCGATGAATTGTTTGGCATGAGCTCGGGCTACGTCCTCGACTTCACGAACAGCACATTCGCTGATTTCTTCCGCCGGGAGGTCGGCATCGACATCTATGACGATGCCTGCGCGATCTATGGCGGAAGCAAGGGAAAGCTTTTCCGCGCTTTTCTTACGATCGGGCAGCCACGAGCGATCGTCAAAGCTCTTACAGCCTTGTGGGAATATCGTGAAACGGATCGGCTCGGGCGAGCCCAGACTGAAAAAGTCGTCAATGCTCATCGCCGTCTGACCGCGATAATAGAGCGTTTGGGCGGAGCTGCTCTTGCGAACTATGGGCCGGCCCCGGGCGAGTTCGAAACGAAGTCACAGGCTACGCCTCGAACTTTTCGCGCCGACGAAACCGTATTGCGGGGCTTGAAGCACGCTTTCTGGCGCTCCAGGAAATGTCGGATGAGCCCCACGCTCGCGGCCGTCATTTCGAGACGCTACTCACGGACCTTTTAATGCCTGGAGTATGGACGCGCGTGGTGGCTTCACTGTCGTCGGTGAGCAGATCGACGGCTCGTTTCAGTTGGGGGGCAACACCTAGGTTGCCGACCATAATGGCGGACCAAAGGCAAACAAGGAGGTGTTCAATTTTGCCTCAAGTAAATCATACGGCGCGCTGCCGATTCGCTCTTACATAGGCCTCGATTTCGCCCGGCTGGGCGAGCCAAACCTGATCCTTTCGGGCCACGATATGATCGAGTGCGGCCGTCAACGCCGCCAGCCGGAAGGGTTGGCCGGAGATGAAGCTGTGGACGACGATGCTCATCACCAGAGGCTGGCTCCGGGATGCCAGCAGCATTTCGTCGAACTCGTCGACGATCATCTGAGTGAAATCGCGGGCGGTGGTCTGGCGGCCGATCAGGGTCGTGCTGTCGTTCAGCTCCAGCGCATAGGGAAGGGCGAGCAGCGGCTTGCCCTGGCTCTTGCCCTTGAGATAGATGGGCTGATCATCCATCCGGAGGTCAAGGAGATAGCTGAAGCCAGCCTCCGGCAGGAGGTCGATGGTGTTTTCGGTATGCGCGAGCCAGGGACTGGACCAGCCACGCGCCCGAAACCCCTGTTTCTCGGTAATCCTGGTCTGTACGGCCTTCATATAGGCCAGCTCCGCCTCTGGCGTCATGCCGGCCAGCGTGTCGGAATTGGTAAGCCCGTGACCGACCATTTCGATGCCGGCCTCATGGGCCGCGTCCATCAGGGCCGGCGCATGGTCATAGACTTCCGTATTGAGCAGCATCGCCGGCCGGATGCCGCGCGAGGCGAAGCGGTCGATCAGGCGGAAGCCGCCGACGCGGTTGCCATAGTCACGCCAGGAGGTGTTGACCATGTCCGGCTTGCTCGCGCCGGGCATGAGGTCTTCGACCATGCCCTCGCCGAAGCGATATTCCTCGACCCCGAAAGCCACATAAAGCGCCAGTCTGTTGCCATCTGGCCAGAGGAAATCGGGGCGCTCGGTGATCGGGCTGAAGTCGTAGCGGCCGTGGGTGGGAAGCATGGTCATCTCCTTGCAAAGTCGGATCAGGTGCCGCTGTAGCCCAGCCAGCGGTTGAAGCCGACATCCCGCGCGGCGGCCTTTGAAACCATGGCTTCGTAATAGGGCCGCCAGCGGGCGACCTCGGTGCGGGCGCCCTCGAGCGCGGCCTTTCGGCCGGCAAAGATGGAGCGCGCCTCGGCTCGCAGCGCGCGCTCGTCCACCTTGGTGAGCTTGGAGCCGTCATAGACGATACGCCCGGCCACCATCGTCTTGCGCACGCCGCTGCCGTTCTCGCAGAACACCATCTGCCGCCTGACATTATTGAACGGCGTGAAGGCCGCCGTGTCCAAGTCGACGAGCACTAGATCGGCGAGCCGTCCCACCGCGATAGCGCCGAGCTGGTCGCCGCGCCGCATGGCATGGGCGCCGCCCCTGAACAGGCAATCGAGGATCTCATCCGCATCGGGCCAGCGGCGATAATCGGGATCGCCGATCGTGTGGATCAGGGCTGCCTGCTTTGCCACGCCCCACATGTTGACCGCGTCGTCGGCAATAGCCTCATCCGTACCAAGGCAGATGTTGATCTTGCGCTCGCGCAGTTTTCTGAAGGGCATCACGCCGCTGCCGAGCCGGAGATTGCTGATCGGGTTATGCGCCACCGTCGCCCCGGATTCGGCGATGAGGTCGTAATCAGCCTCGTCCATCCAGATCGCATGGATGATGTTCATCCGGTCCGAGAGCAGGCCGAGATCAGCGGTGTAGCGCAGGAGCGAGCGGCCGGCAAAGCGCGGCTGTTCCGTGGCCAGCACCCGCTGCAGCTTGGTCTCCAGCATGTGCACGTAATAGGGCAGGTCGTGAGCGCGGCTGAGGTCGTCCAGTGCGGCCATGTAATCCGGCGATATGCGCTGGGGCGCAGAACAGGAGACGGCGGCCGAAAGCCTCCCGCCTTCCGCGCCGTGCCAGGTGTCGATCAGGTGGCGATAGCTGTCGAGCAGCCTTTCCCGACCGAAGGCCGGAGGATTTGCAAGTTCAGCAAGCATGGCGTCGGACAGCAGCTCGGCCAGGAAGGGCAGTTTGTCCAGCTCCGCCAGTTCCGGCTGGTCGAGTGCGACCGTGGCCCGGATGCCCACATCGCGATAGGCTTGCATCACCGCATCGATCACGTCGGGGGCCGGATGAGGCACGAAGAAGGCGTCGTCCTGCACCGAGGTGGTGCCGGTCTTCAGCATTTCCATGGCCGCCAGCATGGTCCGCACATAGGCTTCCCGGGGGCTTGGCCTCAGTGCCTCCAGGTCGGGCGACTCGTAAAGCATGAAGATTTCGAGCGGCAGGCTGGGCAGCATGCCCTTCATGTGGTTTACGGGGGAATGGAAATGCGCGTTGATCAGTCCCGGCACGAGCAGATCGCCCCGGCCCTCGATGATATGGGCATCGGGCGGCGTGGCGGCCGAAAGATCCGGGCCGATCGCCGCGATCCGGTCGCCGATCACAAGCACCGAGGTTGGCGCCGAGGCACCGTCGGAAAGGTTGTCGTCGTAAACCCGGACATTCTGGAACAGCACGGACATCAGGCAAACCTCTCTGGCGCAGGCTCGGCAAATTCCGGAAGGCGGAAACCAGCCGGGGGCGCGGCATAGGTGGCGTGCTTGGAGGTGCTGAGACCGGCGGCAACAAGGCCTTCGGCAAATTTCAGCCCGACCATCACCCCGTCAATCACGGGAACGGCGAGCGAACGGGACAGAGGCGCGACCAAATCGCTGAGGCCGGCGCAGCCGAGGATGATGGCTTCGGCATGGTCCTGCGCAATCGCGCGCCGCGCTTCCGCCTCGATGATCGGCGCGCTGGCGGCCACCTCGTCCGCCAGATCCAGCACGGGCACCTCGACCGCCCGCACCGTGCAGCGATGGGTGAGGCCGGTTTCCTGCAGCACCCGCAGCGAATGGGCCCGCGTGCGCGGTGGCAGGGTGACGATGGAGAAGCGATGGGTGATCAGTGATGCGGCCTGCAGGGAGGCTTCCGTCATGCCGACGATCGGGCCGCGGGCGAGTTCACGCGCCTGGTGAAGACCGGTATCGCCGAAACAGGCAATCACATAGGCGTCGACGCCTTGCTTCTCGCCTTCCGCCACCACCTGCATCACGCCCAATGCACCGAGCACTTCCTCCGCATGGCTTTCGATCGAGGCTGCGCCGGTCCGCGGTTGCGCCGCAATCACCTCCGTGCCCGCCGCGGCGATGGCGCGTGCGCTTTGCAGCAGGCGCTCGGTGAAGGCAGCTGTGGTGTTCGGATTGATGATGCAGATCTTCATCGGCCGGCCTGCCAGGCTTGCAGACGCGCCGCCGCTTCGGCGGGCGTCACGCGAAACATCGGGTCGGCGCCGTAATCGGACACCGCAAAGGCCGCTGCGACCGCTCCGGCCCGCGCGGCCCCTTCGAGGTCGCCGCGATCCTGCAGGAGTTCAGCGAGGAACCCGCCGCAGAAACTGTCACCGGCACCGGTCGTGTCGATGACAGGGCCGGGGGGCGGCGAGACCCGGATCATGCGATCCGTATCGCGGCCGTGGATCAGCGAGCCCTCGGCACCGAGCTTCAGCACAACGATGGACGGCCCTAGGCTCGCAAAGGCGCGGGCCGCAGCCTCCCAATCCGTATGGCCGAGCAGTTGTTGCGCCTCGTCCGCGCTTGGCATGAAGATGTCGCACCGGCTGATCATCGCTTTCAGCCTCTCCTCATTGCCGCGGATATAGTCTTCCTGCATGTCGAGCACCACGAGGCCGTCCGTCCGGCTCTTGAGACCGGTCACGAGATCGATCTGCGCTTCGAGCGTCATGGCAAGGATGAGAAACATCTCCGCATCCAGAAACGGGAGGGGAATGTCGGCCATGGTCGGCGACAGCGTGTGAAACGCCTCGTCGCCGTTATAGAGCGTCCATACCCGGCCGCCTTCCGCATCATAGGCGACGCGGTTGTGCAGCGAGGGGATGCCCCGTGGGGTGAGGCCGACCTCGGACAGGCCGGCGGAGCGGATCTGCGCGCTGGTCGCGCTCGGCCAGTCTTTGCCGACAGGCGCCACCATCTCCGCTCGCGGCTCGAACAGCCGGGCGGCAAGGCACGCATAGAGCGCATCCCCGCCCGTGCATCCCGGCCGTTCCGTTCCGTCCGGCAGGACAACGTCGTCGATGGTCAGGTTGCCGAGGCAGACAAGGCGCGGATCCGTCATCCTGTTCACCCGCGCGCCTGTTCCTCGCGACGGAATTTCTCCATCGCCACGTGATGGGCAAAGAGCTGCACCGGCACGCTGTAGACGAGGGCCGCCAGGCACTCCGGCACCGCCGGCAGCCGCAGGACCATGTCGGAATAGGCGTCGAGGATGGGCTGGTCACCGGTGACGATGCTGTAGATCCGGCCCTTCCAGCGCTTGCCCTCGAAGGCAGTGTCGCGCGCCCGGAAGATCGAGGGACCGTCGGGGGCGATGAGGAACAGCGGATCGCCATCCTTCTGCGAATTGTAGTGGTGGAATTCTTCAAGCGGAATGGCCAGCCCCTGATCGGGCGTGCATTCCTTGGCCTTGGCCGCGCCAAACAGGGCCGAGGCAAAGGCCGGTCCGCCGGCGGCATAGAGATAGATGGCGCGCTCCGCCTCCTTTTCGGCGATCTGCCTGATCGCCGGCTCCCATGTTTCCACCACGTCGGCCATCTGTCCCGGCGCCGCGTCCAGCGCCGCCTGCAGGCTTTCGACGCGGGCATCGCCGGGGTTTTTCGCACGGGCCCAGTCGAGGGCAAACTGCGCCAGCAGTGCCATGGCCGCCGTGCTGGCCTGGGTCGGCCATCCCTTGCGTTCGGCCCGGATGAGCAGCCCACGATCGGATTCCGTCATCAGGGCGGCGCCGGGCGTGTTGCTGAGCGCCAGCGTTTTGGCACCCAGACCCCGCGCAATCAGCATGGCCTCGACGGTGCGCGTCGTCATGCCGGAGGAGCTCAAGGTTACCACCAGCGTCTCGGGGCCAGTGGTGCGGCTGGCGTAATAGGCATAGTCCAGCGCCTGGATCGGCTCGACGGGAATGCCGAGCAGCATTTCGAAGATGTCGCGAACGCCGACCATGACGGCTAGTGAATCGCCACAGCCGGTCATGACGATGCGCGTGATCCTCTGCCCGGCGAAATGGGCGGCGGTTTCGATCGTCGCCACCCTTGCCTCGCGGATCGTGGTGCGGATCGCGTCTGCCTGGCCGAGAATTTCGGTCCGCGTTAGCTCGACGCGGCGCTTGCGCTTTTCGTCCAGCGGATCATCGGTCGGCAGCGCGTCCATCAACTGCGCCTCCTTCTCGAAGAGCATCTCGACAAGGGCCCGCGCCTTGCTGTCCAGCGGCGAGTCGGGGTGGAGAAGGGGAGTAACGTAGGACTGGTTCATGGCTCTGCTTTGGCTTTCGGAGGTTCAGACGAGCTCGCAGCGCCGGCTGAGCAGCTGCGCGGCAAGGAAGCGGCCCGGATCGGCCTTGTCCTGGCTGACATTGGGGTCGAAGCCGCTCTCCACGGCCAGCGCATAGGAGAGCATCTGCAGCGGCGCGGGGGTGAGGAGCGGCGAGAGCCAGGCGGGCGTGGCCGGCAGGCTGATCCGGTAGGTCGCGCCCTCCACCGCATGGCCGGCGGTTTCGATGGCAAGCGTGCGCATGCCCGCATGGCCGAGCGCCCCGACGGTGTTGGAAGCAAGCCGGGCGATCTCGGGCGTCGAGGCAAGCAGGATCACCAGCTCGTCCTTCCGGCTGGACCAGAACAGGCTGTGGGCGAATTCCTCGATCTCGCTTGACCAGACCGGAGCCTGGACCACCTTGACGAGTTTGGCCGCGCCGTAATCGGCGGTCGCCCAATCCGATCCTGCACCCAGCACCCGCACGCCGCCCAGCCCCTGGCCGAGCACCTCGGCGCAGATGGCCGGCAATTGCTGCTGGCAGATCTCCAGGCTTTGCGGGATCGTGTCAGCCAGCAAGGCCGCCATTTCCGGCCCCTTGCAGCTCACCTGCGGCTCGCGGTTCGAGGCCCGGGCAGCTCCCTCGATCAGCATCATCAGGCCTAGGATGGTGCCGCTGTAGCGCGTGGTCCCGGTGAGGAACGGGGCGATATCGTCGATTTTCAGCGAGGCGACGGCATCGGCCGAGGCGCCCATGGCTGCGCCATCCTCGTTTGTCAGCGCCACATAGCGGCCGCCGGCGGCCTTGATGCGATGGGCTGCGGCAATGGTGCGATCCACCGTGCCGGACATGGAAATGGCAATTGCCCGGTCAGCCGATCCCGGCTTGCGGTTCTCGGATAGCAGATAGTCGAGGCTTGTGACGCCGTCCATCGGGATGTCGAAGGCGGAAGCGGAAATGGCCGCGACGGCGCGCGCGGCAAACCAGCCGTCGCCGCAGCCAAAGGCGGCGAGATGACCGCCTGATCCGGGCGTCAGCGACTGGGCGCCGATGGCGGCGAATTCGTCGTAACGGTCGAGAAGCCGGGCAAGGACTTCACCCTGCCGGAGAATGTCGACCAGCATGTGGGGCTGGTCCTTGGATGGTGTTGGCATTGTCGCACTCCTGAATGGCTCTGAGGCTGCAGGTTGTCGGTTCTTTGCGCAAGGAAAAATTTCGAAAATTTGCGATAGCGCACCGGCGAGAAATTTGGCATGAATTTTAGGCAGTGTCTGTCGGGGGGGGGAATCATGACCGCATTGAACGCCATGCAGCGTCACCAGCGCATTCTGGAGGCGCTGGAACTGGACGGAAAAGTATCCGTGACGACCCTCTCCGACAGTCTGCGGGTCTCGGTCGTGACCATTCGCAACGATCTGGAGCAGCTGGAGCGCCAGCAGGTTCTCCGGCGCATCCGGGGCGGGGCGCTTGCTGTCCGGGCGGCGCGATTCGAGCGGCCGCTGCATCTCGCAAGCCAGGCCTTCACCGAGGAGAAGCAGCGGATCGCCAAGCTTGCGGCCACCCTGGTGCGCGACGGCGAAACGATCATGATCGATGCCGGCAGCACCGCGCTGGCCTTTGCCCGCGCGCTCTCCAAGTCCTTGAATGATGTGGCTGTCGTGACCAATTCGCTGGACGTGGCGCTCGTTCTGGCCGAGCATCCGGGCATCCGCGTCGTGGTGACGGGCGGCACGCTGCGCGGCACCCAGCGGTCCCTGACCGCGCCCTTCTCCACACTCGTGATCGGTCAGCTGAATGCCGACACCGCCTATATTTCCTGCACGGGGATTGATCCCGGCAAGGGCTTCACCACCGGCAGCTGGGAGGAAGCAGAGGTTGAGAAGGCGATGATTGCAGCAGCCAGCCGTTGCGTTATCCTGGCCGACCACAGCAAGTTCGGTCATGTGGGCAGTGCCCGCGTCGCCGACCTCTCGGCAGTCGACCTTCTGGTTACCGACAGCGATGTGGCGCCGGAGACGATCCTGCCTTTCGAAGCGAAGGGTTTGCGGGTGCTGACTGCTTAACAGGCAGGCAAGACGGGCGCTGGCGCTTTTTTACGCAAGAATTTTCGCTCGACAAATGGTATCGCAAAAACTTTCCAAAAAATTCCATTGCCAAATTAGCGAAAAGGGGCAAGCTTTTGCCGTCTTCAATAAAAAACGGGAACAGTAGGATGAATTCAGGGCCAATTCTCACCAGACGACAGCTTGGGCAGGGCGCCGCGGCGCTCGCCGCGATGATGAGCCTCCCGCGTGGTGCTTTCGCGCAGACCGCACCTGTCGTGATTGCGTCGGAAGACGATGTCTCGACGCTCGATCCGCATCTCATCCGCAACAACCATCCGATCGGAAGCGTCATCTGGTCCGTCTTCGACAGTCTCGTGCGCCGCAATGCAGACGGTACCCACGAGCCGCGTCTGGCGCTGAGCTGGGAACAGGCCGAGCCGACCCGCTGGCGCTTCAAGCTGCGCGATGGCGTGACGTTCACCAATGGCGAAAAATTCGATGCCGCGGCCGTGAAGTTTAACTTCGAACGGATGAACATCGCGCCATTCAACGGCGAGAGCCAGCTCTGGCCACAGACCGGTCTGACGGCCATCGAAATCGTCGATCCCCTGACGCTCGATCTCGTCACCAGCGCACCGACGATCAACATGCTATACTGGCTGGAAGAAGCCTTCATCGGCGCGCCGGCCTACCTGAAGGATACCCCGGCCGATGTGGTGGGTGCCAAGCCGATCGGCTCCGGCCCCTATGTCGTGACGGAATGGAAGCAGGGCGACCGCGTCGTGCTGAAGGCCAATTCGGAGCACTGGAACGGAGAGCCGGCGATCAAGGACGTGATCTTCCGGGATATCCCCGAGCTTTCGTCCCGCATCAACGAACTGAAGGCCGGCAGCGTGGATATCGCCGTGGGCCTGACACCGGATACGGCTGCCGATGCCAATTCGGACAAGTCCAAGGTCGTCTCCGTGGCGGGCCTGCGCAAGATGCATATGGGCATTTCCTGCAACGGCATCGAGCCGCTGAAGGACAAGCGCGTCCGCCAGGCGCTGAACTATGCCGTCGACGTCAAGACCATGGTCGATACGCTGGTGGGCGGTCAGACAAAGCCGATCGTTTCGGTCGTCAACCCACCGAACAACAATCCGGATCTCAAGCCTTTCGACTACAATCCGGAAAAGGCAAAGGCCTTGCTGGCCGAGGCGGGCTTTACCGATTTCGAGATCCCGATCGCCTATGGCCGCTATCCGGCCGCGAAAGAGGCCTCCGAAACCATAGCGGCCTATCTGGAGGCGATCGATCTCAAGCCGAAGATCGAGGCTTACGAGCCGGGCAAGTTCTCCGACATGATCCGCTCCAAGGCGTTCAAGGGCATCTATTTCTACGGCTGGGCGTCTCTGATCAACCCGTCCGTCGAGCTGGTCATCCTGACATCGGATGCCGTGGACAATTCCAGTGCCTATAACAATCCGGAATTCGACGCGCTGGTGAAGAAGGCTTCCGTGACGCTGGACGACGCGGAGCGGCAGAAGCTTCTGACCGCAGCCGAGACCATGGTGTGGGAGGATTGCCCCTGGATTTATCTGTGGTACCTCCCGGCGATCTACGGCGTAAGCAACCGGCTCGACTTCCCCGTCCGTCCCGACGACTATGTCGAGATGTACCGCGCCAAGCTGAAAGCCTGATATCACATGCCACGGGGATGGGGTCCGGTGAAAAGACCCCATCGCCCTGATGAAGCGGCAGGGCTCAGCCGCCGCTGGAGACAATGCATTGAACTATCTATCCCACAGGCTCCTGAGGGCCCTGCTTGTCCTCATCGGCGTCAGCTTTGCCACCTTCATGGTGGCCTATTCCACCGGCGACCCGGTGGCGCTTCTGATCAAGCCCAATGCGACCGACGAGGTGCGTCGTGCAGTGACGACCCATCTTGGCCTGGACAAGCCGCTCATTGCCCAATACGGCCTGTTTCTGTGGCGCGCCCTGCATGGGGATCTCGGCCAGTCCTTCGTCTACAACCAGAGTGTGGTCAGTCTCGTCGCGGACCGGCTGTCCAACACGTTCCTGCTCGCTTTCGCCTCCTTCTTCATCGCGCTCCTGCTTTCGGTGACGCTCGGGGTTCTCGCAGCCCTTTATCGCAACACCTGGATCGATGCAGCGATCACCCTCTTCACCATGATCGGCCTTGCGGTTCCGGCCTTCTGGCTGGGCCTGATGCTGATCGTGATCTTTGCCGTCCACTGGCAGTTCTTTCCGGTATCAGGTTCCGAGAGCGCCAGTTCCCTCGTGCTGCCGGCGCTGACGCTGTCGATGCAGTCGACGGCGAGGCTCTGTCGCCTCGTCCGATCCGGCATGATCGAGGTGCTGAATGCCGACTTCATCCGCACCGCGCGTGCCAAGGGTCTCTACGAAAAGCGGGTGGTCTGGGTTCATGCCCTGCGTAACGCCCTGCTGCCCGTGGTGACCATGGCCGGGCTTGAACTGGGCGACCTCATTTCGTCTGCCGTGGTCATCGAGGCCATCTTCGCCTGGCCGGGCATCGGGCGGCTTGCCATCGGTGCGGTCTCCTCGCGCGATTTTCCGCTGCTGCAGGGCACGGTACTCGTCTCTGCCTTCTGCTTCGTTGCCATCAATCTCTTTGTCGACTGGCTCTATCACCGGATCGATCCGCGGGTGCGAAACACATGAGCCCCTCCGTCACACGCTTTCTGTCCCGTAATACGCTGGGCATCATCGGCGCAGCCATCGTCCTGACTGCCGTCGCCATAGCCGTCTTCGCGCCCCTGATCGCACCGCTAGCCGCCAGCCAGATCGATCTGCGCGCCCGAATGGCACCGCCCTTCTTCGTCGAGGGCGGGTCACTCAAGCATCTGCTGGGTGCGGACAATCTCGGCCGCGATATCCTGTCCCGTCTC
The DNA here is from genome assembly GCF_014193305.1 of Rhizobium sp. BK181. Lineage (NCBI taxonomy): Bacteria > Pseudomonadati > Pseudomonadota > Alphaproteobacteria > Hyphomicrobiales > Rhizobiaceae > Rhizobium > Rhizobium sp. BK181. Next base: position 34,607 of record NZ_JACHZA010000030.1, read on the forward strand.
ATCTATGGCAGCCGGATCTCGCTTGCGGTCGGGACGGCAGCCGCGTTGCTGGGCGCTGTCATCGGCAGCCTGATGGGCATCCTTGCCGGCTATTTCGGCGGAAAGGTCGATGCGGTCATTTCGTGGTTCGTCGATGTGCAACTGGCCTTCCCGTTTACGCTGCTCGCGATCTTCCTGCTCGGCACGCTCGGCGGCGGCTTCTATGCGGTGGTGATCGTGCTGGCACTGGCAACCTGGGTGAATTACGCCCGCGTGGTGCGTGCGCAGGTGCTGACCGTCAAGGTGCAGGACTATGTGCTGGCTGCCCGGGCGGTCGGAGTCGGCACGCCGCGCACGCTGTGGCGCTACATCTTTGCCAATTCCACCGCGCCGATCATCGTCGTTGCCAGCTTCTCCACGGCGCAGGCCATCCTGACCCAGGCGGCGCTGAGTTTCCTCGGGGTCGGCATCGATCCGACCATCCCCTCCTGGGGCGCCATGCTCAACGACGGGCGCGACTATCTGCAAAAGGCCTGGTGGATCGCCATGTTCCCCGGCCTTGCGATCGCGATCACCGTGCTCGGCGTCAATTTGTTCGGCGACTGGCTGCGCGATCGCCTGGATCCGAGGAGCATTCAATGAGCCATCTCCTTCTCGACGTGCAGGACCTGGATGTCCGTTTCGGACCGGTCCATGCGGCGCGGGGTGTGTCCTTCCACGTGGCCCCGGGCGAGACGCTGGGCGTTGTCGGTGAATCCGGTTCCGGCAAGAGCACGACCATGCTTGCGGTGCTCGGCCTCAACCCGAAGCGCCAGGCGCAGGTCTCCGCCACACGGCTTGCCTTCGACGGCGAGGATCTGCTTGCCAAGTCCGACCAGCAGATGCGCGATCTGCGCGGGCGTCGGGTCGGGCTGATCTTCCAGGACCCGCTCGCCGCGCTCAATCCCCTGATGACCGTCGGCCGGCAGATTGCCGAGGTTCTCGTCCGCCATCGCGGACTGGACAAGAAGGCGGCGCTCGAAGAGGCCGCAAAACTGCTGGAACGGACCGGCGTGCCCGACCCCAGACGGCGCTCCGGCCAGTTTCCGCATCAGTTTTCCGGCGGCATGCGCCAGCGTGTGATGATCGCGATCGCGCTGGCCGGGCGGCCGGACCTGCTGATTGCCGACGAGCCGACAACCGCGCTCGACGTGACCGTCCAGGCCGAGATCGTCCGCCTGATCCGCGACATCCAGCAAGCGAGCGGCATGGGGCTTGTCTGGATCACCCATGACCTCGCCCTGATGGCGCGGGTCGCCGACCGGGTCATGGTCATGTATGCAGGCGCCGTGGTCGAAGAGGCGCCCGTCGACCGGCTCTATGCGGCGCCGCGCCATCCCTATACCGCCGGGCTTCTTAGCAGCATCGCGCGTCTGGACCAGCCGCGCGGCCATCGGGCGCGGGCGATTTCTGGCACGCCGCCGACACTCACCAAACCCATCGAGGGCTGCGCCTTTGCGCCGCGCTGTCCACTCCGCTTCGACAAATGCACGGTCGCGCCGCCATTGTTGGATCTGGGCGACGGCGTCCGTGCCGCTTGCTGGAGACTTGAGGGAGAGCAGCAATGACTGATCCGACCAACAACGCTCTTCCCGTGTCGGAGGCCGTGACACTCAAGGTTCAATACCTAACGCGCCGCCGCAACTGGCGCGGTCAGGTCATCACCACCACCGTGCGTGCCGTCGATGGTGTCGATCTCAGTGTCCGGCCGGGCGAGGCGCTGGCACTTGTGGGCGAATCCGGTTGCGGCAAGTCCACGCTGGGCCGGGCCCTCCTGCGGCTTGAACAGGTCAGCGAAGGTGTCGTGCGCTTTGCCGGTTCCGACCTGACCGGGCTCGACCAGGCCGCGTTGCGGCCCCTGCGGCGCAACATGCAGATGGTGTTTCAGGACCCGTTTTCGTCGCTCAATCCGCGCATGAGCATCGGCGAGACACTGGCCGAGCCCCTGCTGGTTCATGGCCTTGCCACGAAGGCGCAGGCGCGCCAGCGCGTGGCTGAGATGCTGGACATCGTCGGCCTCGATCCGCAGGTCGTATCGCGTTACCCGCATGCCTTTTCCGGCGGGCAGAGACAGCGCATCGCCATTGCGCGCGCAGTCATCGGCCGGCCGCAATTCGTCGTTGCCGACGAACCCATCTCGGCGCTCGACATCTCGGTGCAGGCGCAGATCCTTGATCTCTTTGAAGACCTTAAGGAGCGCTTTTCGCTCACTTACCTCTTCATCAGTCATGACCTAGCCGTGGTTCGTCATATAGCTGACCGTGTTGCGGTAATGTATCTCGGTCGCATCGTGGAGCAGGGGGCACCGGATGAAGTTTTCGGCGATCCACAGCACCCTTACACCCAAGCACTTCTTGCCGCTGTGCCCGCACCAGATCCGGTGCTAGAGCGACGCCGGCCTGCGCCTGTTCTACGGGGTGAGCCCCCTTCGCCTTCGGCCGAGGTTTCCGGATGCCGCTTCCGGGGCCGCTGCCCTCATTCCATGGCGGTCTGTGCGACTTCCGATCCTTTACTGACGCCGACCGGCAGTAAAGGTCATGCTGTTGCCTGCTTTCTTCATCACGGCCATGCAAGATGATCCGAGCTCTACGGCGTTACTGAGGCTGCGCAAACGTTGCAGTAATAGCGTTAGTAAGTACCTTCGCCACCGAATACGTGCCCCTGGGCAAAGTTTTCGCGATGATTGGGCGAGCGTTTCGATGACGAGAGCGGCGAGATTTCCGGCATGGGAGGATATGATTTGAACGAGACACAACACCTGTGGGAATGGCGCGAGAGGATCGCAAATCTCTACTACGAGGTACGTTCTAGCCCGGACGTGGTTGCTGCCTGGAGGCTTTGGTGCGACACCCGTTCGACTCTGTTTCGCGACCATCCTCAGTCGCCAATTGAACTGCCGGACCGCAAGACGTTCGAAGGGCCGACGACATTTTCTTATGATCCATCGTTGCGCTTGACGGTAAAGCTTGTCGCAGTCACGCCGGAACGGATAACCGTCGCAACAGGAGTGGATGGTGACCTGTCGATGCATGCGTTCTCTCGTACATCGGGGCTGGAGGCCAGATTGGGCGGCGAATTAACTCTTTACTGGATTGAGGGGTACGGCGGTGGCGTGTTCCTGCCGTTTGTCGACGCGACCTCAGGGACCGAGACATATGGCGGTGGCCGATATCTCCTCGACACCATCAAGGGAGCAGATCTCGGAGTTGTCCGTCCAGACGGCGCACTGATACTCGATTTCAATTTCTCCTATTTTCCTTCGTGCGTCTATTCTTCCCGCTATGTCTGTCCATTAGCGCCATCGGGCAATCGACTGAAAGGGGCGGTGAGAGCCGGAGAACGGTTACCTGTCTCAAAACGATAAGCGCCGGGTCAGAGGCCTTGAATCTCCGTAGCCGGGCATTCAGAAGTCGCCACCGTGCCGCCTCCGTGCTTGTCTCCGCTAATAAACGTTTGTTTAAAAAAGGCCCCCACGGCGGGATAGCGCGCAGGGGGCCAAGTTTCCACACTTTCGGAGAGCGGTCTCGCGAAAGCGCTAGCATTCTAAACCGTATTTACAGTCCCTGCCAACGCTCTCAAGTCTCACGGACTGGTCACCAAGAATTCCAGTGACCTTACGTCCGCAAGGTCTGCTGCGATTAGCGGCGTAGACATAAGCCTCTCCTCAAGCCAGTGCTTGAGCTGCTAATGCTAAGTTCCGGTCGAAAATGGGGGCAGTTCAGCGGGCGCAGTGAAACCAGTGAATTGGTGATGGAAAAATCTATAGAATGTGGCCATCATTACAGACGGCTAAGAGTAATTTCTCGTGAACGAAACCGAATTGAAACTCTGCTTCACAAAACCATGTCGGCATAATTAATCGCGACGGAACCGTTGTCCGTTTTTCGCACCTTCGATGGCATCATATGCTGAGCGACGACGCAGTATCGCCTGACTATTTCTGGGCGGCTTGCGGCCTGTTTGAAGATGATGAGGTGAACGGGCAAACCTTCGCGGCACGTATACTGGCAATTCGTCACTCCGGAGGGTTTATCCCCTACGGGTTTTATTCGGAGGGGAACGCGTTCACGTCTAGTGGCGAGTTCTTGCCATTTTCCGACCCTGCCATGGGTCTCACTTGCTCGACTTACGTGATCCAAGTCTTCCAGTCATTCGGCCATCAGCTTGTCGACGTCGAAACATGGGAGACGCGGGACACAGACTTGGCGTGGCAAAACGGCATGTTAGAAACCATTGCGCAATACGTCTCCTCTGACCGCGCCGCGGAAGCAGCAAAATACATCGGATCAACGAGGATTAGACCAGAGGAAGCCGCAGCGGCGGTGATCCACGCGCTTCCGCCATTGACGGTCAAAGATGCCAAAGCGATGGCTCAGGAAATCCCGGAATTGCTTGAAGCCGCTTGAGCCGTTCCGAGTTAAGGAGACGCGATGTCTCGGCGGCTGTCGGAATACGGCAAAAGGACGGGGTGAAATGAAAATGGTGGAACGCTAGCATCGCTTGGTTCGAGTCGATCCGGGTGGGGCATGAACGTAGAGTTAGATACTGATCAAGACGCCGCAAAAATCGCAGCGGATGCTGTTTTCAACGCTAAGGCTGCACATCAGCGCCTCAATCACGAGATCGTTCGTGCTGTTGCGTTAAGCAGAGCGCCTTCAAAGATCACGCTCAAACCGAACTTCTGTCATTTTGCGAAAGCTTGAAGCAACGACGACTGATCACCGAATTCGAGACGAAGTATCCGGCAATTATCTTCGGACTGACCGCCGTTGGACGCGCTCGGCTTCAGCCGGCGGTGGTGCCTAGCGGGCTTGCAATTATGAGGGCTGTTGCTGCGGCGCTGAGAGTTCGGGGTATGGACACCGGATCGTTGTTGAGGAGGATCGCGCGTCCGATCCGATACCCGATCCTTGAAGCTTACCAGGGTAAGGAGATGCCAGGGGGAGCGGAAGCTAAGCGACTCTTCGACAAGTGCCTATATGCGATGATGAAGGCCCAAATCGTTTACAGGACTGAAAAGCAGATCAACCTGACGACCCAGGCCCAATCTTTAATCCGCCAAAACAGGCTTTCGTTTCGGCCGTCAGCCGACTTCAGAAAGCCCGACCTTTCGACATTAGTGAAAATCTGGAAGAACGCGATTGCGATCCTCGCTGACCCCGCACGATGCGACGACCATGAGGTGGCTGGCAAAGTCGTCAAATGCGTCACCAGGGAATGGAGCCGACGATCGAAAGAAATGCTCGAAGGGCGGTTTCCTTGGCCATCCACGAAGGCAACGCGTGGCAATGGAAGTCTTGGTCCGCTGGAAGTCCACGAGGATGAATGCTTGCGTTCATGGAATACCGATCTCGCGGACGCACCAACAGGAGGCGATCCAGAAAACAGAAGCTGAGCAAGTTCAAACGGAAGCTTTTGAGGAATTACTTGACCGGCTGACCTTGCCCCCAAGTTTTATCCAGTTTTAAGTTCGCTCCGGCGGTTTTGGGTTGCTGTATTTGGGGCGGTAGCGGCGGGTTGCGGTGCGGAGC
>NZ_JACHZA010000031.1:0-33323 GCF_014193305.1 Rhizobium sp. BK181
TCGCTACGACAAGCGCCCGGAAAACTATCTCGCAGCGGTCAAACTCGTCGCGGCAAGGATCTGGTGTCAGAGTTTATGAGTCGACGGCCTAGGAGACGGCCGTGACGGCGCCAATGCCTGGAATTGTCATCAGCAGCTGCTTAGCCTGGCACTCCCGCGCCGCTGCGATTACGATGCGCGATGTTCTGCCACTGGACTTCCAGGAAAAGTTTCAAGGGATCCTCAGCATCGGCCGTCGGCAATCCTTGGCCTGTCCAGTGGCCGGATGAGAAGTCGTTGCCACCGCGAAAGACGGGCCTCTCCACCATTTCAAGATTGTTTCCGCCCCATCGGGGCACCATCCCCCTGTGTGCGCTGACGTACCGAAAGGCGCCGAAAAGGTTATAAACCTGCGCCGGGCTTGGGGTGAACTCAAATTGAAGTGTTGCGTTTATTGCGCGAGATCACTCTTGAACGGAGAGCGTCAATGAAGCTTGTGCGATTGACATTGAATGGGCAAGCATCGATGCCTGTCTTCATAAACCCCGACCAGGTGGTGTCATTGGTTGCGCTACCTCATCGAACACAGATCGTCACAACGGCAACTAGCGCCCACGGAGCAGCTATAGTTTATGACGTAGCCGAGCTGTCCGCGGAAGTTGTTCGTCTCCTAACGAACAGTCCAGAGATCGCAGCGCCGGGGCAAGCTTGAAGAAATCTTCGCCGGGCCAGTGGTCCTATTCAATGTAAAAGTCCTGCCCGACATTTTTGGTAGGTCAACTTTAACGTGCCTTCGGACTGAACAACGTAACGTTTCGAGACGCGGCAAACAATTGACCACGGATGTACTGGAAGTTGCCATTGAGACAGATCGAAGAGGTCGGTGCCGAGGGAGGTGCCGGCCTTTTTTCCGGACGTAGAAATCTCGTGCGTCAGGAGTGGTCTGACGTGGCGGCTCTATTGGCGAAGCGGCGTTTGGCGAAGATTCAAAACATCAAGGCGAGACAATCGCCCTGCCCCCAGCGACCGCCAGTTCTGATCGTGCACCTGCCTCGGACCGGTGACCGATATTGAACGGAGGCCGACCGGCGACGGCACATCTCCCGCTGCCCCTTTTTCGTGGCTCAAGCTTGTGACATTGGCAATTCAGATTGTGGACGCACTCGCGCTGTAAATTTCGTCGACCGTCCTTGCGAGGCTCGCGTCGAACTCCTTGTCGCTCATCGAGTCTCGAAGATCTTCTGTCAGAGCTCGTGAGAAGCTCGCAATCATGCCGTGGTTGTGGGTGAGCTTCTCGCATGCATCTGCGCGACTGTAGCCACCAGAAAGGGCCACCACCCGAACAACCGACCTGTGGTCGATAAGCGGTTTGTAGAAATCGGAAACGGTCGGAATGGTGAGCTTGATCATCACCCGCTCGCCCACTGGAAGCGCGTCGAGTCCCCGGGCGAGCTCTTCGCGCAGGATCTCCTCCGCTTCCCCCTTGGTGGGGCTTTTGATCGACACTTCCGGCTCTATGATCGGAACAAGTCCGTGACCGATGATCTGCCGAGCTACATCAAATTGCTGCTTCACTACGGCAGCGATCCCCGCCCGGTCAGCGTGAGCAATCACGGACCTCATCTTCGTTCCGAAAATTCCCTTCTTCACGGCACGGGCCAGGAGCGCGTCGAGATCGGGCATCGGCTTCATGACTTGAACGCCGTTCTCCTCGGCAGACAGTCCCTTGTCGACCTTCAGAAATGGGACGACGCCGCGATCCTCCCACAGGAACGACGGGACGGACCTTCCACCGGCATCTCCATCCATCGTCCTTTCAAACAGGATGGCCCCGATGATCTTGTCACCGGTGAAGGCGGGCGCTGTCATGATGCGCACACGCATCGCATGCATGAGTCGAAACATTTCCTCCTCGCCGCTGTAGTTGGAGTCAGCGATGCCATAGAGTCGTAACGCAGCCGGCGTGGACCCACCGCTCTGATCAAGGGCGGCGATGAAGCCCTTCTTGCTGGTCATCTGTGACATCATGCGTTCATCTGCTGTCATTTCCATCCCCTTGGGTAATGCTTGCAAGCGTCCTGGTGTCTAAGATGGTTCACCAGACCGGCTAAAGGCTTCAATTTTGGCTGAGATCGAATGGCGGAGTGTAGTTTACTCCTCGGAAAGTGCTGTTTCAGCAACCCGCGCCAGCGGTTGCCCGAGCCAATGTTTCGGCCAAGCGCGGTGCTGTCAACGATTTTTCCATATCCAGAGTGTGAGAGTGGCTCAGGCGAGTGCCATGCCTTGCCGTGTCTTCGCTCTCATCCGCATAGCGCCGACGCCCGTTCCGGGCCACCGCACTTTGACTTTTGCATGTCGTTTTTTTTGGGGATGACGGCCCCTTTATCAAACGCCGATGAGCGTTATCTAAGTAAGCCGGGTAAGTAAAAAGGGCGAGCATGACGAGCCACATCGAAACCATTGACCGTCGGATTCTTGCCGTTGATATCGGCGGCAACAACATGAAGATTCTTGCCCATGGTGTGGAAGAGCGAAAAACCAGGTCTGGACCGGCACTCTCAGCCCGGCAGGCGGTCGATGCCATCAAGCTGATGGCGAAAGATATCGACTATGACGTGCTATCGATCGGTTACCCGGGTCCCGTTCGCAACAACCGTCCGTCGCTGGAACCCGCGAACCTCGGGCCAGGGTGGAAAGGTTTTGATTTCTCCCAGGCTTTCGGAAAGCCAGTCAAGCTCGTCAACGACGCCCTTATGCAGGCAATAGGAAGCTACAAGGGCGGGCGGCTGTTGTTTCTCGGCCTCGGAACAGGCCTGGGATCGGCCATGGTGATGGAAAGCGTGGCTCAACCGCTGGAGCTCGCACACTTGCCCTACAGAAAGCAGCTAACATTCGAGGATTATGTTGGGAAGCGAGGTCTCGTTCGACGCGGCCACAAGAAGTGGAAGGAGTCCGTTTTCGATGTTGTCGCACGGCTTCAGGCCGCTTTGCTGCCCGACTACATTGTGATCGGCGGAGGCCAGATCGATGAGCTTGACGAACTCCCCAGCGGCTGCATCAGAGGCGACAACCGTCTCGCGTTTTTCGGTGGATTTCGCATCTGGCAGGACACCTCGATCATCCTTTCACGTGGTCCGGAGGGTGACGGTCTCAAACCTTATTGAGCGTCCCTCGTCCACGGTGAGCCAGACCCACAGCCCCGCGCCAAAGACGCGTCAGAGAGCGCGCTAGTAAAGTCGAAACAAACGCCTATAATGGACTGATAAGGTTGAAGAACCGCGTGCCGATATTTCTCATTGCGATATCGCTGGCTAGGGCAGGGCCGATAGCGCCTTCCCCCTCGAGCATGAGAACTCCGCCATCCTCAGTGACCTTGATAGAGGCGCCGTCCATCTCCGGCTAGCAGGCAATGGTCGTCGCGACGATGGACGCAATGTCGGCAAAGGCATTCGAACGAACTGCTGCGTTGGACGATTGAACTGCGAACATTCGTGGAAACTCTTGTTGTCATCCGTTCCTCGTCGTTCCAATGTCGTGAGGCTCCGGCACTTCCAGACCCTGCGATTTCGCTTGCGCAACCGTAAACCGAGCATTCGCTCAACTATGGGAGGATCTATGGCCAAGGGCACTGCGAAGTTTTTCAATTCCGCCAAGGGCTTCGGTTCCATCAAGCCAGATTGGCGGCGATAGAGATGTCTTTGTGCACGTAACCGCCTTCCGGCCGCAGGCCTTTATGAATTACGGTACGGGCAACAGGTTTCCTACGACCGAGCCGGATCGCAGCGGCAAGGCCCCAAAGGCGATCAACCTGCATCTGTGCTATCCGACTTCGGCAGAGGGGAGAGCAAGACCGGTCTCCCGTTCCGCCCTCGCCCGACGGGCACCCAGGATGCTGTTGTTGCAAGAGATCGTTTTTATTTTGGAACCAATGCGGAGGACGCGAGTTCTTTTGGCGCAACGCCCGTTGCATTTGACTGCGCCCCCCTCAACTGCAGTCGAAGGAAACCCGATGCCTATGGCACCGGGTTTCTTTTTTGTGTTATCGCCAAGTCTCCGGCCCAGCAACGATGAGGCAAAAAAGACCCCGAATTTGGTGAATGGCGGAGGTGCCCGGCTGTTGTACCCCTGGCGAGGCTTGATCCTAAAGCGATTCCTTCAGGATGGCCGCAAAGCTCGGATCGAACGCGCGACTGATGGGATCGGCGGCCGCACCGCGTGCGACGGCCCATGAATCCGTCATTCCGAGTTGAAACCGCGGAATGGTCCGGTCCCGCCGGTCTGCGAGGGACGGCGTAAGTGGATGCACAGCCGCGACCAGGCGCTGCGCGAGGGCTTCCGGTGCCCCTCCGCAAAGTATGACGGTCTGCGGGTCGAAGATGGTTTCGATCAGATGGATGCTCCAGCGCAGATCCATCACGGCTTCTTCGATCCAGCTCTCAATTCTCGCGTCGTCCGTTTGCGCCAGCGCGTTAATCGTCGCGTAAACGCCTGTGTCCGCCGGGTCGATCCCCAGATGCTGGTAGAGCGACGCGAGCGAAGCGCGATGCTCGAGCGGAGTCGGGCTGCCGCTCGCCGAAAGCAGGGCCATGCCGATCTCGCCGGCATTTCCGTTGGCGCCGCTATAAAGCTCCCCCCCCAGAATGAGCCCGGCTCCGATGCCGTAGCCCAGGTAGAGGCAAACGGCATGATCAAGCCCGTTCGCAGCACCGACCATGCGCTCCGCAGTTGCACATGCGGCCGCATCGTTTTGCAGGCGAACACTTAGGCCAGTGCCTGTGGAAAGCGTCTCGATCAGCGGGAATGCCTGCCATGCCGCCATCATCCACGGATCGTCGACGGCGGCATCGATGCCGAACGGCCCGGGCATGGCGGCTCCGAGGCCAACCAGACGACGTTCTGATTGTTCAAATATATCAGCAAGATCGAGGCGAACTCTCTCGATAAGCTTCAAGATGACCGCGACACCGCCGGAGGGACCAATGGGTGGCAAGTTTGCTTCGGCTCGGGCGAGCACGCTGCCGACGAGATCGACGGCGACGGCCCGCGTCACGTGCCGATCGATCTGCAGTCCGATCGCAAACGCACCTTCCGGGACCAGTGTATAGGGTGTCGATGGCTGTCCCCTGCCTTTGCGAACCGCATCCAGCGCGCTTACCAGTCCCTCCTCCTCGAGTTCGTCGATGATATTGGAGATGGTCTGTTTCGTGAGCTTCGTCGCGCGAGAAAGGTCGGCCCGCGACAGGGCCCCGTTCATCCGCAGCGCATCCATCAGCACTCGTCTGTTATGGGCGCTGGTGCCTTCATGATTTGTCCCACTCTTTGCCCTTATGGGCCGCGCATCGTTCATCCTGATTTCCTCTTGACAGCAGTAGAATATTGAAGAACAAATAAGTCAAGAGAATTGACTTAATAAGGAACCACAGAGTTCCGGGGAACGCAGAGAGCGACATGCTCTGACGACGCTCCGCACCTGGCAGCCGCTTCGCCGGCGCCTGTTCGAATGCTGATGGCGGCGACGGCCGCCCTTGGAAAACGGTGAATGTCAAAAACTGGAGGCTGGAATGTTGAAGTCACTACATAAGACGATGCTTGGCGCTGCACTGATCGGCGCGTCCTTCGCGCCGCATGCCTTTGCCGAAACCACGATCAACGCGCTCTTCATGGCGCAGGCGGCCTATAGCGAAGCCGATGTTCGCTCCATGACCGATGCCTTTTCCAAGGCAAACCCGGACGTCAAGGTCAATCTCGAATTCGTCCCCTATGAAGGCCTGCATGACAAGACCGTGCTCGCCCAAGGGTCCGGCGGTGGCTATGATGTCGTCCTCTTCGACGTGATCTGGCCAGCTGAATATGCAACCAACAAGGTCCTCGTCGACGTCACGTCGCGCATAACCGACGACATGAAGAAAGGTGTCCTCCCCGGCGCACGGACAACGGTCCAGTATGACGGAAAATACTACGGCATGCCGTGGATCCTAGACACGAAGTACCTCTTCTATAACAAGGAAATTCTTGAGAAAGCCGGCATCAAGGCGCCGCCCAAGACCTGGGACGAACTGACCGAGCAGGCAAAGACCATCAAGGACAAGGGCCTTCTTGCAACGCCAATCGCCTGGAGCTGGTCGCAGGCGGAAGCCGCGATCTGCGACTATACTACGCTCGTCAGCGCCTACAAGGGTGATTTCCTGAAGGACGGCAAGCCGGCCTTCCAGAATGGCGGCGGTCTAGATGCGCTGAACTACATGGTCGCCAGCTACAAGTCCGGGCTGACAAATCCGAATTCCAAGGAATTTCTCGAAGAAGACGTCCGCAAGGTCTTCCAGAACGGCGATGCCGCCTTCGCGCTCAACTGGACCTACATGTACAACATGGCGAATGACCCGAAGGACAGCAAGGTCGCAGGCAAGGTCGGCGTCGTCCCAGCTCCGGGCGTGGCCGGCAAGAGCGAAGCATCGGCAGTCAACGGCTCGATGGGCCTCGGCGTAACCACAGCAAGTAAGCATCCCGATGAGGCCTGGAAGTACGTGGCCTTCATGACTTCCCAGGCAACGCAGAACCAGTTCGCAAAGCTCAGCCTGCCGATCTGGGCATCCTCCTATGATGACCCAGCTGTCACGAAAGGTCAGGAGGAACTGATCTCTGCGGCCAAGATCGGTCTCGCCGCCATGTATCCGCGCCCGACCACGCCGAAATACCAGGAGCTATCTACGGCACTCCAGCAGGCGATCCAGGAGTCTCTTCTCGGCCAGTCCTCGCCGGAAGATGCCCTGAAATCGGCTGCCGAAAACAGTGGTCTCTGACCGATAGCGACACCCAGGCGGCACATGCCGCCTGGCTTCACCTTGCCAATCCGATGAATTGAGAGACGCCCGATGTCCGGCACCTGGATGACGACCCGCGCGTGGCTTTTGATGTTGCCGCTTCTTGTCGTGATGATCGCCGTCATCGGATGGCCCTTGGTCGACACCGTCGGTCTCTCCTTTACAGACGCCAAGCTTGTCGGCACGGCCGGCAATTTCGTCGGCATCGAAAATTATGTGAAGATGATGTCCGGCTCGAATTTCCAGCGGACACTGATAACGACCACCTGGTTTGCGGTCATCTCCGTTGCCGCCGAGATGGTGATCGGCGTTCTTGCGGCACTCCTACTGAACCAGGATTTCCAGGGACGGGCCGTGTTGCGCGCGTTGATGATCCTGCCCTGGGCACTGCCGACAGTCGTGAACGCAACACTCTGGCGACTGATCTATAATCCGGAATATGGCGCCCTCAACGCGGCGCTGACGCAGATCGGCCTCATCGATACCTATCGCTCGTGGCTCGGAGAACCGGGAACGGCGCTTGCCGCACTGATTGTCGCTGACTGCTGGAAGAATTTCCCCCTGGTGGCCCTGATCGCGCTTGCCGCCCTGCAGGCTGTACCCCGCGATATCACGGCTGCCTCGCTCGTCGATGGTGCCGGCGCTTTTGCGCGTTTTCGCTTCGTGATCCTGCCCTATCTCGCCGGCCCGCTGATGGTCGCCCTGGTTCTGCGGACGATCGAGGCGTTTAAGGTGTTCGACATCATCTGGGTGATGACACGCGGCGGCCCCGCCAACAGCACGAGAACGCTCTCGATCTTGGTCTACCAGGAAGCCTTCTCGTTCCAGCGGGCCGGTTCTGGTGCTTCACTCGCACTGATCGTCACACTGCTGGTGACGCTGCTTGCCCTCGCCTATGCGGCGCTGGTGCGCAAGACTGCCGGGAGTGCTGCCTGATGGAACGCAAGAGCCTATGTTTCTCAATCTTCATCCATGCCTGTGCCTTGCTGCTTGCCGCTGTCATCCTGGCGCCTGTCCTGTGGCTCTTTGTCATGAGCATTTCGCCGGCTGCCGATCTTTCCGCCAAGCCGCTACGCTGGTGGCCGCAGTCAGCTGATTTCTCGCGGTACGGCGTGCTTTTGTCGACTCTCGAAAACAGCGCCGGCGCGGCGTTCACCGCGTCGCTGAGGAACAGCATCGAGGTTGCTGGCATAGCAACGATCGCGGCGATTGCACTTGCCATTCCGGCGGGCTGGGCGGTATCGCGCACGCCCTCCGTCGGATGGTCGCTTTCAATGGTGATCGCCACCTACATGCTGCCACCCGTTGCGCTTGCCGTACCGCTCTACATGGGTCTTGCCCATCTCGGCATGCTGAACAACGTTTTTGGCCTTGCACTCGTCTATCTCACGATCCTTGCGCCGTTCACAACGTGGCTCATGAAATCCGGGTTCGATTCCATTCCCAAGGAGATCGAAGCCGCGGCGATGATCGACGGTGCAGGCCTGCTCCAGACCTGGAAGATCATCACGCTGCCGCTTGCCATGCCGGTGGTCGCAACCTCCGCACTCTTTGCCTTCCTGCTCGGCTGGGATGAATTCTTCTACGCGCTTCTCTTCACGTCCGACCAGCGCGCCAAGACACTCACGGTCGCCATCGCCGATCTGGCAGGTGGTCGTGTCTCGGATTACGGCCTGATCGCAACTGCCGGTGTGCTCGCCGCCCTGCCACCAGTTTTCGTCGGTCTCATCATGCAACGCGCCCTGATTTCCGGGCTGACAAGCGGCGGCGTCAAGGGATGACAAACACCATGGAAACGACACGACCCATCGGCCTGATTGCGATCAATCGCGAGATGGAACGCCAGCATTCCGACGCCCTCGCCTCCTTTCATGGCGCCAGGGAGGCCGCAGAGGCCATCGCCGCATCGTTGAAGAAAACCGGAAGGCTCCTCCTCCTCGGCATGGGCGGATCACATGCGGTTGGGCGCGCTGTCGAGCCGCTCTACCGGGTGATCGGCATCGATGCGATCGCCCTGCCTTTGTCTGAGCAGCTCGGGCAGCCGCTGACGCTTGACGGCAGAACCGTCATCATCACCTCTCAATCGGGCGAGAGCGCCGAGGTCGTGCGCTGGTTCTCGGAAACCGGGGGCAGCCCGGACACGTTCGGGCTGACGCTCGAGGACGGATCCTTCCTGGCCCGCACCGCAACGTCCCTTGTCGGCGCCGGTGGAACGGAACTCGCCTTTGCTGCAACGCGCAGCCTGACGGTCTCGTTTGCCCTTCATCTTGCGGTGCTGGCTGCCCTTGGCGAGGATCCCGCCGCAGCGCTCGCTGCACTTACCGCACCGGAAGCGCCAAGCATAGATCCTGCCCTTACCGCCTTGAGCCGGGTGGCTACGGTCGTTACCTCGGGCCGGCGGCTGCAGGGCCTCGCAGAGGCGCTGGCGCTCGGCCTGACCGAACTCTCCCGTCGACCCTGCTTTTCACTGGAGGGCGGGCAGTTGCGGCACGGACCGATGGAGATGCTCGACCCGGCGATCGGCGTCGTTCTCTTCAGGGGACAGGACAGCACGGCCGCTCTGGTGACAGCCATGGCCGTATCAGTCGTCGAGACCGGTGCACCCGTTGTCATCTTCGACGCTTCTGGAGACGACCCTGTTCCGGGTGCGGTCACCATCGGCTTCAAACCTGCATCCGGTCTTGCCGCAATCTTTGCGATGCTGCCTACTGCCCAGCGTCTGATGATTGCCTTCGCCGACGCCCGTGTTGACAACGCCGGCACGCCGGTGCGCTCGACCAAGATCACCCGGAGCGAATGATGCGCCCTCTTGCCGTCGTCGGAAATGTCAATGTCGACCTCATCCTTGGCCCAGCCGCACCCTGGCCGAAGGCGGGTACCGAAATCATCGTCGACCATGACGAATTGCGTGTCGGCGGTGCAGCCGGCAACAGCGCCCTTGCCTGGGACGGGCTCGGCATTCCCTTCGAAATTGCCGCAAATGTCGGCAATGACCAGTTCGGCAAATGGCTCAGCGAGACTTTCGGGAAGCGCGCCCTTAACTGGCCGGTTCGCCCGGAGCAGACGACGCTTTCGGTCGGCATCACCCATCCCGACGGCGAGCGCACCTTCTTCACGACCCGCGGTCACCTCCCACGCCTCAGCCTGTCCGATGTCCTTTCAGTTCTCGATGGCACGCGGCTCGCCGGAGGCTGCCTGCTGCTTTGCGGATCGTTCCTGACGGAGGACCTGACACGGGACTACGAGGCCTTCTTCGATTGGGCGGACGCGCATCGGATCGACGTTGCCCTCGACACAGGCTGGCCGCTCGACGGTTGGACCAGCGAAAACTGCGATGCCACGCGACGCTGGCTATCGCGCTGTGCGATCGCGCTTCTCAACGAGGTGGAGTCGACCACGCTTTCCGGCCTCGACAATCCCGCGCAGGCAGCCGCCGAACTCCGATCCCATATGCCAGATGGTGCGATCGTCGTCGTCAAGCGCGGCGCGGATGGCGCCCTTGCCATCGGAGCCGACGGACAATGCATCTCGGTGGTCGCCCCGATCGTCACGGTCGTCGATACGATTGGTGCCGGTGATGTCTTCAATGCCGGCTTTCTTGCGGCATTGACGAGAGGGATGCCGCTTGCCGCCTGCCTAGACATGGGGACACAGGTTGCCTCTCGGGCCATTTCCACCCTTCCACGCAGCTACGGCAGCGAACCCGCATCCAAGGACATGGCTCAATGAGTGCGCTCGAAATCAAAAACATCCGCAAAACATACGGCGATGTCGAAACGCTAAAGGGCATCGACATTGCGCTCGAAAGCGGTGAATTTCTGGTATTGCTCGGCTCGTCAGGCTGTGGAAAGTCCACCCTGCTCAACATCCTTGCCGGATTGGCTGAGGCAACGAGCGGCGACGTCCGCATCGGCGGCCGCTCCGTCCTTGGAGTGCATCCGAAGGACCGCGACATCGCCATGGTCTTCCAGTCCTATGCCCTCTATCCCAACCTGACCGTGCACCGCAATATCGGTTTCGGTCTGGAAATGCGCAAAGTTCCGGGAGAGGAGCGCGACCGTGCGGTACGCGATGCCGCGAAGTTGCTGCAGATCGAAAGCCTGCTCGAGCGAAAGCCAAGCCAGCTGTCGGGGGGCCAGCGCCAACGCGTGGCAATCGGCCGGGCGCTGGTGCGCAAACCGGAGGTCTTCCTCTTTGACGAACCACTGTCCAATCTTGATGCGAAGCTGCGCATGGAGATGCGAACCGAACTCAAGCGCCTGCATCAGATGCTTAAGACAACGGTCGTCTACGTAACGCATGACCAGATCGAGGCGATGACGCTTGCCAGCCGCATCGCAGTGATGCGTGACGGGCGGATCGAGCAGCTCGGGTCGCCATCCGAAATCTACGACCGACCGGCAACCCTCTATGTCGCCACCTTCGTCGGCGCACCACCGATGAACCTTTTGCGTGTTACCGCACGCCGCAGCGAGCTTCAGGTCGACGGCAGCGACATGGTGCTGCCCATTCCGCGCGGACTTGAAACGAAGCCAGGCGACGGCATGAAGCTGATTGCGGGGATTCGTCCGGAAGCATTTGGACCCGGCTCGTGCGAGCATACGATCGAGGCGACATGCGAGGTCGCCGAGCTGACCGGCCCGGAACTTGTGGTGACCGCCCTTGCTGGAACGCAGCGGATCATGGCCTGCCTGCCGCCGCGCACCCTGTTGGAAAACGGCCAGCGGCTGACGCTATCCTTCGCCGCAGAGGCAATCCACCTCTTTGACGCCGAGAGCGGACTGCGCCTAAACTGACGCTGCCCCAGACCCGGCTTTGCCGGTAGCCACGAAGCGGTTAAGGGCCTTGAAGGAAAAGGCAGAAACGGGAAGACCGGTTTCCCCCTGAAGCGCCAGGTCGGCAAGAATTTCGCCGACCACACTCGTGAACTTAAAACCGTGTCCCGAGCAGGGCGAGGCGACCACCACATTCGGATTGCCCGGAGCAAGATCTAGCAGGAAATCCTCGCTGGGAAGCATGGTGTAACGGCAGGTCACCGTGTTCACGCGCTGACCGGCCGCTCCGGGCACGCGCTTACCGACGAAGCCGTCAAGGAGCGCCGTATCTCTGTCGTTCACCGGCGGATTTTGCTGGTTGGGATCGATCGGCTCACGGAAATGGGCGTGCCGGCCGATCTTCACCCCGTCCACCCCGATTGCGGGAAATCCGAAGAAGGAGCCCTCCGCCCCTTCGTCTCGCAGGAAACACGGCATGCGCTGCGGCTGGGTCAGGAAGCCATCCTTCGGCTGATACCATGCGACCACTTGGCGGATCGGGGTCGCCAGTGTTCGCAACTCCGGAACAAGCTCGGCGATCCACGACCCGGTGGCAACCACGACCTTCCTGGCGCGATACTGACCATCTGCGGAGCGGATCGTCACGCCCACATCGTCAGGTTCGATTGCAATCACACGTTCCCCGAAATGAAGGACAGCACCATCCTGTGCCGCAAGCTTGAGGTAGCCCATGACCGCCAGTTCCGGCCGGAGATAGCCGCCTTGCGGATCGAGGACCGCGATCTCCTCGTCATCGAGCTGGAAGGCGGGAAATCGTCTGTTCATTTCCTCCTTGTCGAGGATCTGGTGCGCCAGGCCGTGCATCTGGCAGGACGCACGGGTTCCTGACACGATCTTGCTGTCGCTTGCGCCAATCTGGAGGACGCCGGTGATTGTCAGGATTTCCGCCCGAAGCCGTGCTTCAAGCACGTTCCAGTTTCGATAGGCGCGCCGCAGCAACGGAACGTAGGACGGATCCTCGAAATAGCCAAGCCGGATGAGGCGGCTGTCTCCGTGGGACGAGCTCAGCGCATGAGCCGGATAAAAGGCATCGATGCCGATCGTTTTGGCGCCCCGCTCGGCGAGAAAGGAGAGCGTGGCAGATCCCATGGCACCAAGGCCGATCACGGCTACATCGAATAGAGCTGTCATATCCGTTTCCTAAATCATATCCGGAGGCGCTTCGGTGCGGATCAGCATTCGAAGGGCTTCCATGTCACCGGCCAGGGGACGATCGTCACCATAGTTCGAAACGACCTTGCGCGCTGTGCGATGGATTGCCTCGGTCCCCTTGGCCCGGTTTGCGGTCGGCTCAAGAAAATCGTGTGCCTGGGCAGCCGCCATCAGTTCGATTGCGACGACATACTCGGCGTTGTCGATGACCTGCAGAAGCTTGTTTGCCGCTGCAGTGGGATGAGCAAGGAAATCTTCCTGCAGACCTGACGTCAGGCCGCCGTCGGTGGAAGCGGGTGCCGCCAGCCTGCGGTTCTCGTTGCTGAGTGCGGCGGCCGTATATTGCGCGATCATGAAACCCGAATTGCTGCCGGCGTCCCTTGCCAGGAACGGCGGCAGACCGCTGACAAGCGGATTGACGAGCCGGTCCATACGGCGCTCGCTCATTGCCGATATCTGGGCGATGGCAATCGCAAGGCTATCACATGCCTGCGCAAGAGCGGGCGCGACGGCGTGCGCCTCGGACGAAACCACCGGGTCGTCAGGCGTGCCCGAGATAGCCGGATTATCGGTCACCGAGGCAAGTTCGCGATCGACGACATCTGACGCATTGGCAAAGACGTCGCGGGCGGCGCCATGCGCGTGTGGGACCGAGCGCAGGCTGAGGGCATCCTGGGTTCGCTTGCCAAGGGCAGCCGTTACCAGGCCGCTGCCAGCCAGCCGACGGCGCAACGATGCACCAACCTCGGCGATGCCGCGCGACGGACGCAGGGCCAGCACGGTTTCGTCGAAGGCAGCCATCTGGCATCCGGCGGCCTCGAGGGTCAGCGCGGCAACCGCATCTGCCCAGTCAAGCAGGTGGAGGACCCGTGAGAGGGCAACGCTTGCCAGGCCGGTCGCGCAAGCCGTGCCGTTGACGAGGCTGAGCCCCTCCTTGGCGCGAAGCACGAGCGGTGCAAGGCCAATGGCGCTAAGCGCCTCGCCACCCTTCAGGGTCTTGCCCCTCACCTTTGCGCTTCCCTCGCCAATCAGAACGAGTGCGGTGTGGGCATTGTGCGTCAGGTATCCGGCCGAGCCTTTCGAGGGCACGTCCGGAATGAGATCATGATCCAGGAAGGCAGTCAGATACCGGAGGATGTCAGTCCTGACGCCCGAATGGCCGTGAGCGAAGTTTGCAATTTGAGCCGCCAGGATCGCTCGAACCTCCCGTGGCGCCAGGAGCTCGCCGACACCACAGGCGTGACTGAGGACGATGTTGCGCGACAGGCGGCTCTGCGAGCTGCGGTCGACAACTGTATCCGACAGGGCACCGACGCCGGTATTGATGCCGTAGGCACGCACGCCGGTCTCGACGATCCGCTCGACGATCCGGCTGGCACTCTCCACACGTGCCAAGGCGGAAGGAGACAATGCAAGCGCCTCCCCGTTCGCGACGCGCGCAACGTCACGCCAGCCGATGCAGGTCTCGACGACAACAGTCATTGCCCTGTCCCGAAATGACCGATGAACTGGCGAAAAGCCGGGGTTGCGCTCCCGCCGAACATCTCGTCGGGCGTACCGCTGCTTTCGACCAGCCCTTCCTTCATGAAGACGACGCGATTGGAGACGTTGCGGGCGAAGCTCATTTCGTGCGTGACGACAAGCATGGTCATGCCCTCCTCCGCCAGAGAGCGCATGACCCGCAGCACCTCGCCAACAAGCTCCGGGTCGAGAGCCGAGGTCGGCTCGTCAAACAGCATGACCTTCGGCTTCATCGCAAGCGCACGGGCAATGGCGGCACGCTGCTGCTGGCCGCCGGACAGATGCGCAGGATAGGCGTGCCGCTTGTCGGCTATTCCGACCTTCTTCAACAGGACCTCCGCCTCGGCAATGCACTCCGACCGAGGGCGTTTGAGCACATGCACCGGCCCCTCGATGACGTTCTGCAGGATCGTCATGTGTGACCACAGATTGAAGGACTGGAACACCATTCCGAGTTCCGATCGAATATGATCGACCTGTTTCTGGCTGGCAGGACGGCTCGTGCCGCCCTTGTGGATCATCCGGATCTGTTCACCGTCGACCCAGATCTCGCCATCGGTTGCCGTCTCCAGGAGGTTGATGCAACGTAGGAAGGTGGATTTGCCGGAGCCCGAGGCCCCGAGCAAGGAGATGACGTCGCCATCCTGAGCATCGAGCGAGATGCCCTTCAGGACCTCGTGCGTACCGAAGCTCTTGCGGATGTTGCGGACGGAAAGTCGGGTAACGCCTGGCATGGAAGCTCCAATCGTGTCCGTTCAGTCTCTCAGGCCTTCAGCGCCGGCGGAACCGCACGACGATGACGCGAGAGCGAATATTCGAGCAGGGACATTGCCTGCAGGATGATGAAGTTGAGAACGAGGTAGATGATGGCCGCACAGAGGAACACCTCCATCGTGCGATAGGTTTGCGAGATCAGACGCTGTGCCACGCCTGTCACCTCCCAGACCGTCACAAGGCTTGCAAGCGCTGTCGACTTCATCATCAGGACGATCTCGGTGGAATAGGCCGGGAGCGCGTGCCGGAATGCAATTGGCGCCAGGATGCGGCGAACGAGCAGAGCGCCGGACATTCCGATCGAGCGGGCGGCCTCGATCTCGCGTGGCGAGACGGCGCGAATTCCTCCGCGGAAAATCTCGGCCGAGTAGCCCGCGGTGCAAAGCGCAAGAGACAGTACGGCGCAGACAAACGGCTCTCGCAGGAACGGCCACAGGAAGGAGTAGCGGATGAACCCGAACTGGCCAAGGCCGTAGAAGACGAGAAACATCTGGATCAACAGCGGCGAGCCGCGGAAGACGAAGATGTAGCCCTTTGCAAATGCGGAGAGTACCGGGTTGCCGCCGACACGCATCCACACGATCAGCAGCGCAAGAAGACCACCGACAAAGACAGACAGAGAAAACAGCGCCAAGGTCATCGGAACGGCCTTGAGCAGGGTTGTCATTGTCTGGAGGAGAAAAGCAAAGTCCATGATGTCACCTCACGCCTTTCCCATGGCCGCTGTCGGCATGCTGCGATTGGCGCGCCGCTCGGCGCCATTGAAGATGCGGTCGGAGAGGCTCGTCAGGACGAGATAGAGGATGCCGCCGACAATGAAAAACAGGAAATACTGCCGCGTCGAACCAGCCGCGACCTGACTGGTGCGCATCAGTTCGGCGAGACCCGTCACCGATATCAGTGCCGAATCCTTGAGGCTGAGCTG
Organism: Rhizobium sp. BK181; assembly: GCF_014193305.1. NCBI lineage: Bacteria > Pseudomonadati > Pseudomonadota > Alphaproteobacteria > Hyphomicrobiales > Rhizobiaceae > Rhizobium > Rhizobium sp. BK181. The sequence goes on from NZ_JACHZA010000031.1 coordinate 16,008, forward strand.
CCACACGTTTCCAAGGCCTGGGACGGCAAAACGCAGCACTTGCGGGATGATGACCCGGCGAAACCGAAGGCTGCTGTTCATGCCGATGGCGTTGGCCGCTTCCAGTTCACCTTTGGAAATGGCAAGGTATGCCCCGCGAAACACCTCTGCCTGGTAGGCGCCCGATATGATGCCGACCGCGAGCGCACCGGCGAGAAACGAAGGCATGCCCAGGAAGCCCTCATAGCCCATGGCCTTGCCGATCGAGGTGACGGCGGACGAGCCCCCGAAGTAGATCAGATAGATGATCAAGAGTTCGGGCACGCCGCGAAAAACGGTCGTATAGACGTTGCCGAGGGTAACGAGAGCCGCTTTTCCAGAGAGTTTTGCGGCAGCGATGATCGCCCCCAGCACAGCTCCGATCGCCAGCGCGCTTGCAGTCACGCACAACGTCATGAGTGCTGCAAGCAGGAGAAGCGCACCCCATCCGGTCGAGCCGAATCCAATCAGTTCCAGTGTTGCCATGTCATGTTCCCCGCGCCCGCCGCAAACCCGGCGGTGTCAGAATAGCATGCGGTCTCCGGCATCATGGCCGGAGACCGTGATGTCCTGCCTTGCCGGAAATCAGTTCTGCGGGCTGACGTCGACCTTAAACCACTTCATCGACAGCTGCTTCACAGTCCCGTCGGCAAGCGCCGACTTGATCGCTTCGTTGAACTTGTCGCGGAGATCCGTGTCGGCCTGACGTACGCCGAGGCCTTCGCCCTCGCCCCAGATCGGGCCGACGATTTCAGGGCCGGTGAAGGTCAGGCTGTCGTTTGCGGACTGGAAGGCATTGGCGAAATAGACGGCATCGTCGAAACCGAGATCAATGCGTCCGTTCTGAAGGTCGAGATCCCGGTCTGCGCCGGTCTTGTATTCGCGGATTTCTGCGATGTCGCCGAAATTGTCGTAGACGAACTTCGCATAGACCGTCGCCGCCTGAATGCCGATCGTTTTGCCCTTGAAGGCTTCCTTCAGCGCATCGACCTCCTTAACGCCGGTCTGGCCGGGCGCCATCTTGATCGTCGCGCCGGTTCCGGCTGCTTTGGCGAGCGGGCTATCCTTGGCGGTTGCGAAGGCCGCGGGCGTCGCAGCATAGGGGATCGTGAAGCCAATGACCTTCTTGCGGTCATCGGTAATCGACAGTGCATCCATGATGACGTCGAACTTGCCGGCATTGAGTGCCGGGATCATGCCGTCCCAATCGGAGGCGACGAGCGTGCATTCGATCTTGGCGCGCTCGCACAGGATCTTCGCAAGCTCAGGCTCGAAACCGCCGAGCGTGCCATCGGCATTGGTCATGTTCCAGGGCGCATAGGCACCCTCCAACGTGATCGTTGCAGCCTTCCAGTCCTTGGCGGCGACCGGACCAGCAAAAGCAGAAAGCGCGACAGCGCCAGAAAGAAGAAGCGTGCGGAATGTCATTGGTTGATTCTCCTCTGAAGTGACTGTTGACCTTGCGGTCCGATACCGTTCTTCGCCGGCTTGCCCGATGTCGACTTTGATCTGGTCGATCTTTCGAGAGGTTGTATATGGTACCATATGTGATATTTTGTGTTATGCAAGTGGAAAGTCGACGGCCTGAGCGGATTCCGCCGCTGCGAAAGGAATAGCCAATGAAGCGTCAAAGCGAGATGAAGCGGGACAACGATACCGCACCGCTCTACGCCGGCGTCAAGCAGATGATCCTCGACCGCATCCATAGCGGCGAATGGCCCCCAAAGCACCGCGTCCCTTCCGAAAACGAGCTCGTGACGGAACTCGGCGTAAGCAAGATGACAGCCAACCGCGCCCTGCGCGAGCTTGCTAGTGAAGGCGAGCTTGTCCGCATCCAGGGCGTTGGCTCATTCGTCGCTGAGCGCAAGGGTTATTCCGCCCTCTTCGAAGTTCGTAACATCGCCGAGGAAATCACCGAGCGAGGCCATACCCACGAGGCATCCGTGGTAATTTTGGCGCGGGAAACCGCCTCTCCGGAGACAGCCGACGCTCTCGAGCTCGATATCGGGGCACCCGTGTTCCACTCCCTGATCGTGCACAGCGAAAACGGCGTCCCAGTCCAGATCGAGGACCGCTTCGTAAACCCGGCAGCAGCGCCCGACTACCTGGCTCAGGACTTCAAGTCACTGACGCCCAACGCCTATCTGACCACAGCTGCACCACTCAGCGGATCCGAACACATTGTCGAGGCGGCAATGCCGCAATCCTGGGAATGCAAACTGTTGACAATCCTTAAGAACGAACCGTGCCTGGCAATTCGCCGCCGCACATGGTCCGGGCGACAGGTTGTCTCCACTGCTCGCCTTATCTACCCCGGCAACCGGTATCGACTGGAGGCACGAACAGGTAAAACCTTCGAAGAACAGCCGTAGTTGTATATGGAAGACGGTCTTTTCGTGCCGCCCGCAGACGCTCGACACCCCGCCCGAAGCAATCGAACCACATCCATTGGAGCAAACTCGGGTTTCCGAAACTGACCGGGGCTCGCGGTGATCGGGATCGTCGCTAGCTACCGCGCCTTAGATCTCTGCGTTGACGGGACACTGTGGCGGCAACAGCCGGGGCGGCCCGCAAAGGCAGCAATGATTATTGCCTGGGCGAGCACCGCGGCCACTGCATAGCCGCTCTGCACAAAACTTTTTTTCCAAATGGTCAAAAAAAGCGGCATAACGATCAGGGCTGATGCACATGGCGGCTTTCCTCCCAGTTCCGCCGCAGCAGCTGTTCACCTCTGGAGGTTTTTGACCTTCACAGATTATGGGTGGCGGTTTTTCCGTCGGCCCTTTTTTCGTTCTTTCCTCGGAGCGTGGTGCAACTTGGCTTGCTTTGAACCGGAGGCTGCTGTCAGTCGCGTAACTGATCGCAGCCAAACGAATGATACATCAGTCCCCCGGTATCCATCCTCAAATATCGAATGCGCTCGGCAGGACCACGACGTCACGGATTGTGACGTTACGGGGCCTGGCGAGCATAAAGAAGATCGCGTCCGCGACCTCGGAGGGGTCGATCAACGCGCCGGCTTTTCAAACGTTCTGTTGAAAATCGGGCTGCACGGGCCAATTCTGGTCTAGCCGGATTAAAACGGGAGGTTCCTCTCAGGGTCGACACACAATCCGAGCTGTGCAAGTACCGCCCTCGTCAATGCAACAACCTCCGCCGAAGTGTGCCGGGAGGTAATGAACGGCAGTCCCTTACGCGGTTTCGTCCATCCCACGACCTGGACGTCCCGTGCCGCTGGTTCAAACCGCTTCGCCAGAAGAAGCGTCTTGCAGTCAATAGCAGCGACATCTGCGCCCCCCTCGGCGATAGCTACGATCGACTGGCGGTGACTGCCTGTCTGGACGCGCTGAGAGAAGATCTCGATGGTTTCTCCCATCGCCTCGAGGTCAGACAGCAGGGCTTGGAGGCCTGACATGGAGCTGAGATCGTTAAATGCAAGCCTGCGTCCGCGCAGCTTACTCATCGGAATTTGGGCGATACCATCCGGCGACACCAATATGTCTTGTCCATCCCGACGCATGATGATTGCGCTTGAGTAGAACGGACCGCAACCTCCCTCGATACCTTCGTAGCTCGGCTGACCAACGATCTGAACATGATCCGCAACACCGCGCTCCAGCGGTCCCCAGCATGCCTGTGCGAGGAAAAGCCCGGGATGTAACCAGAGCCCTTTCAAATCGAGATCGTCCGCGGGAAGATTTGCCGGATCGGAAGCGATGACCTTGCCGGCCTCATCCAGGATGCCTCCCGGCACCGGAGGAAGGTCGCCGTTGGTTCGGGCAAGATGGTCAGGCGCCGTCACGCCGCGCGAGCGAAGAGACTCGCGAAGTCGCTCCCATTGTGCATTGGTCTCTTCCCGGACCTCGGGCCAGTCATACATGGGTAGGGAGGCAACCAGATTTAGCTGCAATGAAGGACCTCTCTTCGCTGTCTACGCTAGAGATGCGGTGACACCCCACGGTTTCGCAATAGGCAGTTTTGCCCGTCCGACAAATAAGTCATCGTGCAATCAGTGCATCAAGCCCCTCGGAGATATCGCGGCGCGCACTGACTTTCAAACAAGTCACATTATCGAAAACTTTTCAGATACTTATAGATCTTTGTTCGAAATATAGACGAGGACCGGAGGTATTCCAAGCATCCGATGAAGCTGCCCACATATCTCGTGCAAGGGCCGTTGAGGAAATGGCTCCGATGCTATTCCGGATTCCGCATGAACATTAACCGAAACAATTCTCTCGAGCGCTCCAGCCCTTCCTCTGTCAGGAATACCGATTTCGACTTGTTTACGGGATCGTGGATCAGTCCTTTCCTGTAGAGGCGATCGGTCACCGCCCAGTCGAAGCTCTTCCACGCGCGCCGTTCATCATGAAGGGTGAGCCACATGAGCGCCAGGACAGCATCATCGATCTTGTCTTCGTCAACGGTCATGCCCTCATCCTAGCACGGCTGACAGTCGGGATCTCCGAACGCCACCGCACGGTCCTCGCCGCCAGATCGTGCCTTTCCCAGAAGCGGCGGCAGCGTCGTCAGTGTCGCGGCCCTTCGCGGATGGGCCTGCAGTCAACTTGCCTACCGACGACAGGTAAGGGACAGGGCTGCGAATCCCCTCGCCGACGTCCCGTTTGACAGTCGCCCGCTCAGTTGTTGGGGTGGAGCATCCAGTCCGATATCAAGCGTCGGCGCGCTATGGGTACACCAACCGACCGATACAAGATCGATTCCCGAGGATGCGATCATCGCTACGGTTTCGGGCGTAACCCTCCCCGATGCTTCCGCAATGGCACGCCCATCGATGATCGAAACGGCTTCGCGGAGTTGTGACGGCGTCATGTTGTCGAGCAGGACAGCATCGACACCCTCCTCCATGGCCTCGCGCAGCTGATCCAGCGTATCAACTTCGACCTCGATCTTGACCATGTGACCGACGCCGGCGCGGGCGCGTCGAATTGCGTTGACGACACCTCCTGCGATCGCAACGTGATTGTCCTTGATGAGGACGGCATCATGGAGGGCGAAACGGTGGTTCATTCCGCCGCCGGCACGAACTGCGTACTTCTCCAGCGCGCGCAACCCCGGCGTCGTCTTGCGGGTGCATGCTATCGACGCCTTTGTCCCGGCAACGGCGTCAACGAGGTTCGCCGTCACCGTCGCGATGCCTGACAGATGCCCCAGAAAATTGAGCGCCGTGCGCTCGCCGGTCAGGATGCCGCGCGACGGCCCGCTGATCGTCGCGATCGTATCACCGGGACTTACCCGACGACCGTCCTCCACCTCCCGCGTCACTGCAATCGTCGGATCGACGAGCTGGAGCGCGAGTTCCGCAGCATCAAGACCAGCTATTGTCCCGGGCTGCCGCGCGACCATGAGGAACGACGACTGGTGGTCCGCAGGGATGACCGCAGCCGACGTAACGTCGCCGGCAAGCCCAAGATCTTCAATAAGCGCGGCGCGCACCATCGGTTCGATGACAATACGAGGCAAGGGAGCAAGGGACATGTCAGGCACTCCTGGCAAAAGACTGGATATTGGCATGCGCGGCATCAAGAATGTCCGCGAGCGTCATGAACCGGCGGGTTGCAGCCGGCAGCTTTGATGGAAAGTCTGTTCGAGCATGCGCGCCACGGCTTTCCTCGCGAAGCATCGCGAAGACGGCGATCGCCAGGGCGACAATAGCCGGATCGGCTGTTAAAGTTGTGCCTTCGGCGATCGGCAACAGCGTGGAAATCGCCGTCCGAAGGGAGGCCGCGTTGCGCAGGACGCCGAGGTTAGCCGAAACGGTACCCCTTACAGCAGACGCGTCCGGCGCCTGCGAAGGAGGCATCGATCGAACCCGTCGAATGGCCCCTTCGACGGTGCCGCTGAGATCTTGCGCGGCCCGTACGCCGAGGACGGCGGCTTCGAGCAAGGAATTGCTTGCCAGACGGTTGGCTCCGTGGAGACCCGTTGACGCGGCCTCCCCGACAACCCAAAGTCCCGAAACCGAGCTCCGGCCCCTCGCATCGGTTGCAATTCCGCCCATGTGGTAGTGAACGGCCGGGCGAACGGGGATAATGTCAGAGCCCGGGTTTATGCCTGCCTCGCGGCATAGCGCATCGATGGTCGGGAAGCGGGTGGCGAACCGATTGCCAAGTGCCCCACGAGCATCGAGGAAGACGCGTCGCCCCTTTGACAGCTCGGCACTGATGGCACGCGCGACGACGTCGCGTGGCGCAAGTTCCGCCCCAGCAATACCCGACATGAAGCGCTCTCCCCGGTCGTTGAGGAGGATTGCTCCCTCGCCCCGAACCGCCTCACTCACAAGGGCAAGCGGACGCCGCGCCGAATCGAGTCCTGTCGGATGAAACTGTACGAATTCCATATCGGCAAGCACTGCGCCGGCCCTCGCAGCCAATGCAATGCCCTGACCGAAGTTGCTGACCGGATTGGTCGTGGAGTCGTAAAGGCCGCCAATCCCGCCGGTCGCCAACACCACCCGGTTGGTCGCGATGGCCGTGAGCTGCGAAGCCCTGGACACGACCACGCCGCTGACGGTCCCATCACATGTCAGAAGGGAGCGCAGCTCGGTCCCATCAAGAACGGTGATCGAGGGCGTTGCCGCAACGGCCTCAAGAAGTGCGGCGACGACGGCCGCACCTGATCCGTCTCCGGAAGCATGCACGATGCGGCGACGGGAGTGAGCTGCTTCGAGCCCCAGCACCAGGTGCCCTAAGCTGTCCCGGTCGAACGTGACACCTGCCCGCTCCAGACTAGCAATGACCGCCGGACCCTCGGCGACAATATCAGCGGCAACTAAGGGATTGCAGAGGCCGTCACCGGCCGCGAGCGTATCAACGAGATGCAGATCGGCCCCGTCATCCCTACCTAGACTTGCAGCGATCCCGCCCTGCGCCCAGGCGCTTGATGTGTGTTCTCCGATTGCCCCACGGGTGACGAGCACGACCGGTTGCGGCGAAAGCGTAAGGGTTGTCATGAGGCCGGCAAGGCCGCTTCCGACGACGACGACCTTGCCGTTCAAATCGTCGAACCGCCCGATCATATGGCGAGCATCCGCTCAACGGCCCGCCTTGCAGCGACGGCTACTTCCGGGTCGACAGTGACCTCGTGGCGATTCTGCTCGAGGGCTGTGCGGATGTTCGCCAAGGTGATCCGCTTCATGTGCGGGCAAAGATTGCAAGGGCGAATGAATTCGACATCAGGATGATGGACGGAAACATTGTCGCTCATGGAGCATTCCGTCAGCAGCACAACGCGAGCCGGGCGCCGCTGTCCGACGAAGTCCGACATGACCGCAGTTGACCCCGCAAAATCGGCGGCCGCGACGACATCGGGCGGACATTCCGGATGTGCCAAAACCGTCACGCCCGGGTGGTTTTCACGAAGTTGCCTGACATCGTCTGCCGTAAACAGCTCGTGGACCTCACAGTGACCGTGCCAGGCGAGCACCTCGACATCCGTTTCACGCGCGACGTTGCGAGCGAGATATTCATCTGGGATCATCAGCACGCGCGGTACGCCGAGCGATTCAACCACCTGCTTCGCATTACCCGACGTGCAACAAATGTCGGACGCGGCCTTCACGGCCGCCGAGGTATTTACGTAGGTAATGATAGGCACGCCTGGATGTGCCTTGCGCAAAAGCGCCACGTCCTCGGGCGTGATCGAGTCAGCAAGCGAACAGCCAGCTCCCATATCCGGAATGAGGACGGTCTTGCCCGGGTTGAGGAGCTTGGCTGTCTCGGCCATGAAATGCACGCCGGCCAGCACGATCACGTCGGCCTCGACGTCGATGGCCTTGCGCGCAAGAGCGAGACTATCGCCAACGATGTCGGCTACACCATGGAAAATCTCGGGTGTCTGATAGTTGTGAGCAAGGATGACCGCGTTGCGTTTTCGCTTGAGATCGAGGATCGCCTCGACGTCGTCTTCGAACGACATCCACTCTGCTTTCGGAATAACACGCTGGACGCGCTCATAAAGGGAGGACGCGGAAACGTTGCGATTCATGGCATGCTCCAATTTATACTCTCTATGAGTATATCGTGGACGCAATAGATATTCTCCTTTTGAGCATATGTCAACCGCGTGAAATGGGAAGCCTGGATCCGGACAGCTCGCGCTCTTCACGCACAGCATGGCGATAACGGAAAAGTTTCGCGGGCCGGCCGCCCGTTTCGCTCATCCTCTCGCCAGTTTCCTCGACAAGGTCCTGCTGTTCGATCAATCGCCGGAAGTTCTGCTTATGGAGCGTCAGCCCGGCGAGAGCCTCGACGCTGCGTTGCAATTGCAGCAAAGTGAAGCTCTCGGGCATGAGCTCAAAGACGACGGGGCGATACTTGATCTTTGCCCGCAACCTCGCAATCGCCGTTGCGAGGATACGCCGATGATCGGCAAACATTGTCCGACCGGCGTTGGCATCCATCTCCCTACCCGACTCCGCGACCAGACCCGCTTCATAGAGGAGCTCGTACCGCTGCAAGACAAGATCCTCATTCCACCGCGCGCCGCCGAACCCGAAGGCAAAACGTGCTCGACGCATTCGGTCCTGTTGCCGGTGCGGATCCCGCTCGGCCCATGCCGTCAGACGAGCTTCGATACGATCCGTGTCGGCTGGTCGCCCTGACCGCCGGTCCTCCCAGGGAAAATAGCTGTACCAGCCCTGCCAGCCAGGCCGACCACCACCCCGAGCGGCCTCTTCATGCACAAGGCCCAGGTAGCTTATCGAAATCGTCCTGCCGCCAAGGATCTCATTGTTCCTGTCGCGGTCAGCGAAGGTGTAGAGCTGCTCCAGATAGCCGACCGGATGACCGGTCTGGTCCTGAACCCATTCACGCAACCCGCTTTGCAAGGTTCTATGACCCATCTCGAAGGGCCCCGATGGCAATGCCTCGCCGGCGCGAATGGTCATGACACGTGGCTCGTTGCCTGTAACGGCAACAAGGACGGCGATCAATTCGGCGTGGGCAAACCCGATCGTCACTGGCTTACGAATCCATCTCTTCAGCTGCTGCAATTTCTGACATAACCAGATTCTGTCGGAAAGCACCGGGCAGATCGACAAACCACAAATTTGCCAGTCAGCGGCCCGAGACGAGCACGGGACGTTGCCTTCGAAAGAATGGACGAGACGGATGCCCGCAGATACATTTCCTCGTCGACAATACCAAGGGCGCTCACATTCCTATACCCAGTTGTTGATGTAAGGACTGTTCAGTCCACGTGTTCCATGACCTTTAGATCTATCGCGACGCCGCTGTCGGCGACAATGTGCAGCGTGCGGATCATGTCGGCGGCTTGGAGGAGTGCCTCGCCAAGTTCACTCCTGCTTCGACTGGGTGCCGACCTTGCAAGCGCCCAAAGCAAGACAATGGCGTCGCTCCGCGTGCCGCTTCCTGGGATGCCGACAGATTCGCGGAGGTCCCGGATAACAACAATCGACCGATAGATCAGCCCACTGAACTCGTCAGGCTGAATCTTATCGACCTCGTTCGCGGCGCGAACGAGTTGCGAAATGACGTCTGTCGCAATGGCCAAAAATTGATCCTCTCCCGCCAAACCATTGAACACACACGTGAATCAAAGTCAACGCTCGAACACAGCCGCGTTTTGATGTCCGCGGTCCGCTCCGCGCTCATGAGGCTCTCTGTCATTTGCAAGAGATGAGGCTGGAACGCGGTCAGTTTGTTGAGGTCGTCAATGCGCCTTTGCAGCAAATCAGTCCGACATGATCCGGCGACTCGGAGACAACCGGGATGAAGGTGCTGTGACTGTAAACCATCATCCCGAAATTAAGCCTCTGTTAACCGCATGGCCTCTTAGCTGCCCTCGTCCAATGAACGAGGATATCTGATGAAGCCTGTCGCTTTCGCAATTGCCGGCATGATGCTGGCAGTCTCCCACTCACAAGCAGAACAACGGCGTGAGCCAGACGAATGGGGGTACCGGCTGGACAAAGGCCGCCCAATGCAAAATTGGCGCTGGTACAGCAGCGTGAAGGACTATCACCGTTTTGGTTTGCACGAACCGGGCATCGGACAAGAGTGGGTCAGGGTCGATAACCACTTCGTGCTGCTCAATACGGCGACCGGCGTCATACTGAGCTTGTCCGCCGCCATTTGACTACGCAACTCCGAGCGCCATGGATCCCTGGAACAAAAGGGCACGTGTATTGTTCGGCCGCAGGAAGAACGGGGTCGCACTTCCCCGTCATTCCAGAAACTGCCGCTTGAACTGCCCGCTTTTTTGTTTCAGGCGGGGCATTTTTCCATTGAGCGCTCGATGCATTTCACTTCCCCTGCTGGGCAAACGGCGGTGACGGGAGGGTTCAGCCGTCGGGGCTGTGGTGCATTGTGAAGCCGAAGGAGGCCCGGCAATGCTCTGAGCAATAGCCAACGACCGTTGTTGGAACCGTCGAAAGGGAGGGTTTGCACGTCACCGTTGTTTCCCTTTCAGCATGGCCCCGCTTGTTCTCCGGCGGGGCCTTTGCGTTTCCAGAGACGCTTGTCTTCCATACAGTCGCACCGGCGTGGAAGGCCCACTGGGTCAACCACTCTCAAACCTACCTCCAGTCCGATGATCGTCCACCGTTCCTTCAGGTGGAAACTTTTTGCGCATGCGCAGGAACAAAGGCCCGATATCGACCGTTTCCCGCACGCTTCAGAATTGAAACCCCTGGAAGCACAATTCCGACCCCGCACCCGAGACTGCGGGGTTTCTTTTCCGCAGTGCGACCTGCGTCCACTGTATTAAGGGACTTTCGGGAATGCCCGATAGCAGACCGCGGCTTATGCTTTTATGCATCCTTGTTCCCAGTTGACGTTCGTCACCCTCGATCCTCGGAACGGCCGCCAGCTCCCTGCGTTCGTCTGAACGAGTTGGCGGCGTAGATAGGTTCCATGCTGCTAGGGCGGTCAAAATGCAGGAGATCATAAACCTGGCACGGCCTAGCGGGACGTCCGGATCGGATCGACCGTTGAATGCGACGGAGACGGATTCGCTGGAGACGACATTACGCACGACATCAGAACGAGTTGAACAAAGGCTTGAAGGCTTGCAAACCGTTGGATACAGTTCGACTGCGCTCTGGCTTTTGGGCGCATTTCGATGTTCATCTCCAAACCCCGCAAGCAACGCGGGGTTCTTTTTTTGCTGGCCGTCACCAATCAGCCGCCGCAAAGCATTATCTACCATCATAATTCTATTTGGAGCAGAATGCCCCGCCTCTTTAGTGTTAGCGGCTCTCGACAGATTTGGCTGAACGCCCAGGTTACTTTGAGTGCCCGGCCACTCCACCCCGCCGACCAGCGCAGGTCGGCTCGTAAAGCAGCGCGTGAACGAGCCGGGCGCCTGCCCGCAGAAAAATCTGTCCAAACGCCGACCTGCGTTGTTCTGGCCCGAGGGATGCGGCCCCGCGCAATTGGATGGACGGGTAAGACGGAGCCTCAATTGACCGATGCGTAGCCCGGCGTCTGATACAGCGTGTGCTTCCTACCCTTGATTTCAGGGATGAAACCGTCCTGGTCCCAGCGAGCTGGAGCAACGTGTTCGATCGCCACCGACACCGATCCTTCATCGTTTCCCAAGACCGACATCACGGCTTTGCTGAGCTGTGCCGCCAGTTACTTCTTTTGGCCCTCTGTCCGGCCCTTGATCATCTCTACAACGATATGCGGCATGGCACTCCCTTTCCGCCTTTTGCGTCCGCGCAACAAGATGCGTCGGTTTACCGGCCTTGGCCCTTCAATAGTTCGCCAACCACCGGAGCGGCTGAAAACGCGGCGGGCCAACCCGCATAAAGGCAACATGGGCCACAATTTCGCCAGTCTCTGCCGCCGTCAATCCGCTGTCCATCGCCTTGCCGAGATGAAATTTGATCTGGGCGACATTTCAGCCAGCCATCAGGCTGCTGACCGTGACAAGACTTCTATCCCGGGGAGCAAGTGCTTTGGACTGATCTAAATCGCTCTCCATGCGTAAACATGGACGAGAGATGTCCCGACCATGCCCGACCATGAGTGCGTGAGATGATGTGAACTGCCGCGAAGTTACGGAACTAGCCAATTCGGTTCGGGTGAAAGTTGAGGTGAAACTCATACGTCCCTTCCACCGCCACAACGCTTCAAGAAACATCAAAGGGTGCGATAGAGCCGCTCTTACGAAACAATATACGTTCCAAGATCCGAGGCGCGTCATGATAGAACATTCCTGCAGCTTGAGGTGCGACGTTGTCGTAGATCAACGTGATTGCAAGGGATCTCAAACGCTTGCGCGGCTTCTCCTTGTCGGAGCGCTGATCGAGGCCACGGCCCTGATCGCGGTTGGATGCAGCTCAATTGAAGCAAAAGGCGGGGCAACCACGGTTCCGAGGCGTGGCGCCATCACAGCATCGGCGCAAGACTGTAGCAAAAAGCCGAACTACGAAGGCATGTTGCGCACGTTGTGCTATTAATTTTGATCATCCCGCTCAAGCGGCTTCTTTACTTTTCCGTTCGACAGATCGGTATGTCGCTAGCGCGCATTGCTCCATTCCCTAATGCCCTCCACGCCACAGGCCGTCCGGCTGGATCTCAGATTGACGACTTACGGGAGTACCCGTGCCCAGCGACATCCGGCCGCCAAGAGGCGAACCGTTCACCGCGCCTTGTGACTTGTTCCGTGGAAATGCAGCCACGGCGAGGCACGATTCAAGCTCGCGTTGACAAAAAACCTGACTGAAAAATTTTCTCTCCCAACCAAACTAAGCGGAAGTTGCTCTCGTACATGCGGTTGAGGAAAAGGCTGGCCAAGGGCCGGAGACGGGCCGAACCAAGAGGACTGCACATGTCGTTTCACCATCGGAGTACGGGCGAAAAACGTCTGAATATCGCCGTAATCGGCAGTGGTATTTCTGGTCTGTCGGCGGCTTGGCTCCTGTCGCAACGCCACGACATAACGGTGTTCGAAGCTGCCGATCGCATCGGCGGTCATTGCAATACCGTCGAATTCGAACGTCGCGGTATTGCGACTACAGTCGATACCGGCTTCATCGTCTATAACGAGGTTACATATCCCAATCTGACCGCACTCTTCCGTGCGCTCGACGTGCCAACCGCGGCCTCCAACATGTCATTCGCTGTCTCGCTAAACGACGGCACCTTCGAATATTCCGGTGGCAAAGGCCTCGGTCTTTTTGCCCAGAAATCCAATTTCGTCAGACCGCGTTTCTGGTCGATGATACGGGATCTCTTGCGGTTCTATCGTTGTGCGCCGCGTGATCTAGCAATGATGGGAGGCATTTCTCTCGACGACTACCTCACCCACAACGGCTATGGTCGAGCATTCCGCGATGATCACCTTTATCCGATGGCAGCGGCGATCTGGTCGACCCCCGCCATGCAGGTTGGTGCGTATCCAGCCGCCGGCTTCGTGAAGTTTTGCCACAATCACGGGCTCCTCGACCTGCACGATCGTCCTGCCTGGCGCACTGTGAAAGGCGGCAGTCGGGAATACGTGACCAGGCTGACCCGACCGTTCGCCGATCGCATCCTGCGTTCAACAGCGGTGGACGCAATACGTCGTCTGCCCGGATCTGTGGAGATCCGGGACGCCCGTGGCGAGATGCACGTCTTCGATCATGTCGTGATCGCAACGCATGCGGATCAGGCGCTTCGCATGCTGGCCGATGCGACTTGTGACGAGCGACGAATTCTGGGTGTCTTTCGTTATTCGCAGAACGAGGCGGTGCTGCACGGGGATGCCAGCCTGATGCCGAAGCGGCGCGCTGCCTGGTCCAGTTGGAACTATGTCTCCGAGACACGAGAGGGCCCTACGCGACCGTCGATCACCTATTGGATGAACAGGCTGCAGCCTTTGGGAGCAGCACCGCCGACTTTTGTGACGCTCAACCCACGCCGCGAGCCGTGCGATGGGACCGTCATTCGCCGCGAGACCTACGACCATCCGGTATTCGACCTTGATACCGACCGGGCGCAGCATGAGATCTGGTCGCTACAGGGCCAACGCAATACGTGGTTCTGCGGCGCGCATTTCGGCTCCGGCTTCCATGAGGATGGTATTCAAGCCGGGCTTGCCGTTGCCGAGGATCTTGGTGGCGTGCGACGCCCTTGGACGGTCCCGCAGGAAAGCGGCCGCATCGTTCGCAGGCCGTTGGCAAGGCCGGTGGAACTTTCCTCAAGTCTGGAGGTGCCGGCATGACGGCCAAGCTCCAGTCGGCACTTTTTCCCGGGAAGGTGACGCATAAGCGGCTAAAGCCAAAACAGCACCGGCTGACCTATCACATCTATTCACTTCTCATCGATCTCGACGAACTTGAGGCCCTCGACCGGGGGCTGAGGCTATTTTCCGTCGATCGCTTCAACGTCTTTTCGTTTTACCGCAAGGATCGCGGCGATCGCTCCGGTTCCGACCTCAAGAAGCAGGTGGAGCGCAGTATGTTGGCGGCAGGCGTCGAGCCGGATGGCGGTTCCATTCGCCTGCTGACCATGCCGCGGCTTTTGGGTTGGGCCTTCAATCCGTTGAGCGCGTTCTTCTGCTACGGCAAGGATGGGGCGCTGAGGGCGATCCTCTGGGAGGTGGACAATACGTTCGGGGAGCGCCACGGCTATATGATCCCTGTCGAAACACCCGACGGGGCGGAGATCGTCCAGCTTTGTGACAAGGCATTCTTCGTCTCGCCGTTCATGGATATGAACCTTCGTTACGAATTCCGTGTTCTGCCTCCTTCGGACAAGATTTTAATCAGTATCGGTGCATTGGACGAGGAAGGGCTGCTGCTGACGGCTCGACATCTGGCGCAGCGGACCGAACTGACAGACGCCGCCCTGCTGAAGACATTCTTCGCCACTCCCTTACTGACGCTTCGGGTTATCGGCGGCATCCATTGGGAGGCGATAAAAATCTGGCTGAAGGGTGTTCGCCTGCGTGTGCGTCCGAAGCCGCCGAAACATTCCGTTTCCTTGGTCCGCAACGACCGCATCGAGGAAAGCGCACAGCATCGAAAGATCGAGTTTCATGAGTCAGTTTGACGATTTCTCTCATTTGCCACGTCCGCTGCCGGCTCATTGCGACGAACTAGGCTTCGGAGGCCGGCTTTTGGGACGTCTGATCGGGAATCTTCATTCTGGGCGCCTGAGGATCATGCTACCGTCCGGTATCGTTGTCGAAAAGTCCGGTACCAGACCCGGTCCCGATGCAACAATCGTCATGCGGAACTGGCGAATGCTTCGCCGCCTCGTCACGGCTGGCAGTATCGGCTTTGCCGAAGGGTTTATTGAGGAAGACTGGACGACGCCTGACCTGACGGCGGTCATTCGGCTCGCATCACGCAACAGGGATGCCCTAGCGAGGGCGATCGACGGCAACGTCTTGATGCGGCTTATCAACAGAACCCGCCATCTCCTGAATGCCAATACGAAAAATGGAAGTCGACGCAACATCAAGGCCCATTACGATCTCGGCAACGATTTCTACAGGGAATGGCTTGATGAGACGATGCTGTATTCCTCCGCGATCTTTGACAATGCGACGCTAAGCCTCGAAGCCGCCCAGCAGAAACACCTCGACCGGATTCAAGAGAAGCTTGCGCTCAAGGGCGGTGAAAGCGTGCTCGAACTGGGATGCGGCTGGGGCGCGCTTGCCCTTGAACTTGCAACCAGATCGAATGCCGAGGTCGTCGGCGTGACCCTTTCACCGTCGCAACTGGTTTGGGCGAAAGACGCGGTGAATAAAGGCAACAAGGCTCGCCAGATCGATCTGCAGTTGAAGGACTACCGCGATGTAGAGGGCCAGTTCGATCGCATTGTGTCAATCGAGATGTTCGAAGCTGTCGGCGAAGCCTATTGGGCAAGCTACTTCGAAGCCTTGAAACGCTGCATGAAAAATGACGGTCGTGCAGTGCTGCAAATCATCTCCATCGAGGAAGGCCGGTTCGAGGCCTATCGCCGCGGCATCGACTTCATCCAGAAATATATCTTCCCGGGCGGATTCCTGCCTTCGGACAAGGCGCTCGAAGCAGCGGTGTCCTCCGCGGGACTAAAACTCACGGAGATTGAGCATTTCGGGAAATCCTATGCTCGGACACTGTCGGAATGGCGGTCGCGCTTTCAAGCGCATTGGCCAGCCATTGCGAAGCAAGGCTTCGACGAGCGGTTCCGACGCCTTTGGAACTATTATCTCTGCTACTGCGAGGCGGGTTTCGAGGAGGAGTGCATCGATGTCGGGCTTTACACGATCGAACATGCTTCGAGTGCGCGCGGACAAAGGAGAGCAAAGTGAAGATGTACTTCGTTGCCTATCTCGCCACTTTGATCGTCTTTGTCGCGATCGACTTTCTCTGGCTGAGCAGCATGGCCAATCGACTGTATCGGCCGACCTTGGGTGACACGCTGACGCCGGACTTCCGGCTCGTTCCGGCTGTCGCATTCTATCTGATCTATGCGGCCGGACTTACAATTCTTGCCGTCAGGACAGGCTTGATGTCCGGTTCTCCGGCTACGGCCGCACTCTACGGCGCCATTGTCGGTTTCACCGCCTATGCAACCTACGACTTGACCAATCAGTCCACGCTGAAGAACTGGTCGACGACGTTGACAATTGTAGACGTGATGTGGGGCACAGTGCTGTCAGCTGCGTCCGCAGGCATAGGTTCCTGGATCACGCTGCGGATCGATGGATGACCCTTTGCAAATCGGATTGTTGGGCCCAGGCGAACGAGCATTCCTTTTAACGTCGCAAGGTCCGAACTTAGAGCATTCCTCACCTGCTTGCTTTCATTTTCCTGCGCCCGTTCGCTCGCGATTTCGGTCACGCCCCGCAGTCGAAACCGTAAACCGATGACATGTGAAACGACGACCAGGTATTCGGGGAAAGGGATCTTCTTTACGCCTCCACGCCAATTAAAAAAAGCACTCGACTGCCGGCGATTTTTGAACTGGGTTCCATCTCCGCTCGTAGCACCATCCCGGATATACGGCAGGATGAAAACTTGGATTACGCCTCCGTTATTTGGATTGCGATCGGACTTTCGGCTGGCATGTGCGGCACGTCGACCGTTCAGAAGCACACTGGAAACAGCGGTTGGATCGATACCGTTTGGGTCGTTTTCCGTCGGAACCGGCGGGATCGCGACGACATGTTTTGCGTCCGGTGATCCTGCTCGGCTAATGGCTATCGCCGCCATACTTGCGGTTTGGTCAGAAGGCTTGCTTAGGCCGTCGACTCATAAACTCTGACACCAGATCCTTGCCGCGACGAGTTTGACCGCTGCGAGATAGTTTTCCGGGCGCTTGTCGTAGCGAGTAG
>NZ_JACHZA010000032.1:0-29209 GCF_014193305.1 Rhizobium sp. BK181
GCCCGTAACGTGCTGGCACATGCCGGAAAGAGTGGCCGCCGCGTGGTGTCGGCATTCATCGCGACCGCCTTCGCCCAGGAGACGGCAGAGGCTGCAAGCCTGCAGTGGCGCGCCGTCGCTGACCAGATCCGTCCGAAGGTACCAAAGCTCGCCGCCATCATGGATGAGGCCGAACACGACGTCCTCGCCTATATGAGCTTTCCCAAAGAGCATCGCGTCAAGCTCCATTCGATCAATTCCCTTGAGAGGCTCAACGGCGAAATCAAGCGACGCACAGAGGTCGTCGGCATCTTCCCCAACGATGAGGCTATCGTCAGACTCGTCGGCGCGTTGCTGCTCGAACAGAATGACGAATGGGCCGTGCAGCGGGCACGCTATATGACCCTAGAAACTATCGGCCAGATGAGCGATGATCCTATGATCAGCTTGCCGGCAGTGGCACGTTGATCAGTCCGGCTCACGCCGGAGAGCATGGGACCAGAGCCGTCCAGTTACACCACTGCAGTGGGCACGATCAATCATTTTTCAATAACTTACGGAATCGCGTTCAGAGATTTATTCCGCATGAGACCCTGTCTCGACGATTGAGCAGGGGCTACGCCATCCGCTTCACACGGAGCCTCCAGCCATGAGGCGAGGTATGAACGGCCACGCCGTCGTCGTCTTCATCCATCTGGAGGGTGGTGACGATCCAGTCCGGCGGCGTGACCCCAGGCCGTTCCTCGGCACGCAGGACTTCGATCAATACATCGACGGCATCAAGACCACCGCGTGGTTCCCGCCCGTCGCGCTCCAGAGTCCAGAGGTGCTGCATGGTCTTCCTGATTCCGTTCGTTTGGCCCTGCATAGCGGGTTCGGCCGTCGCTTCAAGCGCAGCACGAAGTGCTTCACCCTTTCCAAGGAACAACTGGAATCGTCACGAGTTTCTTCCCTGGAAATCCGATAAAGGAGAAACTGTATGGCAAAGACACAGACACCGAGGGGCCGCGCGCAGGATCGTGCGCGCGTCGCTGGCGGCCAGGATCATGAGGTGACATACGAAGCGAAGAAGGAAGGTGTTTCCAAGGATACCGTCAAGAAAGCGGTCAAAAGTGCTGGCAATTCCCGGAAGAAAGTTGAAGCCGAAATCGGGCGTCGCTGATCCTTTTCAGCAGTTCTCGGATCACCTTTTTCTATCGGAGCAGGCTGGCTTTCCGGGGGAGCTCATGACAAAAGCCAGGACCGACCACCGGATCATGTCACAGGCTGTCCGGGAATGGTATCAATATTATAATGTCGAATGGGACGATCAGGCATCGTCGTTTCTCTGCGATGCAGCTATCGATCTTTACGACCACGGCTGCCGATCGGTTGAGGATATGGCGGCGACGTTGATCGAGACCTACGTCGGGTTGGCTGGTACCCGCGTCAACGCATCGTCTTCCGTCTCCGTGCACTGACGCGTCCGCCGGTATACAATCAGGAAACGCTGGAACTTCTGAACCCACGGGAAGTTTGGGGCCGGGAAGCACACGTACTCTCCTGCCCGAAGCCGTCTGGACCTCATTCGGATGGCACTCGAGCCCATGTCGCGTGTGCTTCCTCGCTGTCGACGTGACGGCATTCTCGCCCACTTGCCGTGGGCTGCAACGCGAGTAGAATCCGGAGGTCGGCCCACACTGCTTTCGGCGGGACCGCTTGAGAGATGTTTCGTGCTCGTGCCGTTGAACGGAGGGCACACAATTGTTCTTACCACTAACTTGCCTCGATGATCGCGATCTCGACGCCATCGTTGATGCGGTTCGTGGATGGTGTGCAGTTCATAGTATCGACATCGACGGCCCTCGCGGCCGTCGCGCAATGGTTATCGCGATCAATCATTGAGGCGACGGGGTCTGTGGACGACCTCTGGGGAATATTGGCCAACACTGTGGAAGCTGGCGGTGAAGACGAGGTTGGCCAGACAGTGCCGCGCGTTCTCGTAGTCGAGGACGAATTCCTGATCGCGCGGGAATTGGCCGCCGCCTTCGAGGATCGAGGGGCGATTGTCATTGGACCTTGTGCCACAACGGAGGACGCCATCCTGCAGTTGGGCGCGTGCTCGCCGACGTTGGCTGTGATCGATATCAATCTCGGTAAGGGAAAGTCTTTCGAGGTGCCCCGACTTTTAGTCGAACGCGGCATACCATTCGCTTTCGTGACGGGCTACGACCACTGCGTTATCCCCCACGAGTATTCCTCTATCCCCTTCTATCAAAGGCCGATGGACACCAACGCCTTTGCCGATGAGGTTTTAGAGCTGTCCTTCAGGTAGGCAAACAGATCAGCGTCGGCAGGTCTGCAGCCCTCGATGGTCGCCCATTCACGTTTGTTAGGGCAGCTTTGACCAAATCGGAACGGATAGCCTGTTCAGCGGTTTCAGCTTCTTTATCGAAAATCTTGGCAATTAGCCGCGACGACAGAAGGTTTGGAGCAGTGCTTGCAAATAGATGTCGAGGCCGCTTCAAGGAATTCTACGGTGACGAAACGCGAACGCCAGATTCTGCCCTCAAGGAGGAGGACCTGCTAGCGGCGTTCGAAGAAGGTACCGCCGCCGTGAAAGGCAGGCTGGATAGAGGCTACCGCGGCTGCAGGCTAGCAGTGACGAATACCGATAATCAGGCAAGGCAATCTTTTTCAGGAGAGACGCTCGCGGCAGATGTCGCCGACAATCTTCTGCAAACCCGTGACGTGGTTCACCACCCAGGCGAGTTCGTCATCCGCAATAGAATAGTTCGCCGAATACCTTGCTTCGACGTAAGCTCGATCGATGCTGGTAAAACAACGCCGCGCAAACTTCGTGTCACGCGGCCAGGCGGCGATCAGGCGGTTGTCGGCCCGCTCGGCGTGCGACCGCAGGACTGACAGCCGATGTGATTTCGGACTGTAGAGCGTCAGAACTTGCAACACGCAGTGATACAGGCGTTCGATGGTTTGATGGAGGAGAAAAGCTGCCTCATTCCGAAAACCATCGACGATTGCCACGTCAGCAAGTTTTGCAAACCGTTGAGCGCTCGGATACCATTGATCAAAATAACCCTGTGCCTCGTCCCGCGCTTCCGTTGTAGAAAGCTGCCGGGGCGAGGCGAGAGGGTGACCGGGGGCCTCATATAGGGCAATGCCGTCGCGGGCTATATCGATAAAGAATGGTCGCCCTCTAGCAAGCTGATCGTTCACCTCATGAAGGGAATGAACGATGAAATTGACCGGAGTTTCAAGCTGCTTGGTAACGGTCAGTTCGCGAACGAGTCGCTCGGAGGCATTCTCCCAGTAATCGGAGGCTTCCGTCGCTCTGTGCGAATTGACGACAATCAGCAAATCGTAGTCGGAGCGATAGCCGCTTTTTCGGTCCTCGACCCAGCCACCGCGCGCGTATGAACCAAACAAAATAATCTTCAGGATGCGAGCGTTGTTTGCGTCGTCCTTCAACTTGGTTCTGCGCGCAGCCTCGAATTCCTCAAACAGGATGCGCGCGACCTCTGCAAGTTCGTCCTGCTTGCGCGGTGGCAGATGATCCAAACCTTGCATGTCTACCTTTCCATCAGCCCGATCCATACAGCTGGATGCGGCATTCCCAGGGAACCTTACACCATTGCTTAGGTCGCGGTGTATGGAAGTTTCACACAATCCACACGAGCAGTAGCTGGAGAACTCAAGCTATCCACATTATGGATGACTGATCTAAGGAGGCTCAGGTGATTCATGGCGAAATTGCAAATCCCAGTCATTGTCCTGCGCGGGACAGCATTCGAGCGCGGCCAACAGCATGTATCTCATTTGCGCAGTCTCATTATCGCTGACTACGATCGTTTGCGGCGCTCGGCTGAGACCACCGACTGGAACCGCGCATGCGCGAAAGCCGCAGCCTCCCTGGAAAAGGTCTCGGCGCTCGATTCTGATCTTCACTCGGAACTTGAAGGAATGGCCGCGGAGACGGGACTTCCCATCATCGATATCTATCTGCTTTCCTGTTTCGAGTACTTTGCCGAGCGGCGCACGGGATGCACGTCCGCGGCCATTTCCACACCATCTGGTGCGCTTGTTGCGCAGAATTGGGATGGACCTGAAGGCGCGGACCGGCATCTTGCCATTCTTGTGCACGAGGCTCCGGGCAAGCGCATGGTCACGATCGCAACCGCCGGGACTCTGGGTTGGGTCGGGCTGAACGACACCGGGTTCGCATTTGTCAACAATGACCTCCTGCTCGATGAGAAGCAGGACAGCCTGCCAAGCCTTGTTATTCGCCGACTGATGCTTGCGCGGCCAAGCGTCGAAGCCGCCCTCGACGTTTTGATGTCTCAGCCCCACATGTCCGGCCGCTCTTTCATTCTTGGCGACGCCGCCGGTCGATTGCAACTCGCCGAGGTTGGCCCATCGATCGGTCTTTCTCGCCGCATTGTTGATTCCATCGTGCATACGAACCATCCTCTCTTTCCCGATGCCTCGGTATGGGAAAATATCGAGGCTGAAGCGCGCCACTATCCGTCGAGCCGCGAAAGGCTAAGGGCTGCGCGCCGGTTCGCTTTGACGGATGCGGCAAGCCTGGCGGCGTTATTGCGCGATCGAACGGGAGCCCCGGATGCGATCTGCAAGTCGTTTTCACCACGCGAGCCGACCGCGACTGCGTTTTCAGTCATCTTCGACTGTGGTCAGCGCGAGGCAGCGATATGGCCTGGGCAGCCAGACGGATCCTCTCCCCAACGTGTTGGTTTGCTGGCCTAGCTGGCCACAGCAGAAGGCATCCCATTGATACGTGCGAAGTGCGCAAAGTGAGCGGCCAGTTCCGCTGCGCGCTCTTCACACTCTTCGGGGCTGTACGATTTGAGATCAAAGCCGAGGACTTCGTGAAGAACCTCCGATGAGGCATCCGTGAAACGAACGGTACCGTCATCATCAACACTTTCGATGCCGTCGTAGTGCTGGCATCGGCAATTGATGTCGATTGCCTCGTCTAGTGTCAGCTTGCCGGGAAGATCGACAAGAAGGCCTGCCTTGGCTATGCGCACCGGATATCCACCAACAAGGCCCAGCGGCCCCGGCGCGTGGACGACATGTCCGGCCGGGTTTGCGAGGGCCAGCAGCATGGCTGTCGCCGACGAGGCGGTAACAGACTGGCCCGCCAGGCCCTTGACGCGACGAAAGCGGCCGGCCACGGATTTGAACAGCGCGTCGTGGTCGATCTCTCCGGCTGGAACCTCCATCCCGTTGGCATAGATGCTCAGATGATAAGGCGCACCATCGGTCCCCCCGGTGCTTGGCATCCGATAGCTCAAATAATGGTGGGCGAAGAAGCGCACGTCGACTTCTGCAGGTGGCAGGTTAAGCATGTGCGACGCGGCAAGTCTGATGCCAGGAACGGCATTGGCAATGTTGCCGATGCCGACCGACGGCGCCAGCCCTTCGCCGGCAAGCGAAGCGTTGACGACATCAGGATAGGATGCATTGACAACAACGGCTTTGCTATCGACCAGGCGAACTGCCTTCATGAGCTTGCGGATCAGCACCTGGTGCATTGGCGTCCATATGCCGCCGCGACCAGCATCAAGACGTGCGAAGGCTGCCGGCGGAAGCTTGGTTATTACCCACCAGCTGTGCAGTGTTGTGGCATTGAAGATGATGTCGGGCTTTAACCTTTCGATGAGATCGGCCGTCTGCTCCACCTCCATGAGGTCGACGGTCACCAGATCGACGGGCCGCGATTGACCAAGGTTGAGAGCCGTGTAGCGCGCAAGGTTGATCCGCTGCAACGCTTTTTCCTGGTTGCGTGCGCCAACCGTAAGCGCAAGCGGCGCGCCACTCTGCAACAGCAGGTCCAGAACGTCGCCGCCCAGCACGCCCTGTCCGATAACAAGAATCTTCGTTTGACGATTGGGTGTCATCATATCCCTCCACTGCTCGTGATGCGGTTATTGCTCACGCAAGACATCAATAGATTGCATTGTGCATTAGCTTGAACTAAACTGCAACCGAAAATTGGAACGCATAATGACACAGCTAATGCGAGCGCAGCATGTCGAACGCATCAAAGCCCCGACTTCTCGTCGATCTCCAGGCTATCGAACATAACTTCCGGGCAGTGAAGCGTCTGGTTGGCGAGAAGGTCGAAGTGAGCGCGGTGGTCAAGAGCGACGCCTACGGGTTGGGGGTCGGCCCCGTTGTCTCGTCCCTTGCAAGCGCCGGATGCAAGAGCTTTTTTGCAGCCGATGTGGACGAAGCAGTGCGGATCAGACGTCGGCTTCCGGATGCCGATATTTTCGTGCTCTCGGGATATCGCACGCGTCGCAAAGCACGATACCGGCACGATCGCCTTGTTCCGGTCTGCAATACGCTTGGTGAGGCCAGAGCGATCACATCTATGGGCTACTCATATGCGATGAATCTCGAAACCGGGTTCTCGAGGCTGGGGCTGAACCAGTCTGATGTCTGCCGCTTCATCCATCTCAATCAACGCTCCCCAGTCCTGGTGATGAGCCACCTTGCCTGCGCAGATGATCCACGACATCCGCTGAACGCTCTACAGCGAGACCGGTTCATCGGGATTGCCGGCCTGCTTGGAAATGTACGGCGCAGTCTTGCGGCATCCTCCGGATTGTTGCTCGGCGCGGCCTATCGTTTTGATCAGGTGCGTATCGGTTCGGCCATTTTCGGGATCGGCAATGCCGACTTCAAGACTGATCCCTTCCTGCCTGTCGTAAGGCTACGTGCCCGGATCGTAGATACGCGTCTTTTTCAGGCTGGCGCAACAATCGGCTACATGGCAACATTTCGCACGTCGCGTCCGACCTGGATCGCAGTCATTGCTGCAGGTTATGCGCATGGCTTCCCATGGTCGCTTGCCAACCGGATGTCGGTCGAGGTTGGCTCCTATCGCGCACCCGTGGTTGGCCGGGTGTCAATGGAATACGCTGCCATCGACGTGACGGATATTCCTGCCGCACTCAGGCGACCCGGTCTCTGGGTGGAACTCATAAGCACAAGTCAGCCGGTGGAAAAGTTAGCTGGCCCTGCAGCAACGATACCGCAGGAATTGCTTACAAGGCTCGGTCGGTCCAGCCAGCGCCGTTATCGCACAAATAGCGCGGGAGAGCAGACTTGAAACCTCGTCACCTTGCTTCGCTCTTCGTCTTGGTATCAGCCGCCATGTTCAGCACGGCGGGATTGTTCATGGGTCTTTTGAAGGCGCCGCTTTTAGCGGTTGTCTTCTGGCGCAGCGCCTTTGCCCTAATTTTTACCGTTTTGCTTCTCGTCCATCAACGTGATCTCCGCGCTCTGATTGGCTTTGACAGCCATGCCTTGCTGGCAAGCACAATGTCAGCATTGGCAACACTGTTTTTCATCGCTGCTCTGCGCCTCACATCGGTAGCCAATGTCGCGGTCATTCATGCGTCTCTTCCATTGTTGACAACCATGATTGCTGTTGTGGTCTCGAATGAAACCGCATCGAGCCGAACGACGGCCTTCGGCGTTCTTGCTGCCGCGGGTGCCATATTCATCTTCTCAGGTTCGGTGTCGTCAGGCTTGCGCATTTTGGGAGACGCACTGGCGCTGGCAATGACAAGCTGCATGGCAGTGATGACCATTGCCTTTAGGATGTCGAAGACGCCAACGGTTCTGGGGATGGTAGCGCTCTCCAACGCCATTTCGATGGTGGTGGCAGCATCCATTGGCGATCGCCTTGCCGTGACAGGTCGCGAGGCCTGTCTTCTTGCGGCGTTTGCTTTGTTTCAGATGACGCTTGGCCTGGTCTTCTATGCCAAAGGCGCACGCCAGCTCCCGCCAGCAGAGACAGCGTTGCTTTCCCTGGCTGAAATGCCGCTTTCGATCGTATCCGTCTGGCTTGCATATGGCATGCGTCCGTCCTGGCAAACTGCCTGCGGCGGAAGCCTTGTGCTTTGCGCGGTCGTTGCCCACCTCGCCACACCACGCAGTGCCATTCGGTGAAAGGGAAAGATAATGCGGAATTTTAACGGCGACCAGACGACATTCCGGAACATTGCGGAGAGCTTTGAAGGTTTTATCATCGATCTCTTCGGTGTCCTCCATGACGGCGTCCGCTCATTTCCGCCGGCGCTTGACGTGCTTCGCCACCTTAGATCGACTAACAAAAGGATCTGCCTGCTGTCGAATTCACCGCGACGGACACAGCAGGTGGCAACTCGGCTTCAGTCGATGAAAATCGACGTGGGATATTACGACGTATTGATTACCTCGGGTGAGCTCGTATTCGAATCTTTATCGAAGCGGGAACCTTCCTTCATGCCAACCTTGGGGTCGAGGTTCTTCCACATTGGACCCGACGAGCTATCAGGGCTTCTGACCGGTCTGGCTTTCGCGAGAGTGGCAGATGTATCGGATGCGGACTTTGTTCTCGCTACGGGGGCATCGGGGCAAACTGCGGGCCATGCGGCATTGAAAGAGGCGGCAGCGCGCAACTTGCCGCTCATCTGCGCTAATCCGGACCTGAGCGTATTGATCGGCGACCGGGAGGTCGCCTGCGCTGGAGTGGTGGCGGCGGAGTACGAGTCTTTCGGAGGTAGGGTTTATCGTTTTGGCAAGCCGGCTTTGCCGACCTATCAAAAGGCGCTGGGAATGCTACAGCTGCCGCCCAATCGGGTGCTCGCGATCGGAGACAGCCTCGCAACGGATATAACTGGCGCCAATCAAGCAAATATCTCGTCCGCTCTGGTGCTGAGCGGAATTCACCATCACTATTTCAGGTCCCGACATGGCTTCGACAGGGCAGCCTTTGAACAGCTCTGCCAGAAGCACGGTTCCTGCCCGAGCCTCATTCTTTCATCTCTTGGCCTGAAGGAGGTGGCCCTCGATGCCGGCTTCGAGAACTTGGCCTAACGCTGGACAAGGGATCCAGTCCCGCCCTGGCCTTCCACCGCTTACTCCGCCAGCGGGTTGAGCTGCGCCTCGATCTTTCGCACCTCAGTCGTCAGCAACGCAACGAGCTCTGGCAGGCGGCCCTCGGTTAGTCGTGGGCTCGTCAGGTTGATGGCGAGCGAGGCGATCGCGTCTCTACCGGGCGGCAAGACAGGAACCGCGATAGACGATATGCCGGCGACCAGTTCGCCGTCATCGAGCGCATAGCCGTCGGTCCTTATCTTCTTGATCGCGTCCTTGATCTTGCGGGCTGTGAACGTACCATACTGTTTATAGAGCGCAGCATTCTGGTCGAGGATGACGTCTGCTTCGGCCTGTGGCAGAAAGGCCAGGATCGCCTGGCTCGCCGGCCCGATCCCCATCGGGATTTGTCCGCCTATATGGCCGGTGAGGCTGTCGATCACATATGTACCCTGCTGTCTGTCGACGCACACGGTGTTAAAGCCCGCGCGCGCCATGAGGAACACGGAATCGCCGGTCGCTGCAGCAAGACGCATCAGCGCCGGGCGGGCGAGCTGCCGCAGCCCGGTTCCGTCAGCTGCTGCAGCGCCCATGGCAAAGAGGGCCAGCCCCAACCTATATCTCTTGGTCTGACGTTCGCGATCAACCAATCCGTGCCGTTCGAGCGCGGTCACAATGCGATGGACAGTCGGCTGCTTGAGTTCCATAGCCTCGACGATCCTCGCCATCGAGGCGCCGCTCTGCCCAACTTCTCCCAGATATTTCAGGATTGCGACCGCTCGATCGAGTAATTGCGTGCCGGTTCCCGCGATCTCTTCCTTGGCCATGTCGTTTCCGCATTTTCTTTGGTGCGATTCCATATACATCGCGACGACAATGTAAACGGCATGGCTGCGCCTGAGGAGGATTTCTGAAGTTGGATTCGAAGAGACGACTCTTGCCGGAGTGGCGCGATGGGCCGTCTCCTTACACCAGAAGGCGCTCGCCGCTCCTTATGATGCTGGCTGATCGAAAGCGAGGCGAGCCTGGGCTCAAATCGGCGGCAGCTCGCTCGTTCGCTCGTCACTTGGGGGTGGGTCGACGCCGTTGCGGCTTGAATTCCGCTAGCAGTGACTTCAACTCTACCTCGCGAACGCGTCGAGCTGCCTCATCCGGACTTACCCAGACAATCGTTCGCTCGCCACGCTCCTTGAAGTTTCCGTGCGACTCTTTGATCTCGATTTGAAAGACATCGACGATACAAGGCACAACGTCGCCATCTCCCAGCAGCTTCAGGTAGGTGTATCTGCCGATCGGTTTCTTCCTGACTTTCCCACGCACACCAGCTTCTTCAAATGCCTCGATTGCAGCCGTCTTGTAAGGCTCCTTGCCTTCTATCGGCCAACCCTTTGGGATGATCCAGCGTCCACTGTCGCGGGACGTGACCATCAGAATCTCGATCGTTTGCCGATCGGCCTTGTATCGAAAGCATATGGCCGCGAATTGCTGCCTAAACTTTCCCGTGAAGAGCTTCTCCGGGACGGCTGCCAGCTGTTTCAATAGCGATTTTGGTTTAGCCGTGCGCCCATTTTTGGGTTGCTTTTTCCGCGTCATGTCCTTCGATGAATGGCAGAAAGCGTTGTTGGTCGCAAGGCCGCGCCGGCCCGACTTCCAAGTAAGTTCTTATGCAGACCGGATGACCCGAAAGATTTGCCAGCGCTTCCGTTTTGCTCCAAACTCCGATCGGCCGGGCAACCATGCCCGAGCAGAACGGAGCTGTGCAACAGTCAGGCTGTTGTGCAGCTTGTTCGAGCCGTTGGGTCGCAGATGTAAATTCGTTTGTGCGTTTCGCGTCAGTCGCCGACCACCGCCGTCTCTAGCGCGTCCAGTTTGCAGCTCTCGCGCGGTCCAAGCGCGGCGAAAAGATCGGTCGCGTCATGAAACCGGAGACGGTTCACAACATCGAAGATCTCTTGCGCGACGTCCGCGGTCAGAGCCCCCATGGAGGCGAGCCTTTCAAACTTTCGCTTCAGATCCGCATCCGATAGCGGATTTTTAGGTTCACCCTTGGGCAAAGAAATCTCGAGTGTCTCGTGGCGGCCGTTGGCGATCATGGTGACACGCGCTGGCGTGGCGGCGGGAAAGACGCCGATATAGTCATCTGCGCTAGTCAATCGAATTCGCCTAGCAAGATTGGTCACGGACCGATCCTTGAGGTGATCGTCCTTGAGCGGCAGCAGTGCTTCGGGACCATGGATCAAGGCAAGAGCAACGCAAAAGGGGATGCTGTATTGCGCGGCCTCGCTCGATTGCGGTTCGCTCTGGTTGGGAAGTGTCAACGCCCGATCGAAGGTTTCGACGACGATGCTTTCAATCTCACTGTCGCAGACCTGCATCAGGCTCTTGAGGATGAGCGCACCGTCAATTGCGGCATGAGCCCACCGACAGCAGCTGTAGATCTTGAAATAGGCCTGCTCGATCGCCCAGTCGCGTCCAAAGTTTTCAATGAGCGCGGCACGATCGTAAGCAACAGGATCGTCGAGAAGATCCAATGGTCCTCTGTGGCCGCTAGCCGCCAGAGCAACGGCCTGGAGACCATTTGCCGTAGCCCAGGGGATCCCTTCCTTGACGGTGTGGCCAAGCTGTGTCCAGCCGGTCGCGGCCTGGGATGTCGACGTCTGCCCGGCGATCGCCATCGCATGCGCAATGACTGGCGTGGAATGGCCGGCTAGCCACCCTGCAGCCGCTGCGACGCCAAGACCACACCATAGCCCGCTGTCGGTCGTGCGCAGGCTTGCGATGTCACGCGCGGCCGAGGCCCTGACGGCGACCTCGTAGCCGAGCACGATGGCAGTCAACAGCTGTGCCGGACTGGCATTTGTCGTTTGGCCGACCGCAAGGACGGCCGGGATAATTGCAGCCGCCGGATGTCCGGATGCCCCTCGATGACCATCATCGAGATCCAGGGCAGCAGCATAGGTCGCATTCACGAAAGCCGCGCCCGCTGGCGGCAGTTTCGTCGCGGAAAACCAGACGGAAGAGCCTCCGCTGCCCCAGATGGTCGGGGCAGCAGCATGGGAGGCATTGCCGCCGGCAGTCGCGGAGCCCGCTGCCGAAACACCCAAGGTGTCCAGGAGGGTTCTGCGGGCGGCGTCAAGAGCAGGTTCGGGCACATTCGTTGCCGCTCTGCAGGAATTTGCCAACGCCATCAGGGCGTAGGAATCCCCAAAAGCTCCAATACTCTTCAAGGTAGTACTCAAGTTTCGAACATCCCCAGTAAGAACAAGTTGAAAGTGGATAGTTACACGCGTTGACATCCATAATGTGGATGCATAGCCTGTCAACAACAAATGCGGAAGTGAGGTTCGAAATGGCCAGAAAGCAGGATTCCGGGCCGCCACGGCTGGTCGTAGCCGTGGCTGCGCCAGTCAACATCACCGTTGACAGGCGCCCGGTATCAGCAAGGCGGGGCGAGAGCGTCCTGACCGCTCTCCGCTCCGAGATTGGCTACGTGCGCAACTCCGAGTTCTCGAAAGAAAGGCGCGGCGGTTTCTGCATGATGGGCGCCTGCCAGGACTGCTGGATCTGGCAGGCGGACGGTCGTCGATTGCGGGCCTGTACGACCCGCGTCGAGGAGGGAATGCAGCTGATGACAACACGGGAGGACCTGCCATGACTGCGCCGATCGTGATCATAGGCGCCGGTCCCGCGGGCATCGCCGCAGCTGGCGTACTCGTTGAGGCCGGTGTGAAACCAGTCCTCATTGATGAGGCACCTGAATTTGGCGGGCAGGTCTTTCGGCAACCGCAACCGGAGCTGATGCGACCGACAAGGCAGCTCTATGGGTTCGATACCGCAAGAGCTCTCGCAAATTTCAACGCAGTCGCGTCATTGAGGAGCGACATTGACTACCGGCCGAACACCCAGATCTGGGGCGCGGCCGTTGGGATGCTCCACGTCGTCAATGCCGGCAGGGCTTCCGTGCAACCATGGTCGAGCCTCGTCATCGCATCGGGGGCGATGGATCGCCTGTTTCCGGTTAAGGGCTGGACTGCTCCCGGAGTTTACAGTCTCGGCGGCGCTCAGGTCGCCCTAAAGGCAGATGCTTCCCTCGTTGGCCGCCGCGTCCTGTTTGCGGGTACTGGTCCGTTACTTTATCTCGTCGCCTACCAATATGCCTTGGCAGGCGCGTGCGTAGTTGCCGTTCTCGAGACGGGCAGACCGCATCGTGCCTGGCGCCATGTTCCAGCACTGGCGAGCGGCAAGGCCATCTTCGTCAGAGGTCTCTACTACATGGCTGCACTGCGGGCACGAGGCGTTGCCATTCATCAGGGCGCCGAACCCATCGAAGTGATCTGTGGCGCTGATGAAAAAGTCGCCGCATTGGTTTTCAGGCACCGCCGGCGCGAGAGGATCCTGGCCTGCGATGCGCTAGCGATCGGGCATGGTTTAAAAGCCGAGTCTCAAATCGCGGATCTGCTCGGCGCTGAATTCGATTTCGACACGGGACAACGGCAATGGCTGCCACGCGCAGATCTCGACGGGCGCTCGACGATATCGAACGTCTATCTTGCCGGCGATGGGATGTCAGTTCGAGGCAGCGGGCTTGCGGAGTTAACAGGAAGAATTGCTGCCTCTGCATTGCTCGTCGACGCTGGATATGGTGCCCACGCGCGTTTGCGCCGCGATCGTCGACTTGTGGAGAGATCGGCGCGATTCAGGAGGGCACTGGACAAGGTCTTTGCGTATCCGCACGCGAAGGCTTCGGAAATTCCCGACGAGGTTACGGTATGCCGTTGCGAAGAGTTGACGGCCGGCACAATCCGGCAGGCAGTGCTTGCGTCAGGCGAGACCGAGATCAATCGGATAAAGGCGTTTTGTCGCGTGGGCATGGGCAGGTGCCAGGGCCGTATCTGCGGACAAGCCACGGCTGAGCTTATTGCGGCAACCGGTGGCGTCCCGATCGAGTCTGTTGGTCGCATCCGCGCTCAGGCTCCGATCAAGCCGGTTCCACTTTGCGAGCTTGCAAAGGGACTGTCATGACCAGTCTCTATGACCTCGCCATTATCGGGGGCGGCCTTGCGGGGTGCTCCACGGCACTGCACGCGGCTTTGAAAGGCGCATCCGTGGTCCTGCTGGAGCGAGGGCGGTGCGGCGCCCAGGCTAGCGGCGTGAACTATGGTGGCGTGCGTCAACAAGGACGCCATCCGGCGGAGCTCCCACTGTCGAGGCGCAGCCGCGCCATCTGGGGTAATCTGAAGCAACTGGTTGGCACCAGCTGTGAGTTCGCGGTGACCGGCCATTTGAAACTCGCCCGCAATGACGTGGATATGATGGAGCTGATCGCGCATCAGCGGTTGCTTGCCGAGCACGACATCTATGCTGCAATCCTCGATGCCAGCGATCTGAAGCGCCGCTTCCCCTATCTTTCCGGGCACTATCCGGGTGGTTCGTTTTGCGGCGAGGACGGGCAGGCAAATCCACGTCTTGTGGCGCCTGCCTTCGCGCGCGCCGCCCGGGCCTGGGGCGCTCACATTCGCGAGGGTGTAGCCGTCAGAACCGCGGCCACTTGTGCGGAAGGATTTGTCTTACATCTCGAAAACGATCCGGTTCCTGTCAAGGCGCGGCGCCTCGTTAATACGGCGGGGGCCTGGGGTTCGGCATTCGCTGCGCAATTCGACGATCATGTCGAAGAGGGAGTCATGGCGCCGAACATGTGCGTGACAGAACCCATCGCACCTTTTATCGGACCGAATCTCGGAATTTGCGGAGGCGGTATTTACATCCGCCAGGCAGCCCATGGCAGCGTCATTTTCGGGGCAGGTCTCGGCTCTGCCGATCGGGACTTGCAACGAGCCCGACCTCTGGCTGACGTGACAATGGAAGCTGCTGCCGAGGCGATCGCCATGGTGCCTCAGCTTGCCAATGTTCTCCTCGTCCGCAGCTGGACCGGCATCGAGGGACGCATGCCAGACGGCCTTCCGATTGTAGGGGAAAGTCCGAACGTGAGCGGTCTTTTTCATGCCTTTGGCTTTTCCGGTCATGGTTTCCAGCTGGGGCCAGCCGTGGGCGCAGTCCTTTGCGAACTTTGTCTTGATGGTCACTCGCCGACTTCGATTGCGGGCCTGTCCATGAAACGATTCCAGCCGGCACTCACGCCGGCGGGCCAACCCTGAAAGAGGAAAAGAAAGGGGAACAGACGTGCGATATTCCTTCGTTCAACTGCTTGGAGGAGCGCTTGCGTTGACGGCAAGCCTTCAATGGAGCTCTGCGTTTGCCGCCGAGCCGGCTTATCACCTTGCCGAACCGGGCGTTCTTTCTGTCGCCATCACTGGTGATATGCCGGGGCTGGTGGCGCGCGGTGGAAAACTTGCCGGCTATGACGGCGACATCCTGCAGATTGCTGCCGAAAACCTGGGTTTGACAATAAGGCCGGTTCCGATGGAGTGGTCAGGCGCAATTGCGGCGGTGCAGACAGGTCGTGTGGATGTCATCGGAGGCAATGTCGCCTGGACAAAGCAACGGGCCGAGACCCTGTCGATGAGCGACCCGACCGGCTATTTCCAGAATGGTATCACCTCCAGGAAGGACGCTGGGTGGCATAGCCTCAAGGATCTGGAAAACCGCAAGGTCGGATCGATGACGGGATTCTCCTTCCTGCCGGAGCTCAGGAAGATCCCGGGCCTGGAGCTATCGCTTTACGACAGCACTGACGCTGCGCTGCGCGACCTGCTGGCTGGTCGTGTCGAAGCGCTGGTCGGAGACCCACCGGTCATCGATTATGCGCTGTCGAAGAACCCTGACTGGGGTCTCGTCAACCTGGCCTTCACCGATAACAACCCTGACTTCCCACTCCTGACCGGCCTCGGGCGTCAATATGTGTTCGGTCTATCCAAGGAAAATGCAGACCTGGCGGCGGCACTGAGCAAGGAGATCCGTGGCCTTTGGGCCTCGTGCCAGATCAAGTCGATCGGCAAGCTCTACGGCAATATCAGCGAGGCGAACTACACACCGTCTGCGGAGAATTTCAGGGCAAGCGTCGACCGACCTGCCGATTGGAATCCACCGGTTTGTAACCATTGAACATCAGCGGCCGGTGAAACGGCCGCTCTTCACAGAAAAGGAGGCCACGATGGCCGCCGACGTGCTTCTTGAGGTTAAAGACCTCGGAAAGTCATTTGGACCGTTGAGGGTTCTCAACGGCATCTCCTTTAATTTGCGTCGGGGAGAGCGCGTTGTGCTGATTGGCCCCAGTGGATCGGGCAAATCGACCTGTTTGAGAGCGATCAATTTTCTCGAGCCGCCAAGCGAAGGCGAAATTCGCCTGGAAGGGACACTGATCGGTCGTCGCAGGAACGGGCGTTTGATGAGTGAACGTGAGATGGCGCCGCAACGAGCCGACATAGGCATGGTTTTCCAGCACTTCCACCTCTGGCCACATTTGTCAGTTCGCGCCAACGTGGCACTGCAGCCGACAAAAGTAAGGGGGCTGAAGCATCGAGAGGCGGACAAGCTTGCTGGCGAACTGCTCGCAAAAGTCCATCTCTCGCAGAAGGCCGATGAAATGCCGCATCGGCTCTCTGGCGGACAGCAGCAGCGTGTTGCGATCGCCCGCGCGCTTGCCCAGCAGCCGAAGTTGCTGCTTTTCGACGAGCCGACGTCCGCGCTCGACCCGGAACTGGTCGGGGAGGTCCTGACAGTCATAAAGGAACTCGCGCAAGAAGGTCGGGCGATGGTGCTCGTCACGCATGAAATTGCCTTTGCGCGCGAGGTTGCCGATCGCATCATCTTCATGGATGGCGGCCGTATCATTGAGGAAGGTCCGGCCAAGACGGTTCTGGATGACCCGCAAACGCCCCGCCTGAAGCAGTTTCTTGCGAGCCTGCAGCTTGGGGGACGGGATCATGGATGACACTTTTGCTGGCACGCTTGCAGGAGCACTCGTTTCAGGAGCGGCAGTAACTATCGAGGTGACCGCTGGATCGCTCATCGTGGCTCTCATTATCGGCGTCGCTCTGGCAACCAGTGAATTTCTGTCAGACAACAGCCTGCTGCGGATCGCCATCCGTTTCTATGTCGAGAGCCTGCGCAACATTCCGAGCCTGACCTTCCTCTTTCTTCTCTACTTCGGTCTGGCGTCGCTCGGGCTCAGGCTGTCCTCAATCGCAGCGGGCGTCGCCGGATTAGGCATGATCGGCGGTGCTATCTGCGTCGATATCTTCCGCTCGGGATTTCAATCCGTCCCGGTCGGGCAAAGCGAGGCAGCGGCGTCAATCGGCCTCACGCCGTTCGCTGCATTCCGGCTGATCGTGGTCCCGCAGGGGTTGAGACTGGCGCTCCCTTCCATCGGAAACTACGCGGTCTCGCTTGTCAAAGATACGTCCCTGGTCGCGGCCATCGCCGCGCCCGAGATCCTCTTCAATGCAAGACAGCTCGTCAACGAAACCTTCGAGACGACACTGATCTACGCCGGTGCTGCCGCTGTCTATTTGATCCTGACCAGCGTCGTTGCGCGGTCCGTCGCCCTGATCGAGCAGAAACTGGGGATTGGATGATGTTCATTGAAATCATTTCCAACAACATCGCTGACTGGGGTCCGCGTCTCCTTCACGGACTTCACCTGACCCTCTCTTTAACCGCGTCAGGATTCTGTCTGGCTGTCATGCTGGCCATGTTGATCGAGTACCTGCGCTCGCGGCGTGCACTTGTTCCGCAACTGGTCTCGCGCGTCTACATTACGGTTGCTCGCGGCGTGCCCATTCTTGTGATCCTCTATCTGCTCTATTTCGCTCTTCCGGGAGCGGGCGTTACCTTGTCGGCATTCATGGCCGGTACGCTCGGGCTTTCCGCGGTCTATGCGGCCTACCTGGCGGAGGTTTTTCGTGCCGGTTTCTGTGCAATTTCCGCTGGTCAGCGCGAGGCTGCTCTTGCTGCCGGTCTGACGCCACTGGCAGCCTTCAGGCTTATTCTATTGCCGCAGGCCATCCGGCAGACGGTAGCACCTTTGTTGATCAATCTCGTGTCTCTTATGAAGGACAGTTCGATCTGCGCCCTAATATCTGTTCCTGAGCTGACTTTGGTGTCACGCGAACTGATGTCTGAGAGTTTCCTTCCGTTGCACGTCTTCGCGCTTACGGCATTGCTCTATTTCAGCCTTGCATGGCCGGCTTCTATTGCCGCCCGAATTATCGAGCACCGGTTACAGGGACGCGCGCGGCTTCGAGCCCACCGCAGTGCCCTGCCAAGTCTTCTTGCCAGAACCTGTCCGTAGGTACTAGCCAGGTCCCAATCACCACGGAAATCAAAAGTCGAGTCAATCAGGAGTGCAGATGAAGAAACTGATAAATCGCCCGGAAGAGGTCGTCCGGCAAGCGCTGGAGGGTGCCGTTGCGCTATCGCCTGGCACTGCCCTTCTTTCCGACGAGAACATCGTCATACAATCCGGCCTGCCAGACGCAGCGGCTCGTCCCGTTGCCGTGATCTCTGGTGGTGGAAGCGGACATGAACCGGCACATGCAGGTTACGTGGGCCGATCCATGTTGACGGCTGCGGTTGCGGGTGACGTCTTCACGTCGCCGAGTTCCGACGCCGTACTGTCTGCCATCAGGGCCGTCAGTGGGCCGGCCGGTGCTGTGCTCATCGTCAAGAACTATACCGGCGACAGGCTGAACTTTGGACTTGCAGCCGAAATCGCGAGGGCAGAGGGGATTCCGGTCGAGATTGTTGTTGTCGCTGACGATGCCGCTTTGCGCGATACGGTAGCTCCAGACAGACGGCGCGGCCTCGCCGGCACGGTTCTCGTTCACAAGATAACAGGAGCCGCAGCGGCTCAAGGACATTGCCTTGCGGCTGTGGCCGCAATCGCGAGAGATGCAGCACAGCGGGTTTCCTCGATGGGAATCTCGCTCGGAACCTGCATCCTCCCCTCCGTCGGGAAACCTGGTTTTGTCCTTGGAGAGAAGGAAGTCGAGGTTGGGCTCGGCATTCACGGCGAGCCGGGAGTTTTCCGCATGGAGATTGCGAGCGCCGATGAATTGGTCGAACTGACTTTGAAGACGATCCTGGTTGACGGCAAGGTCCGGAGAGGAGACGAGGCCGTTCTGCTCGTGAACGGGCTCGGTTCAACGCCGCCGCTAGAGCTTGCAATCCTCGCCAGAAGCGCACTACGAAGCCTCGCCAAGGGTGGGGTGACGGTTGTACGGGCCTGGGCTGGCACGTTCCTATCAGCGCTCGATATGCAAGGATTTTCACTGTCGGTCATGCCTGTGACATCTCGAGACTTGCCGTTTTTCGATATGCCGGTCGAAGCGCAAGCCTGGCCGGGCGGCGGCCTTGTGAACGCGGAGCCCTTGGTGGCAGTGCCCAGTCCGCACGATCTCCCGATTGTGGCGCAGGAAGATCAAGCAAACGTCTCACCCGCCGGCCGGCGTCTGCAGGAGATATTTGCCTCCGCCGCACGCGCATTGATTGCAGCGGAAGATCACCTTGCCACGCTGGACGGAATTTCGGGTGACGGCGATCTCGGGGCGAGCATGCGTCGCGGGGCTGAGGCCATCCTGGACCTACCGGAGGGCGCATTCTCTTCCGTCTCAAAAGGGTTATCTACAGCCGCCGATCGTGTCAGAAGAGCAATCGCTGGGAGTTCAGGTCCCTTCTACGCTGCCGGACTGATGCGGGCGTCCAGGCATCTGGCTACGATCGACGAGCCGTCTGCGAGCGATGTCGCCGCTGCGTTTGCGGCCGCCGTCCAGGCGATATCCGAACTGGGCGGAGCAAGGCCCGGCGACCGCACAATGGTAGACGCATTGCAACCCGCGGCCTCAACGTTCGAGGAGCAAATCGCCGCGGGACTTCCTCTGAAGGAAGCATGGGAACGAGCCGTGACGGCGGCAGAGGAGGGCATGCGACGAACGATTGACATGCGGCCAAAGCTTGGGCGGGCCAGCTATATCGGTGGGCGCGTAATCGGCAGTCCTGACGCAGGGGCAGCGGCAGTGACCATCTGGCTTGCTGCGAGTGGGGCAGTGGAAGATGCTTCACACGCTAAGACATAGAATTGAAGCTGGGACGGGAAAAACCTCCTCGTGATCATTTTCCAAGAATCGGCTTTGCACCACACTAAGGTTGCCTGTCGGCTTGCTGGCTTCTCCGTCGTCGAGCTTCCAGTTGCTACAGCCGCGACTGCAAACAGAGGTCGGGCGGAGGGAGGCGGCGGCATATCGAAACACGGCGGAGCGTCATCCTAGCCGCGATGACTGGCCACGAGGAAGGGGGTGATTGCCATACGCGCCGGCGAGGCGGACGACATCACCCGCGAACTCAACGAACTTGTGGGCATCTACAATCCGATGACCTCGAAGCTCGCCCAGTCCAGACGCCAAGGCCAGCCTGGCAGTGCAAGATGGCTTCTTTCATCGACAAGTACTGTGCTTGCAGTTGTTTTCCAGCCGCGATCACATTGATGCGATTAAAGGTGCGAAGGCAGTGATCACCGGTCCATAAAAGGGTGTTGGCGCCAGGAGGAAGGCAAATTCGCACGATCTCAGATTTCTTGTTTGCGACGAGATCCACGAAGCCGGGGTCCTGGTGGGAGAAGCCATTGTGGTCCTGCCGCCAGACATGCGACGTAAGAAGGTAGTTCAAGGGATCGGTTTTCGCCATGGAAGTTCGCGAGATACCTTCAGCCACACCGATACTAGCTGCAGAAGTTTAGAGGAGGGAACGAAGGCTTCTTTGATGGAGATCAATCTGGGCTGCTCGAAGCGACCCTGCAATTTTTCCCAAGCTCGAGCCCGTGTCGCCGATCTCTCAACTCAGTTAGGGTTTGTTTACCACGCCTTTGCTAGAGTCTCGCTGTCGCGGGGATGAGATACCGAGACATTTGCGAGGAGCCGGTTCGTTTTCAGTCGTGGCTCCTCGCGCCCTACTCGACAGCAACCAAGATATTCGTTCCTAGTTGCCGGCCGGTGGTGGCAGGGCGGCTCCGGAGTAGGGGTCGATCCAGATCAGGTGATCTGTTGTCGATTCACGCCTGGTACGTTCTCGGCGGCGACCTTGGCAGCGAGCCTCTCGCGTTCGTCAAAGATGGTACCGGAAAGTTCGACTATGCCTGTTTCTCACCTGATAGCGGGACGAATATCACCAAGCCATTGTCTCCCGTTGCACTCACCGAACAGAACATGGAGAGCGGCGGGATCCCTTCCAAGCGTCAGGGCCTCATACGGAAAAAAGGCCCTGCCTAGACACAAGCGGGGCAGTTTATCTCAGGAAGAGAGAAGGCGCATGCATCGCTTCTCCTACCCTCGAAACGAAGCACCTCGGCGTTTGTTGCCACCTGATTGACAGATTAGAACGATCTTATAAATGCACCTTGCTTGGCCGGGGGAAACTTCGCCTCTTTGTGTGTGAACGCCAAGAACCATCAGACCGAAACCGAGCAAGACCAAGATCGTCACAAGGATTCACACGCCACGGCGACGGTAGCTCTGAGGCACAGCTGTTCAGTCGAGATTATCACTGTCGTGGTTGCATCGCGACTTCACACTGAGCTGACAGAGGGGAGGATCAGTCGGCGGTTGGGATGCATTAACGATACAAGGCAAAACAGGACCATTGTCCGATCCAGATAGGACCTCAGTCCGATGTGCAATCAATAACCACCGTTTAGATTGTCAGTCATCTTAAACGAGCGACGCACGCCTTTTTTGGCGATTTTACTCGCATATTGATTGGACCAACGATGCGCATCACCACATTGGCCTCCACGGCGGTACTCTCCCTCGCTGTTGCAACGCTCCCGCTTACCGTTGGTGGGTTCGACACCGTGGCGATGGCAAAAGGCGACGGAAACGGCGGCGGGAATGGGGGTGGAAACGGTGGTGGCAGCCACGGAAGCAGCGGTAGCCGGGGAAATAACGGCACACACGGAAACAGCGGCAGCAAGAGCGGGGCTTCAACTCATGGCAACGCGAAATCTCAGGGCAACCCGAGTAAGTCTTCCAGTAACGCTGGTAGGAAGTCGCAGTCCGCGAAAGCTGACAAGCCAAACACTGCTACCCAGGAGAAAAACACTACCGCAGAGCTTGCTGGTCTCAACTCGCTGAAGCGGAACTACAAGGCCTATCTGAACACGTCTGATCCGAAGATGAGCGCGATTGCGGCCTACGCGGTTGCCTATGCCCAGTATGAGATCGATAACGGAACTGAGCCGTCGGTCGATGACCCGATCTTGGGTGACGAGGCCTTGGAGGATGCTCTAGCATCCGCAACGAAGACAGGGCAAGTCAGCCCTGCCGTTCTGCACCGGGCGAAGGCAATCCTCGGCGTGGGCGAAGCGGACGGGAAGATCGACCAAATCCGAGATTCGCTTGAGACTTCCGCTCCGGAAACTCAAGACGAATAGAAGGAAATCTGGTCAACAAGGCGTTGCCAATTGCATGGACCTTAGTCCAACTTGGCACCCACGTGAGTGCAGTCTAATATTAAGCTGTTCGCTTGAGCGGATGGACGGAAGCCTGGGGCTGGGGATCAGACATCACGCCTATGCAGGCTTCCGCGCCGTGCTGCGAACGTCTCCAGGCGGAAAAGCCGACGGACAAACTTGTCAGCAGACGAACATACTTAGCGTTCGGGCTCGTGCCCGCATCGAGGCATAAAGTCGATACTCATGCATAAGGCGATTTCGTTCGGACCGGGGAGCGCCAGATGAATTTCATCGACCTAGTCGGCAAGCGTGTTCTTGTGGTCGAAGACGACTATCTACAGGCAAGCAATGTAACCTTTGCGCTTGAAGACCAAGGCAGCGAGGTGATCGGCCCATTTCCTGATCTAGAAAGCAGCCTGTTGAGCCTGGAGGCTAGAAATATCGATGTCGCCGTCCTCGACATCCATCTCGGTAGCGATCTGGTATACCCCGTTGCAGACAGACTGGATCAAGCGCGGGTGCCGTTCGTATTTGCTACAGCGGGCAATGAAAGCGGCATTCCCGACCGTTTTTGCGGGGTTCGGCGTCTTTTGAAGCCTTTCAGCCTCGAAGAACTCGCAGTGGAACTGGCCATCTTGGTGGCCGAGCGCAGAGTGACGTGGCAATAGCGGCTTCGTCGGCACAGACAGGACCGTTCACGACGGACACCTTGCACCCTATCTGGAGGTAATGCGTAGACTGCTTACAGAGGCCGACGTGCCGACGAGCGACAGCAACATCCTCGTCACCGGCGGAAGCGTGCGGGCTGGCTACCGAATCGGTGAGTTGCTTTTCGAAAAAGCAGACCCCAACAGCTTGCGAGGGCTCCTTCACCGGCAGCTTCAGCGCCCAAGCGCGATACAAATCACAGTAGCGGCTGTAGCGAGAAGGCCGATATACTCGTCCCAGACGATCTGCAGCGTCTCATGCTTGCGCTTCAGCTCCCGGTGAACATGCCCCCAATCCGGCTCGGCACTGCGGCGGTGACCGGTCTTCGTGCCGGCAGCCTTATAGAGAGCCGCCTCCAGCACCGCATCGCTGACATCGTTGCCCAAAGGCCAGGAAAGTCCGGCACGCTCCAAACGGCGCAACGTCTCGCGCACCGTCGAGGGGGCCGCACCAACGCGCGCCGCAATCGACTTGTGGCCAAGACCTTCCGCAAATCTGTATCTCAGAATCTCGCGGACACGCCGCATCTTTAGTCTCTCCGCTGGCATCGCGTTCCTTCCTCTCAGGCAACTGAAAGGACGAACGTCTCACCAGCAGGACACCCCGACAAACAGCCCCAATCCGGGGGCGGCATCATCTCGGAACAAGGGGGCGGTTAATTCTCGGAATTGGGGGGCGGCATCATTTCGGAATGCGGGGGCGGATTGCCTCGGAATTAGCAGGCGGCCGGCATGGTTTGGGCTTTGTTATGAGACCAATGGCATCGGATGGGCAGTTGAGCGTCTGCAGATCAGCTTTGCGCGAGGTCGAAACATGCCTCGCCTCTGACACTTTACGACTTTTCTGCAGCGTCCCACCAAGGCGGCTCGGCTTGCATTTCCTGTCCCTAGATACTATATGTGGTTACGTAACCACATATATGAGGTTTGTCGTGACCATCACCACTCTTTCGGGCCGGGAGCTCAATCAGGATCTTGGCCGTGCAAAGCGCGCCACCAGGAATGGGCCTGTGATAATCACCGACAGGGGACGGCCTGCTCACGTTCTGCTGTCGTTCGATGAGTACAAGCGACTTACAGGTAAAATGCGGACGCTTGGCGATATGTTGGCAGCTTCGGGGGCCGAAGACGTTGACCTGATGCTCCCCGAGCGCGCAGAACGCGCCCAGCCGGTTGATCTCTCCTGATGTTTTTGCTCGATACCAACGTGGTGTCCGAACTGCGCAAGGTCGCGAGCGGCAAGGCTGATCCGAATGTCGTGGTTTGGAACGAAACCATCGATCCGGCCGAGGCCTTCATTTCATCTGTTGTCCTGCACGAACTGGAGATTGCTGTTCGGCTGGCGGAGCATAATGATGCAGCCGCCGGGAAAGTGTTACGAAACTGGCTGGAAAATACTGTTCTAACTGCGTTTTCCAATCGCATCCTGCCCTTGGACGAGGCCGCGGCAGTGCATGCAGCCCAATGGCATGTGCCCAGTCCCAAACCGATCAATGACGCCTATATCGCGGCGACTGCCTTCATCCATCGGATGACGCTAGTCACGCGCAATATCAAAGATTTCGAAGGTATGGGAGTTACTCTTGTGAACCCGTGGGATCTGCCGACACAGCTTGTAACGGCTTAGTCTCGGTACTGACACGAAGCTGTCAGCGCTGATAAGCTGCGCTATAGGCGCAAGAACAACTGATCCATTGGCGGACTGGCATGTCCTCCTGGTCTTCGTCGCGACAGCGATTGGAACCAGTCTTAACGCGATGGCGGTCGGTGTCTCACTCGCTTTCCTCCAGGTAACGAGGCAGACCCAGGACGAAACCACGGTCATGCGGTAACCAATCCGCGCATGAGAGCTTGCTCAGCCGTCGTCTCAGTTCCGCCTCCTACTTTGCACATCGCTCTGCGCCCGGCACATTGCCGGAATATTTGCTATGAAACAAAGGCTTGACAGCGCTCATGAGCTAGGAGACCGGTCCCGGCTTGTTCCGCGACGGAATATGGGTTTGAGGCTTGATCGCGCGAGGCGAAGTCTCCGTTCCTCATCGCGGGAGGCGCGCCAGTTACTTTCCTTCGTATTTGAACTCCGGAAGTTTCTGCAGCTCCTCCTTACTCCCCTGGGCGAGCACAATCTTCGAGCCGTCCGCGTTGACCTGCAGTGAATTGTAAGGGATAGCGACAAGGAAACCGCCGATGCCGAGAAAGCCACCTACCTGGAGAATTGCGAAGAGAACCTTCTCGCGATCGACGATGAGGTCATCGATTGATCCGATTGTCTCG
Organism: Rhizobium sp. BK181; assembly: GCF_014193305.1. Classification (NCBI taxonomy): domain Bacteria; kingdom Pseudomonadati; phylum Pseudomonadota; class Alphaproteobacteria; order Hyphomicrobiales; family Rhizobiaceae; genus Rhizobium; species Rhizobium sp. BK181. The sequence continues at coordinate 25,252 of NZ_JACHZA010000032.1, forward strand.
CCAGTACCGTTCTTTACTTTGGCACCCACGAGTTTGGTAGCGCGGTAGCCCTTGGCTACTTCTTTCACATCCACGTCGACGATAACGACGTTTTGCGCGACTGCCGGCATTGACGACGGCAGGAAAATGGTGGTCGTCAACACAATATCCATGCCGATTGCCAATGCGAGGTGGGCATTGCGATATGTCTTTGAAGCGCTGTTATAGTGCATCTCGAATCCTCCGGGTTGGAAGTGTACTGGCGGACTAGGTCTGATCCCATTCCTTCAGCTTCGTGGGTTGGATAAGATCTGGACGAAGCAGCCGTGATACCTTGACGCCCGTCAATATCTTCGAGATCGAGGCCTCATCGCACCGGAGCCAGGACGTCCATCGCGGTTTGGATTGAAGCGGCGAGCTCCGGTGCCGAGAAACCGCCCTGATGCCGCACGCCATTGACGAAGAACGTCGGCGTTCCGTTGACGCCGCTGCGGACGCCGCCAATGAAATCAGCCTGAATCTTGTCGGCATGCAGCGAGCGGGTAAGCGAATCCCGAAGTCCCATCTGAGACAACTGCAAGGTGCCGGCAATGGCGAAAAAGAGTTGCGTGCTCAGCCGATGCTGGTTCGAATAGATCGCATCGTGCATTTCCCAGAACCGGCCCTGATCTCCGGCATATTCAGCCGCCTCCGCTGCCGGCGCTGCGAGTGGATGGATCTCGACGAGCGGGAAATGCCGAAAGACGACACACAGTGACTGGCCATACCGGTTTTCCAGGGATCGGACGATTGGATTGGCGATGGCACAATAGGGACACTGATAATCGCCATATTCCACGAGCGTGACGGCTGCGTTCGCTCCGCCACGACTGTGGTCACGCGAATTGACAGGAACTTTAAGCGTCGACATTTTTCTGCTCCAGGTTTGGCATGTGGTCGAGGGCGTCGAGAATGCCGTCTGCCCCGGGATTGACGGCGACCGGGGACAAGTGGCTCCATGCAATCGTGCCGTACTCATCAATGAGGAAGAGTGCGCGGGCGCTCTCGCCGACATCGTCGCGATAGGCGCCGTAAGCGCGCGAAACTTCTCCCTTGGGATGGGCATCCGAAAGCAATGGGAAATGCAGGTTCCGCTCCCGGGCGAAAGCCTGATGGCACCATGCGCCATCCACCGAGATCCCGACGAGTTCAGCGCCTTTCTTGCGGAATTCGGAGAGGACGTGGTTGTAGAGCGTCATCTGGTCGCCGCAGACCGGGCTCCAGTCCGCCGGATAAAAGGCCAGGATTACGCGCCGGCCCGCAAACTCGGACAGGGAAAGGGTCTGGTCGGGCGTCACGCGTAGCGTGAAACCGGGTGCTTTCGTTCCCGCAGTAAGAATAGAAGACATGCCTTTTCTCCTCTCATCGATCAAGCCGTGGCGGACGTGGCAAGAGTGCCCGGCAGGCCAGTGCTGCGGGACCGCAGCTTGTAAGCCAGGACGAGCAGCGTGGCGCCCAGTATGAGGGCATGCGCGCCGATCCAGAAAGTCAGCACCAACGCCCCGATGAAGGGCGAGATGGCGAGGAGTATGCCGAGAACGAGGCTTGCGATGCCGCCGATGACCAGCCAGAGGCGGCCGTGGTCGATCTTCAGCCGAAAGGCCGAGACCAGCATAAACGTGCCCGATACCAGGGCCCATGCCGCTACCAGGATGACGAAGGCAAGAACCGTAATGCCGGGCCACAGGAACGCAACCGCGCCGGTGACGATGCCGAGGATGCTGCTGAAAAGCAACCAGACCCAGCGCTCGCCCTTGCGCGCACCGCGCACTGACATGACAACCCCGAAGACGCCGTCGATGAAACTGAATGCAGCGAAAACCACCACAAGCGAGAGCATCGTTACCAAAGGCATCGCAAATGCAGCAATACCGAAGAGGATGGCTAGGGCGCCTCGCAATGCGACGACCCACCAATTCTTTGCAAGCACGTCGTTCATCTCGTTGATCTTGCGGCTATCGGTTGATGGGATGCTCGTCATTGTGCGCTCCGTTCGCGTCCGGGAAGCGTTTGTCGAATTCGAGACGCCACGTAAGAAGGATATGATCGCCGCGCCGCGCCGGCCGTGACGACCGTCAGTTTTTTACGATTTCTGCATAGGATCGCGGTGACCAGTTCCCCAAGGGAGCCCGCCACCCATGACGGTGGCAAGCGGTTGCACTGCCCTTCTCAAGGCAAACACCGGCGCGTTTTCGGAGTGCCGCATGCGCATGACATGCGGCCGGCGGATATGCCGGGACTTGAGTCCGCATATTTGTGCCAGCGATCACCTCTGGAAGTGACATGGTCGTCCGCGCCGCTTCACGGCAGCTTGGCTGCGAGCACATCAATCTTCTCGATCTGAGGCGGCGTGCGAAGCAATTCCCCCGCGCGCACCATCAATGCCTCGGCGACCTTTCCCGCGAGATGGGCGTCGCGGCCGGCATGACGGCTGCAGCGAGAAGAGCCGTGGTGGCAACCACCATCTGTTTCAGAATTGCCGTCAAGGCGATGGTGTCGCTCTGGGACCACGCGTCGGCCAGGATGAGCAGCGGGAGTGTTGCCAGGTCTTGGAAAAGCAATATTCCGAGCGCGTGCCGGCTGGTGATTTCACCCTGCTCAGCGAGTTGCTTCAGGGCGATGGCTGTCGACGACATGGCGATGGCACCACCCATGATCCGAGGCGGCGGCGCGAGGGTGATCCTTCGGGGTTTCAGCCATTTCAGTGGAATCTTGTCTTGCTGCTGTCTGCGGGCGGCCGAGACGCATGGGAATCCACGAGGGGATCACTCCCGGGAAACAATCCATGCTTGCCAGCGCAATCTCGTCTGGATCCATGGTCTCCGGCAGATGCGGTTCGGGGTCCCGTGTGCGGCTCAAGCTGCAAGCTCCTCTATCGAGGGATATCAGCCGGGCAGCTAGAAAGCCCGGCTGGTATTGAACGTTGATCGGTTACGGTGAGATGGTTATGCGGTTGTCAACCTTGGTGACGCCGGGCGCCCGCCAGGCCGCACGCTCCGCCTCCTGCCGTTCAGCCCAGGAGCGCACGGTGCCTGTCAGGGTCACCTCGCCGCCGCTGGCGGTCACGGTCACGCGGTTCGCATCGACCTCGACCATTCGCTTCAGCGCCGCCTCGATCTGGGACTTGACTTCCGTTGGCGTGACGCGCGGCTTTAGCGTCACCAGGTTCGAGATACCCTTGACACCCTTGACCTTTCGCACGGCCGCTTCAGCGCGGTTGCGTTGATATTCCCACTCGGCACTGCCTTCGAGGGTTACCCAACCGTCCTTGACGACGACCTTGAAGTTTTCGTGGGAGTAGGGAAGCTCGAACTTGAGTGCCTCCACGGCGGCGCGCGCGATCTCCGGATCGGGTTTCTCGTGGAGCGACGGCAGCCGAACCTCGATGTCGTTGGCGACACCGAGAACACCCTTGACCCGCTTTGTCGCTTTCTCGGCCTCATATTTCTGGGTGAAGCTGCGCACAAAGCCGCTGAGGGTGACGACCCCGTTTTTCACTGCCACTCCGATATCGGAAGCGTCGATATCCGGATCCCATTTAAGTTCGCTTTCCACATCACGTTTGATGTCGCTATCTGTTGTCATCTCGCGATCCTCTGCGTTAGTTGTTTAAGCTGCGCTGTAAAAGCGGCCTTGCTTCAGCAGCATCGGGAAGCTAGCTCACTTGTACGGCCTCCGACCTGACGGCCGTCAGTTTTGGTTGGGCGACCCAGAGTAAAGGCGGTACAGAACTAAAAAGTCCGCAACCGAGGACGGTTGCGGACAATATGGCGGGTTGCGAGGGGAGGACGGCTTAACCCGCCTGGACAGGAATGCGCTTTGTGTCTGCTTGCAGTTCCGGTGACTTTGGAATTACGAGCGTTAACACACCATTTTTGAACGTGGCCGTAGCCGCATCGGGGTCGATTCCGTCGGGAAGAGGCACGGTACGCTCCATCGC
>NZ_JACHZA010000033.1:0-28650 GCF_014193305.1 Rhizobium sp. BK181
TCTGAGAGTAGGTGCGTTTCATTGCATCGTCCTTGCAATTGATAACCCATTGGGATCATTAGCAAGTCGCACTTCATTCTAGAACCCACCCCGGCTACATCCATAAATCAGATAAGAGTTATTATGGAACATCTGGGCGGTTTGTTTGCTGTTGCGTTTCAGCCTGAAACCGAAGGCCGAGTTTCCCAAACGAACCGCTGGCATCCGCAAAAAAGCTCTGTGTCGCGTCCAGCCAAATATTCTACTGGAGCCGATTGTTTGGATTCGTCCAGTCGAATCGCTCCCACTTTCGCAGCTCCTGGTTACTGCGCCGCATGGCTCGTAAATTGTCGCGTGCCTGGCTTGCCCACGCCGCCGGATGTTGTCTGAATGGCTGGCCGGCGCTTCATGCAGCGTTCTTACATTCGCTGTCCGGCGGGACAGCTGAGACACCGCTTTCCGCGCCTCGCAACCGTCTTTTCAGCGGCAAGCCGGAACATATTTTGGCCCCAATCGTTCAATTTCGGCGAAACAACTCACGCTCATCTGTCCTGCTACTGCGGTAATTTTAACATCGCAGTGCAAACTCTCCGTTGTGCAGGGTGCGACGAGCAACAAAAAAGGGAGTGATTAATGAACAAGCTACTCGTGACAACCGCCCTTACAATCGCGTTGGTGAGCGGCAGTGCCTATGCCGCTACCATGGCTCCAATCTCGATGTATCAGCAGCAGCCGACTGACATCCAGGCGTCCAAATTCATTGGCATGCGACTCTACGCCACCGAGAGCGCGATTACGGCTGACACCGTCGTCAAGCCTGGCGCTGAAAAGGACTGGGACGATATCGGTGAAGTGAACGAGGTGATCCTTAGCCGACAAGGCGAAGTCAAAGCCGTGGTGCTCGGCGTCGGTGGCTTTCTGGGAATCGGTGAGAAGAACGTTGCCATTCCGATGAAGGACATCAAGTTCGTCAAGGACGGCGACGATGCGAATGACTATTTCCTGGTCGTCAATGCAAATAAACAGATGCTGACCGACGCACCGGCCTATACGGCTCCAGCCGACATGAGCTCGACTTCATCGACGACTACAGCTCCAACTGCTCAATCAACCGATACGGCGCTCGTACGACCGGAGATCAAGCGTGATGGTTATCGTGCTACGGATGTGAAAGACCTCACGACGGAAAATCTCTCCGGCGCAACTGTTTATAGTGCAAAAGATGAGAATATCGGCGAAGTCGATAAACTCGTCCTCAACAATGATGGAACCGTAAAACAGGTTGTCATTGATGTTGGCGGGTTTCTCGGGATAGGCGAGCATCGGATCGCCGTAGGGCTCGACCAGTTGAACATCGTGCGCAATGAAAAAGGCGATGATGTACGCGTCTATGTCGATTCATCTGCTGATAAGCTGAAGGCCCAGCCGGAATATAAGGGTGGTTAATGATGTTGCGGGTACGGAGATTAAAGATTTCCGTGCCCAGCTTATCGCCAGTGCTGCCTAAATAGGTCTCGACTATCCTCTTGACCTGCGCGTCTAAATAGTTTCATCGCTAGCAGCCGTACACGACCTTAAACGGTTGAGGACGGCTGCTCCTGACCGTCCCGATTTCCTGAGCCGACTGAACGTTGTCATCGATAGTCAGGCAGGATCTCGGAAAACCGGACGTCATGGAGCATGCGATGCCGCTGATGTCCTTCGCCTTTCCTCCCTCCTTGCCGACAAGCTTGCCCTCTACCGACCACGCGACGCTCTCCACTTGTCCAGCCAGTGCTTGACTCGAAACGGGCGCAAGGAAAGCAATGGCAACAAAAAAAGCCTTCAAACGCATTTCGCTTTCCTTCCATACGAAGAGAAGTGATGTGAGTTGAACTTATCACGAGTGCAACCGAGTCAAAACTCATCCTTTGGCCTGCTTTTTGGTCGGCAAGCGGAAGGCGTGAAAAAATCAGCAAGACCACGCCTCTCCATGGTCAACTGATGAAGAGCCGGCTCTTCTCCCAATCCAGAACAGTATGGCACATGCATAATCAACCACCATGTTGAGCGGCTGACGTTTTGGTCTGTCTGCCCATCAACTGAACATGCCATCGACTTGAAGCGTCGCTAATTAGACCCCTTTGGAATTGTTGAGCAGGACGTCACGGATCTTGGCCAGCCAGTGCTCCCTCCTTGTCCGTCCGGAATGGGATCAGTCCCTTCAACCGCCTGAACCGCCCCCAAACATTGGACCAGCGGAGGCTGGAGTTTTCCGGCTTAAGTCAGGGAGGCAGGCTGGTTACGCTTCCCAGATTCATCAGTGTGATCGGGACCTTATTTCCGATCGCACCATGTGGCCGAACCTCATTGTAGTCTCTACGCCAATCCTCCATCTTTTCGCGGGCATCCGCAAGGGTCAGGAACCAATGTTGGTTCAGGCATTCTGCCCGGAAGCGGCCGTTGAACGCCTCGATGAATGCGCTATCGGTCGGTTTGCCAGGGCGTGAGAAGTCCAGCGTGACACCTTTCGCATAGGCCCAAAGATCCAGATCCCGGGATACGAACTCGGTGCCCTGATCGACGCGGATCGTCTTGTGATAGCCGACCTGGCGGCATACCCGCTCGAGCGTTTGCACAACATCTTCACCGCGATAGCTGTGCCTTGGGTCAAGCACAGGGGCGTAGCGTGAGAAGGTGTCCACCACGGTCAGAACGCGTAGCTTCTTGCCGGTGGCGAGCTGGTCGTGCACAAAGTCCATCGCCCATACATCATTCGGCCCTACCGCCATTTGCCGATCCTCCCGCAGCTTGGCTTTCACCCGGCGTTTCGGTGTCTTGTTACGCAATTGCAGGCCCAAGTCCCTATAAATGCGGTAGGTCCGCTTGATGTTGGCACCCCAACCCTCGCGCACCAGCAGCACATGCACACGACGATAACCGTACCGGACACGGGTCTCGCAGATCTCACGGATACGACGCTCAAGACCGGCCTGATCGGCACGGCGGGAGGTGTAGTGGTGGGTCGACCGATCGAAGTCCAGCGCCCCACAGGCACGCCGGATCGAGATCGCCCAGTCCTGGCACATGCCTTTCACCATCTCCCGCTTGCGAGCAGGCCTTAGAGCTTTCGGCGAATGACGTCCTGCAACATCTCGCGGTCCAACGTCAGATCCGCGACGATCTTCTTCAGCCGTGCATTCTCGTCCTCGAGCTGCTTCAGCTTCTTCATCTCCGGCGGCAGCATGCCCGCGTATTTTTCCTTCCAGTTGAAATAGGTCGCCTGGCTGATCCCCGCCTTCCGGCAGATCTCGGCGACCGTCACGCCTTCATCACCCTGCTTCAAAATGAACGCCTTCTGTGCGTCCGAAAACTGCGATGCTTTCATCGTCTTCCGTTCCTTTCCCAGCCAGGAAAAATGCACCGGAAAACTCTAGCCAAAACTGGTACAGTTTGAAGGGTTCAGATCACAAGCGACCTGCGTGTTTCCGGTCGTCGCCTACAAAGCTTTCACCGACGTTCGCTTGAGCAATTTACAGGGCACAAGGCGTCTGCTCGGACGAGCCTTGTTTCCCGCAACTACGCTATTCAACAATTCCGCCCCTTCTAAGCCCAGATCGTAATAAGGCAAGGCCGCAGTGGTAAGTTCCGGCTTCAGCGCCTGGTAAAACGTCCGGAAATCGTCAAAGCCGACGATACTGACATCCTCAGGAATGCGAAGGCCCAATGCCATTGCCGCAATGTATATTTGGATCGTCATTTCGTCATTGCCGCTCATGATTGCGGTCGGTCGATCGGTTTCCCGTAGCATCTCCGTTGCAACGGCAAGAACGTAGTTCTTCTCCGCTCCGACCGGTCCTTCCATTCCCAGTCGGCGAGGCCCAAAGTGGTCAATATTCGCTGCCGAACGCCCCTATCGAAATCCGGCTTTCTGGCCCGCTGGAGGGTAGCAAGATTGTCGCCACGCAAGGTGGCGAGCTTGCCTTCGAGGCAAGCATCGCCGACGGTGTCCTTTCCATCCGGCTAGCCCAGGACGATGGCTCAATCCAATACATGGCGACGCTTGGCAACGGGAAGGACCTTCGGCTGTTTCATGACAGCGGGATCGACGAGATTTTTGCCGACAGCGGAGCGGTTTGCGGAACCCGCCGCAGCTATGCGAATGTCGAACCTGATCAGCTCGAGATCTCATCCTCCGCTTCAGCGTGGGTATTTGAAAGGCATCCGAGATGATTTTCTGGTGCGGCGAAGCTCTGATCGATGGACGTCCCACGTGACGACAATAGGGGAGACAGCTTTGTCCGTCCTCTGTTGTGTCGGAATCGGCGACGTCGTTTCTATCAAGGTTGGAAAGATCACGCTGTTTGCGGCCAGCCTTGAACCCGCCGCGTGAGTATCGAAACTTGCACTCGAACACGGGGTTATGGATCAGGAAGCGCCTGCACGGCACTATGATGCGCTGAAACTGCGCCGGTAATCGAGAATGACCCACAGATGGGGGGAGCCGCCCGTAGCGGCATACTGCTCGTCGCTGTGGCGGCCGGATGAAAGCAACCATGCTTCGATTCGGGTGATCTCAAACTGTACAGCGGAGCCTTAGTCTGAGGCACCATCAGCTTACGTCTGGCTCAAATTTCCGGCATTATGGAGCAGTTGCCACAAACCGGATTAAAGGCTCATGGCCCCTTGGGGTGGAATAGACAAATTTAAGGTGATGGTTCTCGGCCGGTGTGTTGGCCGACTAAGCAGGGTCGATCATGCTGACCACTCTGGCGACAATTTCGTCGATGGTGGAGGCATCCAGCGTGTCGACATGTTTGGCAGTCTTTTGCTTCACCCGTTCCAGGATGTCGAGTGCTCTTACCTGATTGCAGAGAGCCACACCGGTCGTTTTGTGGCCTGAGATATTGACCGCAAGACCGGCTTTGCGGGTGAACGCACCGCCCGTCGTAATGGGAACTGTAAGGCACATGCCGACCATATTGATTTCACGAGGGGTGATCACGACACAGCAATGATCATCCCTCATTTCATTGCCTACAACGGGATTAAGATCGATGAGAAAGACGTCGCCACGCTTTGGAATGTTGCTTCGGACCATCAGAACACTTCGTTACCAACGGGCTTGCTAACATTCCACGAGGCCGCTTCTTTATTGAGCGCAGCCATTTCATCTGCTCCTTCGAGCAGCTCAGCCAGCGTATATCTTTTCTTTCCCTGCTTCGGGGTCGCCACAAGAGACCCATTATTGACAACCAAGGTCAACTCTGTGCCGACTTCGACGCCGAGCATCTTCAAAAGCGCGGGAGGAATGCTAAATACGGTCGCGCCGCCCTGACGGCGAATCTTTGCTGTGTTACTCATCTGATGAACTCCAGTTTGTGCTACTTAAATAGCACATTCTTTGAATGAAGCAAGGTTGCCCTCGCAAGCTTCATGGATATTTTTAACTGGACTGTCACGCGTAAAAGCAATTCGAATCGACTCCGAATGATATCCCTGGTATCGGTCCTCTCGTGTTCAGATCGATACGAATAGAGCGCTGACCTTCTGCCTCCGTCCTTACGACGGAGCGGTCCGCTTATGTCTCGCGTATCAAACGGAAGCCTGAACATGCTCCGAAGCGAATTCCCATCCTGAGGCCGAACTCCTACGACCCCTTCTCGACAGGAGACCGGAGGTTCGAAATACGACCGTTGCGCCTGGCCTGACCCGAAAGAGGGCTTCGGGCAGCATCCGCTGCTCCGCCCTGATGGCCGCGATCTCGACCCGGAGAGGGTCTGGTCGCTAACCGAGGACGATGCCTACGGTCTGTTCGTTGATTTCCGCTGGGTCGACAACGGGGGCAATCCGTTTTGCCCGCGCTGCGGCTGTCTGGAGCCGTACAGCGTCCGACGTCGCCGCTTTCGGTGCTCGGAGCCGGAGTGCTGCGCCGAGTTCTCGGTGACGTCCGGAACCGTGTTCGCCAACCGGAAGCTCTCGTTCAAGAAGATCATCATGGCGATCTGGGAGGAGGTCACGACCGCCAAGGGCATGGCGGCGCTCCATCTGAGTCTCAAGCTCAATGTCCAGTACAAGACCGCCTATGTCCTGCTGCAGAAGCTTCGCGAGGCCGTCGGCCTCCGCCGCGACGCGATCAGACTCCAGGGCACGGTGCAGATCGACGGGAAGTACGTCGGCGGCGTCCTTCGCAAGGCGAACAAGAAGGAGGAGCGCAAGGACGGTCGCAAGAAGGAGAACCAGAACGGCAAACGGATGTGCGTCCTCGCGTTAAGAGAGGCGAATCGACACGCTCCGAACCGGACGCTGACGCGTGTGATCATGGACGAGAACGGCAAGGATGCCTGGGCGGCCGTGGCCAAACATGTCGATCCGAAGGCGCTCCTGATCGCCGACGAGCATAAGGCGTACGACGATCTTATCGGCCTTGTTCAGTTGACCCGCGTGAACCACAGCATGCAACCAGGAGGACGACGGCACGAATTCGAACGTGATCGAGAGCTTCTTCAGCCGTGTCGAGAAGGCCTGCAAAGGCATCAACCACCGCTTCTCGACGAAGTACCTCGACTGGTACATGGCGATGCTGTCATGGAAGGAGGACACGCGCTACATGGGCTTGCGCTGGCAATTCGCCGATCTCCTCCGAACCATCGCCAGCAGGCTGACATCGCGCAACCTCTGCGGCTACTGGCGGTGCGCCGCTTAGAACATCGTCGACCAGGTCTGGCTGCAAGGCGAGCCGCCGGACTAACGGCTGATTTCCCAGAGGTGGCGACGACCGTGTGCGGTGCCAGCCTGTCGCACCAGTCCCTGCTTCACTAAACCATTCAGCGTTGCGGAGAACCGACTGGTGAGGGCGGACTCCAATCGTGACGCCTCGCTCCCGAGATCGCTCTCGTTTGCGAACCTGTCGGCAATCTCCGCTGTCGTCGTCGGGCGCTCTGCGCGGCGAAGGATGTCGAGTACGATATGGCGGTTATTCCTGCCCTTGAGAAGTTCGGTGACGCGACTGCTTGCTGTTTCCCTCGACGACGTGCGGCTTGCCTTCGAAGGTGGCGCAGCCAGCTCGAAACCGGGGTCATAAACTCTGATCACCGTCTCGAATGCGGATTTCTGAGCTTCGAGGACGACAATCTCGCGCCGCAGCTCTTCCATCTTGCCGTCGATCTCGACCAACTTGGCTTTCAATTCGTCTAAGACTTCCACCATACTCAGCACTCCCGAGGCACCCTCAGGAGATAGCATCGGCCGTCAGGGGAATCTTGTGGCAACTGCTCCATAATGCCGCAAATTTCTGAGGGGGCCAATGACGTGAAAGCGGAAACCCTGCGGAGCAAAGACGATCTCTGGTGCAGTACCAAAAAGAGAGGCTAGCGCTGAACGGACATACCTGGTCCCGTAGCCCTGTCGCGTCGGCGCAACTACGTTGGGGCCACCCGCCTCCACCCACTCAAGAGAAAAGGTTGGTGTGTTGCTTGCTGAAACTTTCCAATCGATATTGACGCAGCCATTACCGACTGAAAGCGAGCCGTACTTGATGGAATTGGTGATGAGCTCGTGTAGACAAAGAGCAATGGTCGTTGCAGAGGCGCGACTGATTGTTACATCGGGACCGTGGGTGTGGATACGCATCAACTCCCTAGTGTTGTATGGCGAGACCGTGACGTCAATGACAGACACCAAGGACACCTCATCTCCGCCTGCATCAAAAAGGGCAGTGTGCACATCCGACAGCGCTCTCAGCCGACCCGAAAAGTCTCCGGCCAAGTCCTCTGCAGTTACTGCGCCGCGCTTCGTCATATGAAAGATAGACGTCACGCTAGCAAGTATATTTTTTATGCGATGATTAAGTTCGTGCCGCAGTTCAACCTCTCGTTCGATGGAGTCGCGGACCTGCTTCTGACGTAGTCGAACAAGAAGGTTGGATTGGATGCTGTTGACCAGTTCCAGCTGGCTGATCGGGCGGATATGGAATAAAAGACGGGCTCCCGGCCATCGATTTTGCAGCTGCGTGCGAATCTGCTTGATGGGCGCCGACCGCTCCAGGAGCACGAGTATCGGCACCTCTGACCAATCGGGCTGTCTGACGACATAGTCCGCAACGTTGGCAACGGCCGTTGGCGTCAGAGCCTCATGCGTGATGACTATGACGCCGGGAACTTGCCATAGAAAACGGACCATGTCCTCTATTTTGCACTGTTCGACCCGAATATCTTGCTCACGAAGGGAAGCAGCTATGTAGTCGGAATCCTTGCGAAAAGGAGCTAGCACAAGAACCCAGTCCAGCTCGCCCTCGGTCGGTGCTGCGTTCATTTTGGATCAGGGAGCGGATTGTAGGGCAGCACACTTACGTTGCCGCTCTCGATCAGCAACTCCTGGATATTAAGGTCGTGAGGACCGTGACGCTTCTTCACTACGGTAATGTTTCGGCGCAAACGTCCTTCGTGCTCCATTATGCGCAGAAGAAGAACGGTGTCGCCGAGGAAGCTGACGTCAACGTCGATTCCCACGTTCTGACCTATCAAACCATGCTGGGCTACGATTAACATGGTCAGCACACCGGAGCGAGCGAGGAACTTTAGCAGCGATTGAATATCGCGAACTGCCTTTTCCCGATGTGGCAGCGAGTTCAAGTAACCGGTTAAGCTATCGATAACTACCACGCGAGCCTTGTTCTGGGTAACGGCATCCTGAACAATTTGGCCGAACTCACCCGGCGAGATTTCATTTGGATTGAAGTCACGCAGAATGAGCTTGCCTTCCTTGTGGAACTGCCGCAACTCCATCCCTAGGCCCTCGGAGCGCCGGAAAAATGTCTCCAACCGCTCCTCGAACAGGAAAAGCGCCACGCTTTCCCCTCGTTGTAGCGCGGCCGTTGCATAAAGAGATGACATCGTCGACTTGCCGGTCCCAGATTGTCCAATGACCAGGGTTGTGGTCCCCGCCTCCTGACCCCCACCGAACATATCATCAAGCGCTGCAACTCCCGACTTTATCAGTTCCGGCTTGGCAAGCTCCGATGCCGTGTTCGGCATAATCCGAGGAAATACGACAACACCCTCGCCTTCCCGGATGGCCATGTCGTGATAGCCGTCCGCGACCGGAACCCCCCGCATCTTGGAAATCTCAATGCGGCGGCGAACGCCGCCATACTCCTCTAACGCTTTGTCGAGCCGTATGACCCCATGTGCAAGACCCTCCACTTCCTCCCCGCTACGGTCATAGCCGGCAACCTGCGTATCAAGGAGCAACGCAACGACGTTCCGTTTAGCTAGAAACGACTTAAAGCCAATCAACTCGCGCCGAAACCGGGGGGAATCCCCGGTGATCAAGCGGATTTCTAGAAGCGAGTCATAGACAAGACGGCGGGGTTTGTGCTCATCGATTGCTGCCTCGATCGCCTTTCGCGTCTCATCGAGGCGAAGGTCGGACGTTAAGAATATGCTCTGATCATCAGCCTCGCTGACCGTCCCGGAGGTCGTCAACTCTTCAATTCGGATCCCGTCAAGCGACCAGCCATGCGAATTGGCGATAGCCCTGAGTTCCGCGGATGTTTGAGAAAGCGTTACGTAGATGCAACTTTCGCCAGCCTCGACGCCCGCGCGCAAGAATTGAAGTGCCGCGGTCGTCTTCCCAGACCCAGGCGCACCGTGGAGTATATAAAGATTAGACGCGGGCAGCCCTCCGCGCAAAATCGCGTCAAGGCCTTCTATCCCCGTGCTGACAACAGCAGGCGTTCCTCGCTTGGCCATTTCTCATCTTTCGCAAAAGACATTGGACGCACTTGGAAAACGGCGCGTCATCATCGTTGATAGATGATGGGATGGTTTATATGGGACTCTGCGGAAACATCAAGGCCAGCACGTGATCGCTTTAATCAGCGCAGTGTCCTTGACGGGGTTAAACACGAGGTGACAGGCTTGAATGTCCGCCTCTGGCACCACACCAATTATCAGAATCCCTACCGTAACTCGCGGACGTCGCCTTGCTCACTTCGTGAATGCCGAGGAGAAGCGAAAGTTCCCTTTGGAACCTTCGGAGCGGCCCGAGGGCGTGCGAGAAGATAGGTCCGCTCGGTTCTTCTAACGGATTCGACAGCTCAACTTGGAGCTGCTCGACGAAATGCACTGACATTCGACCAGTTAGTATGCGCAACAGGATGAACACAATGATTTCTAAAGAAATTTATGTGAAGCTATGGCAGGCAAAGGACGGTCGATATGAAGACGATCCAGATAAGGCTTGCAGAAATCATTGAAGCGTTGAGCAAGGCCCTCGACATGACGGAGGGGCAGCCGCCCGGGCATTGCATTCGTGCCTGCTTTATTGGAACGCACATCGGTCAGGAAATCGGCATACCGGACACCGAACTGCAGGAACTCTATTATACTTTGCTGCTCAAAGACCTCGGCTGCAGCAGCAATGCTGCGCGCATCTGCGAGCTCTATTTGACCGACGACCTTTCCTTCAAGCGTGATTTCAAGCTCGTCGATGGCAGTCTTTCCCAGGTACTACGCTTCGTGCTTGGCCATACAGGCCTGCAGGCTGACCTCGCGCAGCGTTTCCGTAGCATTCTTAGCATCATGCAGAATGGCGGCGAGATCGTCACAAACCTCATTCAGACTCGTTGCCAGCGCGGGGCTGAGATCGTCCGGCAAATGCGCTTCTCGGAAGCAGTCGCCGCCGGCGTGCTCAATCTTGACGAACATTGGAATGGCGGTGGCCGGCCACTTGGAATTGGCGGCGAGGCAATTCCCCTGTTCTCACGGATCGCCCTGCTGTCGCAGGTGGCCGATATCTTCCAGATGAGCGGCGGCCCCACGGCAGCCATAACCGAGGTGCGCAAGCGTGTAGGCACTTGGTTCGATCCGGCGCTTGCGGCCGCCTTTGAGCGCGTCGCCGCCGACCCGACCTTCTGGGAAACCCTTCGGTCGGATGTGTTGGAGACCGTTGTGCTGGAAAGCGAGCCCGGCCGGGAAGCAATCATGGCCGATGATGACTATCTGGACGACATCGCCGCAGCCTTTGCGCGAGTGATCGACGCAAAAAGCCCTTACACCTCCGGCCACAGCGATCGCGTCGCGCTCTTTACCGACATGATCGCCGAAGAGATGGGCATCGATGCGGGCAATCGACGGTTCCTGCGGCGCGCCGCCCTACTCCACGATATCGGTAAGCTCGGCGTTAGCAACAGCGTGCTCGACAAGCCTGGCAAACTCGACGACCAGGAATGGCAGGCGATGAAACGTCATGCCGCGTTCTCGGAGGAGATCCTGTCCCATATCGGTGCATTTGCCGACGCAGCTCGTATCGGCGGCGCTCACCACGAGCGCCTCGACGGCACAGGCTACCCGCGCGGGTTGATGGCGGACGAAATTCCAATGGAAGTGCGCATTGTGACTACGGCTGACGTCTTCGATGCTTTGACGGCGGACCGGCCTTATCGGTCGGCGATGCCAATTACAAAGGCAATTGCGATTCTTTGGGAGGATGCCGGGCGATCTCACGATCCGATTTGCGTCGAAGCTCTGGAACGTGCGATCGCCAGAACCTCCCTGAGACAGGTAACGGAGATCACGCATAGCGCTGCTTGAGCTGAATTCGGCTAAACGCCTCTAGTTACACTGAGCCGCACGTTTACCACTGTCTAGAAACGTTCGTGGTTTCGAGGCACGAAAGGATCGGTAGCGCGCGTCGCCTCGGTAAGATGTTCTGTAGCGGCCAGATTATCGCCAAATGGCTTGAGGCGTAGAATGCCGCCCTGATGATGCCTTTCTTCGAAGCCTCCGGATGCGAGAGCAGTTCGAAATACAGTCACTGAAGGCACCATTTGTACGGCTGTTCGGCTCTGAGGCGACCGCCTCGAACAGCGCCGAAAAGTCATGCTAGCGGTGATGTAGCGGGCTATGCGGGTCTCAATCCCTGAGGCTTCACAACACGACCTCAAACTTCTGCGGACGCTCCCATTCGGACGAGCCAGGCTTGAAGCCAGCCGGGAGGGAGGATTACGGATAAGAACGCCGTCGCGAGATCAGAGGAGTCGGCTTCGGGAACTCGTAGCCAGAAATGGGAAATTGCTCCCCCGAGCATCGCGACGAAACGATCTTCAGCTGGCGACAGGTCGAGCCCGCGTCGCTTAGATATCATGAACGTAAGCGGGCGGATGTGCCACGCATGGCGCTGGATCTGGGAGAGGACCCCTTTTTCAGATCTTCGGAAACAAGATCTTCCGGATATGACCCCAACCCAACCCAGCTTTAAGCAAATCGTACTTTGCTCCCAGCTCGTTGACGCGCCATTGTCGCTCGCCTGCGACTGATACAGCCGACTTCTCCGCGTTAGGCTGATTGTCAGTGACGACAATCTGGACGTGGCACCTTAGCTCGACTCGAGACCACCGCGCCCGGCATAGCCAGGGGATGTGAAGGACCGCAGACCTTGACCATGCGGGTGTCGCACAGCCAGTGTCTCTCGACAGCGCTGGGCTTTAACTCCGGAGCTAGCATACAACGACGACATTCGGGAACAACCGTGACCCCCCTGCGTTACGTTCGCAGCCGAGCGTAAGCGTAATTGGAGCGCGGTGCTCTCCTTATCCTCAGGTGTCCTGAGGTCGCTTCCAGCCTTCGAGCTGTGACGCGGGGTTCGAATCCCTGCCTCGGCTACCAAACCAATATTGCCATCGACATCGGTTCGCTTAACTCAACCAACACTACATGCTTCGCCGAGCTCCGGAATGATTGCAACTTATGCTCCGTGTCGTGTGGTGACCCTCCCCCATCACAGGAAACGACTTCCCTGAGATTCCTGCGCCGCCTGCAGCGCATCGGAGCAAAGGAGGTTAGGCTCATTACATTACAGCTGTCGCCGCCGTCCGGTCAGGGCGAAGCAAGGGCGGCGACGTGAAATTTTGCATCCAAAGCATTCTCTAACACACGGCAGTTGACAGAATATATCGTTCATTCCCGTCTGACACCAAACCTTTGGGAACGGCCTCGGCGCGCTTCCTGAAGCGCCGCTATCGCACCGAGCCACTTGCTTTCGAGAACATCATGAATCGCGAACCCGATCTTGTCCGCGCTAAAATCCATATTTTCCAGTTCGCCAATGAGTGCGGTTAGTTTGGGATCGACGATGTTGTAGAGTTCGTCACCATTGTTGGATCGCACATTTGCCATCGTAGACACCCCTCCAAGTCTGGCGGGAGAGAATGGCCTCGCGGCTCAAATGTCCGCCCATAAGGCCTTGTCACGCTGATTTGTTCATCGACATCGCGGTTCCCGGGTCTCAACGGCGACTACGGCGTAACGGCGCATGACATAGCACGGATCGGCGCGGCCCCATTAAAGCAACCTGGGTGGGGTTTTGTGGATCGACGAGTGACGCGTCCGTTGGAAAAATCAAACGAGACCCTCCCCTCGCAATGTGGTTGCTTCGATGAGGACTTCCCTGACGTTGCGGCAGTCATCGTGCCCTTCTAAAGTTTACTCTAACGATAAAACAGTGAACTATTGTTTTTGTACATTGATTAGGCGTTGCTCATACTGGTAGGTTGCCTTGGTGTTTGCCGCGAACGACTTCTTTTGAATGAGGGAGGCTGGTCTTGCGAAAGATTGCCGTGAATGAGGACTATCTCGTCAGCAGCCTGGCCGATGACAGCATCTTGCCTTGGACTGCAGTGCTCAAACACATCGACCACAAACGATCAAATCTAGCTCCAAATAGAAAGCTACCGACGAACTTTTCGTTCGTGAAGGTTGCCTTTAAGATCCTCTGCCGGGAGAACAGCGTTTCGCACGATAGAAGGACAAGCATTGAAATTGCGGCACTTTTGGTCGCTCTCGTAAGGGAGGGCGCGCATTGCGAAAAGGAACTGATTGACGGTGTCCACCAGAGATGGTCACCATTGCGCGTTCACTAGGGTAGGCCGAGCCTTTGCTGCTTGCGCATGTCGGGGCTGGTTTCTCGGCGTATAAAGTACCGATTCCCCGCTGGCGGCGTGTCAGCCGGTGTCAGCTATAACCGTTGGGACACGCTCATGATATATAGGTCAATCGAAGCTGACATCGCGCGACTGCCCGAGCACCACGGCTTTCCATCAACATATGGTGAAGCTCGCTGCGATGAAATCTTGTTTAAAGAAATGGATAGATCACGCGAACTGTCGGTAAAACGCTCCCTCGCGCAGACTGAATTCCAATCTGACGGCGAGACCGCCGCTGCTGCCCCCGCCGGATGTATTGCTATGTACGCCAGCAGACCCGCCAACCGACGCATTCATGCCAAGGCCCCCGCTTGATGTCTCCAACGCTCGCGTTGACGCCATCAGCGCCACCGACTGAACCGCAACGCCCGCTTCTACCATTCTGCCCGCCGATATCCACAGCAGTGACTGAGAGAGGCTTAGCGAGTGCCGCGCATCCGAGCAAAAATGCGGCAACTGCCGACGCCGGTTCGGGTAAAAGACCGTCTGCAGCAACTTGGCACTGTTCCAGAAGAACCCGTGCTCGCTGAAACCTTGAGCTTTCCACTGTGGTGGCAACTCAAGAACTAACGCGGTCTGATCCATGCGGCGCATAAGATCGACTCTCGCAGTGGGGTTCCCGCACGCCACACGGTCCACAACCTTCACGAAATCTAACCGACTGTCGTTTTGCTTGAAGCTGACGATCTGGCAGGTTATCGTATGGGAGTTGCCCACTCTCGGGCGCTGCTCATCACCTTAGCCCCACTCTATGGGGCTCCTTTTTCCAATCAGATTGAGACAGAAAGCTTGGGAGTTTCCGATACTACGGCGGGGTTGATTGTGCTAAAAAAAGAACAAAGGAGGAACGCAGGTTGAATGGAGTTCGCCATTACCCACCAAAGAAGTCATTGCAGAATGCCCTTGCTGTGGTGGTGGCCAGCGTACGGGAGCACGCGAGCGCGAGTCAGAACGCCGGAACAGGCCTTCGGCAAGATCGAAATCGGCCTGCCGCTGCCAAAGGTAAAAGGGCAGCAGCTGGCTCTAGATCTCCATTGAGGCAGCTGCGAGAGGCCTCGCTCCAAATTCGGCCGCAATTGTGGCCGAGCCGCGGTCTAGTCTTGGTCTAGCGAGCTGCCGATGTCTGCCGTCTTTCGTGCAGTTCTTTTTACTGAGACAGTGCCGAAGAAGTCAGTCACACCCTGCGGCTTCTATCCACTCCCGTTTTCCTCCACAATCATGAAGGCGCTGACGGAATTTGGCGGCAGCGTACCGCGTTTGTGCGTCAAGACCGGATAGATCTGTGCATTGGGCGGTAAATCACATTCAAGCTCAATATCCGATAAATTCGCCCGCAAATGAAGCTCGTGATCGCCGAGCTGCCATCCCACAAACAGGCATCGATCGAGCGACGGGACCACCTTGCCGGAATGACCTTTTGCTTGGATCAGATGCGGTACGATACACTTCCGCCGGACACTGATCAGTCGGGTGAGCCATTCTCGCCAACGCAACCGACGATCCATGAATGCTTCGCTCCATAAAAGCTTGCTGGACTGAAATGTCGCCAAGTGGTTGGGGTCCGCAATCTCGCCGTCTTCGGTATCCCGGGAAGGGGAGCCAAAATTTCTCGCTTCCTTTGGTCTGCTCTCACGCACCGTACGGGCGAGTTCCCCCTCATAGTCGGCGAAGAAGCGAAACGGTCGTGAGCTCAGATGGTCATCGCCCATAAACATCAACGGGATTTGAGGTGACAGCATCAGGATTTCGGTGAAGGCACGGAAATTTTCTTCACCCACCAAGCTGGAAAGGCGATCGCCCTGCGCCCGGTTCCCTACCTGATCGTGATTCTGCAGAAAATGCACGAACGATGTAGGGGCAATTGCTTCGGTTGGAACCTTCGCGCCGCCCAGTGTCTGCACTCCCTCCCTCACATATCCGCTAGCCAGGGCTTGGCGCAGTTTAACCCAGGGAGCATCCTTAAAGGGTGCGTAATGACCAGAGTTCTCTCCGGTGGCGACGACATGAAGCGCGTGATGGAAGTCATCATTCCAGTCGGCCTTGAACAGTGGACGCCCATTGCGATTAGCGATCATGTCCGTCCCGTTGGCCGGATTCTCCGTCATCAAATGAACGTGGCGCACATCGAAGTGGCGGCTGACTCTCTCCGATATCTCCTCAAGGATATGATGATGGCTCTTGTCATCGATCTGGTCGATTGCGTCCAGTCTCAAGCCATCCAATCTGAATTCACTAAGCCAGTACATGACGTTGTCGATGAAATATTGACGCACGGGGATCCGCTCGAAAGCGATGCGTGGTCCCCATGGCGTCGGACTATCGCTTCGAAAGAAGGCGGGAGCATAGGTCGGAAGATAATTTCCTTCAGGCCCGAAGTGATTATACACGACGTCAAGAAAAACCATCAGACCAAGACCGTGAGCCGCGTCGATGAAGGCTTTGAAATCCTCTGGAGTGCCGTAGCTATTGTGAGGCGCGTAGTGAAGGACACCATCGTAACCCCAGCCACGGCTGCCGGGAAATTGCGCAATCGGCATCACCTCAATCGCGGTGAACCCGAGATCCGCTAATAGGCCCAGCCGCTCTGCTGCTGCCCGAAACGTTCCGTCTTCGGTGAACGTCCCGACATGGAGTTCGTAGATGATGGCTTCTTCCCAGGGCCGACCCTGCCAATCTGGATGTCTCCAGTAGTAGGCGTTTGGATCCACGAGCATGGATGGACCTCCGACATCGCCCGACTGATATCTTGAGGCAGGATCGGGAACAGCGGTGCCATCCGGAAGGATGAAACTGTAATGCGTCTGAGGAGGCACATCGCTCCTGAGTGTCTCGAACCAACCATCCTCCTTTCGATCCATGGAGACATCTTCGGAGCCCACCCTCAGCGCCAACGCTTTGACGTCGGGCGCCCAAAGTCGAAAGCAGATACCGTCCTCCTGGTACGACGGTCCCCAGGCAAATCTTTCCAACGAGCAAGTCATCAACGCAGTAACCCCTGTCCGCCATCGACAAAGACAGGCGTTCCGGTGACATGTCTGGCGGCATCAGACAACAGGAAGGCAATGACTTCGGCGACATCGCTACTCATTCCGGGCACACCTCCGGTAATTGGAACTTGTCCGTCCGGCCAGATCACCGGGATGGCTGTCTCCCGCTCACCCCTCAGGGCCGTGCTGGCTTCGATATTCGTCTCGATCTCCCCAGGGCAGACCGCGTTAATACGGATATGGTGTCGGGCGAGCTCAAGCGACAATTGCTGAACCATGGCAACCTGCGCGGCCTTTGTCGCAGTATAGGCGGTCGCGCCTGGGGTCGTGAACGTTCTTGTTCCATTGATGGAAGACACAACGACGATTGATCCTCCGCCGTTCCGTTTCAGCTCGGGAACCGTGATATGCAGTGTCAGAAACGTACCCGTCAGATTGACGTTGATCGTTTGCTGCCATTCATCTTGCGTGAGATCATCGATCGGAGCCCAGACGCCGTTGATACCTGCGTTCGCGACCACCGAGTCGAGACGACCATATTCATCCACCAATCTTCTCACGCTTTCACGCATGTCACGTTCGATACTGATATCCGCGACCAATGTCAGAGCGCGTCCATTGGCATTGCGGATGTCGCGCGCCGTAGCCTCAAGTTCGTCGGCGGTGTGTCCCAATAGCCCGACAGAAAACCCGTTCGCAGCGAGGCAAATTGCTGTCGCTCGACCAATTCCAGAACCTGCGCCAGTCACAAGCGCGACAGGTGTAAGCATGTTTGAACTCCGTTCTACGAATTGCATCGTTGGCTTGCCGCTCATATACGGCCCAGTAACGCCAAAGCTGGATAGCGGTTCCTGAGGAGGCCCCCCCTCAGGGGTGCAAAAGCCTCATTGACGCCTTGAATAGAGGGCTTGCATATGCCGGTGCGGGCCGTCCCTCAGCAACGGAACTTCCAATTGTCGCAGGGGTAGGCGTGCATGAGAAGCACAGACTGAGAAACTGCGTTATGTCGCGGTCGTCGTCAGAGGTGGCTCGGTTTGTCTGAACAGATTGCAGCGTTTCGCTAAGTGGATTTCCGCCTCGACTATGCCGCCACCATCATCGGTGTCAGCGCGTTGAAGTTAGCCTGATCCGGCGTCTGCCGGTCAAGGGATGAGGTGGACGTCGGGTATTGGAAAAAAGTCAGATAGCGGCCGATGCCAGTGCGGGCCTCGGACACGGTCTTATAGGCATGGAGATAGACCTCCTCGTATTTAATCGAGCGCCAAAGCCGCTCAACGAAGACGTTGTCCCGCCAAGCGCCCTTGCCTTTGGGATCGCCTGGGCGATTGCATTGGCCTATGTCGTTGTCGCCAATTTGGGTTTGGTCTGATGCCGATACGTAGTGACCCCAGGATCAAAACCGCTCTGAGCGGTGTTGATTTGCTGGGGATGAGGCCCCAGAAGAAAAACTGGGGCCTCAAGCACGTCCGACCTATTGGCTGCCGCTCTTGTCCTTGCCAGTACCGGGCGCCGCCATTTTTGCATGCTGTGAGGCGAGCATACCCGCGGGCGTGACGTTAGCAACCGCGGCCTGAAATTTATTTTTCCATCCCGAAACCACGTCACCGTCACCATTCATCATTGCATCGAAGCCGGCCCGGGCAACATCAGATGCGTCGTCCTTTTCGGCCTGTCCCACCTCGGTGTCGAGCATATCGGCCCGCTCGAAGAAACGGGTTTCCGTCGCTCCCGGCATAAGGCAGGTCACCGTAATGCCGGTGTCTTTAAGCTCCTCGCGCAAGGCGAAGGAAAACGAATTGATGAAAGCCTTCGTACCGTTATAGACAGCCTGGTAGCTTCCAGGCATAAAGCCGGCGATGGAGCCAGTCAGAAGTATGCGACCGACACCGCGTGAGCGCATCTGGCGAGCAATCTGCTGCACAAGGTATGTTGTACCGAGAATGTTGGTATCGATCACGCGCCGGACTTGGGTAAAGTCCTGGTCAAGAAAACCCTTTCCAAGTCCCCTACCAGCATTCGCCAGCAGAAGGTCAACCGACCGCCCGTCTGCTACGACGGCTTCGACAAGGCGATCGACGCCTTCCATTGTCGCAAGATCGGTTTCGATGGCCTCTACAGCGGTCCCCAGATCACTGAGATGCATGCCAATGTCATCTATTTCAGGCTCGTCTGCTGCTATAATGAGGTCATAGCCCTTTGATGCGGCGATCTGAGCAAGCTCGAGACCGATTCCGCTCGAGGCTCCTGTGACCACGGCAAGCCCTTTGGCTTGCCCGTCGTGTGTGCGTTCCATTTCGCTTTTCCTTTCGAGTCAAGGCCTCATTACAACTTTGATGCACCCGTCCTGCTTGTCACGGAACGTCTTGTAGAGGTCCGGACCTTCTTCAAGCGTTGCACGATGTGTAATGATGAAGGATGGGTCGATTTCGCCAGATTGGATCCGTTCCATCAGCAACGGTAGGTAATGCTGGACTGGAGTCTGGGCCATTCGAAATGTCAGCCCGCGATTGATGGCGGAACCCATTGGAATCTTGTCCAGGAAGCCACCGTAGACGCCCACGATGGAGACGATACCGAAATTTCGGCAACAGTGGATCGCCTGGCGCAAGACGTGTGGCCGATCGGTGCCCATGAAGGTCGCCACCTTGATACGGTCAAGCCGGGAATCCCAACTTGCCGACGCGTCTGCTTCAGTTCCAACGGCATCGATGCAGGCGTCTGCACCGCGGCCGGCTGTCAACTCCATGATCTTGTCGTAGATATCCTCATCCATGAAATCGAGCGTGATTGCGCCGGACGCCGCGGCAAGAGCCAATCGTTCCGCAACGGTATCGATGGCAATGACGCGTTCCGCTCCAAGAATGAATGCAGATCTGATTGCCATCAGACCTACGGGCCCACAGCCCCAGATCGCAATGGTATCGCCTGCCTGAATGTTGCAGAAATCCGCGGCCATGTAACCGGTCGGAAGAATATCGGAAAGAAACAATACCTGTTCGTCAGTCAGGCCTTCGGGAACCTTTATTGGGCCGACATCGGCATATGGAACGCGAAGATACTCCGCCTGGCCGCCACTGTAACCGCCGAGCAAATGGGTATAACCGAAGAGCCCAGCGGGCGAATTGCCCCACATTTTCCGCACCTTGGAGGGGTCTGGATTTGAACGCTCGCATCCAGAAAAAAAGCCACGCTTGCAGAAGAAGCATTCTCCGCAGGAAATCGTAAAGGGAACGACGACACGATCGCCGACTTTCAATTTCTTGTTTTCCTTGCCGACCTCGACGACTTCGCCCATTGTCTCATGTCCCATCACATCACCACTGTGCATGTCGGGCATTACACCGTTGTAGAGATGCAGATCCGAACCACAAATTGCACAGGCCGTAACCTTGATGATTGCGTCGCGACCGTCCTCAATCGTCGGGTCCGGCACGCTTTCACAGCGGATATCGTGCTTGCCGTGCCAGGTGAGCGCTTTCATGGTCGATCCTTTCCAGCCAAAGATGAGCGAACTAAACCTCGACCTTCGACACTTGTTCCCATCTTCATGGGTAGCCCGAGGGTGCGCAGATACCTTTCGCATCCGAAAAGGTCGCGCGTTTCAGGATCATGGGACAGCTAGTTCGAATGGCTGGATACAGCCGGAGAAAAATGCCTGTCTGCGAGGATGCAATCTAGTTGGCTCCGGCGATGGCAGTTTTCAATTGGTTTTGGCCATCGGTTTGCGCAGCAAAGCCGTGCGTTTGTTGGGCCGCGACGATGGATCTTCCGTGCACACGGACCGCGTCCCTCGACCAGACCAACGAAGTGACGGGCAGTGCCCATCGCGCAATGGACGAAGAAGTTCTATGGCCTGCGGGTGGAACAACCTTCCAAGCTTGGGGTTGTGAAGCGGTCAGACACTAAACAATATGGAGATTCCAATGAAAAAGGTTCTTGCTGTCGCGCTTCTTTCCCTCGGCATGGCGACATCTGTTTATGCCCAGTCCAATCCAGTGCCGAACAATATGGCGGGTGACAAGACCATGGGCGAAGATGCGGGCGGCGGCGCAAACGGTGACGTACAGACGCAGACCGGAACCAACATGCCGGCGGTCGTTGATCCCAAAGCCACCAACAGCACGACTGGCGGCAATACCAATGCAACCGGTACGGTCGACAGAACGCGCTGCCCAGCACAACCGGCTCCTGGCTCCGTCGCGACGCAAGGCGGCAATGGCGGCGCTTCGGTGAGCGAAGCATGCCCCGACAATCAGCAATAGCGAGAGAATATTGAAAAGGCCGGCGAAACCGGCCTTTTCCTCGTGAACCCGGGATCCGACGGCACGGCGATGGAGACGAATGATGGCGCTGACAGCAATCTCCCTCAATGCAACTTTGAAAAGAAGCGGCGGCGATCCGTCCTCAACAGACAGGATGCTAACTTTGATCACCGAGGCGTTGGATCGAGAAGGCGTGAAAAGCGAGACATTACGACTGGCGGACTTCAACATTCTCCCTGGCGTTACCTCAGATGAAGGGGCTAGTGACGAATGGCCTGATATAAGAGCCAAGATTCTTGCCGCAGACATGTTGGTCCTTGGAACACCTATTTGGCTGGGACAGCCTTCAAGCGTCGCGAAACGTGTGCTGGAACGAATGGATGCGTTTCTCGAGGAGGTTGATGACGCTGGTCGAATGGTCTCGTATGGCCGCGTCGCAGCTGTTGCTGTCGTCGGAAACGAAGATGGCGCACATCACGTTTCGGCGGAACTTTTCCAAGCCCTTAACGACATCGGCTTTACGATCCCGGCAAATGCGGTCAGCTACTGGGTCGGCGAGGCCATGGGCAGCGTGAACTTCGTGGATCTGGCCAAAGTCCCGGCGGCAGTCACGAAGATGGTCGAAACGCTTGCCCGCAATAGCGTTCATGTTGCGAACCTCCTTCGGCGAGAACAATATCCGGGGCAGCGGTGAGGCGTGCTCGATGAGACCTCCGCGGCAGAACGCGTTCATTTTCGGGGACGCGAAAGCACCGACATCCGACGGGCGACGTTCCTCGGGGTATGGAGCGATAGCAGCACGTGGCCGTCAGCTGATGAACGATAGTCCGCATCTCCCCTCCACGGTTCGTCGCCATGGACGCCCCTGATCATCCTGAGGGCGTAAAGGACCATAGTAAATTCCAGCGGTGCTTTTGGTTCGTCCAGCGATGCGCGTGGATCGGTTTTGCCGCAATCCTGGTTGCATGTCTTCTTGGTTTGTTTGGCCGGGGGGGCCTCTTCGCCGAAAGAACCGTAACGGTCCGAGGTGGAATCATGGAGGTGCCTGCTATCTCACGCTGGCACGCGCCGGAGACAATAAAAATCACATTTGATGCATCTGCAGATGTAAGGACATTCCTAGTCGATGAGGGCTTTCATCGGACGTTTTCCCTCGAGACTATCGATCCACGACCGTCGGAGACCGTCGTTGTGGGTGGCCGGACTGGCTATCGATTTCCCGCCGATCCGCGTGCCAAGCTTGCGGTGATGTTGAGGCTTCAAACGCAACGACCCTGGCTTCGGAAGTACCATATCGGCATCGGGACCGAGGTGGTCAATCAGTCAGTGTTCGTTTTTCCGTAAGGGGAAGAGATGGACTCCGTCATTCGCGGACTTGCGATCTACTTTAGCCTACTCCTCATTATCAGGCTGTCTGGGCGTCGGACCTTGGCGCAGATGACTCCGTTTGACTTGGTGATTGTTCTCGTCATTTCCGAAACGACGCAACAAGCAATGCTTGCAGACGACTTTTCGGTCACCAACGCAATCATTCTCATCCTCACACTTTTCACGACCGATATTGCTCTGTCCTATGTAAAACGAGGGTGGACACGAGCTGCGCATGTCGTTGACGGTGTTCCGACAATACTTGTAAGCCACGGCGTCTACGACGACACCGCCTTGCGCGGCTGTCGGATGGGCCGGGATGACATCATGGAGGCGGCTCGAAGCCAGCAGGGGATTGAAACGATCGATGACATCAAATTCGCAATCCTCGAGGTCAGTGGAAACATCAGCATCATAAAAAAATGAGACTTGTACAGCCCGCGGGCAGTAGGCCCCTCAAGCAAATGCGGACTGAGGAACTTCTTCGCTCATTCTACGTTTGGGACAGCATTCTTCCAAGGAGCATCATCATGGCAAAGCGACCGAACACACCGATCCAGGGGACACGTCCCGATGGAGGAACGATGTCAACACCCGACGCCAGTAGCGATAAAAATGTTACCGATCGTATCCGCAGCCGCGCCTATGAGATCTGGGAATCCGAGGGCAGCCCGGACGATCGTCACGACGAACATTGGCTTCAGGCGGAACGTGAAATCCTTCACGGCCACGACCAACTGGACAGCGACGATGTGCCGAACCTAGATGCGCTACGCGAAGCGGCGCGCCAACACAGGGACGTCTTTATCGTCAAGAGCGATCTGGAAGACGCCGATGAACGCGAAGCCACGCCTGGTGTACGGGAGCAACCGTGACGGGAGTGACCGATTTTCCGACCTCTCCTTATTTTCCGGAATTGCAGGTTGTGCGTGAAGCGATCAACCTGCGCCGGCCGGATCGCCGATCGGAAGAAGTGCAGGATCAAGGGGTGGGTCGTTTGGGTTCTTGTTGTCCGCAGGATCCTGTGCGGGCGTGAGTGGCGGTTTTTCCTTCGTCCGGTCCGGGATGCCCGATTCTGGTTGAGGGCCGCGGGGTGTCTCTGCTGGATTGGGGACTGAAGTCGGCATCTCTGATCTCCTTGCCGTGATGAAACGACAGATAGATCGCTTTGTTCCGCAGCACGCCAGGTTCGTGTTTTCTGCCGTCGTCGGCCGTCCAAGGCAATTTACCTGTTTTCAGTAAAGGCAACTGAGCACTAATTTGCTTGCCACAATCGAACACTACACTGTTGCTCGATCTAATTTGCCAGTGAATGGAACAGCCCTCGTCTTCAACTGTTTTGCGTCGCACAGATGGAGAAACAACATGACAACAATGACGCTTCAGGAGTTATCGGAAAAACTACGGAAGATCGATTTCTGCATGATGACGACATATAGCGGCAACGTGCTTTCCAGTCGACCGATGAGCAACAATGGCGAGGTCGAATATGATGGCGATTCCTGGTTCTTCAGTTACGAGGCCACACGCAAGATCTACGATCTGAAAAGCAACCCCGCCTTGTCGCTTACGTTCACAGCGCCTCCTGGTCTTCTGGGAAAGCCCGGAATTTTTGTTTCCGTTGAGGGCAAAGCTGAACTCATCAGAGTTCGACAGAAGTTCGAGGCCCGGTGGACCGACGGGCTTAATCGTTGGTTTCCAGAGAAATTCAACACGCCGGGAATGGTGCTGGTCAAAGTTCACGCCGAGAAGATCCAGTACTGGGATGGTGAGGAGAACGGATCCATTTCAATGTGATTATAGTCCCCTCGCGACGGCATTCAGCTACCTGCTGCCCTACCCTAACCAGCCGGTCTCTATGTCGGTAAAAACCTGGCACGACCGAGTCGCCCTTCGCCAGGACAGGGCTTCAACCACCAGCGACTTGAAAAATTGCGGCTCTTTGCTACGGGCAACTTCTTCGACCACGGAACCAAAACTACAACTTCAGCGTTCATGGCAAGAGGCAGGAGATGGAGGAAGCCCCGTGTGTGATCGGTCAATTGGTTTGCTGATAGCCGTTGAAATCTGTGCATTGTTCTGGATCGCTGTGGCCATTCTGGTGTTCGGGACACATTAGACAACATCTAAACCTGGTTCGACAGTAGCAACACTCGAAGGGCGACTAGGTGGCACCTGACCGACCTCTTCGATAGTGGTAAGTAAGCGTTCATACTCGCGTTCTGAATGGGCTGGGGCGGCGAGCCGCGAGCATGATTGACCGGAACTCATGCGGAAGTCGTCACCATCCATTCTATAATCGCAAATTAGGAGCCAGCGGGCGAGCCGCTCGGCGACTCGATAGTTCACATTGGTAAGGGCAGTACAAGCCGTTTGTACGAGTGCGTATGGATCGCATCGCATGTTGCAGGACATGTCACACAGGCGGTCACGCTCTGGCGTCCAACCGAACGCGACCGAACCCGCTGGCCAGCAACAGTTCCAAAATCAGACAGACAGTGCCGGCAAACGGCGTACCGAGCGGAGCGAATGAGCGCCAGAACGTACTCCGGCAGCCAATTGAAATTGTACGTGGAAACACGGGTGTTTTGAAGGAATGACTAATTGGAAGCGCTTTTCTGCAAAGCAGCCAGGACAGCGGGAGCGGCTGCGGTTGTCAGCGCTGCAACAGGGAGGCGCCTCAGGAATCTTGCCCCGACTAAGGCTCCGATCATGGCACCAGCGAGTTTTGCCCATGGGTAATCCCCAAGCTGCGCGTGCGCTGCAGCGTCTGCCCACTCGGCTCGCGATTGCACAACCGTTGCGGCCCGTTCCACCACGACAGCGAGCCTGTTGCGGAGGGTTTCGATATCACGTCTAATCAAATCGATGTCATCACGTATCTGGGCGAACTTGACCCGCTCTCTCTCTTCTCTTCGCCCCGTCTTCTCTTCTCGGAAGAGGTCCGTATCTGCCGTCCGATGGCCAGCAATTACATTTTCGTTGGGACCCGATGTTGAGTCGGGAAAGACAGACTCCATGATTTCCTCGAGCTCCTCATCATCGATGCTTTCGGCGTCTGGGTATTCGCTCTTGATCATTTGGCTTCTCCTGAACTGGCTGGATCAGGAACGCGCGCCGCGGCGAAAAGATGCATGCGCCTCGTGCGGCTGACAGGAACATTTCGCCAACTTGAAGAGTTCAACAGCATCACTCAAAGAGGACACTGCAGATGCAACTTATCGATACGAGGGTCAGTGACGCAGGAACCGAGGTCATGGTGGAGTTCGTCGGCGAAGGTGGGGAAAGTGTTCTTGTCCGTATGAGCAATGAGGACCATCTCCTTGACGATCAGAATGCGATCGATCATGCCAAGGCAGTGATGGTGCAACTGACGGCGTTCGACGACAGCGGCGCTACCCGACCGGACGAGTCGAATAGCCGCCCTAGGCGAGATGACACGCTGGTGGATACCGAAAGCCTTCTGCCCAGTGATCTGTCGCACTGATCCAGATCGCCTGCCGGGCGTTTGACATCGGCCTGCTGCCATGCGTCGGCGAATGGCGAGAGTGTTGGGCGTAACGGCTCGTCGGTTCACGTTTGCCGGTGCGCAATGACCTGAGATCGGTTCGATCCGACAAGCACTCGCCCCAGTCTTCCGCCAGCGCTTCTACTACCGGTTGCTTCCGCTGGGCCACTTGGGCCAACTGGAACGATTATTGCATCGCCGCTAATATTTCCGAGCGATGAGGGCAATCGTTATGAGTCTGAACACACCGGATAAATTTCCCGCTGTAAGACTGCTCTTTGGTGGCGCACAAAGATACAAGCTGGTGCAGAACGTCGCAGATGCCGCAATGGTTCTGGTCGAGGATTGGCCCTGCGATGACGGGGAAGAATACATCAATGCGCTTGTTGTCTGCCTGAACGCCTACAAGCGCGCTGCGCCGGCCCTTGCAGCCAGGGAGGCCCTTCTCCGCGCTGCCGATGAAGTGCGCATTCCTCACCTTTCAATTGTCTGCTGATGACAACCGGGACAGCTGCCTCCCCGTCCTGTGTTTTCGAGGATTGCGTCGCGCGGAGCGGGGCAGCCGCGTCAGCCGCCATCTATAAGGGAACAAAGAGGAACTCCTGGCGTTCGGGACCTGCAAAACTGTTCCAACTTTGGAGGTATTGAAATGGGACGTGGTCTTCTCCTCTGGCTTCTTGGCATTCCACTGCCTATCGTCATTCTACTTGTTCTTTTCATGCGCTAGGAGTTCGAGATGTCTGTAGCGTATGAAAGAAAAGCTGACGTGATGCCGATCGAATCTTCGAAGTCCGGGATGTCCTGGGGGTCGATATTCGGAGGCGCGGTGGCAGCAACTGGTGTCACATTGATTCTGCTGCTTGTCGG
Organism: Rhizobium sp. BK181; assembly: GCF_014193305.1. Taxonomy (NCBI): domain Bacteria; kingdom Pseudomonadati; phylum Pseudomonadota; class Alphaproteobacteria; order Hyphomicrobiales; family Rhizobiaceae; genus Rhizobium; species Rhizobium sp. BK181. Next base: position 26,935 of record NZ_JACHZA010000033.1, read on the forward strand.
TTCAGGTGTGGGGCTGACTATGGTTTCGCCCTGGTCGGGCGAAAGCAGTTCTGCTGCAACGGTTGGTGTGACTGCAGCAATCTGGCTGGTCGTTGTCCAATGGCTCTCTTCTGCTCTGGGCGGCTATCTGACCGGCCGGCTGCGGACCAAGTGGGCAGCAGCCCATACCGACGAAGTGTTCTTTCGTGACACAGCCCATGGTTTCCTGAGCTGGGCGGTCGCGACGGTGTTCGTGGCTGGCTTTCTCGCATCGTCATTAACCTCGCTGGCAAGTGCGGGAGCAAGTGCCGTCGGCACGATTGCAACCGGCGCTACAGTGGCAGGCGGCGCAGCTGCAGCATCGTCCTCGGGGCCTGATCTCGCGACCTCGTACTTCACTGACGCTCTTCTCCGACCCGAGCAACAGACGGCAGACCGCGCCGGTGAAACCAATGGTGCTGCGACGGCCGAGATTTCCCGCATCCTGTTGCAAGGCGCAAAGAATGGTTCGATCCCTGATCAGGACAAAACATATATCGCCTCCATCGTTGCCGCTCGCACCGGCTTGTCTGAAGCCGATGCCCGCGGCCGGGTCGACACGGTCCTGAAACAGATCGATGACGCCAAGACAGCAGCCCAAACGGCGGCTGACAAGGCAAGAAAGGCGTCTGCGACCACTGCCATGCTCGGCTCGCTGTCGCTATTGATCGGGGCCTTCATTGCGTCCGCCGCCGCTGCTCTGGGCGGCAGACAACGCGACGAGGAAGAGGACCTTGTTGCGATCGGTCGCAGCAAGATGTGACGATCAAAAAGAGCGCTTCGGGATAGGACGCGCTCTTCTTTCGCTCAAAGGGTTTGTCCCCATTGTAGTCGCGCCTGGACCGGGATCCCGCCTCCTCAGCCGGAGACGAAGGAGCGCGATATCAAAGGGCCTTGATGTTTTCAGCCGATGACTTGCCGGACCGACGGTCAGCGACGATGTCGTAGCTTACCTTCTGGCCTTCGCGCAGGCCATCCAGGCCGGACCGCTGCACAGCCGAGATGTGAACAAACGTATCGCCCGACCCATCGTCTGGCTGGATGAAGCCAAATCCCTTGTCCTGATTGAAGAATTTTACTGTTCCTGTCGGCATGTGCCACCTCCTGTGAACCCCTGCGATGCAAACCATAAACGGGCAGCAGGCAATGACAAGCCTTGGATGCGCAAATCTCGGAACGCAATGACCGTGATGCTGCATGGAACCGGAAGCATGACTGGCCACCGGCTTTCAAGATCTCGAGTCCGGCGCTGTGGTGGCCATTGTTCACGAACTTGAATCGATCAGCGCGGATCGATTCAAAACTCTCGTTGGACGAGGAGGCTGCCGGAAGCGAATCTGTCTCCATGCTTCAACAGCCCTATCACCTCTACATCGAGCGGAAGGACGCCAACCGGAACGTGGCGCGATTTTATGCGCTCGAGGTTTCCGCTAGTCTGTTTGGAGATGCCTGTCTGACGCGGCGATGGGGACGTATCGGCACGCGGGGCCAGGTCAGGATCGAACATTTCGCCCATGAACAGGCTGCGGTGGACACGTTTCTTCATCTGCTAAAGGAGAAGCGATCCCGAGGTTACAGGACGAGATCGCCAGCCGTTTGATGCGGGAGAGGCAGGCGGCTCACGCCGCCTGCCCTTCGTCGTTGTCGTCGAGGTCAGTGTCCTCCGGCTGCAGGTGGTGCAGGTAGGTGACGGCGCGC
>NZ_JACHZA010000034.1:0-26650 GCF_014193305.1 Rhizobium sp. BK181
CCTCGAGGTGGTCAACACCTATGAGGGGACACATGACGTCCACGCGCTGATCCTCGGCCGCGCCGTCACCGGCATTGCCGCATTCGCGAATTGAGTCAAGCCAACCATCGGGCAAATTGAAAGCCGCGCGACATTGTGCCAGCTTTCCATGACCGCGATTAAATTGTGCGCGGCATAGGAGATGGGTCACATGCTTTTGTTTCTCGCATTTTTGATCGGCATTGTCGCAGGGCTTCGGGCCATGATGGCGCCGGCCGCCGTTGCCTGGGGCGTGGCTCTCAGCTGGTTTGATGTCTCGCAGACACCGCTTGCTTTTATGGGATATCGCTGGACGCCGTGGGTGTTCAGCCTGCTTGCCGTGGTCGAACTGATTACCGACCAGCTGCCCTCGACGCCTTCCCGCAAGGTACCGATGCAGTTCTCTGCGCGCATCATCATGGGTGCGCTGACCGGCGCCACGATCGGCGCCTCCGGCGCCTCGCTCGCAGGCGGGCTGATCGCAGGCATTGTCGGTGCCGTTGTCGGCACGCTTGGCGGTGCGGTGGCTCGTGGTAAGCTTGCCGCTGCCTTCGGCAAGGATAGACCGGCAGCGCTGATCGAGGACGCGGTTGCGATCATCGGCGCGCTCATCATCGTGGGAGCAGTGTGATGCCAAGTTTCGACGCCATCGTCATCGGGGCCGGCCAGTCCGGTCCCTTCCTTGCGGCCCGCATGGTTGCGAAGGGCATGAAGGTGGCGTTGATCGAACGAAAGTTCCTCGGCGGCACCTGCGTCAACGCCGGCTGCATGCCGACGAAGACGCTGGTGGCCAGCGCCCGGGCCGCCCATGTGGCGCGGCGCGGCGCTGATTATGGTGTGCTGATCCCGGGCGCCATCGATATTGACATGACCGTGGTGCGCAAGCGTGCCGAGGCCGTCACGATGAACGCCCGCAATGGGCTCATCAACTGGTTTGCCGGCATGGACGGCATGACCGTCATCTACGGCCACGCCCGTTTCGAGGACGCCCGTACGGTGACGGTCAATGGCGACACGCTGACGGCTCCGAAGATCTTCCTGAACGTCGGTGCGCGGCCGACCATTCCGGATATGCAAGGGATCGGCAGTATCGATTACCTGACGAGCACGTCGATCATCCATCTCGACCAGCTTCCGCGGCATCTTGCCGTCATCGGCGGCAGCTATATCGGGCTCGAATTCGCACAGATGTATCGCCGCTTCGGCGCCGAGGTGACGGTGATCGAGCGTGGCCCGAAGCTCGCGTCGCGCGAGGACGCTGACATCTCCGATGCGATCGCCGACATTCTGCGCTCGGAAGGAATAGCCGTGCACACGGACGCCGATGGGATCGGCTTCGCGACGACGACCGACGGGATCGAGGTCAGCATCGGCAATGGTCAATCGCCGATCGAGGCAAGCCATGTGCTTGTGGCCACCGGCCGCACGCCGAACACTGGCGACCTCGGGCTCGACAAGGCCGGTGTTGCCACTGACCGGCGAGGCTACATCACCGTCGACGACAGACTTGCCACCAATGTCGAGGGCATCTGGGCGCTCGGCGACTGCAACGGCCGAGGGGCCTTTACCCATACGTCCTACAACGACTTCGAGATCGCTGCCGCCAACCTGCTGGACGGTGAGGACCGCAAGCTCAGTGACCGCATCCTCGCCTATGCGCTCTACATCGACCCACCGCTCGGTCGTGTCGGGATGAGCGAGAAGGAAGCCCGCGCCACCGGCCGCAAGATCATGATCTCCACCCGTCCGATGAGCCGGGTCGGCCGAGCCAATGAGCGCGCCGAGACCAAGGGCTTGATGAAGGTGATCGCCGACGCAGAGACGCAACAGATTCTCGGTGCTGCGATCCTTGGGATCGAGGGTGACGAGGCGATCCACGGCTTCATCGACGCGATGAACGCCAAGGCCCCCTACCCGGTGCTGAAATGGGCGGTACCAATCCATCCGACGGTGTCCGAGTTGATCCCGACACTGCTGGGAGATCTGAAGGCGGTTTAGGCGGCGATCAGGCTGCACTTCACTCAGACGGGGCGCCGAAAATTGCCTTGCTGAAGTAAAAACAATATGGCGCTTCCGAGCGCCCCGTTCGGCGGTTTATGCCCGCAACTCCGGTCCCTCTGCAGCACTGCCGGAGGGAGCCCTCGCTTCTTCGGGGGACCATGTGTGCCACACAGGCACGTCCGAGGTTCAACTGGAGGGAGACCATTTTCTGCGGACCGTTGATGCGGAAGCTCACGTCCTTCCTTCGCACCCGGCGCCGATCCCCCCTCGCCGCAAAGCATTGCAGTTTATCCGCGACGGACGGCTCACTATCGTGTTGATCGGTGCGGCGTGGACGAAGGCTGCTATAATCATTGATGTCATTGCCGGAGCCGTGCGGCCTTATCCCCTATCTGCAGACGCTCAGTCGGCGTTGGCGGCCGGCAGATCGTCGTCGAGCGTCGCCAATATCTTGTAGGCCGCCTTTACACGCTCGCTGTTCGGATAGTTCTTGTTGGCGAAGAGCACGATGCCGATACTCTTCGATGGCACGAAGGCAACATAGGCGCCGAAGCCGTTGGTCGATCCAGTCTTGTTCAGAAGCATATTGTTCGCCGGCGGCCTTGGCGGCGACAGTTTCTCGATCTCATTGGCCTTCAGTGTCATGTCGGCCGAGTTGCCGGCCAAAAGCTGGTCGAGGGTGGTGGGATAATTATACATTTCCCAACCGAGGCCCTGGGTCATGCTGCCGACCTTGTAATAGCCGGTATGGGTCGCCGCGAGCGCCGATTGCGTGGTCTTGTCGAGATTGGAGCCATCCATGTTGGCTTCGACAAAGCGCAGCATGTCGCTTGCAGACATTTTCACGCCATAGGCCTCGGAATCCAAAACGCCTGGCGAAACACGGATGGCCTTGCCAGCCTTTGAGTATCCATAGGCGTAGTTCTCGTCGTCAGCCTTCGGAACCGTGATGAAGGTATGGCTAAGGCCGAGTGCCAAAAAAAGCTTCTGCTGCATCAGGTCATCGAAGGGCCAACCCATCGCCTTTGCGGCGGCGTAGCCGAACAAGCCGATGCTGGGATTGGAATAGACACGATAGGTTCCCGGGGCATAGGCGGGCTTCCAGCTCTTGTAGTAACCGACCATCGCCTTGTGGTCGGTGACGTCATCGGGGAACTGCAGCGGCAAGCCACCGGCCGTGTAGGTGCCGAGGTCGAGCATCGTGGCACCGGCAAGGCGGCTGGCGGCTAATTCCGGAAGATATTTGGCGGGACTGTCAGTAAAGGAGAGGTCGCCGCTCGCCTGAGCATAGCCCGCGAGGGTTGCGGTGAAGGTCTTGCTGACCGAGCCGATTTCAAAGAGCGTCGCGTCGGTCACCTTCTGTCCGCTTGCCTTCGACGCCACGCCGTAGTTGTAGGTGTAACGCTTTCCGCCGACTGTGACGGCAATTGCCATACCGGGGATATTGTTCTTCGCCATCAAAGGGACGGCGATGGCGTTGACGACGCCGGCAAGCTCGCTCTGGCGTTCCGCGGCGTGCGCGCCGGCGCCCATGAGGACTGAAGCGGTGGCGAGAATGCCAAGCGTGGATTGCGAAATATTTTTCATAATGGATACGGTGCCTCGGGTTGGTGGAATAGTCGCGGTGTCTCGGCACCGCGGCGGGCGTCCAATGCAAAATGCATTGAGATATCGGGCAATCCGACGGTTTCGGCGGTTTTCACGAAGCGGATCGGGTCAGGCGCGATTGATATACGAGGCCTGTACGCCCGTCTCAAACGACGATATCTAGAGCGAAGCATTAGAAAAATTTGGGTGTCCAATGGTTCGTCCGCATCTGCCGCTGAATGCGCTCAGAGCTTTTGAAGCATCCGCCCGGCACCTCAGCTTCACCAAGGCCGCGATTGAGCTTTGCGTCACGCAGGCTGCCGTCAGCCATCAGGTCAAGAGCCTGGAAACGCGGTTGAATGTGACGCTGTTCGAACGGCTGCCTCGCGGGCTGATGCTGACCAGCGAAGGCGAGACACTGCTGCCGGCGCTACGTGATGCCTTCGACCGGATCGCCGGAACACTGGAGCAGTTCGAGGGCGGGCACTATCGCGAAGTGCTGCGCATCGGCGCTGTCGGCACCTTTGCCGTCGGCTGGCTGCTGCCGAGGTTGCGTGCCTTTCAAGCCCAGTACCCCTTCATCGATCTGCGCCTCTCAACCAACAACAACCGGGTCGATATCGCCGCCGAGGGGCTGGACTACGCGATCCGTTTCGGTTCGGGTGCGTGGCATGGCATCGAGGCGTTGCGGCTCTTGGAGGCGCCGCTATCAGCCCTCTGCGTGCCCGAGATCGCCGCGCAACTGAGCGCGCCGGGCGACCTCCTGAAGCAGACGTTGCTGCGATCGTATCGGGCCGATGAGTGGTCGCAATGGTTTGCTGCCGCCGGGATGGAGGCGAGCCTGCTGCCGTTGAAAAACATCGTCTTTGATTCATCGCTTGCCATGATGGAGGCCGCGCTGCAGGGCGTCGGCGTTGCGCTGGCGCCGACGCTGATGTTCTCCAGGCATCTGCTTGCCGAGGCGATCCGCCAACCCTTCGACATCACTGTCACCACGGGCAGCTATTGGCTAACCCGGCTGCAGTCCCGACCGGAGACCCCGGCGATGGCTTCCTTCCGCGGCTGGCTCTGCGAAGTGGTGGGCACGACGATGCTCTGAGGCTCGACGTCCCGTGCTGTGGACGTTGCGGTGGCAACGGCGTAGGATGCGGCCAATGCTGAGGGGCTCTCCGAAGGATGCACGAACGTGGCTATCTTCATGGACCGGCATGATCTTGCGGGTACATCCGCAGAAGACATTGCAGAAGCGCATCGCAAGGATCTGGCTGTCGAAGATAGGTATGGGGTGAAGTTCCTCACCTATTGGTACGACCAGCGGCGCGGGACCGCATTCTGTCTGATCGATGCGCCGGATGCCGAAACCGCGCAGTGCGTGCATCGCGAAGCCCATGGTTATATTGCCGGCGAAGTAGTCGAGGTGGCGCTATCGGCTGTCGAAGCGTTTCTTGGACGCATTCACGAACCTGAACAGAAGGCCGGCGAGACCGGCGTCGAACGGGATGCCGGCCATAGAGCGATCCTGTTTACCGACATCGTAGGCTCGACGGAGATGACATCGCGGCTTGGCGACCGGATGGCTGCCGAACTCGTGCGGGCGCACGATGCCATCGTTCGCCGCTGCCTGGCACAATGCGAAGGGCGGGAGGTCAAGCACACCGGTGACGGCATCATGGCCTCCTTCATCTCCACCCACGCGGCCGTCGGATGCGCGATCAGCATCCAGCGCGAATTCAGGATCTACAACGGCGGCACGCCGGAACCCATCCATGTCAGGATCGGGCTTGATTGTGGCGAGCCGATCGAGGACAGCCGGGACATCTTCGGCTCAACCGTGCAACTGGCCGCGCGGCTTTGTGCAGCGGCCGGGGTCGATCAGATCCTGGTTTCGGAGAACATCTTTCGCGAGCACGGCGCAGCCGATCTCTTCGCCAATGCATCACGGCGGGATCTCAAGGGATTCGCAAGGCCTGTACTGGCATTCGAGTGTGAGTGGGCTGATGCGGAGGGGGCGCAGACGAACTGACGCCTTGAAGTCTCGGGCCAAAGACAACGAAGGGGCGCAGGATGATCTCGATATCAGTCGCGAGGACCAAAGAGGGAGACCTGCGCATTTTTCTCCCCGGCGCTTGGCGAATGGGATGTGGCCGATCCGGCGGACTTGATCCTTAACTCTATCACCGACAGACCGGCGATAGCCTCGCCCAGCAATTCGGCTCGGCGGAGGCGCTAATGCTCGTTGCGAATTGGAGCGGCGTGCCGGCCGGCTGCATCGGTTTCAACGCCTTTGACGCACAGGCAGGCGAAGTCCACAAATTCTACGTTGATCCAGCCTTTCGGGGGCGACGCATCGGTCATGCCTTGATGGCGGCGGCGCTGGACGCGATTCGCCAAGCCGCGCACCGAACTGGCGCACACGACGATCTAGATGAGGCAGGCCGTCGCGTTGTACGAAGCCTTCGCCTTCCGACGCTGCGAGCCGTTCCGGACTGTTCCCGACGAGGTCCGGCATACGGAGATTTTCCTGTCTCGCAGCATCTCGGTTCGGCGGCTCTTCCTTGAGCCGCCGTGCGTGCCGCGTCGTCGATTTATTCCATCACGATCTGCAGCTTCACGTCGCCTGGACGCGCCTCGACGGCGCGGTCGAAGGCAGTGATGGAATCCTCGAAGCCGAATGTCTCGGAAATCAGCGGCTTCAGGTCGACACGGCCGGAGCCAAGCAGGGCGATCGAGCGTTCGTACTGGTGGGCGTATCGGAAGACGGTCTCGATGCGGATTTCCTTGGTCGATGCGGTCGATACGTCGAGGCCGATCGGATTGACCGGCAGGCCGACGGCAACGATGACGCCGCCCGGTCTCGGCAGCTCCATGATGGTCTCCCAAGCCTTCGGCGAGCCGGAGCATTCGAAGATCACATCGGCGCCCCAGCCATCCGTCAGGCGCGCAACTTCCTCGACGATGTTCTTCTCGCGGATATTGACGGGGATGACACCCTGATACTGCGCGGCGATATCGAGTTTCGGCTGAGCGAGGTCGGCGACGATGGCGCGGGCGCAGCCGCCGGCAAGCGCGGCGATCGCCACCATGGTGCCGATCGGGCCGGCGCCAAGGACGACGGCGGTATCGCCGGGGACGATCTTCGCCTTTGTCGCGGCCTGCATGCCGACTGCAAAGGGCTCAACCATGGCGCCTTCTGCGAAGCTGACATTGTCGGGCAGCTTATAGGTGTAATTGGCGGGATGAACGACCTCTGATGTCAGGATGCCGTGGATCGGTGGCGTCGCCCAGAAGGTGACAGCGGGATCGACATTATACATGCCAAGCCGGCTCGCCTTGGAATTGGGATCGGGGATGCCGGGTTCCATGCAGACACGGTCGCCGACCTCGAGATGCGTCACGCCAGCGCCGACTTCGACTACCGTGCCGGCGGCTTCATGACCGAGCACCATCGGCTCGTTGACGACGAATGGGCCGATTTTGCCGTGGGTGTAATAGTGGACATCGGAGCCGCAGACGCCAACCGTGTGGATCTTGATCTTCACCTGGCCGGGACCCGTATCCATCGGCAGGTCGATATCACGGAGCGCAAGTTCATGCTGGCGTTCGAGCACCAGCGCGCGGACTTTGGCCATTCTTCTGTTTCCTTCCCGTTGCCTCCCCGCACCGATCAAATCAGCGCGGCTTTGGCAAGCACTATAGGGCCCGAAGCCTTCGAAGTTCAATCGCGTTTCGAAGGCTTTTGCTCATGATGCGATGAATTGCTCAATCTTTTCAGATCGGCACGACCAGGGTCGAGGCCCTTGCCCCTCAGACTGCGACGTCCCTGGGCATTAAAGCTTGGAGCGTCCACCAGACATTTGGACGATCCTTATGCGATGTTTATATCTGAGGTCGGCTTTCGTGCTCGAACCTTTATCTCGTCTGGACATATGAACGCAGAACAATGTCGGCCCGGGAAATCAGTTTGCGGCATTGGAAGCGGCGCTAATCGGGTGTCAGCCGCGGCGCCCGCCGACGCGGCCTTGCACAAATGACAAGAGAGACTTCATGGACCTTTCGCTGATCATCCGTCCTGAGCACACATTCATCGGTGTTTCGGTTGCGACGAAATGGAGAGGATTGCAGGCGATTGCCGAAAAAGCTGCCCTCGCCTTCGGAATTGAAGGAAAGAAGATACTGCACGCCTTGGAAAGCCGCGAGAGCCTTGGCTCGACGGGTATCGGCAATGGTGTCGCTGTTCCGCATGCCGTGGTGGAGGGGATGACGCATCCGCGTGGCTTGCTGCTACGCTACGCCCGGCCACTCGATTTCGAGGCGGTGGACGATGTTCCGACTGATATCGTCTTCGCGCTTTTGTTTGGCGAAGCAAGCCGCGGCGAGTATCTGAACGTGCTGGCAGCAATCGCGCGTCAGCTGCAGACGCCGGGCATTCTGGCGGCCATGCGCAAGGCAAAGACTGCCGAAGAGCTCTATTCGGATTTTCTGGCCGACTCGCGCGTTTGACGAACAGGTAGATTTTCGGGGCGTTAAGTTGCGCTTTCCGTCTTCCTGGCAATGCCCAGCTCGGCCTCCGCGAGCTTAGTCCGAGGCTTTACCGGAATTGTGATCATCAAATCGAGCAAGTCCATTTCGAAAGCGCGCTTCAATTGGGATGGCATTCCAGAGAGCATGGCGGAACAGAAACATTCTTCGTTTCATTATACGACCAACTTGGTAGAGTTTCGGCCACCAACGAAGGAGGTTTCTATGCAGTCAATAAGGATCACACGGCTTCTCGCGGCTGTGGCGCTGGCAGGCAGTGTCGCAATCGGCGCCGTCGCGCCCGCATTCGCGGATCAGACGCTTCTCAACGTATCCTACGATCCGACGAGGGAACTGTATAAGGATTTCAATGCCGCCTTCGCTGCCAAGTGGCAGAAGGACACCGGTGAGGCTGTCACCATCAAGGCTTCGCATGGCGGCTCTGGCGCGCAGGCGCGGTCGGTCATCGATGGGCTTGATGCCGATGTCGTTACCCTTGCCCTCGAGGGCGACATTGACGCGATCGCTAAGAAGACTGGCAAGATTCCTGCGGATTGGAAAACGAAGTTTCCGAATAACTCGACGCCTTACACCTCTACGATCGTCTTTCTGGTTCGCAAGGGCAATCCGAAGGGCGTCAAGGACTGGGCCGACCTGGTAAAGGACGACGTCCAGGTGATTACGCCGAACCCGAAGACCTCTGGTGGTGCGCGCTGGAACTTCCTGGCGGCCTGGGCCTGGGCCAAGCAGGCGAATGGTGGTGATGACGCCAAGGCGCAGGAATACGTGACGAAGCTGCTGCAGCATGTTCCGGTTCTCGACACCGGCGCGCGCGGTGCAACGACGACCTTCGTTCAGCGCGGTCTCGGCGACGTTCTCCTGGCCTGGGAAAACGAGGCCTACCTTTCGCTCGAAGAGCTCGGTCCCGACCAGTTCGAGATCGTCACCCCGGCGTTCTCGATCCGGGCTGACCCGCCGGTCGCCGTTGTGGATGGCAATGTCGACAAAAAGGGCACTCGCAAGGTCGCCGAAGCCTATCTGAACTATCTCTATTCGGACGAGGGGCAAAAGATCGCGGCCAAGCACTTCTATCGGCCGATCAAGCCGGAAGCTGCAGACAAGGCTGACATTGCGCGCTTCCCGAACCTGAAACTTGCGACGATCGACGATTTCGGCGGCTGGAAAGAAGCGCAGCCGAAGTTCTTCGGCGATGGCGGCGTATTTGACCAAATCTACAAGCCGGCACAATAATACGTCGCATGAGATCACATAGCCCCACGCGGTGGCGGTTCAGACGGCCGAGCGTCATTCCAGGCTTTGGAATGGCGCTCGGCCTTACCTTGACCTGGCTCACCCTTCTGATCCTCATCCCGCTTTCAGGCCTCGCCTGGCGGTCGAGCGAGCTTGGCTGGGAAAAATTCTTCGCCATCGCCTTCGATCCTCGTACCCTGAGCGCCCTTCGCATCAGCTTTGGCGCCGCCTTTGCGGCCGCCTGCATCAACGTCGTTTTCGGCGTCGTGCTGGCTTGGGTGCTCGTGCGCTACCGGTTCCCTGGCAAGCGCATCATCGACGCAATGGTCGATCTGCCTTTCGCGTTGCCGACCGCGGTTGCTGGTATCGCGCTGGCGACCCTTTATGCGCCGAACGGCTGGATCGGCCAGTTCCTGACGCCGCTGGGCATCAAGATCGCTTTCACGCCACTCGGTATCGTCATCGCGCTTGTCTTTGTCGGCTTGCCCTTCGTGGTGCGCACGGTTCAACCTGTCATGGAGGAGATCGACAAGGAGGTGGAGGAAGCTGCCGCAACGCTTGGCGCCACGCGCCTGCAGACGATTTTCCGCGTGCTGCTGCCGGGCTTGATGCCGCCGGCCCTGACAGGCTTCGCTCTCGCCTTTGCCCGCGGTGTCGGCGAATACGGCTCGGTAATCTTCATTGCCGGCAACCTTCCGTTCCGGTCGGAGATCGCACCGTTGCTGATTGTCATCAAGCTCGAGGAATATAACTATGCCGCAGCAACGGGCATCGCCGCAATGATGCTGGTGATTTCGTTTGCCATGCTGCTGATCATCAACCTCATCCAGAGCTGGCGCAGACGGAGGTACGGCTATGGCGTTTGATACGAGCCTTCAGCCGACAAAGGTGCGCTCCGCCGTCACCGAACATCGGTTTGCGCGCTGGACGCTGATCCTTGCCTCGCTGGTCTTCCTGACGCTGATCCTGCTTCTGCCGCTGGCGGCCGTCTTCGTCGAGGCGTTCCGCAAGGGTGCGGGTCCGTTCCTCGAGGCGCTGCAGGACGAGGAGACCTTTTCGGCTATTCGCCTGACCCTCATCGTGGCCGGCGTCAGCGTTCCCCTCAATCTGACCTTTGGCATCGCGGCCGCCTGGGCGATTGCCAAGTTCGAGTTCAAGGGCAAGGCTTTCCTGACAACGTTGATCGACCTGCCGTTTTCGGTCTCGCCTGTTATTTCCGGCCTCGTTTTCGTCTTGCTGCTTGGTGCCAACACCCACCTCGGCCAATGGCTGAGCGCTCATGACATCAAGATCCTGTTTGCCGTGCCGGGATTGATCCTGGCGACCATGTTCGTCACCTTCCCGTTCGTGGCGCGTGAACTGATTCCGCTGATGCAAGAGCAAGGTACGAGCGACGAAGAGGCGGCGATTTCGCTCGGCGCCAGCGGCTGGCAGACCTTCTGGCACGTGACCTTGCCTAATATCAAATGGGGCCTGCTCTATGGTGTATTGCTTTGCAATGCCCGCGCCATGGGCGAATTCGGGGCTGTATCCGTGGTTTCCGGTCACATCCGGGGACAGACGAACACCATGCCGCTGCAGGTGGAAATTCTCTATAACGAGTACAATTTCACCGGCGCGTTCGCCGTCGCCACGCTGCTTGCCTTGCTTGCGCTCGTAACCCTTGTTTTGAAGACGCTGCTCGAGATGCGATACAGCGAAGAAATCGCCGCCAGCCGACGGCACTGAAGGAATTAGAATGGAAGTTCGCGTACAAAACCTGCGCAAGGAATTCGAACGCTTTCCGGCGCTGCACGACGTCTCGCTCAATATCCGCTCCGGCGAGTTGATCGCGCTGCTCGGCCCGTCCGGATCGGGCAAGACGACGCTGTTGCGGCTCATTGCTGGCCTGGAGAGCCCGACGGAAGGGTTGATCTATTTCGGAGACGAGGACGCGTCAAAGAAGACCGTGCAGCAGCGCAACATCGGCTTCGTGTTCCAACACTATGCCTTGTTCAGGCATATGACAGTGCTGGAAAATGTGTCCTTTGGCCTGAAGGTGCGCGATAGCTCACGGCGCCCGCCCAAGGCGGAAATTCGCCGGCGGGCGTTGGAGTTGCTTGAACTTGTCCAGCTCTCGGGTCTTGAGAAGCGTTATCCGGCTCAGCTTTCCGGCGGCCAGCGCCAGCGCGTCGCGCTCGCACGCGCCATGGCGGTCGAACCGAATGTACTGCTGCTCGATGAGCCTTTCGGCGCCCTCGACGCCCAAGTTCGCAAGGATCTGCGCAAATGGCTGCGCGAGATCCATGATCGCACGGGTCACACGACGGTCTTCGTCACGCATGACCAGGACGAGGCGATGGAGCTTGCTGACCGCGTCGTTGTCATGAGCCAGGGCGCGATCGAGCAGGTCGGAACCCCCGATGAGGTTTACGACAATCCGAACTCCCCCTTCGTCTTCGGCTTTGTCGGACAGTCCAACTGTCTCGACGTCAGGGTCAACGGTGGAGAGATCTGGTTCGAGGATAGGCCGCTCGGCCTCAAGGTCGAGGGCGAAGCGGATGGAGACGCTCAACTATATTTCCGGCCGCACGACATTGAATTGCGCGATGGCTGTGGCGGCTGCATCGCCGGTTTGCTGACGACGAGCCGGCGCGTCGCTGGTACGCGCCACATCGAGGTCGACATCGGCAAGGGGCATCCGCCGATCGAATTGGAACTATCGCCAGCGCAGGCCGGCGCCCTCGACCGCACGAGGATCGCCTTTCGACCAACGCGATGGAAGTTGTTCCGGTCCGACGACAAATGAAGGGCCGACGCGGTCGTTAGTCGATCGAATCAGGCTGGAGCGGCACGCTGGTTTCGGCGGTTGCATCCGCTTTGAAAGTGTGACCTGTGATGGAAAGTGTCGCTGTTTTCAGTGGGTGGCGAGAGCGCTAATCAGCCTGTGCAGGCGGGCCAAAAGCGGCCAAATCAAATTGTGATACTGATTGGGTTTGAAATTTACCTTAAACGCAGGTAAAAAAGCGACCACTTAATCGAGAAGGGCTTACTACTCTAAATAGGGGGCACCTGACATTGAGGGCGCATATAGCGTTGGGAAAATCTCTCGCCGGGATCCTGTTGGCGGGCGTGGCAGCGGCGGGCTGCACGACCGCACAGCAACCGGCTTCGAAGGTGGCGAGCCAGGTCAGCAAGCCCAAGAATGCGGCGCAAGCGGCGCAGTCAACCAAAGTTACTTTCAATTACACGGCCAAGGACCGCGATTGCCTCAAGCGGGCAATGTACTTCGAATCCGAGCATTCTGATCGCGACGGCTACATGGCGGTCGGAACGGTGGTCATGAACCGTCTGACATCGGGGGCCTATCCCGATTCAATCTGCGGCGTCGTTGCCCAACAGAGGCAGTTTGCGCCTGGCGTGATGACGCGCGAAGTCGAGCCGACGGCTGAGGTTGAACTGACGGACGCTGCAGATGCAATTTTCCGCGGCGAACGGCATCCAGGCGTCAAGAACGCGATGTTCTTCCACACAGACGGCCTGTCGTTCCCGTATCGCAATATGCACTACGTAACGATTGCCGGCGGCAATGCGTTCTACGAGAAGCGTGGGCGGGACGGCGAGCTACAGACGCCGGCGCCCCTGCCCGCCTACGAAGTCGCGATGAACTACCTGCCTGGCCAGAGCAAGATGCCGGCGCAGTTTGAGGTACTCGTACCGACGACCGTTCCGGTGCCGATCCCGATGCCGGGCACAGTGGCCATTTCAGGTGCGGAACCGGCGCTGCCGGCGACCGAAGCGGTGGTGCCCGCCAGCAAGGAGGCCGTGATACCGGTTGTTATTCCGACGCCGCGACCAGACTTCAATAGTGCCGTTCTGCGCGGCAGCCTCGCCCACGGCTGAGGCTGCTCGCCTATTTTGCCCTGTTTCCATCCGCGTCGAAGACGTGCAGATGCTGCGCGGGGAACGACACGTTGATCGTCGGACCGGATGTCAGCGCGGTCCGGTCGAGCGTGAAGATCTTGAATGGCAGAGCGTGCAGCGACAGGTGCAGGATGATGCCGAAGCCGGTCGGTTCGACCAATTCGACGTTCGCGTTCAGGCCACCCTGATCGGTAATGACCACATGCTCCGGCCGAATCCCCAGTGTCACCTTTGCGCCGTTTGCGAGTGACAGGGGTGCGGCGAGCGGGACGACCGTTCCGTCCTTCAGGCGAACACCACCATCCGCATAGGTCGCGTCGAGGAAATTCATGCCCGGCGAGCCGATGAAGCCGGCGACGAAGAGGTTGGCAGGCGTATCATAAAGCTCGAGCGGGCTGCCGACCTGCTGCACGACGCCGCCGTGCATGGCAACGATCCGGTCGGCGAGCGTCATCGCCTCGATCTGGTCGTGGGTGACGTAGATCGACGTCGCCTTGAGGTCGCCATGCAGCTTCTTGATTTCGGCACGCATCTGTTCGCGCAGGCGTGCGTCGAGGTTCGACAGCGGCTCGTCGAAGAGGAAGGCCTTCGGTTGGCGCACTATGGCGCGGCCCATGGCCACGCGCTGACGCTGACCGCCTGAAAGCGCCTTCGGCCTGCGTTCGAGCAGCGGGTCGAGACCGAGCTTGGAGGCGGCAGCACCGACAGCGCTGGAGATCTTTTCCTTGGCCGTCTTTCTTAGCTTCAGGCTGTAGCTCATGTTGCCGGCGACATTCATGTGCGGATAAAGGGCGTATGACTGGAACACCATGGCGATGTCACGGTCCTTCGGATGCAGTTCGTTGACGCGGTTGCCGGCAATGCGGATCTCACCGCCGGTGACGTCCTCGAGTCCCGCGATCATTCGCAGCAGGGTCGACTTGCCGCAGCCGGATGGGCCGACGAGCACGACGAACTCGCCGTCCTTGATCCTAAGGTCGACGTCGTGCAGCACCTTGACGGGACCATAGGCCTTCTTGACGTTCTGGATATCGATCGATGCCATTTTGATTAACCCTTGACCGCGCCGGCCGTCAGGCCCTGGACGAGATAACGCTGGATGAGCAGGAAGAAGAGACCGGCCGGGATGAGCGCGAGCACGCCCGCCGCCATCATCTGCCCGAAATCCACGGAGAATTTGGAAACAAAGGTCAGAAGCCCGACCGGGAAGGTTGCCGCGTCATTGCCGTTGATCAGCATGAGGGCAAAGAGCAGTTCGCTCCACGCGGCGGTGAAGACGAAGCCGAGCGTTGCCGCGATGCCGGGCAACGTCAGCGGCAGGATAATCTGCCGGAAGGCGGTGAACTGCGTTGCACCGTCTATCATGGCCGCCTCCTCGAGATCCTTCGGAATGCCGTCGAAGAAGGACTGCATCAGGAAGGTAGCGAAGGGCACGTTGAAGGCGGTGTAGACGACAACGAGGCCGGTGAGGCTGTTCGTCAGATGCAGTGGCGTCAGGATCTTGAAGATCGGGGCCACCAGCATGACGAGCGGGAACATCTGCGTCAAAAGCATTAACGCGACGATCCAATACTTGGCCCGGAAGTTAAAGCGCGACAGCGCATAGCCGGAAAGAGAGGCGCACATCGTCACGACGATCGCCGTCGAGGCCGAGACGATCAGGCTGTTCTTGAAGAAAGTCGGGAAGGCGCTGTGCTGGATGACGAAGGAATAGTGTTCCCAGGTCGTGCGCGACGGCCACATCCGAACGCCCTCGGTATAGAGCAGGTCGTTCGGCGTCACCGATACCTTGAGAAGCCAGAACAGCGGAAACAGCGCGAAGACGATGTAGCAGAGAATGGCCAGGCGATGCGCGATGGTAGGGAGAATGGATCGCTTCATGGCATCAATCCTTGTTCAGCAGGGTCTGCCGCAGCAGGATGATCAGCATCGAATAGGCAAGCAGCAGCACCAGCAGCACCAGCGCGATCGCCGAGGCGTATCCGAAGTCCAGGCGCTTGAACGCCTGCGTGAAGATGTAGCTTGCGACGATCTGCGTCCGGTCGGCCGGCCCACCGCCGGTCATGACGACAATCAGGTCGGCGAAGTTGGACACCCAGACGGTGCGAAGCAGCACGGTGATGGCAATCGTCGGCGCAAGGAAGGGCAAGGTGATCGAGCGGAAGCGCTGGAACCAGCCGGCGCCGTCGATGGAAGCTGCCTCGTAGAGATCACGCGGAATTGCCTGGAGAGCGGCAAGTAAGGTGATCGCGAAGAAGGGAATGCCCCACCAGACGTTGGCGATGATCGGTCCCCACATCGCATGTTGCGGATCGGAGAGGATGTTGGCGGGTTCGCTCATCAGGCCAAGCGCAAAAAGCCAGTGCGGGATCGGCCCTATCACCGGATTGAACAACCAGGCCCAGTTCAGGCCGGCGAGGAAGGAGGGAACGGCCCAGGGCAGAAAGACCAGAGCCTGCACGACGCCCCTGCCCCAGAACGGTTTGTCGAGCAGCAGCGCCAGAATGAGGCCGAAGATGAATTGCAACAGGACGGAGGCGCCTGTCCACAAGAGCGTATTCTTCAGCGCACCATAGAAGGCTGCGTCTTTCGACAGCGCCCGGAAATGCTCGAGCCCGATGAAGCCGCCCGAAAACGGATTGAGCAGCTGGATGTCGCGAAACGCATAGGACACCCCGATCACCAGTGGCACCAGCATCACCGCAATGATCAGGACCAGTGACGGCGCACTATAGAGGTAGGGTTCGGAGGCATCAGCGATGCGCTTCAGCCAGGGGCGTCTGTCCTGGCGCCTTTCCAGCGTATCGGCAGTGAGGGTCATCAGGCAAAATCCGTTTCGCGGCGCAATCTGCGCCGTCGCAAGACAGTGAAAGAGGCGGCGGACAGGTCCGCCGCCGGTGGGCCGTTACTTCTTGGCGAGGAACTTCTGCTGCGCCTTGGTCAGATAATCTGCCCACTGGTCAGCCAGCTCCTTCGGCGTGATGTCGCCGAGAAGCGCCTGCTGCGTCGTCTTGATGGCGAGCGAGTCTTTGAAGAAGGCGAACTCTTCCAGGTAGGTCGGCATCACGGTCGGAACGATGTTCGGGTCGGCCAGCTCTTCGAACCAACCCTTGAACTGATCGCCTGCGTAGAAGGGATCCTTTTCGGCCGAGGTGTGAACCGGAAGAGCGCCCGTACGCTTGTTCCACTCGATATTGCCTTCCGGCGATTCAAGCGTCTCGATCAGCTTCCAGGACAGATCCTTGTTCTGGCTGGTGGTGAACATCGACCAGCCAGCGAAACCGATTGTGGTGAAGCCCTTGCCGCTTGGACCGACTGGCATCTTGGTCACCCCGAAATCGTCCGGCTTCATGCGCTGGGCAACCGCGATCAGAGCGTCCGGATCCTGGTCGAGCATCGCGCAGGTGCCGGAGTAGAATCCGGCGACGGTTTCGTTGAAGCCCCAGTTGACGCTGTCCTTCGGCGTCAGGCCCTTCTTGTAGAGGTCGACGACCCATTCGAGACCCTTTGCCCAGCCTTCGCTGTTCATCGTCGAGGTGCCATCCTCGTTGAAGAACTTGTTGGAGCCGGCCATTGTCGCGCCGAACATCACCCAGCCGTTCAGGCCGCCCGGACCGCCGCGCAGGCAGTAACCCGACTTGCCGGGAAGCTTGGAGACCTTTTCGGAGGCGGCCACGAAATCGTCGAGCGTCTTCGGCGGTTCGGAAACGCCGGCTTCCTTGAAAAGGTTCTTGTTGTAGAACAGCGCACGCAGGTAGAAGCCGTAAGGCAGCATGTAGGCGGTGTTCTTGACATCGCGGCCGAGTTCAAGCGCGCGCGGCGTCAGGCCCTTGGTGTGCTCCCACTTGGCGAGGTAAGGTTCGAGGCTTTCGAGCATGCCGTTGTTGGCATAGAGGGAAAGCCAGGTGTCGGGCATTTCCATGACGTCGGGAGTGTCGCCGGCCGAAACCATGGTGGCGAACTTCTGGAAGGCTTCGTTCCAGGGCAGCGAGATGATGTCGACCTTGGTCCCGGGGTTTGCAGCCTCGAACTTGCCGACGATCGACTTCAGCGTCTCCGTACGCTCGGGGCTGGTGATAACCTCGACCAGTTTCAGTGTGGTATCGGCGAGTGCCGTACCGGCCATCATCGTGGCGAGTAAAGTGGCGGTGATCAGTCTTTTCATGCTTGCTCCCCCTTTTCAGGTTTTTCAGGTTGTGAACTTAAGAGGCGACCGCCAATGCCGCCTCGATGTCCTTCCACAGGGCCTCGGTTCCTTCGAGACCGACGTGGAGGCGTACGGACCGTGCATGGATCCCGAAGGTATGCGCGGAATTCGGTTGCGCCTTCTGCTGAAGGACGACCTCGCCTGGTACGATCAGGCTTTCATGTCCACCCCAGCTCACTCCCAGTTTGAAGAGCTTGAGGTGATCGGCGAAGGCACGAATATCGACGCCCTCACGGAATATGAAGGAAAACAGGCCCGAAGTGCCGTTGAGACCGGACGGCAGGCGATTGGCAAGGCCCGGATGGCAAACCGTCTCCACCACGTCGAGCTCCTTCAGCCGCTTGGCGATCGTCATCGCAGCTGCCTCATGCGCGCGCATACGGATCGGCAATGTGCGCAGGCCGCGGATCAAAAGCCACGCATCAAAGGGCGAGAGCTTACCGCCGAGATAAGGATAGGCCTCCGCCTTGATGCGGGCGATCATCTCTTTGGAGCCAGCGACGACGCCAGCGACGACGTCGCTGTGGCCGCCGAGATACTTCGAGGCCGAATGGATGACGATATCGACGCCGAGCGATATTGGCTGCTGGAAGTACGGGCTCGCCCAGCTGTTGTCGATCATCGTGACCAGGCCATGCTTCCTAGCGAGTGCCGCGAGCGCACCGACGTCGTGGGCGTCCATGACCCAACTCGTTGGGCTTTCCATATAGAATACCTTGGCTCCGGGCAGTGCCTTTGCGACGGCCTCTTCGTCGCGGCCATCCACATAGGTCACCTCGACCTTCATGCGCTTCAAGATCGTGCCGAAGAGCCGGAAGGCATCTGGATAGACGTGTTTGACCGCAACGATACGGTCGCCCGGCTCGACGAAGGACAACACCGTCGACGAGATCGCCGCCATGCCGCTTGCAAAACCTAACGCGTCTTCGGCTCCTTCAAGCTTTGCCAGCATTTCCTCAAACATGCGAACAGTCGGATTGAGCCCGCGGGTATAGATCGGGCGAACCTTCTCGCCGCGATAGGAAGCGATCATGTCGTCATAGTTCGAGAAGGTGAAAAGCGAGGTCTGGAAGATCGGCGGCACGACCGCTTCCGCGAAGTTTCCTTCGTCGTGTGCGGTGATGAGCGAGGCAAGATCGAACGCGTTCGCGCCGTTATTCATTTGGACATTTCCTTGATATCTTCCTCGACGACATCGAGGATCTTCAGTGTTTCTTCTCGCGCGGCCTCAACATCCTGGGCAGCGATGGCGTTGAAGAGCGTGCGATGAAAGGGAAAGGAGCGGCGAGCAAAATCCTCGCGCTCGAACGGGTGTTCCCAGAACTGCCAGAAGGTTTCGCGCATCTGTTCAAGAAGCTGGCGAAAAAGCGGATTGTGGGTCGCATCATAGATGGCGAGATGGAAGGCGAGGTCTTCCGGGCCTGATGTGCCTTTCTCGATATGGACGCGTTCCATCTCGTTGAGGTTCTGTTCGATGAGGACGAGATCCGTGTCGGTCCGCTTTCTCGCGGCGACCATGCAGGCCTCGCATTCTATCCCGCGACGCACCTCAAGCGTCTGTAGAAGGGCGTCCCGCAGATGGCCGGTATCAAGCGACAGCGGCATGTGGATCGTCGCCTTGGAAACCGGTTTCAGCAGATAGGTCCCGCTTCCCTTTCGCGTTTCAATGACGCCGAGGGCCTGGAAGTGGCGTATTGCCTCCCTAATGGTTGAGCGGCCGACCATCAGTGCTGACATCAGTTCACGCTCTGCCGGCAGGCGGTCGCCAGCCTTCAGTTGCGCGCTCTTGATGTAATCCGCCAGTGCGTCCGTCACCTGACGCGCGCGATCGATAGCCGGTAGTGGCCGGATCACGGGCCTGTCGCTCATTGATGCCCTCATGGTTCCCCATTTTATTCTTAGGCAATCGACCAAATTGGTCTGACATCTTAGCATTTCCCAAACTCGCTGATCCGTCAAGTCTGCTTTGACTTAGCCCGGCCGCGATCGAAAATAACCGACACCAGCTACGTTGCGGCCACTCACCAAGATCAGGAGTGATTGCTTGTTCGATCTGACAACGAACGTTCTGGTCAGTGCCAGTCAACCGGAACAGCTGGTCATGGCTGAAAGACTTCCTTGGCAAGAAGTTCCAGACGACATTTCAATAAGTTATCGGATCGCAGTGAGCAGAAAGGAGGGTGATGACCTTGCACCATCCCTTCATGCCTTGCAAACGAAGCCTGTCTCCGGCGAGGCATACATGCTATTTTCTGGTTGTGTTCAGTGGAGGAAACTTCCGTGAACAGGTACCACCTCGAGGACGACTCTATCGATCAATTTCCCGCGGCCCTGGTTCATTGGGCAGATCAATTTCGGCGGTCGGATCAGGACGAGGAAGCACTCCGGCGAGCAATTGCGGCATTAAACGTCGCCTTGACCCAGGCTCAAACCTATCTGGATGATGTCGGCGAGGTGAGACAGGAGAGAAGGTGGAACACGCCGGCCTTTCTTTTCAAGGTTGCATGTCGATCGGTAGCGGTCCTCGATCCTGCATTTGCGGACAAGATGAAATCATTTGGGTGGGGGACAGAAGATTTCTGGAGTGATGCGAAACAGAGCGGCAAGATACACATTCCCGATATTCGGACGGCTTGCGTAGTCATCGAAGCAAGACTGTCGGGGCGCGAACCTGATCTTGAGGAAAAGCCTGTCGGGAATGCCGCCCAGGATGAGAGAAGCAAATTGGTGCTGATAATTGCATCAGTACTCGCCGCCCTCTTTGGCCTTGGGTGCATTTCAGGCGGTCTATTGCTGATGGCTGCACCCGGGGGCGGAGCAACTTCTTTCGATTTTCTGGGGTTTCAGGTCTCCACGCAGCAGACCGGCATTGCGGCTATTGCCTTAGGCGCTGCGTCGATCATCCTGACATTTCGAATGGTCCTGAAAACCGTCGTCGCTCGCGGCAGAACTACCTAGTGTCAAAGGCCGTCAGTCGCAACCGACAGGGCAGCGCGAGCTTCTTCGTCATGACACACCCCATATCTCGACCAAGACGTTTTGCAGAAGACGGCGCTAAGCATATGGCGATGGCCAAGCTGCAAAACCGGCGGTCACGACAGACCCAACCAAGCCAATGCATACATTTCCCAATCATATAGTATATTACGAACCTTAGAGGTTGGCCATGCAACGTCCGTTCGCTCCTCGACATATCTTTTCGACCGTCTTGCTCGGGACGATCGGCGCAGCGACTTCATGCGTCTACGCTTGCAGCGGCTCACCAGAGTTCGGCCCGACCGGACATTTTCATGCGCAAGCAGGGGCTAATTTGAAGCGGGACTCGAGCACGATAGAAGTCGCCATCTACGGTATCGCTCGTACCCTAAACGAAATTCAGGCGACGACCTTTTCTGGCCCAATTCTAGAAAGCGTCCTGGTTGCAAGTCGAGACGCTGCAATAAAAGGATCGTTGCCGATCCCGCCAGATATTCGCAAGCAACTCACGGGTTACTCGACCGAAGCTTCAATGAACCGTGTCCGATACCGGATTGGTGACGTGGGCTCCTTCAATCTCGCCACGGTACTGGAACGGGGAAGATTTGCGGACGCCGTCACCCTGATTGATGTGGTGGTGTTTCGCGACGCGCTAACGGCTGCAACAGTTTCGGCATGGGCCCATGAACTGATACATGTCGACCAATACCACGTATGGGGCGTCCATGGCTTCGCGGTTCGATACGCCCAAAACTGGCTGGCAGTGGAGAACCCGGCCTACTCCAAGGGCGATGACTTCGCACGTTGGCGATGCCGCAAACAAGCACAAGACAGACAAAATTGAAGGCCACATCACGAAGGCACACTGTCGACAGCGTGGGGCTTTTGCCAACGCCAAGAAGCTCAAGTGCGTTTCGCCTGGCAGGCAGACGACCCTCTCAGTATCCCCGCAGTTCGTCATCGCGAGGGACTAATTCAACACTGACTCGCTTGCCGTTGATTCTTTCGATTATGGTCGTAAGCGTTGCAGTGTCATTGTCAAAACCACCATGGGATCGAGACATCGTTTGCGCTGACAATGATTTGTCGACGATCAATCGGGCGCTCTTGCCTATCTTCGGTCCATAGATTTCCATCCCGGCAATCGGCGTATGTGGCTGCTCTTCGTAGGCTCGCGAGACGAGGTACAGCAGGGAGTGGCTGTACCGTGGTGTCAAGGGAATTCCGGCCTCGACGGTGTCTCTCTTCTCGAGATCGTCGCTCATCATATAGAGGTGGATATTGCCGTTTAGCCTCAGCGCCGAGGTTCCCTTGAGCAGCTTTCCATAGTGTTCATTGAAGAAGTCCGTCGTGCAGGCTGGAGCCATAAGATGCACACTGTCGATGGTCAGATTTTTAAGCTTGAACCGTCCCAATGCGGAAATCAGTCGACCGAGAACGATTGACCCGGCACTGTGACCGACAAGGTGAATTTTGGGACGAAGGTCTGCGGTGTCCAAACCCTGTAGAAGCGGTTCAAGGCCCTGGAATCCACCATCGTATTCCCTGCGGCCGCTGAATGCGGCTTCTGCGTCACCTTTCATGTTTCGCCATGCGCGATTGCCGTAATATTTGCCCGGTCCAGCCTCAAACAGCCAATCCGAAAAGCCCGCACCAGCGAGACCGGAAGTTGCCGACGACATTGCGCCGAACGCCTCGTCGAGGAAATCCGAAGCCCACATCAGGTGAAAGTTGTAGATTGAGTTTCGTCCGAAGATATTTGCGCGCTTCCACGCCGAGATACGGCGCGCCTCGTCCACCGTGGAGTTCAGTCCGCCGTGCGCGTAAATCATCAAGTGCGGGTAGCCCGTGCCGTTGTTGGATTCCTTCATCGTAAGTCGTTTGACGGTCTCTGCCATCTCATCATCCTTCGGCGACGCATACTTGCCTGTTACGACAAGCTTGCCATCGTCGATGTTGAGGAAATGGCCGAGAATGTCGGCGCGTGTTGGCTCGTTGATGCCGAAGAGACCGGAACGGCTGGTCGGAGATGATTTTGGCAGGGCATTGAAGGCGGATGGAGCGCGTGCGCCGAGTTGCAACACCCAAGCGTCCATGATCGTTGCGGCCCAATCCGAGTAGGCCCAGTGTGCGAGCCCCTCCCTGCCCCATTTTTCGCCCCAGGAATTCAAGATCCAGAATCCTTCGGCGTCGTAGCCCACGATGGCGAAGGCGTGTCCGCCAATGGGAGCGCCGTCGGGCGTGATATATCCGTTGACTGGTTTTAGCCAGCCCCCGTGTATTTGTGCGGAAGCGTAAATCCCTCCGACCTCGTTCAGGGCCGCGTGATAGTCACTGATGTCAGGCTGAAGCCTGAAGTAGGCACCGAGGCGCGTTTCCGTCGCCTCCTTCGCCAACTCGTATGTCAGCAGCCAATCCTTCTTTGTCTTGTCAGTTGGACCGTCTTTGCAGACGCCATTTCGGAAAAACCCCTTCAGGGCCCCGCGCAGGGATGAGCCGTCGTGGGGACTGTCTGCCCATTCGTCATTTCGAAGGCCCATTTCATAGAGCATTCTCGCGCTGACGCGTTCTCGCGGAGTTGCGCTGACGGTCTGGTGGCGGAGGACGTCTATGACATGTGCAAGGGCATAGCCAACGCAGCGTGGAGATTTTCCCTGGTCCCTCACCGGAAATGCGATCGTCGGATAGATCCCGCTCTGTAGAGAACGCAGATGGGGTTGATAGATCCTATCCCTCAAATCCGGAATGTCAGGCAGGATGTCGAGAATTCTTACCTCATCTCCACTCGTCTGTTGTCTTGTCAGATATGCCCGGTCGCCGACGAAGACGCGGTTGTCATCTGGATCTGATCGTCGTGTCGGCTCCTGCGCTGCTCGCGACGCGGACTCCTCGCCTGCAGCGTCTTTTGCTATTGCAGCCCCGTCACCACTCACTTCTCCAACATTTGACGTCAACTCCCTGTTCGACATATTCCCTCCACGTCCGTATACCCCGCACACGCGTTTTGGCTTTGTGATCATCAGGCAGCGCGAC
Source organism: Rhizobium sp. BK181 (assembly GCF_014193305.1). Lineage (NCBI taxonomy): Bacteria > Pseudomonadati > Pseudomonadota > Alphaproteobacteria > Hyphomicrobiales > Rhizobiaceae > Rhizobium > Rhizobium sp. BK181. The sequence continues at coordinate 23,495 of NZ_JACHZA010000034.1, forward strand.
TGGACGGCGCCGACTCCAGAAGACTTACCAGTAAGTGTTCGACAGTTTCGGGAGCCATGAGGGCTTTGTTCAACCCGTCACCAGCGTAGAAGGTCTCCCCTCGCCTAACCGTCCTGTGTGCGCCCTCCCGGGCTTGCAGAACAGGAAATGAAGCCCATTCTTGAGCAAGTTCCAAGCCGAAATCGACCAGCGAGATCTTGCGCGCCATAAACCGCTCATATCCTCGAAACTTCAGCAATGTGTACCCAAGCTGATCCTGAAGGGCAGAGCCGAAGGTTTCTCCTCCTGACAGGTGCAATGTGCCGCGCAAGCGCATGAGTGTTGTCGTCATGAACTGATAACGGCCACACGCGGGTGACCTGAACATTCTGCGCCAGTTCGGGCCGTTCAGAATAACGTCGGCCAAGCTCATGCTACTCAAGGGTCTCGGTAGCCTGTGCTGGTTGTTGCCAAATAACACGTCATACCCACCCGGCGCTTCTGCATCGCCGATGAGATCGAGCAAGCGCCGGGCTCCTTCCGGCAACGTATCATTGGCGGCATCGGTTAGTCCTGCTGCAAGAACTATCGGTTGTGGTATCTCGTCAATCTTCGACCAGGTCAGTGGACCCACGATACCGTCAGGCCGAAGGCCATATCGCTGTTGAAAGCACCGTACCGCCGCCTCCGTCACCGGACCAAACCTTCCATCCTGTTCGGTACCGACGGCGCGTTGCACCTGCACGACATCCGAACCCCGTGCTCCTCGCTCCAGGGTTCGATGGCCCGAAATCGCATCGAAAGCGGGAACGGGGGGCCGGAGGGTGGCCGTACCAGACATGACACGTTTCACGCCATCGCGGAACACGTCCATGTTAAACAATGGGTCTGGCTTTCGACCATCGGGAAGTGCGTACTCCTTGTGGCCACAGCACATATCGGAGGTCTCCCCGATGTGATTTAAAATTGCGGCCACTCCACGTCTATAGGCATCCATCTGCCAGTCTGGCCACTGTGCATTGGGCGTGCCCGGGTTCTCAGCTTCTATCCCGATGAAGCTGGAATTGCCCGTCCTGATACCTCTCCACTCGCCCGGGCCGGCATGGTTGGCTTTGCCAGCGGCAACCAGATAATATGTTCCGTCGACTCCCAGTCCCAACTGGGCGAGTGGTCCGGAAAGTGGATGGTTGCCGCCTCGACCGTTTATCAAGGCATTCAAGGTGGGCATGTTGCCGGTCCCGATGGATCCGGTGTGGTGACAGATGACGCCACGCACGCGCCCCATTTCGCCGGTGCCACGACTTGCCCAGCCATTGGTCTCCGCGACTTTAAGTCCTGCGTGGCGGAGAACTTCGGGCAGCCAGGTCAATAAGTAAACCATGCGTCCCTCCTCAGTGCACTGACGGCTTCTCGACACCTCCGGAAGCCTTGGGCAAGTTTATGTCCTCGGTAATTTCTCCGTCCTCCAGTTCCACGTCGCAGAGGCAGGAATCGACCTGATCATTAAAGTTTTCATCGGTTTCTGCCGCAGACGGACGGGCAAGCCGGGGAGGCGCTGTCAGCCCACGCGGGTTTCTTTCGTCTGCTTCAGATCGGGCGAGGTCCGTCTTGGCCACGACCGGCTGAACGACCGCGGGGTTTTCCCCGAGTGCCGGGACGAGTTTGGTATCGAGAAGATTTCCAACAAGGCGCTCTGAGAAACCTGCCAGGAAGGCGACGACTATCGCGATATCTATCTGCGGAGACGTGCATTCCGGCCCTGTGACACAAAGCCTGATAGGACCGGCCTCGCCCAACGTGAGTTTAAATAGTTCACTTCGGAACAAGGCGAAGAGTACCACAGCCGAAATTGCCCCAATGACAATTCGCAGTCCGGCGTCTGCGAGGTTGTCACGAAGCCGGAGGTCGGTCTGGATCGTCCTCCCCCTTATCCCGATCGCAATAGAAAAGAACGCACCGAGACACCCAATGCTGGTCGCCATCCAGGTATTATTCCGGGACACGAATTTTGGAAAGTTGAGATCATTGAAGGCCCAAAACAGAAGGAAGATGACAAACGCGACGAGACCCGCCGTCACCACATACTGAACGCGGCCGGTCGAAGTGCGCTCTTCAACGATCTCTCTCTTAATTGCCTCTAGGAGGACCATAGCACTCGCTTGATCGCCCTGCAGTGCAACGATCAAGGCGTCAGCTGTACGGCGGTCATATCTTTTCGCGCGGGCGTCGCTTGCGCTTGCGCGATGGGTTGGGCCAGTCTCGGACCCCACCGTCCTGGGGCTTCTCCAGCCATCTATCAAACCGTTGATTTCACCTCGAAGGGGCGCGAGGTGAGCGAGTGCCAATCTTTGCTCCGTGGCGAGGCTCTCATCATCTGCGTACTGGATCATCACGCGGTCGGAATTCGAATATACCGCGTAAACTCTCGGGACTTTGCTGTAAACAGTACCTATTTCAAGGCCTGTATAGTCTGTCCTCCCAACAGCAATGTCATCGACGCGTTCACCATTCATGGCCGCCCCCGAAGAATAGCATCTAAGATAATGGCATAAATTCTCAAGGTTGCAAGATTTTACTTGAAATACACTTCTGGCGGTAGGTGCGCGGTCGATGGAAGCTTTCTTTGGAACCCTCGACATGGGAATGAGGACCAGCGATCGCAGCTCATTGCCCGTCGTTGACTGCGTCACTGAACACCATTCGCGCGTTTGCTGCCGCGCCTGCCTCGTCTCGGATCAAACGTGTCAGTAACTGCATGAGCGGTCGTTGCTAGGCCTGAAGCCGTCTGCACAGGCCGGGTTTACCGAGGTGCGCGGTTGGTACTGATAATCAGGTTGATTAGGATTGCGGGCGGTCGTGCAGGCAGACATCATCGCCCCCAGTCCGATCAGCAAGCCGCTCGCGACAGACATCTTGGCAATATTCATGTGTTGGTTCCCCCGGCCTGACGTTCTCTTTCTGTTTACCGAGCAAGAAAATGCTGCGCCAAAAGGCATATGGGAGGGCTATCACGAACACTTGACCCGGGTTACGCCACCGACATGTCCCGAGGTTACAGGACGAGATCGCCAGCCGTTTGATGGGGAGAGGCAGGCGGCTCACGCCGCCTGCCCTTCGTCGTTGTCGTCGAGGTCAGTGTCCTCCGGCTGCAGGTGGTGCAGGTAGGTGACGGCGCGC
>NZ_JACHZA010000035.1:0-18237 GCF_014193305.1 Rhizobium sp. BK181
ATCGCTGCCGTCAGAGACGTCTTGCCGTGGTCAACGTGGCCGATCGTGCCGATGTTAACGTGCGGCTTGTTGCGCTCAAACTTACTCTTTGCCATGTGGGCTCTCCACTCTTTTTAAGGTCCCCTGAGGGATCTAATTCTTGTTATCGGTCAATTGGTATTCCGGTCACTTCTGACCGGAATACTTTGCCTGGATTTCAGTTGCGACGTTCGACGGAACCGGCGCGTAGTGATCGAAGGTCATCGTGTACTGAGCACGGCCCTGCGACATGGAGCGCAGGTTATCAACGTACTTGAACATGTTCGCCAGCGGAACGTTGGCGTTGATGACAACGGCCACGCCGCGGCTTTCCTGGCCCTGGATCTGACCACGGCGGGAGTTCAGGTCACCGATGACGTCGCCGACGTAATCTTCCGGCGTTACCACTTCGACCTTCATCATCGGCTCGAGGAGCTGAGCGCCGGCCTTCTTGGCTGCTTCACGGAAGCAGGCACGTGAAGCGATTTCGAACGCCAGTACCGACGAGTCAACGTCGTGGAAAGCACCGTCAACGAGCGTCGCCTTGACGCCGAGCATCGGGAAGCCTGCGAGCGGACCGGAAGACAGAACGCTTTCGATACCCTTCTGAACGCCCGGGATGTATTCCTTCGGAACAGCACCACCGACGATCTTGGATTCGAACTTGAAATCTTCGCCATCCGGGTTCGGTTCGAAGACGATCTTGACGCGAGCGAACTGACCGGTACCACCGGACTGCTTCTTGTGCGTGTAGTCTTCTTCGTGCTGACGCGTGATGGTTTCGCGGTAGGCAACCTGCGGCGCGCCGACAGTTGCTTCAACCTTGAACTCGCGACGCATGCGGTCGACGATGATATCGAGGTGAAGTTCGCCCATGCCGGCGATGATCGTCTGGCCAGATTCCTGGTCAGTCTTCACGCGGAAGGACGGATCTTCAGCAGCCAGACGGTTGAGCGCGAGGCCCATCTTTTCCTGGTCGCCCTTGGTCTTCGGCTCGATAGCGATCTGGATAACCGGCTCCGGGAATTCCATGCGCTCGAGAACGACCGGCTTCAGCGGATCGCAGAGCGTATCGCCCGTGGTGGTTTCCTTGAGACCGGCGAGAGCAACGATGTCGCCTGCGAAGGCTTCTTCGATGTCTTCACGCGAGTTCGAGTGCATCTGCAGCATGCGGCCGACGCGCTCGCGCTTGTCCTTGACCGTGTTCATGACCGACGCGCCCTTCTCGAGCTTGCCCGAGTAGATACGGGCGAAGGTCAGCGAGCCGACGAAGGGGTCGTTCATGATCTTGAAAGCGAGCATCGAAAGCGGCTCGTTGTCATCGGCATGACGCTCGATCTCGGCTTCGGTCTTGAAGTCGATACCCTTGATCGCCGGAATGTCGAGCGGCGACGGCAGGTAGTCGACAACCGCGTCGAGAAGCGGCTGAACGCCCTTGTTCTTGAAGGCGGTGCCGCAGAACATCGGATGGAACTTCACGTCGATCGTGCCGCGGCGAACGAGCGCGCGGATCTGATCGTTGTCGGGAAGGTTGCCTTCCAGGTAGGCTTCGGTCGCGGCTTCGTCGATCTCGACAACGGTCTCGATCAGCTTTTCGCGATATTCTTCAGCCTTCGCCTTCATGTCATCGGGGATTTCGACGACGTCCCACTGGGCGCCGAGCGATTCGTCGCGCCAGACGAGAGCATTCATCTCGATCAGGTCGATAACGCCCTTGAACTCGGTTTCGGCACCGATCGGCAGCTGCATGACGACAGCCGTTGCGCCGAGACGGGTCTTGATCATCTCGACGGAGCGGTAGAAGTCTGCGCCGGTCTTGTCCATCTTGTTGCAGAAGATCATGCGCGGAACGTTGTACTTCTCAGCCTGACGCCAGACGGTTTCCGTCTGCGGCTCTACGCCTGCGTTGGCGTCGAGAAGAGCAATCGCACCGTCGAGAACGCGCAGCGAACGCTCGACTTCGATGGTGAAGTCGACGTGGCCGGGGGTGTCGATGATGTTGAAGCGGCGCATCTTGCCGTCACGGCCCTTCCAGAAGGTCGTGGTGGCGGCGGAGGTGATCGTGATGCCACGCTCCTGCTCCTGCTCCATCCAGTCCATCGTGGCTGCGCCATCGTGGACTTCACCGATCTTGTGCGACTTGCCGGTGTAATAAAGGATACGCTCGGTGGTCGTGGTCTTGCCGGCGTCGATGTGCGCCATGATACCGAAATTTCGGTAGTCTTCGATTTTATATTCGCGAGCCATTGTGGACTGCCTTTCGAACCCGTTCGGGATTACCAGCGATAATGCGAGAACGCACGGTTGGCGTCAGCCATCTTGTGCGTGTCTTCGCGCTTCTTGACCGCGGAACCACGGTTGTTGGATGCATCGAGAAGCTCGCCCGACAGTCGGTCGACCATGGTCGTTTCGTTGCGCTTGCGCGCGGCAGCAATCAGCCAGCGGATCGCCAGGGCCTGACGGCGCTCCGGACGGACATCAACCGGAACCTGGTACGTAGCACCACCCACGCGGCGCGAACGGACTTCTACGTGCGGAGCAATGTTGTCCAGAGCCTGATGGAACACGCCGAGCGGCTCCTGCTTGGACTTGCCCTGTACGGAGTCAAATGCGCCGTAGACAATGCTTTCAGCGACGGACTTCTTGCCGTCAAGCATGATTGCATTCATGAACTTGGTAACAACCAGATCGCCGAACTTCGGGTCCGGGTTGATCTCGCGCTTTTCTGCTCTGTGACGTCTGGACATACTTCTCGTCTCTTCAATTGTTAAAGGCGCTCTACCACGCGGAGGACCTCGCGCAGCGCCGGGATTTCAAAACCGAATTACTTCGGACGCTTCGCACCGTACTTCGAACGGCGCTGCTTGCGGTTCTTGACACCCTGGGTATCGAGAACGCCGCGGATGATGTGGTAACGAACGCCCGGCAAGTCCTTTACGCGGCCGCCACGGATCATGACGACAGAGTGTTCCTGCAGGTTGTGACCTTCGCCCGGAATGTAGCCAATGACTTCGAAGCCATTGGTCAGACGGATCTTGGCGACCTTACGGAGAGCCGAGTTCGGCTTCTTCGGGGTCGTCGTGTAAACGCGGGTGCAAACGCCGCGCTTCTGTGGGTTTTCCTGCAGCGCAGGAACCTTATTACGCTTTACGTTCGCCTGACGCGGCTTGCGGATAAGCTGGTTTACGGTAGGCATTCAACCATCCCTTACGTTTATATCTCAATCCCTTACGGGCGTAACTCGCGCCGTCTCCGGCAAGACCACACGCTTGTCTCAATGCGCAAAACGTGGCCCGATCCGCTTTCGCAGATGGACCACAGAGAGCAGAGGACGCAAAAGAAATGCGTCATGCGTGCAGGCAACATATCTTCAACGTGCGTTTCGAACCTTGTTTGAGGTGATCTCCGGGGCGCGTCGCCTCGAATGGCCATGCCTCACATGGGTCCGGATGGCGCGGGTACTACTGGTTTCCCGTCGTCTCGTCAAGGCCGTTAAGAAATAAACTTCGGCGGAACGCCTTGAAACCCGGCCATTGCGCGCTCTTTTGCGGCTTCTAAGCGAATTCGCCACCGGTCGCCAAGATAAACTTGAGCATTGGATCAAAAAGCAGCTATGGAATCACTGACTGCAGCCGCTAAGCGCATGAAATCAGATTCAAATCTCGAATCGAAGGACATCCGATGATTACCGCCCCCGACAACGACAACAATTCCGAAGGACCGATGGTCTTCATCATCATCGGCAAGGGCTATCAGTCCGATGACAGCGACGGCGTCGACCTCCACATCATGCTCAAGGCCGCCGATGACGACAGCGCCGTACGTGAGGCCCTGAATGCCCTCGCCGAGGAGGGCTTCATCGAGGCCGACCTCGACCAGATCGGCATGCTGACCGAAGTGCCGGAAGAGGAGCCACACGCTTCCGCCTATCAGGGCGCGGTCGACGGCGAAGTCGCGATCATCCGTTTCAGCTAAGACTCCGATGAAGCCGGATGCGCTCAAGGTGCTGATCTATGCCACCTGGCGCAACCGGCTCCTAGTTTTCGACGTGCCCCGACGTTCCGGAGCGCGAGCTTCAGGCTCCAGGCGGCACAGTGGAAACGCCCCTCACCCCTCTTACCGTTCACGACTATTGCTTTGCCAAAACGGAACCGAGGTTCGGCACCGACGGCACTACTTCCACACCCCCCTCAAGGGCGAACAATCCGCCATCTGGCTGCGTCAGGAAATGACGCCGGTCGGCGGCAGTGGTCCAATCCTCTTCCGTTTCTTCTGGCTCAAATTTCGACGACGCCCGAACGTGGCTGGGCTATGGCATGCAGCATGGACTGCCCTGCTTAGCTGAAACCTCTCACGAACCCAAAACAAAAGCCGCCCGGATCGCTCCGGGCGGCTTTCTTAATTCTGAGAACCAGACTGCCGATTATTCGGCAGCAGGTGCGCTCTCGCCTGCGAGATCCTGCAGCATCGGGGTTGCGACATCCGCACCCGTGCCCTTGCGGCGCTCTTCGAGAATCATCTCGTCGCGCGACGTGGCGATGCGACGGATCTGCGTCATCGTGCCACCAGTACCGGCCGGGATCAGGCGACCGACGATGACGTTTTCCTTCAGACCCTGCAAGCCGTCGGTCTTGCCGGCGATCGCAGCTTCCGTGAGAACCTTGGTGGTCTCCTGGAACGACGCAGCCGAGATGAACGACGGGGTCTGCAGCGACGCCTTGGTGATACCGAGCAGAACCGGATCGCCGTAAGCCGGCTTCTTGCCCTGTTCGATCAGCGCGTCGTTGACGTCTTCGAGCTCGATACGGTCAACGTTGTCGCCGACGATGTAGGTCGAGTCGCCCGCATCGGTGATTTCCACCTTCTGCAGCATCTGACGGACAATCACTTCGATGTGCTTGTCGTTGATGACAACGCCCTGGAGACGATAGACTTCCTGGATTTCGTTGACCAGGTACGAAGCCAGAGCTTCGACGCCCTTGATCGCCAGGATGTCGTGCGGAGCCGGGTTACCGTCGAGGATGTAGTCACCCTTCTCGATGTAATCGCCTTCCTGAAGGTGGAAGGGCTTGCCCTTCGGGATCAGGTATTCGACAGGCTCGACACCGTCTTCCGCCGGCTCGATGATAATGCGACGCTTGTTCTTGTAGTCGCGGCCGAGGCGGATCGTACCATCGATCTCAGCGATGATCGCGTGGTCCTTCGGACGACGAGCTTCGAACAGTTCGGCAACACGCGGCAGACCACCGGTGATGTCCTTGGTCTTGGCGCTTTCCAGCGGCGAACGCGCAAGCACGTCACCCTGGGACACCTTCTGACCGGGCTCGACCGACAGGATCGCATCGACCGACAGCTGGAAGCGTGCATCTGCACCGCGCGGCAGCTTAACGACGTTGCCGCTGGCATCAAGGATGACGATCGCCGGCTTGAGGTCCGAACCGCGCGGGGTCGAACGCCAGTCGATGACCTGACGCTTGGTGATGCCCGTGGATTCGTCGGTCGCTTCGAGAACCGAGAGACCGTCGACAACGTCTTCGAACTGAACGGTACCGGCCACTTCCGTCATCATCGGACGGGTGTAGGGGTCCCACTCTGCCAGACGCTGACCGCGCTTGACCTTGTCGCCCTCGTCGACGTGCAGCTTCGAACCGTAAGCAACGCGCTGAGAGGAGCGCTCGACACCACGCTCATCCAGGATCTGGACGGTCATGTTGCGGCCCATCGCGACCAGGACGTTCTCCGAGTTGCGCAGAACGTTGCGGTTCTTGAGCTGAATCGTACCTTCGTACGAGGCTTCCAAGAACGACTGGTCGACCACGTTTGCCGTGCCACCAAGGTGGAACGTACGCATGGTGAGCTGCGTGCCTGGCTCGCCGATCGACTGAGCCGCGATAACGCCAACTGCTTCGCCCATGTTGACGGGCGTACCGCGTGCAAGGTCGCGACCGTAGCAAACCGAGCAAACACCGGTCTGCACTTCGCAGGTCAGGGCCGAACGGATGCGGATCGACTGGATACCAGCCTTTTCGATCTCGATGACGTCGGGCTCGAGGATCATCTTGCCGGCGTCGACAAGACGCTCGCCGGTAACCGGATGATCGATATCATCCAGGGCCGTACGACCGAGGATACGCGCGCCGAGCGAGGCAACGACCTGACCGGCATCGACGATGGCGGTCATGGTGAGGCCCTTGTCGGTACCGCAATCCACGAGGTTGACGATGCAATCCTGCGCGACGTCGACGAGACGACGGGTCAGGTAACCGGAGTTAGCCGTCTTAAGCGCGGTGTCTGCCAGACCCTTACGGGCACCGTGCGTCGAGTTGAAGTACTCGTTGACGGTCAGACCTTCCTTGAAGTTCGACGTGATCGGCGTTTCGATAATTTCACCCGACGGCTTGGCCATGAGGCCGCGCATGCCGCCCAGCTGACGCATCTGGTTCGGTGAACCACGGGCACCCGAGTGCGACATCATGTAGATGGCGTTCATCGGCTTCTGACGACCGGTGTTCGGATCGAACTCGACAGCCTTAATGCGGGCCATCATGTCTTCAGCGACCTTTTCGGTTGCCTTGCCCCAGGCGTCAACGACCTTGTTGTACTTCTCGCCCTGAGTGATCAGGCCGTCGTTGTACTGCTGCTCGTATTCCTTGACCAGGTTTTCGGTGTCGCCAACGATCTTTGCCTTGGTTTCCGGAATGACCATGTCATCCTTGCCGAACGAAATGCCGGCGCGGCAGGCATGGCTGAAGCCAAGCTGCATGATGCGGTCGCAGAAAATGACCGTGTCCTTCTGGCCGCAATGGCGGTAGACCGTGTCGATCATCTTGGAGATGTTCTTCTTGGTCATTTCCTGGTTGCAGACGTCGAAGGTCACCTTGCCGTTCTTCGGCAGGAGTTCGCCGATGAGCAGGCGGCCAGGAGTCGTTTCGTAAATCTTAGAGTACGGCTTGCCGTCCTCGTCGATCGACTTGAAGCGACCGCGGATCTTGGTGTGCAGCGTAACGGTTTTGGTTTCTAGCGCATGATGCAGTTCGCCGAGGTCGGAGAAGGCCATACCTTCGCCCGGCTCGTTCTGATTCATGATCGCGAGGTAGTACAGGCCGAGAACCATGTCCTGCGACGGAACGATGATCGGTGCACCGTTTGCAGGGTGCAGGATGTTGTTCGTCGACATCATCAGAACGCGGGCTTCAAGCTGGGCTTCGAGCGACAGCGGCACGTGAACGGCCATCTGGTCACCGTCGAAGTCGGCATTGAAGGCCGTGCAGACGAGCGGATGCAACTGGATCGCCTTGCCTTCGACCAGGATCGGTTCGAAGGCCTGGATGCCCAGGCGGTGCAACGTCGGTGCGCGGTTCAGGAGAACCGGATGCTCGCGAATGACCTCGTCCAGGATATCCCAAACTTCCGGCTTTTCCTTTTCAACCAGCTTCTTGGCCTGCTTGACGGTCGAGGAGTAACCCTTGGCGTCGAGGCGGGCGTAGATGAACGGCTTGAACAGTTCGAGCGCCATCTTCTTCGGAAGACCGCACTGGTGCAGCTTCAGTTCCGGACCTGTCACGATGACCGAACGACCGGAATAGTCGACGCGCTTGCCGAGCAGGTTCTGACGGAAGCGGCCCTGCTTGCCCTTCAGCATGTCGGACAGCGACTTCAGCGGACGCTTGTTGGCGCCGGTGATGACGCGGCCGCGACGGCCGTTATCGAACAGCGCATCTACAGATTCCTGCAGCATGCGCTTTTCGTTGCGGATGATGATACCCGGAGCGCGCAGTTCAATCAGGCGCTTCAGACGGTTGTTGCGGTTGATGACGCGACGATAGAGATCGTTCAGGTCCGACGTTGCGAAACGGCCGCCATCGAGCGGAACCAGCGGACGCAGGTCCGGCGGGATGACCGGAACGACCTTCATGATCATCCATTCCGGACGGTTGCCGGACTCCATGAAGTTCTCAACGATCTTCAGGCGCTTCATCAGCTTCTTCTGCTTGAGGTCCGACGTTGTGTCGGCAAGCTCGGAGCGCAGATCGCCAGCGATCTTCTCGAGGTTCATCGATGCCAGCATCTCGTAGATGGCTTCAGCACCGATCATGGCGGTGAACTGGTCTTCGCCGTATTCGTCGACGGCCAGCATGTACTCTTCTTCCGAGAGGAGCTGGTGCTCCTTCAAGGCGGTGAGGCCCGGCTCGGTGACGATGTAGTTTTCGAAGTAGAGAACGCGCTCGACATCCTTCAGCGTCATGTCGAGCAGCGTCGAAATACGGCTCGGCAGCGACTTCAGGAACCAGATGTGGGCAACGGGAGCTGCGAGCTCGATGTGGCCCATGCGCTCACGGCGAACGCGCGACAGCGTGACTTCGACGCCGCACTTTTCGCAGATGATGCCCTTGTACTTCATGCGCTTGTACTTACCGCACAGGCACTCGTAGTCCTTGATGGGTCCGAAGATACGCGCGCAGAAGAGACCGTCGCGTTCCGGCTTGAACGTACGGTAGTTGATGGTTTCCGGCTTCTTGATCTCACCGTAAGACCAGGAAAGAATCTTCTCCGGAGAAGCAATCGAAATCCGGATGGAATCGAAGTTCTGTGCAGGCACCTGCGGATTGAAAAGATTCATGACCTCTTGGTTCATGCCTGTCTCCTTCATGGGCGAATGCGCCCTTATCTTGCATGGACGGCGGCAAATCCCGGGAGCCGCGCCAACGCTCAAAACGACAATAACCGCAGAATGCGGCGAAATCGTCCCTGCCCGGCCGACACATACGGGGCCAGAGCGGGAACGGTGTGCGCTGCATGACAGCGCACACCCTATCGGTGGTTACTCGGCAGCGTCCGGCAACTGGCTGGCCTGCTGCTCCTCGACCTTCGAATTCTCGAGTTCGACGGAGAGACCCAGCGAGCGCATTTCCTTGACGAGAACGTTGAAGCTTTCCGGAATACCGGCTTCGAACGTATCGTCGCCACGGACGATGGCTTCGTAGACCTTGGTGCGGCCGGCGACGTCGTCCGACTTGACCGTAAGCATTTCCTGCAGCGTGTAGGCCGCACCGTATGCTTCCAGAGCCCAGACTTCCATTTCGCCGAAGCGCTGACCGCCGAACTGCGCCTTGCCGCCCAGCGGCTGCTGGGTAACGAGCGAATAAGGACCGATCGAACGAGCGTGGATCTTGTCGTCAACCAAGTGGTTCAGCTTCAGCATGTAGATGTAGCCAACCGTGACCTGGCGGTCGAACTGCTCGCCGGTACGGCCATCGTACAGGGTCGACTGACCGCTTTCCTTGAGCCCAGCCAGAGCCAACATCGCGTTGACGTCACCTTCATGCGCACCGTCGAAGACCGGCGTTGCAATCGAAACGCCGCGCTTCCACTGGTCAGCCAGACGCAGGACCGAGTCATCGTCGAAGTCCTTGACCTGTTCGGCCTTCGGACCGTCGCCGACAACGTCGCCGATCGTCTTGCGCAGAGGCTCGATGTTGCCGCTCGCCCTGTAGGCTTCCAGCATGTCGCCGATCTGGCGGCCCATGCCGGCGCAAGCCCAGCCGAGATGCGTCTCGAGGATCTGACCGACGTTCATGCGCGAAGGCACGCCCAGCGGGTTCAGAACGACGTCGACATGCGTACCATCTTCCAGGAACGGCATATCTTCGACTGGAACGATGCGCGACACGACACCCTTGTTGCCGTGACGGCCGGCCATCTTGTCGCCTGGCTGGATCTTGCGCTTAACAGCAACAAAGACCTTGACCATCTTCATGACGCCCGGAGGCATTTCGTCGCCGCGCTGGACCTTCTCGACCTTGTCCATGAAGCGCTGTTCAAGGCGCGACTTGGATTCGTCGTACTGGCCGCGGAGCGCTTCGAGTTCGCCCTGGACCTTTTCGTCTTCGACGGCAAACATCCACCACTGCGAGCGGGGATATTCGGAAACGACGTTGTTCGCCAGTTCCGTGCCCTTCTTGAAGCCCTTCGGGCCGGCAATCGCGACCTGGCCGCGCAGCATGTCGACCAGACGGCCGTAGACGTTACGGTCGAGGATCGCTTGCTCGTCGTCGCGGTCCTTTGCAAGACGCTCGATCTCTTCGCGCTCGATAGCCATCGCGCGCTCGTCCTTCTCAACGCCGTGGCGATTGAAGACGCGCACTTCGACGATCGTGCCGTAGGTGCCCGGAGGCATGCGCATCGACGTGTCGCGGACGTCGGAAGCCTTTTCACCGAAGATGGCGCGCAGGAGCTTTTCTTCCGGCGTCATCGGGCTTTCGCCCTTCGGCGTGATCTTGCCGACGAGGATATCGCCCGGCTGAACTTCGGCACCGATGTAGACGATACCAGCTTCGTCGAGGTTCTTCAGCGCTTCTTCCGAAACGTTCGGAATGTCGCGCGTGATTTCTTCCGGACCAAGCTTGGTGTCACGGGCCATCACTTCGAACTCTTCGATGTGGATGGAGGTGAACACGTCGTCAGCAACGATACGCTCGGAGAGCAGGATCGAGTCTTCGTAGTTGTAACCGTTCCACGGCATGAACGCGACGAGCGCGTTGCGGCCGAGTGCGAGATCGCCCAGATCCGTCGACGGGCCATCGGCGAGGATGTCGCCGCGGTTGACAACGTCACCGACGGTGACCAGCGGACGCTGGTTGACGCAGGTGTTCTGGTTCGAACGCTGGAACTTCTGCAGGCGGTAGATATCGACGCCGGACTTGCCAGCTTCGAGGTCTTCCGTCGCACGGATAACGATACGTGTCGCGTCGACCTGGTCGACTACGCCGCCGCGGCGGGCGCCGATAGCAGCACCGGAGTCGCGAGCGACGACCGGCTCCATGCCGGTGCCAACGAACGGAGCTTCAGCGCGTAGCAACGGAACGGCCTGACGCTGCATGTTCGAGCCCATGAGAGCGCGGTTGGCGTCGTCGTTTTCCAGGAACGGGATGAGCGCCGCAGCGACCGAAACGACCTGCTTCGGCGAAACGTCCATCAGGTTCATGCTGTCGCGCGGAGCGAGCATAACTTCGCCAGCGTGACGGCAAACGACGAATTCGTCGGTGAAGGAACCGTCGGCGCCGAGCTCGGCGTTCGCCTGTGCAACGTAGTACTTCGCCTCTTCCATAGCGGAGAGGTAGAGAACGTCGTTCGTCACCTTGCCATCAACGATGCGCCGATACGGACTTTCGATGAAACCGTACTTGTTGACGCGCGCGAAGGTCGCAAGCGAGTTGATCAGACCGATGTTCGGGCCTTCCGGCGTTTCGATCGGGCAAATACGGCCGTAGTGGGTCGGGTGAACGTCGCGGACTTCGAAGCCTGCGCGCTCGCGGGTAAGACCGCCCGGGCCAAGAGCCGAGAGACGGCGCTTGTGGGTGATTTCGGAAAGCGGGTTCACCTGGTCCATGAACTGCGACAGCTGCGACGAGCCGAAGAATTCACGGACGGCAGCGGCTGCCGGCTTCGCGTTGATCAGATCCTGCGGCATGACCGTGTCGATTTCGATCGAGGACATACGTTCCTTGATCGCGCGCTCCATGCGGAGCAGGCCGAGACGGTACTGGTTTTCCATCAGCTCGCCGACGGAGCGAACGCGGCGGTTACCCAGGTTGTCGATGTCATCGATCTCGCCCTTGCCGTCGCGCAGTTCAACCAGCATCTTGACCACGGCTAGGATGTCGTCCTTGCGCAGGATGCGGACAGTGTCTTCGACGCTGAGGTCGAGACGCATGTTCATCTTGACGCGGCCAACGGCGGAGAGATCGTAACGCTCCGCATCGAAGAACAGCGAGTTGAACATGGCTTCGGCCGAGTCCATGGTCGGCGGTTCGCCCGGACGCATGACGCGGTAGATGTCGAACAGAGCGTCCTGACGGTTCTCGTTCTTGTCGGCGTTCAGCGTGTTGCGGATGTAGGCGCCGACATTGATGTGGTCGATGCCGAGAACCGGGATCTCTTCGAAGCCGTGCGACAGGATGACAGCGAGCGTCTTCTCGTCGATTTCATCGCCGGCCTCGAGGTAGATTTCACCCGTCGAGTAGTTGACGATGTCTTCGGCGAGGTAGTTGCCGTACAGGTCTTCGTCGGCTGCCTTCAGAGCCTTGAGGCCCTTGTCGGCGAGCTGGCGGAGCAGACGCGGGGTCAGCTTCTTGCCGGCTTCGACAACGACTTCGCCGGTGTCGGCGTCGACCATTTCGGTAATCGCCTTGGCACCCTTGAGGGTCTCCGGCGTAAACGGAATACGCCAGCCCTTGCCGTCGCGCTTATAGTCGGACTTCGTGTAGAAGGTCGACAGAATCTCTTCGCCGTCCATGCCGAGCGCCATCAGCAGCGAGGTCACAGGGATCTTGCGGCGCCGGTCGATACGGGCGTAAACGATGTCCTTGGCGTCGAACTCGATGTCGAGCCAGGAACCGCGATACGGGATAACACGAGCGGCAAACAGCAGCTTGCCGGACGAGTGGCTCTTGCCCTTGTCGTGATCGAAGAAGACGCCCGGCGAACGGTGCATCTGGGACACGATAACGCGCTCGGTGCCGTTGACGATGAACGTACCGTTGTTGGTCATGAGCGGCATGTCGCCCATGTAGACGGACTGTTCCTTGATGTCCTTGATGGACTTCGCGCCGGTATCCTCGTCGATATCGAACACGATCAGACGGAGAGTAACCTTCAGCGGCGCGGCGTAGGTCAGGTCGCGCTGGCGGCATTCGTCGACGTCGAACTTCGGCAGCTCGAATTCGTAGGACACGAATTCCAGCATAGAAGCGCCGGAGAAATCCGTGATCGGGAAAACGGACTTGAAGACAGCCTGAAGGCCCTCGTCAGGGCGACCGCCCTTGGGCTCTTCAACCATCAGGAATTGATCATACGATGCCTTCTGAACCTCGATGAGGTTCGGCATTTCTGCGACTTCTGGGATCTTACCGAAAAACTTGCGTACGCGCCTACGACCATTGAACGAAAGGGTCTGAGCCATCGTCGCTCCTTCAAAATTGCATCCGGGCCTGCAACGGACGGGAACCGATGGCCAGTCGACCCCGTCAATCATGAGTAATTCAATCTCGTCTCACTTCCCAAAATCACGAGGCCGGATTGCCTTCGCGTCTCGGTTCGAGACCATCCTCTTGAAGAACCCATTACCCAAAAGCCGTTTTCACGCGGCTTTTGGGTAATTTGTTCTACAAAACGGCAAATGGGAGGCGGGAAACCCCACCTCCCAGATGCAGTCGAAGATTACTTAACGTCGGCCTTAGCGCCGGCGTCTTCAAGCTTCTTCTTGATGTCAGCGGCTTCAGCCTTGGAAACGCCTTCCTTGACAGCCTTCGGAGCGGCCTCAACGAGGTCCTTAGCTTCCTTCAGGCCGAGACCGGTGATGGCGCGGACTTCCTTGATGACGTTGATCTTGTTAGCGCCGGCGTCAGCCAGGATAACGTCGAACTCGGTCTTTTCTTCTTCAGCAGCAGCAGCAGCGCCTGCACCGCCAGCAACGGCAGCAACAGCTACCGGAGCAGCAGCGGAAACGCCCCACTTTTCTTCGAGAAGCTTGGAAAGCTCTGCTGCTTCCAAAACGGTCAGCGAGGAGAGGTCGTCTACGATCTTTGCGAGATCAGCCATGTTATCAGTTCCTTTTGTTCGGTTCGAACCGGTTGTTTATAAACAGCAAAAAACCGCCTTATGCGGCTTCGTCCTTCTTGGCGTAAGCCGAAAACACGCGAGCAAGCTGGCTTGCCGGTGCTGCAACAACGCCTGCGATGCGGGTAGCCGGTGTCTGGATCATGCCCAGCAGCTTCGCGCGCAGTTCGTCCAACGAAGGCAGGGTCGCAAGCGACTTGACTGCGTCAGCGTTGAGCGTCGTTGTTCCCATGGCGCCGCCCAAAACAACGATCTTATCGTTGGTCTTGGCGAAATCCACGACGACTTTCGGAGCGGTGATCGGGTCATTGCTGTATGCAATGAGCGTCTGACCGGTGAAGAGACCAGAGATCCCTTCCGCTTCCGTACCCTGAAGGGCGATTTTGGCCAGGCGGTTCTTCGCGACTTTGACGGTACCGCCAGCTGCGCGCATCTTGGAACGGAAGTCGTTCATCTGCGCGACTGTAGCACCAGCATAGTGGGCCACGACAACCGAGCCCGAAGCCTTGAAGACTTCGTTCAGTTCCGTGACGAATTCGCGTTTTTCCGCTCTTTCCACTGCCTATCTCCAGTTGACAGGACCTTTTGACGGGGCCTGCCGGGTTGCCTTTGCCTCCTGGGATCAGAAGCGATCCCAAGCGACGCTTGAGGATCCTGTCCCCTCGCGCTTCGCGCCAAAGAAAGGCCGAAGGCACAAGGCATCCAAGGCTCGAACCAAATTCCTAGAAGCAAAACTTCATGCAATTCGGGTCTTACCCGTCTCATGCAGGCCAAGTGATTAAGGGAAAACCACCTGCAATCTCGGACAGGATTCCGGATTTCTCCGGAATATTCCGGCCCCTTGCGAGGCCGGAATTCTTGAACCGGGCCGAAGCCCGGCGAATTTATTAAGCGGCCGGGGCCGTAACGGACGACGGGTCGATCTTGACGCCCGGGCCCATGGTCGAAGAGATCGCTACGCGCTTGACGTAGTTGCCCTTGGCGCCAGTCGGCTTTGCCTTGATGACGGCGTCAGCGAAGGCGCGGATGTTTTCTTCCAGAGCTTTTGCATCGAAGGATGCCTTGCCGATGCCAGCGTGGACGATACCAGCCTTTTCGACGCGGAACTCGACAGCGCCGCCCTTGGAAGCCTTGACGGCACCAGCAACGTCCATCGTAACCGTACCAACCTTCGGGTTCGGCATCATGCCACGCGGGCCAAGAACCTTACCGAGGCGGCCGACGAGCGGCATCATGTCCGGGGTGGCGATGCAGCGATCGAAATCGATCTTGCCGCCCTGGACGATTTCGACGAGTTCTTCAGCGCCGACGATATCTGCGCCAGCTGCCTTGGCTTCGTCAGCCTTGACACCACGAGCGAAGACAGCAACGCGAACGTCGCGGCCGGTGCCGTTCGGCAGGTTGACAACGCCGCGGACCATCTGGTCTGCGTGACGCGGATCAACGCCGAGGTTCATGGCGACTTCGATGGTTTCATCGAACTTCGCGACAGCACGTTCCTTGACCATGCCGATAGCAAGGTTCAGAGCGTAGAGCTTTGTGGGATCAACACCTTCGTTGATCTTTTTTGTGCGCTTGCCAGCCATGGTCTTATCCTACCACTTCCAGGCCCATGGCGCGGGCAGAGCCCTCGATCATCGCCATTGCACCTTCGATATCCGCTGCGTTCAGATCCTTCATCTTGGCTTCTGCGATCGTCTTGATCTGAGCCTTGGTGAGCTTGCCGGCGACGGCGCCCTTGCCAGGCGTCTTCGAACCGGACGTGATCTTCGCTTCCTTCTTCAGCCAGTAGCTAACCGGCGGCTGCTTCATGGCGAAGGTGAAGGACTTGTCCTGGTAATAGGTGATGACGACCGGGATCGGCATACCCTTTTCCATTTCCTGCGTGGCGGCATTGAACGCCTTGCAGAATTCCATGATGTTAATGCCACGCTGACCAAGCGCCGGGCCGATTGGCGGGGACGGGTTTGCCGATCCTGCCTTGACCTGAAGCTTGAGCTGGCCTGCAACTTTCTTAGCCATATCTCTCTGCCTTTCATTGGTGACCGGTTTCCCGGCCAGTGATGCCGGATTTCTCCGGCGGCTGCGGTTGCGTGGTGCGGATCACAGGTCCGGCTAAGACCCCTCACCTTCCACGCGGTTTGCGGCTTCCGCCGCAAGGAAATAAGTCAGTGGTGACTTACTTCCGAGCTCAGACCTTCTCGACCTGAGCGTATTCCAGTTCAACCGGCGTAGCGCGGCCGAAGATAGACACTTCGACCTTTAGGCGCGAACGTTCCTCGTCCACATCCTGCACCGTGCCGTTAAACGAAGCGAACGGGCCGTCGGAAACGCGAACCTGCTCGCCGATTTCGAAGGTAACGGATGCTTTCGGCCGCTCGACGCCTTCCTGAACCTGACCGAGAATACGCTCGGCTTCATGGTCCGGAATCGGAACAGGCTTATTGTCCGAGCCGAGGAAACCAGTGACCTTCGGCGTGTTCTTGATCAGGTGGTAAGCTTCATCCGTGAGATTGGCACGAACAAGAACGTAACCCGGGAAGAACTTGCGCTCGGAATCGACCTTGCGGCCGCGACGCACTTCAACCACCTTCTCAGTCGGGACGAGAATCCTTTCGAACAAATGCTCGAGACCCTTCTGGCGAGCCTTATTCTCGATGTCTTCCGCGACCTTCTTCTCAAAATTCGAATACGCGTGGACGATGTACCAACGTGCCGCCATGTTACTACTCCACCCGATCAATTGCCGACATTAAGCACGAAGCTCAACAGCCAGCCAATCAGCTGGTCAGCGGCAAAAAAGAACAGCGCGGCAAAGATCACCATTACAAGCACCATGACCGTCGAGATCATCGTCTCGCGGCGCGACGGCCAGGTAACTTTCGACGTCTCGGAGCGAACCTGCTGTAGAAACGTAAACGGATTAGATTTGGATGCCATCGACTGCCCACGCAATTACGGCGCGTAAAGCTGAACATATCAGCCCCACGCACCGCGTGTCTGTTGAACCCTACATAAACACCGATTCCCAATTGCACAAGAGGGAAACCGAAGTTTAGCGAACTTAGCCATACGTCGCCTTTCCGTCCGAGCGGCTACGAAATGTCCGCGCTACTCGTCAAAGAAAGATGGCAGGGGCAGAGGGGCTCGAACCCACGACCTGCGGTTTTGGAGACCGCCGCTCTACCAACTGAGCTATACCCCTTTACGCTTTACATTCAGCTTCTTGACCGACCGGCCCGCGAAGCACAACTGCAAGCATGGCGCTCCCTTTAAGGCGAGAGCGCAGGATTGGCAAGTGCGTTTTTCGATTTTTCCAATCCTGCATCACCGGCAAGGCTTGTGATCAGACCTTCACGTATTTGCGCCAGTCGTGCTCTTCCTTGAAGCCAAGTACTTCGCGGATCTTTCGGTTGGAGAGCAGGCCTTCATATTCGCCGATCGCGCGCGTGAACGGCACATCAGGATAGAATCGCTTGGCGAGTTCCTTCGACGGGGTATTGGCCGAAACGGTGTCGTTCGCCGCGTTGAACACCTGATAGCCGAGCCCGTCCTTCTCGATGCAGAGATGGCAAATCTGCCCCAGGTCGCGGGCATCGATATAGCTCCAGGCGATTCGCTTGCGCATCTCCGGATTGGCAAAGTAGGTCGGAAACCGTTCGTACTCGTGTGGCTCGATAACGTTGCCAATGCGCAAGGCGTAAATGTCGAAACCAGAGCGCTCCGCAAAGGCACGGGCCGTCTTCTCATTCACCACTTTGGAGAGGCCGTAGGAATCCATCGGGTTGACGTCGTAGTCCTCCTCCAATGGAAACTGGTGGAAGTCACGGTGACCTTCGGCAAAACAGACGCCGTAGGTCGTCTCGCTGGAAGCGACGATGATCTTCCGGACGCCGAGCTTCACCGCCGCCTCGATGACATTATAGGTGCCCATCGTGTTGATGCGGAAGGTCTCGTTGTCGGGCTTGATGAGGATGCGCGGGATCGCTGCGAAATGCACGACGGCATCAAATGGCTGGACGCCCCTGCCCGCATCGAGATCAGGAAAGTCCCGATGCATAGAAAGCGCATTGAAGATCTGGCCGCTGTCGGTGATGTCGGCGATCAGATTGGTCACGCCGGGGCTATCAAGCGGCATCAGGTCGACGTTGTGAACCTCATAACCTGCGTTGACCAACCACGGCACCGCATGACGCCCTGCCTTGCCCGAACCGCCAGTGAAGAGAATGCGCTTTTTCATCATGTCCTCCAGTATGAAATCGGAAGGATAGATAAAGCCTTTGCACCCAAGCGCAAGGCCCGTGCCTCCATCCGATTGCCACCGGACGGCGATGCTAGGGTGGACAAAGAAAAGCCCCGCTGTTTCCAGCGGGGCCTCTTAAATCCGGATAATCCGAAGCTTACTCGACGATCGAGGCGACGATGCCGGCGCCGACGGTACGGCCGCCTTCGCGGATCGCGAAGCGCAGCTTTTCTTCCATCGCGATCGGAACGATCAGCTCGACGTCAACCGTGACGTTGTCGCCAGGCATAACCATTTCCGTGCCTTCCGGAAGCGTCACGATGCCGGTCACGTCCGTCGTGCGGAAGTAGAACTGCGGA
>NZ_JACHZA010000036.1:0-11109 GCF_014193305.1 Rhizobium sp. BK181
GCGCCGCCGCCCTCGTTCAGTGAGTGGGCTTATAGATCCTACCCCTTTTCTAAGTCAACAGCGCAAAACAAAGTTTTTTGACATTTTTGTAACACACTGATTCGATTGACGGATTTTCGGGAGAGAGTTATTCACACGGCAGGATCGCGTGGGAGCGCACCTCGAAATTCCCTTACCGACAGGTCGAGGAGCTCCGTTCCCCCCCTCCAGATCCCTTACAGAACGCCCAAAAGCGGTGCCAGAGGGTTGAAACTCGACCAAAAAGGATCATTTGCCCCTCACGGCCCTGCAGATCCGACCACCCGGAACCTATCGCAGCTCTTTTGAGTTCTCGTTTGTGTAAAGGAAAGGAGAAAGACATGGCTGTCACCACCGACGACATCAAAGCTTCCGTCAGCAAGGACATCGCCGCGCTTCAGCAGGAAGTATCCCGCCTACAGAAAATGATCTCGGCGCAAGGAGCCGAAGCCTATTACGAAGTGCGCGAACGGGCCGGCAAGGCTTATGATGATGCCCTGCCCCGCGCAAAAGGCGCGGTCGCCCAGATCCGGGCTGAAGGTGTGGCGGCCGCAGGCGCCGCCCGTGAGCACGCGGCTGCGACGACGACCGCGTTGGCACTTGCCGCTGCGGTTGGCTTTCTAGCCGGCTATCTCCTAAGTGGCAGCCAGCAGCCTCCACGCCATTGGTGGCACTGATCGACGCCGGTAGGGCGCCTGCCTTTATATCGGGACCGCTTTGATCTGAAGATCAACGCGGTCCGTAATACTTTGGTCTTAGAAAAACCAAGTTTTGTCGTTACTAACGCCGCTGGAATAAAGGGAGGACTATTGATGGAGAGCAAGCAAGCACATTTTATAGTCGAAGTCAGCGTTGATGGCGTCAACGGCCGTAAGGCGGTAGGCATCATGAACATGCGCCAAGCCCTTGAACTGCCCGAATTGCCGTTCCTATCCTATACGCATCCCGATCCCGCCAAAGCGGCAGCGGGCATCGTTATCAGCCGCCAGGAGCTCGCCGGTTTCATGGCCCGCCACTGAGATGTTGCTGACCTAACCTGAAGAATTGAAGATGGCGCCATTGGCGCCTTCTTGTTTCTTCAGCCTTCCCCTCGCCTCCAGATCGTCGTCTCGTTGTCCCCGGTTTTGATTGCCGCTTGCTGGCATAGTGCCCCTGTTCGTGTCATTACGACTTCTCCGAAACCGACAGGAATAAACAGGGTGAGGCAGCGGCGCCCAATACAGACATCGCGCGAGCGCACGAGACCAAGCGATGAAGCGCTAGCAAAGCGTGTGACGCTACCGCGCGCGCTTTCAAAGCTCGGTTACTGTTCGCGAACGCAGGCTGAACGGCTGATCCTCGAGGGTCGCGTTTCGGTTGACGGACGGAAAGTCACCGACGTCTCCGCCTGGGTGGACCTGACATCGGCAAAGATCCGCGTCGACGGGACCAATGTGGTTGCCGAGGCGAAGATCTATCTCATGCTGAACAAGCCGCGCGGGCTTGTGACCACACGCGATGACCCGGAAGGCCGCCCGACCGTCTACGACTGTCTCACGGATTTCGACGTTCCGCACCTGTCGCCCGTCGGCCGCTTGGACAAAGCGAGCGAAGGCTTGCTGCTCTTTACCAACGACACCGTGTTCGCCCAGGCTCTGCTCGATCCCCTCACCCACGTCAGCAAGACCTACCATGTGCAGGTCAATCGGATCATGGACAGCGAGATGCTGGCCGAGATGACCTATGGCCTCCGCCACGATGGCGAGGTTCTCAAGGCGATCTCGGCAAGATCATTGAGGAACGGCGAAAAGAATGCCTGGATCGAGGTCGAACTCGATGAAGGCCGCAACCGCCAGATCCGCCGCATGCTGGAAGCGCTGGATATTGAATGCCTTCGTCTTGTGCGGGTTGCGATCGGCGATTTGGCGCTGGGTGAGTTGCCAAAGGGTGCGGTGCGCGCCTTGACGGACGCGGAACTGAAGGAACTGCGCAGGCGCGCGGGCATGGAAACGACGAGACGGAATTGACAGCATGACGGAATTGGCGGCACACGAGTTTTGGCAGGAGATCCACAATCCGGGCACCTTCCCGAGCGACGGCGACATCTCGTCTTGCTACGTTGCCGAGCTAGGAGACGGGCGACAGCTTCGCCTGCCGGTGCGCGTGCTGGCCGACGGGCAGCATGCCTTGGCGTCTCTAATCATCAACCAGGCGAGCTTCGCGGTGCTCGATGTGCTGGCTCAATCGCTTGCCGAGAAGATGGAGCGCTTCAAGGTGGAGGTGGTCGCGGGTCTGCCGACGCTCGGGCTGACCCTTGCCGCAGCCGTGGCGCAGAAGTTGGGGCACGCAAGATATGTCCCCCTCGGAACGTCTCGAAAATTCTGGTACCGGGATGACCTTTCCGTTGCGCTCTCGTCGATTACCACGCCCACCCAACAAAAGCGTCTTTATATAGACCCGCGCATGTTGCCCCTCCTCGAGGAACGACGCGTGGCGCTGATCGACGACGTCATTTCCAGCGGCGCCTCGATCGTTTCGGGGTTGCAACTTCTTGCCGGCTGCGGGATCGAGCCTGTTGCCATCGGTGCGGCAATGCTGCAGTCACGCCGCTGGTGCGAGACGCTCGACGCTGTCGGTCCGCAATGGCGTGAGAGAACAGTGGGCGTGTTTTCTACTCCAATGCTGGAGATTACCGATACCGGCACGTGGCGCCGGGCTGCAGCCTAAGGTCAGGACCTGAGCACCTTGGCAGACCACCGACTGGAATATTTCGCTCTATACAGCGCCGACCGAACCGATACATTCTCGCGATGGATTGAGGTTCGGGGCAAACCATGACGTTCGAGCAAGCATCCTTGCTGATCCTGCTGCTCGCGATGCTCGTCCTGTTTTCGTTGGAGCGCTTCCGCATCGAGGTGATTGCGATTACCGGGCTGCTCGCCGGATACGCCTTCCGCCTCTATTCGACCGAACAGGTCTTTTCTGGCTTTGCGAGCCCCGTCGTCATCACGGTCGTCGAGATCCTGCTGATCGTGCAAGTGCTTGCGCGGGCGCAAATCTTCGATCAGCTCGCGGATTTTTTCGTGAGAGCCAGATTTTCGAATACCGCTGTCATCGCCACCCTGTCGGGAGCGGCCGGTTTCATTTCCATCTTCATGAATGACATCGGCGCCTTTTCGATCGCCCTGCCGGCAACGCTGCGCGTGAGTGCCGCGCTCGCGATACCGAAACGGCAATTGATCATGCCGATTTCCTTTGCCGCGCTGTTGGGCGGAATCGTATCGTTGATCGGTACGCCGGCGAACATGCTCGTCAGCAATGCCTTGGCAGAGGCAAGCGGTACGGGCTTTCGGCTTTTCGACTTTGCCTATGTCGGCTTGCCGGTGGCGATCGTCGGCATCATCATTACAGCTTGGCTGGCGCCAAGGCTTTTTCCAAACGAGGAGAGCGATGCGCCTGAGCCCACCTCGTCGTCGAGACGCAGAATTGCCGAACGACGCATCCCGGCGGGCTCATCGTTGATCGGTACACGGCTTTCGGATCTGCCTGGTCGATTCTTACTGCAGCCGCATACGCTCATTCGTGATGAGAAGTTCCTTTTCGGCACGCCCGACAAACTCGTCGTCGAGCCAGGCGACCTGCTACTGGCAGAAGCGGACCACGCGGTCTTCGAGGGGCTGCAATCCGCCGGGACACTGCTTCCGCAACGACATCCGGGCCTGGCCGCTGCCGATCTGGACTATGTCGAGGCCGTCGTGATGCCTGAGAGCACGCTGATCGGCTCGCGACTGCATTCTCTCGAGGTATTCAGCAGCCGCGGCATCACGGTGTCGGCCCTCTCGATGCGCTCTCCGCGGATCGAGGGACGCTTCGCCGATCTGCAGCTCTCAATAGGCGACATTTTAGTGTTGGAGGGCGAGCAAGAAGCGATCGCCGAAGCGCTGGACGAATGCGAGTGTCTCCCGCTTGCGGCGCAGCGGCCGCCCCCAAAGTCGGCGTCCTGGCAGCCCTTTGCCATCTTCGCCGCGGGCGTCGCGGCAACGGGCTTCGAACTTGTCACGCCCGACATTGCCTTTGCCGGCGTCGTGCTTGTTCTGGCTCTTCTCAATTACCTGAACATTCGCCAGGCCATGGCGGACCTCAACTGGCCGATCATCATCATGCTTGGCGCGATGATCCCAATAGGTTCGGCGGTCGCGACAACTGGCACTGCCCAGGTCATCGCATCGGCGCTCGGTTCGATGGTGTCGCTGACCGAACCTGCCGTCGGGGTAGCGCTCGTCCTCTTTCTGTCGATGCTCCTGACCCCGTTTGTCAACAACGCAACCGTCGCGATCGTCATGAGCCCGATCGCTATCGCCTTTGCAGCAACCGCGCATCATTCTCCGTCGGCGTACCTGATCGCAGTCGCCGCAGGCGCCTCACTGGATTTCCTGACGCCCTTCGGCCACCACAACAACACCCTGGCGATGGGCATCGGCAGTTACCGGTTCAGCGACTTCCTGAAAGCCGGCGCCCCGCTGACGCTGGTGAGCTATGGTCTTGCGCTTCTTCTTATCTATCTCTTCTGGCTTTAGTAGCGGCTCTGCTTGACATCCCCGGTGATGGAACTAGAGCAGGGGAAAGTTCACGAACAATGCATAAGGATGGTCGAGCCCGTGCGAATCCTCTCCGAAGCCCATTTCCCAGAGCTCCCCAATTACTATCGTGGCAAGGTTCGCGAGAACTATGACCTGCCGGACGGACGGCGCATCATCATCAGCACCGACAGACTGAGCGCCTTCGACCGCATCCTCACCTGCATTCCGTACAAGGGACAGGTTCTCACGCAGACGGCCCGCTACTGGTTCGAGGCGACGAAGGACATCTGCCCTAATCACGTTCTCGACTATCCCGATCCGAATGTCGTCATCGGCAAACGTCTCGATATCCTGCCGGTCGAAATCGTCGTTCGCGGCTATCTCGCCGGCACGACGGGCACCTCGATCCTCACTCTCTATAAGAAGGGCGAACGCGAGATGTACGGCATGCGACTGCCGGACGGCATGCGCGACAACCAGAAACTCCCGACCCCAGTCATCACGCCGACCAGCAAGGAATTCGACGGCGGCCACGACGAGCCGCTGACGCCTGCCGAGATCGTCGAGCGCGGGCTCCTGACCAAGGAGCAATGGGAAACGCTTTCGCGCTACGCGCTGGCGCTCTTCGCCCGCGGCCAGGAACTCGCAGCCAAACAGGGTCTCATCCTCGTCGACACCAAATACGAGTTCGGCACGGACGAGAACGGCAATATCATCCTCGCAGACGAAATTCACACACCGGACAGTAGCCGCTACTGGCTTGCCGACAGCTATCAGGCAAGCTTTGAAGCTGGGACACGACCCGCAAGCTTCGACAAGGATTTCGTACGCGCCTGGGTCGCTGAACGCTGTGATCCCTACAAGGACGAAATTCCGGAGATCCCGGCCGAGCTGATCAAGCAGACCTCCGATGTCTACATCAAGGCCTATGAGACCATCACGGCGCAGCGCTTCGTTCCGGACGACAGCGACGCCACGCCGCTTGAGCGTGTCCGCAAGAACTTGTCACCCTACTTCTCGTAAAGCGTCGGGCAAGCAGCCTGCAACATTAGCTTGCAGGCATTCCGTCCTTGACGGTAGCATCGGGCCAAAATGAGATGCCGGCCACGAGCCGGCGGGGGAATGGATGGCACGCAGGCCAAGACGCAAGGCCGAGGAAACTCGCGAAGACATTCTGTCGATGGCAGAATTGTTGTTCCGTCAACGCGGCTTTGTTGCCGTTTCGATCGCCGATATTGCCGCTTCCCTCGGCATGTCGCCTGCCAACGTCTTCAAGCATTTCCGTTCGAAGACCGCCCTTGTCGACGCCATTGCAGAACGACACCTGGGCGACGTCGCGGACCGCTTTGCGGCCTTCGATGAAGGCTTACCCCCGAACGAACAATTGCTTCGCTTCGTCCTGCGTCTGCTCGATAGCCACCTGCAGGACATCCAGCAGAACCCCTACATCTTCGAAATGGTCCTGATGACGGTGCAGGCCAAGCTCGAGGCCGGCAATCGATATAGGGAGCGCATCGTCCAGAAGCTGGACGACATCATAAGAGAAGGTGTCGCCAAGGGACGCTATCGTTGCAGCAGCCCGAAGGATGCCGCCGCCACGGTTGCCGATGTCCTGGCGAGCGTCCTGCATCCCGTTCTGATCGCCCGTGACGACAAGGACACACTTGTCCACCGCGCAAAGCAGATCGTCATTTTCGTCGATGCCGCACTGCAAAATAGCGCTTGCTAAGTGACGATTCATAAATTACGTCACTTCGTAAAGTCTTTCTTAAATTCGGATCAGTGGCATTTGATTCTGGATCGATGATCGTACTTCATCGTTGAAGCAGGTCATTGGTTCGGACGCCACCGCACAAGGAATTCATTATGATACGGCGCATTTTCCTGGTTTCTTCCGCCCTTGCCATCGGCGGCGTGCTCGCCGCCTGCAGCGATAGCGGCAACAAGCAGGGGGCTGCCGGTGCTCCGGGCGCCGCGGCGCAGCAAGCCGCACCGGTTGGTGTCGTATCGCTCACGAAGGGCACCTTCCCCGTCACCACGATTCTGCCCGGACGCGCCGAGGCATCGCAGATCGCCGACATTCGTCCGCAGGTGAGCGGCATTATTCGCGAGATCCCTTTCAAAGAGGGTGGCGAGGTCAAGAAGGGCGACATCCTCTATCAAATCGAGGACGCTCCTTATCTGGCAACCGCCGCGCAGGCGCGTGCCGCCATTGCCAAGGCGGAAGCCAGCGTTCCGAGCGCCCAGAGCAATTTCGACCGCTATCAGCGTCTGGTCGGTTCCGGCGCGACACAGATCGAGCTTGAGACGGCGCGCACCAACCTGCTGCAGGCGCAAGCCGAGGTCGAATCCGCGAAGGCTGCCCTGACAGCCGCCGAGATCGATGTTGACCACACCAAGATCACCGCACCCTTCGACGGTGTCATCGACCAGACTGCATACAACGTCGGGAACGTCGTTGCTGCCAATCAGACGACGGCGCTTACGACCGTTCGCCAACTCGATCCGGTCTATATCCTCCTGACGGAATCAAGCACCAATCTCCTGCGGCTTCGCGACGCGATCCGAAGCGGCGAGGTCAAGGGCAATGCCGGCAACGCCGCCTTCCGTCTCATCCTGGAGAACGGCAAGGAGTATGACCAGAAGGGCACGCTCGATATGTCGAAGTCCGTCGTCAGTGAGACGACCGGCACGTTCATTATCCGTGTGCGTTTTCCAAACCCCGACCACGTCATCCTTCCGGGCATGTACGTCCGCGCCACGCTGGAACTTGGCGCCGAGCAGGGCTACGCGCTGCCGCAACTTGCCACCAGCCGCAACGCGAATGGCGAGTTGACCGCGCAGTTCGTCTCGGCTGACGGCAAGGTGGAGACCCGCATTTTCGAGAATGCGTCGCCTTCCAACAACGCCTGGCTCGTGACCGAGGGCATCAAGGATGGCGACCAACTGATCGTCAGCGGCCTGCAGTCGATCACGGCAGGCATGCCCGTCAAGCCAATGCCGATGAAGATCAATGACAAGGGCATCGTTGTGCCCGCTGACCAGGCCGCATCCGGTGAAGCGCAAAAGCCCGCCGCGAAGTAATCGCGACGAACCGTGATCAGAGCCGCACAGGAACAGTAAGCCAATGGCCAAGTTTTTCATCCGACGCCCGATCTTTGCTTGGGTCATCGCGATCACGATCATGCTCGCGGGCTTGCTCGCAATCTTCACGCTGTCGATTTCGCAATATCCTGACATCGCGCCAACCACCGTGCGTATCAACGCGACATATCGTGGCGCGAGCGCCGAGACGGTCGAAAAGTCGGTGACGACGATCATCGAGGACGGCATGACCGGTCTCGACGACCTGACCTATATGACGTCGACGTCGTCGACCGGGTCTGCCAGTATCTCGCTGACCTTCGGCACCAGCGCCGACCCCGACATCGCGCAGGTTCAGGTCCAGAACAAGCTCCAGCTGGTCCAGTCCAAGCTGCCTGGTGATGTCATCGACGCCGGTATCAGCGTCACCCGCTCGACCTCGAGTATCCTGCTCGTCGGCTCGCTCGTTTCGACCGATGGCAAGCGCAGTTCGGTTGACCTCGGCAACATCATGTCGACCTCGATTGAAGACCAGATTCAACGTATCGAGGGCGTCGGCAGCATTAACATCTTCGGTTCCGGTTACGCCATGCGCGTCTGGCTGGATCCCTACAAGCTGCTGAAATACCAGCTGACGACAGGCGACGTTACCTCGGCAATCGAAGCGCAGAACACCCAGGTTTCGGTCGGCTCGCTCGGCGCGCAGCCGTCGGTGGAGGGGCAGCAGCTCAACGTGACCATCACCGCGCAGAGCCAGCTCACCACCGTTTCCGACTTCGAGCACATTATTCTAAAGGTCGAAAAGGACGGCTCCACCGTCCGCCTCAGCGATGTCGCGCGCATCGAGATCGGCCAGGAAAGCTACGGCGGCTCATCGCGCTACAACGGCCAGCCGTCGAGCGGCTTTGCCGTCAACCTCGCCATTGGCGCCAACGCCATCGATACGGCCGATCGTGTCCGCTCCGCCCTCGACACCATCAGCCGCGGCCTGCCGGAAGGCGTGGAGATCACCTATCCCTATGACACAACCCCCTTCGTCGAACTGTCGATCGAGAAGGTCGTTCACACCCTGATCGAAGCCATCGTTCTCGTCTTCATCGTGCTACTGGTCTTCCTGCAGAACCTCCGGGCGACGATCATTCCGACGATCGCTGTGCCAGTGGTCCTGCTAGGCACTTTCGGCATCCTCGCGATGGCGGGATATTCGATCAACACATTGACGATGTTCGCCATGGTTCTCGCTATCGGCCTTCTCGTCGACGACGCGATCGTTGTCGTCGAGAACGTCGAACGCATCATGACGGAAGAAAAGCTTTCGCCGCTGGAAGCGACGGAGAAGTCGATGGGCGAAATCACCGGCGCTATCGTCGGCATCGCCCTCGTTCTGACGGCGGTCTTCATTCCGATGGCTTTCTTCGGCGGTTCGACCGGCATCATCTATCGTCAGTTTTCCGTGACGATCGTCTCCGCGATGCTGCTTTCTGCGCTCGTCGCGATCGTACTGACGCCGGCGCTTTGCGCGACGATGCTGAAGCCGGTGAGCGAGCACAAGAAGCACCGGATCGGCGACTGGTTCAACCGCAATTTCACACGTTCTACCAACAGCTATGTCCGGTCCATCGGCTACCTGCTGAAGCGACCGATCCGCGTCATGCTCGTCTTCCTTCTTATTGGCGTCGGTTGCGCTTATCTCTTCAACCGCCTGCCGAGCTCCTTCCTGCCGCAGGAAGACCAGGGCGTTCTGCTGACCATCGTCACCACGCCTCCCGGCTCGACGACGCAGCAGACCCAGGCTGTGGTCGAGAAGGTCGAAAAATACTACCAGGAGAACGAGAAGGACGCCGTCCAATCCGTCTTTGGTGCGCTTGGCTTCGGCTTCAACGGCTCCGGTCAGAACAGCGCGATCGTGTTCACCAAACTCAAGGATTTCAAGGAGCGCACCGATCCGAACCTGCATGCGCAGGCCGTCGTCACGCGCGCGCTCAAAACCTTCTTCACCTACCGTGAAGCGCAAGTCTTTGCCCTGTTGCCGCCGGCCATCCAGGGCCTCGGTGTCTCGAGCGGCTTTTCCATGTATCTTGTCGACACCGGCGGTCATGGCACCGAAGCGCTCGATGCGGCCTCGAAGCGATTGATCCAGATGGCAAACGCCAGCGGCAAAGTCGTGGCTCTGCGCAGCAACAATAAGGAAGTCGAGCCGCAGATGAAGATTGTCATCGACCAGGAGAAGATCGGCGCGATGGGCGTCGATATCACCGCGGTCAATTCGATGCTCTCGGTCATCTTCACAGGCCGCGACGTCAACGACTTCACGCTGAACGGCGAGATCAAGCCGGTTTACGTGCAGGGCGACGCTCCGTTCCGTATGCAGCCGAACGATCTGGATCATTGGTACGCCCGCAACTCGAGCGGTGAGATGGTGCCATTCTCGGCCTTTACCCGCACCGAATGGGTCAAGGGGGCGCCGACACTGGCGCGCTTCAATGCGGTGAGCGCCATCCCGCTCGACGGTGCCTCGGCACCCGGCGTCAGCTCCGGCGACGCTATGAACGAGATGGAAGCTCTGACAGCACGGCTGGGCGGTGGCTACACCGTGGCCTGGCAGGGCATCTCCTACCAGGAGCGCCTGTCCGGTTCGCAGGCGCCGATGCTCTATGCGATCTCAGTGCTCGTCGTCTTCCTCTGCCTGGCAGCGCTTTACGAAAGCTGGTCGATCCCGTTCTCAGTTATCATGGCCGTGCCGGTGGGTGTGCTGGGGGCTCTTGTCGCCGCTACGCTCTTTGGCCAGGCAAACGACGTCTACTTCAAGGTCGGTCTGCTGACGACGATAGGTCTAGCGGCGAAAAACGCGATCCTGATCGTCGAGTTCGCAAAGGACCGAATGGAAACAGGAATGGGGCTCTTCGAGGCAACGCTCGAGGCAGCGCGCCTGCGCCTGCGTCCTATCATCATGACGTCGCTTGCCTTCATTTTGGGCGTCGTACCGCTGGCGGTTGCGACCGGAGCGGGCTCGGCGGCACAGAACGCAATCGGCATCGGCGTGCTCGGCGGCATGCTTGCAGCAACCGCTCTTGGCATTTTCTTTGTGCCCTCATTCTTCGTTGTCATCCGCCGGCTCTTCTCGCGGGCGCAAAAAAATGAAGCGTGAGTGTTGTATAAATGCACTGTGAGAAAATGAGACTCGTTGTTACATTGCCGCCAACTGCTTCGGGATGGTGTTTCTCGTACGAGCGAAGCGCGGCCGATAGCGAAGCATGAAGGCTTCTGACAAGAATAGATTTGGTCGAGTTACAGGAAGATTTTTAATGGCATCTTTTCGCTTTGCCTCTCCGGCGCTTCTGCTCCTACTCGCGGGCTGTGTGAGCGGTCCGGACCATGTTCCCCCGGAGATGCCGCTTCCGGCGAAGTTCAGCGAGGGTGGCGCCAAGAACATTGGCGACGTGTCGAC
>NZ_JACHZA010000037.1:0-6278 GCF_014193305.1 Rhizobium sp. BK181
GCACCCGTTCCCATTCCGAACACGGCCGTGAAACGCCCCAGCGCCTATGGTACTTCGTCTTAAGACGCGGGAGAGTCGGTCGCTGCCAGGTCTGCCAAGCGCAACAAAAAATCTTCTCTGAACGAAAACGGCCCAGGCCGAAACAAAAGGGCCGCCTAAAGCGGTCCTTTCTGCTATAATCGGCCGACTGAAATTTGAGGGCATTCACCAGACATATAATGGTGCGTCCCTTACAGGAGACGTGAGCGTCCGGTGAGCTGTTTTTGCTGATCGGGCAAATCAGGCGATGTTCTGGCATTCGAACCAGCATTAATGCTGACATTAATACCAGAACAAAGAGGTTTCATGGCTCGCATAGAGATCATGTCCGGTACCGAGCGCAGACGGCGTTGGTCGGACGAGGCGAAGCTGAGGATACTGGCGGAAGCTGATGAGCCCGGTGCTCGCATTGGTGACGTGGCTCGCCGGCACGACATTCATCCGGGCCAGATCCGATTATGGCGGCAATCATTCAGCTATGCCGATCGGCCGACGGTGTTCCTCCCGGTGGAAATCACCGAGGAGGTTGGCGTAAGCCAGCCGACTACGGCGGCAACGAGGCCGGCGATCGTGGAGATCTTGCTTCGAAACGGTCGGCGCTTGAAGGTTCCGGCTGACGTCGAGTTGAAGCTGCTTGGTCCGCTGGTCGCTTGCGTGGAGGCGGCATGATCGGGCCATCGGGGAACGTGCGGGTCTATCTGGCCTGTGGGGTGACCGATATGCGGCGTGGCATTGATGGTTTGTCCGCGCTGGTGGAGACGGTGGTGAAGGAGGCGCCGGGCTCGGGCGCGATCTTCGGCTTCCGCGGAAAGCGCGCTGATCGGATCAAGCTTCTTTGGTGGGATGGCCAGGGATTCTGCCTGTTCTACAAGATTTTGGAGCGCGGATACTTTCCCTGGCCGACGGCGAAAGAGGGCGTCGCGCACCTGACTCAGGCGCAGCTTTCCATGCTCGTGGAAGGGATCGACTGGCGTCGGCCGGCATGGACTTCGGCTCCTGGCCGAACGGGATAAAAGCTATATTTTGCAGGGACATCCGAGGCATAACGCTGGTGCATCAGAGGCAAATCGGCTAGATTTGCGGGTATGGAAACAGCGCCGCTGGACAGTCAGGACGAGCTCACTGCTTTGCGCGCACTGGTCGCCGAACAGGCGGCGAAGCTTGAGAGCCAGGAAGCCGAGGTCATCAAGCGTGACTCCATAATCGGGCTTCTTCGCGCACAACTGGAGCTGCTCCGACATCGGCAGCATGGCGCCTCTTCGGAAAAGATCGACCGGAAGATAGAGCAGTTCGAACTGATGCTGGAGGAGATTGAGGCCTCCCGTGCCGAGGCTGAACTGCGCTCCGGCAAAACTCCTCTGCCAGAGTTGGACGACGCATCCGAGAAGCCGAAGCGCAAGCCCTTGCCCGATGGTCTCGCCACCGAAGAACTTGTCTATGCGGCTCCCTGCAATTGCCCGACTTGCGGTGGCACCTCGTTCCTGAAGGCGGCCGACAGGGTGGTCCAGGTGTTGGAGCACGTGCCGGCGTCGGTCAAGATTGTCCGGCATATCGAAAAGCGCATGATCTGCAGGGAATGCGATACGACGGTGGCTGGCGAGATGCCGACCTTGCCGATCGAGCGCGGCAAACCCGGGCCGGGACTGCTCGCCCATATCATGATCGCCAAATTCGACGATCACATCCCCCTCTATCGCCTCTCCGAGATGTACGACCGGTTGGGGATAGACATCTCCCGATCCGTGATGGCCGACTGGGTCGGCCGCGTGTCTGCTTTGCTGACGCCACTCGTCTTGTTGATCAGGGCCCATATCGCAGCACTCGACCGAATACATACGGACGATACCCCGGTCGATGTTCTCGACCCCGGGCGGGGGAAGACAAAAACCGGCAGGGTCTGGGTCTACGTCTTTGACGGCAGTGGCTATCAATCCGCCACTCCTGCAGCCATCGGCTATTACTACAGCCCTGACCGCAAGGGCGCGCATCCGGCTGACCACCTGGCAAGCTTCAGCGGCGTCATGCATGCAGATGGCTACGGGGGTTACAAGAAACTCTACGGCAACCAGATCATCGAAGCTGCCTGCATGGCGCATGTGCGCCGCAAGTTCCATGATGTGATCAAGCTGAAGCCGTCGCCGATCGCTGATGAAGGGCTGTCGCGCATCGGCGCTCTCTACGATATCGAGAACCGTATCCGAGGGATGTCGGCTGACGATCGGCGCACCCTGCGCCAACACCATGCCCGACCAGTTCTGGACGATCTCAAGGCCTGGATCGAAACCACGCTCTCGACTTTGCCACAGAAACAGAGGCTGGCCGAGGCGATGCGATACGCCCTGTCGCGATGGGCAGCCTTGAGCGTCTACATCGATGATGGCCGTGTCGAAATCGACAACAACATCGCTGAACGAGCCATGCGTCCACTCGGAATCGGAAGGAAAAACTGGCTTTTTGCCGGCTCGGACAAGGGCGGTGAGCGCATCGCCAACATTCTGACCATCATCGAGACGGTCAAACTGCAAGGCCATAATCCGGAGGTCTATCTGACAGATGTCCTGACCCGGATCCAGGATCATCCCAAGGATCGACTTGAAGATCTGTTGCCCTGGAACTGGACGCCGGCAAACGGTCGGTGCGAGGCTGCCTGATGGCTTGCTCAAGGTTCATCTACACGCTCAACCAAGTCGCCGGCATGGTAGGCGAGAACCTCGAACTGATCGAGGAAATCACCGCGAACTCGGACAACATCTCCGAGGGCGAACTGGTTTACGTAAGTGATGGCAGTGAAGATGGCACGAAGGGCCTGACCGAGAATGGCATCGAAGAACTTCAAAGCCTACTCGCCGACATCAGGACCTGGGACGGCGGTATCCGCGAGTTCCTCATCGACACACAATGCGATCCCGACATGATCGACCGTGTCATGGCCGATGAGATGAAACGGGGCCAATAGCTCTCGACACTTGAAAATGCCTTCGCCGGACGCTCACCAGGAGACAAAACCCATAGGGTTTTGCTCCGTGAGCGCGACGAACACCCCACCTTTCCTTTTGAGATTGAGGCCGCGAGATAAGCGTAAGCGCGATTTTCGATGCGCATTGACGGCTGCTGCACCGCTCGCCTCGCATCCGTACCGAGATCCGGCTCTGTTAGGCGGTGGATGTTTTCGAGAAGTTGATCGGTAGCAGGTCGCCGATGTCGGCGTCGTCGTGTCGCTGCGGCAACTCAGTGAGCGCGTGTCGTAGCCAGATCAGAGGGTCGACGCCACAGGCGCGGCATGTCAGCATGAGACTGTAGATCACGGCGCTGGCCTTGGCTCCGTCAGCAGTGTCGCTGAACAACCACGATTTTCTTCCGGTCGCAAAAACTCTGATGTCACGTTCCAGAATGTTGTTATCGATGGGCATCCTGCCATCGCTGATGTAGCGCGTCAGATAATCCCACTGGTTCAGAGTGTAGGACACGGCGTCGCCGAGCTTGGTATCGGGTGCGACCTTTGGCGCGATATCGTCGAGCCATGACTTGAGGGCGTTCAGCACAGGTAAGCTGTGCTGTTGGCGGAAGCGGCGAATGCAGTCGGCCTGCGTTTCATTGGCCTCGGGCATCTTGTCTCGCGCCTGCCTTTCGATCCGGTAGAGTTGTTCAAAGAACCTGAGGGCCTGCTCCGGCGGGCCGCCACCTTTCTTTCTCGCCTTGAGGGCGTCGACGAAGCGCCGCCTGGAGTGAGCCATGCATCCGACATGGGTTGCGCCATGCAATGTGCGCCAAGCTGTGTAGCCATCGCTCACCAATATGCCGCGGTAGTCACCAAGGAAGGTCTGCGGATGGATCTGGCCGCGCCCCGGCCGATAGTCGAGCAATACGATTGGCTCGTCACTGTCCTCGCCGCTGCGATATGCCCACATGTACGATGTGCTTGTGGCCTCCTTGTCCTTTTCCTTGAGGACTTGGACTGTCGTCTCATCGCCATGAATGAGAGGCTGCGATCGCAACCGCAGTTTCAGCGCATCATAGATGCGGTGCAGATGCTTCTCGCTTGAGCCGATGACCCAGTGAGCGAGAGCGCCGCGGCTGATCGGCACACCAGCACGCTCAAATGTCTGAGCCACGCGGTAAAGCGGTGTGCCGTCGACGTATTTGTGAACGAGCGCGAAGGCTAACGTCGAGGCGGTGGCGATGCTGCCCGGCAGGGGCTGCGTCGGCATCGGTGCGATCACGACGGGCGTGTTAATCCCGGTGCGGTCGCAATGGCGGCAAGCGTACTTGAACCGCACATTCTGTAGGACCTTTGCCTTGACCTCGATATGGAGCTGCTCGGTAACAGCCTCGCCCAGGCGATGCATCTGACCCTGGCAGCAGGGACAAGACTTCTGATCGTCGGGGAGGTCATATTCGACGCGCTCGCGTGGCAGGTCTTCCGGCAGAGGTCTGCGTCCACGCTTCTTTCCCATTTGACCTTCTACCGCTGGCAGGCCGGTGTCCGGAAGCTCGACAACATCGCCTTCCTCGCTGTCATCCTCGACCGCAGCCTCTTCGGCCTCGTTGAAGAGACGATCAATGTGCTTTTCACTGCGGGGAGCAAAGCGATGGAGCTTTGCCAGTGCCAGTTCTTCTTCCAGCTTGACGACCCGCTGCGAGAGCGCTTCCTTCTCGGCCTTGAGCGCAGCGATTTCGGCAGCATGGGCCGCCAACTGCGCCATCAGCTCTGCAACACTGGGGTCGCCGGTTCGAGTCATCAGATTCTTGAATCTGAACCGCCCCTTTGCGTCAACAGCTCAATTCGCCATCCTCAGCCGGCGATCTGATATTGCCGCACCGGATGGCGGATCATCGCATCGATATCGATGCCATCGAGAATCCAATGCAGCTGCTCTGTCGTCAGCGTCACCACCGCAGTCTCTCGGCGGGGCCATCGGAACCTGTCTTCCGTCAATTTCTTCAGGACCATCACAAAACCGGACCGATCAAAGAACAGGAGCTTCACCCGGTCGCGACGGCGATTACAAAAGGCAAAAACCGCAGGAGCAAAGGGATCCAGCGCCATCGTCTCCTGGACCAGGACCGCGAGGCTGTTGATGCCGGCCCGAAAGTCGATCGGCTCACGATGCAGGTAAACCTGGAGATCAGCGCCAAGTCTGAACATGACCCAGCGCTCCTATTATTGCTGCCAACCCATCGACATCACTGCATTCCACCGTCACGCTCACCCCGTTCGGCAGTGAAGCGCTCAGCTTGGCCGCACAAGACAGCCTCTTGATGCTTTTATCCAAGCTGCTGCGCTGCACTGGCAGGCTCCGATCGGGACCGACCTGAACCGGAACGAACGCCGGACCCCCGGGCACAGGATGACCAAGCCGCTTGGCCCTCTGTATCCATTTCCGCAGGAGATTGACATTAACGCCGTGTTCAAGCGCAAGCCGCGATACCGAGACACCCGGTTCAAGACAGGCTGCAACAAGACGATCTACCGAAGCTGGGTCATATCGACGTCGTCCGTCACTACCCACAAGCCGCACCCGCAGTCTTTGCTCATCTTCTTCCATGATTTGGTGTCCACCTATTTTGGTGGACACTTCATGCCTGAGAGCACTTCGCTTCAGAAGGTGCGCAGAAATTCGCGCTTACAGATAAGCTCCTTCATCGATAGGAGCGGAATGGAATGGTTGGAGATCGCGCTGATGCCATGCTTGAAGTCATGGATGAAGGCATGCATGAAGCCAGGCATGAGGGAAAGTATCGTCGGATCGAGGTGATCACCGGTCGGCGGCAGCGGCGGAATTGGACTGACGAGGAGAAGGCGCGGATCCTTGCGGAAAGCGCAGAACCCGACGTGAACATCTCGGCCGTTGCCCGGCGCTGGGGCGTCAATCGCGGCTTGCTGAATGTCTGGCGTCGGGAAGCTGGACTAACCTCTCGTCGCTCTGCCAAGACCTGCGCGCAGCAGGCGATGTTCGTGCCCGTGACGGTGGTTGGCGATCGAACGCCTCCCGGAAGCTTGCCGTCGGATGTCGCCCACTTCGCCGCAGGTCGGATTGAGATCGAGATTGCTGGCGCGCGCATGACAGTTATCGGCTCGGTAGCGCCTGAGCTGGCACAAGCGTAAGCGCGAATTTCTGCGCACCTTCTGAAGCGCAGTGCTCTCAGTGACCTTGCCCCCAAGTTTTATCCAGTTTTAAGTTCGCTCCGGCGGTTTTGGGTTGCTGTATTTGGGGCGGTAGCGGCGGGTTGCGGTGCGG
>NZ_JACHZA010000038.1:0-2500 GCF_014193305.1 Rhizobium sp. BK181
GCAGACCTGGCAGCGACCGACTCTCCCGCGTCTTAAGACGAAGTACCATAGGCGCTGGGGCGTTTCACGGCCGTGTTCGGAATGGGAACGGGTGCAGCCGCCCCGCCATAACCACCAGGTCAGCGAAGCGCAACAAATTGAGAAGCTGGCAGGCATTCGCCTGTTTTCTTTTAAACACGTCTAGGCGTCATTTCTGTCTGATGACAGTCATGAGCATTGATCAATGAGAACGATCAAGCCAATCGAGCTATTAGTACCGGTAAGCTTCACACATTGCTGCGCTTCCACACCCGGCCTATCAACGTGGTCGTCTTCCACGGCTCTGATAGGGAATACTCGTTTTCAGGTTGGTTTCCCGCTTAGATGCCTTCAGCGGTTATCCATTCCATATGTAGCTACCCTGCTATGCCGTTGGCACGACAACAGGTCCACCAGAGATATGTCCATCCCGGTCCTCTCGTACTAGGGACAGATCCTGTCAATATTCCTACACCCACGGCAGATAGGGACCGAACTGTCTCACGACGTTCTGAACCCAACTCACGTACCGCTTTAAATGGCGAACAGCCATACCCTTGGGACCTGCTCCAGCCCCAGGATGCGATGAGTCGACATCGAGGTGCCAAACAACCCCGTCGATATGGACTCTTGGGGGTCATCAGCCTGTTATCCCCGGCGTACCTTTTATCCGTTGAGCGATGGCCCTTCCACGCGGGACCACCGGATCACTATGACCGACTTTCGTCTCTGCTCGACTTGTCAGTCTCGCAGTCAGGCGGGCTTATGCCATTGCACTCGACGACCGATTTCCGACCGGTCTGAGCCCACCATCGCGCGCCTCCGTTACTCTTTCGGAGGCGACCGCCCCAGTCAAACTACCCACCATACACTGTCCCGGATCCGGATAACGGACCGCGGTTAGACATCCATGACGATAAGGGTGGTATTTCAAGGATGGCTCCACGGAAACTGGCGTCCCCGCTTCAAAGCCTACCACCTATCCTACACATGCCGACACGAATGCCAGTGTAAAGCTATAGTAAAGGTGCACGGGGTCTTTCCGTCTGACCGCAGGAACCCCGCATCTTCACGGGGAATTCAATTTCACTGAGTCTATGTTGGAGACAGCGGGGAAGTCGTTACGCCATTCGTGCAGGTCGGAACTTACCCGACAAGGAATTTCGCTACCTTAGGACCGTTATAGTTACGGCCGCCGTTTACTGGGGCTTCGATTCAAAGCTTGCACCTCTCCTCTTAACCTTCCAGCACCGGGCAGGCGTCAGACCCTATACGTCGTCTTGCGACTTCGCAGAGCCCTGTGTTTTTGATAAACAGTCGCTACCCCCTGGTCTGTGCCACCCCACCACACTTGCGTGCGAAGGGGTCACGCTTCTTCCGAAGTTACGCGTGCAATTTGCCGAGTTCCTTCAACATAGTTCTCTCAAGCGCCTTGGTATACTCTACCTGACCACCTGTGTCGGTTTCGGGTAC
This sequence comes from Rhizobium sp. BK181, assembly GCF_014193305.1. Taxonomy (NCBI): domain Bacteria; kingdom Pseudomonadati; phylum Pseudomonadota; class Alphaproteobacteria; order Hyphomicrobiales; family Rhizobiaceae; genus Rhizobium; species Rhizobium sp. BK181. The sequence goes on from NZ_JACHZA010000038.1 coordinate 1,492, forward strand.
GGTCTATACGGTGGAGCTATTTCCTGGAACCGCGTCCCTGCAAGATCAATCCAATAAGACCTTACAAGTTGAGCAATCCGTCACTACCACCAGGCCCACGAATATTAACGTGGTTCCCATCGACTACGCGTGTCCGCCTCGTCTTAGGGGCCGGCTAACCCTGCTCAGATTAACTTTAAGCAGGAACCCTTGGTCTTTCGGCGAGAGGGTCTCTCACCCTCTTTATCGTTACTCATGTCAACATTCGCACTTCCGATACCTCCAGGACCCCTCACGGGTATCCCTTCACAGGCTTACGGAACGCTCCGCTACCACGTGTATTGCTACACATCCTCAGCTTCGGTGCATGGCTTCAGCCCCGTTACATTTTCGGCGCAAAGACCCTTATTTAGACCAGTGAGCTGTTACGCTTTCTTTAAATGATGGCTGCTTCTAAGCCAACATCCTGGTTGTTTTGGGATCCTCACATCCTTTCCCACTTAGCCATGACTTGGGGACCTTAGCTGGAGGTTAGGGTTGTTGCCCTTTTCACGACGGACGTTAGCACCCGCCGTGTGTCTGCCGACTAGTACTCCCCGGTATTCGGAGTTTGGTTAGGATCAGTAAGACGGTGAGTCCCCATAGCCCATCCAGTGCTCTACCCCCGGGGGTATTCGGTCGACGCTCTACCTAAATAGATTTCGCGGAGAACCAGCTATTTCCGAGTTTGATTGGCCTTTCACCCCTAGCCACAAGTCATCCCAATCTATTGCAACAGATGCGGGTTCGGTCCTCCAGTTGGTGTTACCCAACCTTCAACCTGCTCATGGCTAGATCACTCGGTTTCGGGTCTAATGCAACTAACTAAATCGCCCTATTCAGACTCGCTTTCGCTTCGCCTACACCTACCGGCTTAAGCTTGCTAGTTACACTAAGTCGTTGACCCATTATACAAAAGGTACGCCGTCACCCTTGCGGGCTCCGACTGTTTGTAGGCATCCGGTTTCAGGTTCTATTTCACTCCCCTTGT
>NZ_JACHZA010000039.1:0-5633 GCF_014193305.1 Rhizobium sp. BK181
TCGCGGCGGTGCTTCGAGCTGCTGTCTCGCGCCTATGTCGAAGCCAGGTATTCCTCCCAATACGAGATCACCCAAGAGGAACTTGCCTGGCTTACGGAGCGGGTCAGGAGCCTGCAGGAGGTTGTCAAAACAGTCTGCCTCGAGCGGTTGTCCGGGGAGTAAGAAGCATGAGCACTTCGCTACGCCTGGTCGGGCTCGCTGGTGGCCTTGAGGTGAGGCCGGTAGATATGCTGCCGAAGCGCCCGGCGTGAAATCCCGTCGCCATGGGTTCGCCCAATAATCAGAAGTACTCATTCGCGGGGTCGAGCGCACTCGGGCATATTCAACAATGTTGGCTACGTCGTCGTGCAGGATGACGATCCTTACCCGAAAGTGCCAACCGTGTGAGGCATCTAATTGCTTTTGAGAATGTTGCTGATGGAACCGCAAGCTTCTCAGTTCGAGCCGCTTCATTGTTCTGCCGCTCGGGTGGGGTCAAGGCGCCGGCTTATACCAATATTCCCCTCGAAGATTTCGCCAACATAAATGACTGCAGTCCGCGGCCACCACGCCGATCGGGTTCTTGCCCGGACTTCAAAACTGGCGTCTCTGCCGAGCAGAGACTCGGCGAAGGTGACACGGAACAAAGAAGGAACAGTCTGTTGTGCAGACTCGTGCAATCAGGTAGTACTCCTTCTGGAAATGTACTGAATTGAACCAGCAGAATCAGGAAAAGCTATGAATGAAGATTGACGTTAAACTCATCCGTGATCAGCGCCAGCTCGCGGAAATGAAGCTTGCCTTGTTGGCGGAAGATCATCCGCTGCGGGAAAAATATATCTCCTGGATCAGCGAATTGGATCAAAAGCTTCGTGACGCGGCGAATTAGCGTTCAGAGAGAAGATTCAGAAGATCTGGGTCCGACAGAAATACCGCATCGGCTCACCCACTAGGAAAACCGCACTTAGAAACCCCGCTTCCGGGACCGGCTTTTGCGGAACTTCGAAGGACTGTGACCCAACACGTTCTCTAATCGCGGTTGTCAAGCTGGCTCTGTTTATATTGCTGGTCAGGCTCAGTAACGGGCGCAGATGCGGCAGCCCACATTGTGCAGGGGGCCGTAGTCGCAAATGCCGAGGGGGAAGTCCCATGTGAGTTCAGTTCACGCGTTGAAAGTCGTTCTGTCATCGCGCAAGTTGAACAGATCGAGGATCAGACGCACGCGGCAGCGTCGACGACCAACGCGAGGGATGTCCCCACATCGCCATGACGCATCCCGACAGTGCGGTATTATTCAGCCGCCTGACGCAGCGTCCATCCTGGTCCGTCGACCGGTCCGATGATTTCAAAGTCAGATGGCATGTAATGCTGGTCCGAACCAATGGCGGCCAGCGTCCAGAAGTCCCGATCCTCGCCGAACATGGTCGAGACTTGCACGATCGTGATCTCATGGATGTCGGCCATGGGTCTGGCCCAATAAAAGCTTCCCGGCACCAAACGCGCTACCAACATTGAACTCACTCCCGGTACAAGCGAGGATAGTCGCAAGACTCCAGGAATAAGAAAGATCCGAGGAAGCGCTTTGCACAACTGCGTTAATGGAAGTGCGCTCCGCCAGGCTCGGGATCGAAAACCATCTTGAATTTTTGAATGGATTTGGGCACTTCATGGCTCCATTTCCTAATCCGACAGGAGACATACGGCATGACCATTGCGGCAGACAAGCCAGCCGAAAATCACGTGTTTGAAGCGGACGTTGCGCGGCTTCTGCATATGATGGTCCACTCGGTCTACTCGGATCGGGACGTCTTTCTTCGTGAGCTGATTTCGAACGCAGCCGATGCCTGCGAGAAGCTCCGATATGAGGCGATAGAGACGCCATCGCTGCTGGCAAGCGCACCTGATGCCCGCATCACGATCACGCTTGACGAGGAAAATGGGCAGCTAAGGGTCGAGGACAATGGCATTGGCATGAGCCACGACGAAATGATAGAGGCTCTCGGCACCATCGCGCGCTCAGGCACGCGGGCTTTCATGGAGCGCATTGAAGCGCGCAAGGCAGGAGAGGGCAGCCAGCTGATCGGGCAGTTCGGTGTCGGTTTCTACTCCTGCTTCATGGTATCCGACCGGGTCGACGTGATTTCCCGGCGTGCTGGCGCCAAGGAGGCCTGGCTTTGGAGTTCCGATGGCAAGGGCAGCTTCACCGTGAAAGGCTTGGATCCTGCCGACGCGCCAGCGCGTGGAACACGCATCACGCTGCATCTGATGGAAGATGCCCGGACATATACCTCCCGATGGACCGTGGAGAAGATCGTCAAGGAGCAATCAGGCCACGTTCCTGTCGCAATCGACCTGATCGACAAACCGGGTGGCGAGCCTACGCAGCTAACCGACGGCACCGCGCTCTGGACCAAGGCAAAATCGGACATATCCAAGGACGACTATACGGACTTCTACCGCGGAATTTCCGGTCAATACGACGAGCCCGCCGTAACGGTGCATTACAGAGCAGAAGGGCGTCATGAATATACGACGCTTGCCTACGTGCCCGGCTCCCAGCCGTTCGACATGTTCGACCCTGATCGAAAGGGTCGCATGAAGCTTTACGTGAAGCGCGTGTTCATTACCGATGAAGCCGAAGTGCTGCCGCGCTACCTTCGCTTTGTCCGCGGCCTTGTCGATACCTCCGACCTGCCTTTGAACGTGTCGAGAGAGATGATCCAGGAAAGCCCGATCCTGACGGTTATCCGCAAGGGCGTCACCAACCGAGTTATCAGTGCCATCGAGAAGTTCGCCCAGGATGATGCCGACGGCTTCAGGACGTTCTGGGACAATTTCGGCGCCGTTCTCAAAGAAGGGATCTACGAGGATGCCGAGCGTCGCGCTCAACTGCTTGCTATTTCACGGTTCCGAACGACGGCATCGGGCGAGGCGCACCGCTCCCTCGCAGATTATGTGAAGGACGCAAGGGAAAATCAGAACGCGATCTTTTATCTCGCCGGCGGCTCGCACGATCAGCTCAAGGCTTCACCTCACCTCGAGGGGTTTCGCGCGCGAGGCATCGAGGTCTTGCTGCTCGAGGACTCCATCGATAGCTTTTGGGTCATGAATGCTCCCGACTTTGAAGGCAAGACGTTCAAGTCCATTACCCAGGGATCGACCGATCTGTCGCAGTTTGCAAAGGTTGACGGCCTGGACAATCCGGCGGCTGACGCTCCTGCCGAAACGACGGCATTCATCGAGTTCGCAAAAGAACAGCTCCGGGATCATGTCGCGGACGTTCGCGTGTCGGGCCGCCTCACCGAAAGCGCGGTTTGCCTCGTGGCAACGGAAGGAGGCTACGATCTCCAGATGGAGAAAATCCTGCAGGGAGCGGGTCGCATCCAGGCTGGAGCCAAACCAGTCCTTGAAATCAATCCTGTTCATCCAATGATCAGGGCCATTGCCGCAATCGACGGCGACGCGGCCTTCCGTGAGGATGCGGTCGCGCTTCTGCTGGACGAGGCCCGTATTCTTGACGGCAGCAAACCACTTGACCCCCGGGCTTTCGCAGAGCGCTTTGCAAGGATTTTCGAAAGGGCGGCGCGATCATAAATACGCGTGGCCTCAAGCCGTTTTGATGGCCCAACCGAGATGTCCGGTCCGCATGAGATAGAGCAGACCGGACGTTTCGAGCCTGACGTCACGTGGATCGGACCCCGTGATGCCACGCTTCAATACGCTAATCGAAATGCGTTCCGAATGGTTTGGTTGCTTCGACCACACATCGAGTGGATGGCACCGACGACAGCAACGCATCCAGAGGGCGACCGGCGCCAACCTACGCAGCGATCGGGAACGTCGGCCGATGCCTGCAATCGGAATAACGATGGCCTAACGGGCCGCTATCGCAATCGGCCCGAGACATGGAGGCGGACCAGCGCGTTATCCGCGGCTATCGCATGGCTGGTTTACAGTGATGCACGTTTAGACGCTGCACGGGCTGCGGCGTGCGATCAAAACGCGCCCTTTGTCGCATTGTACGCCTCGAGTGCTCTATCCCTGGCAAACGCGTGGTTAACCACGGGCATGGGATAGGTCGTGCCGAGCGTGATGCCTGTCTTCGCCAGAACATCGACCGGTGCCTCGAATGGCCGATGGATGTACCTGTTGTCAAGATTGGCCAGTTCGGGGACGAATTCGCGTACGTAAGCACCGTCCGGGTCGAACTTCTCACCCTGAAGGGTCGGATTGAAGATGCGGAAGAACGGAGAGGCGTCCGCACCCGATCCGGCGACCCATTGCCAGCTTGCAGCGTTGTTGGCGGGATCAGCGTCGATCAACGTGTCCCGAAACCAGGACTCGCCGAGGCGCCAGTCGACCATCAGGTCTTTGATCAAGAAGGACGCCGCGATCATGCGAACCCGATTATGCATGTAACCATGGCGCCAGAGCTGACGCATCCCTGCATCCACGATCGGATAACCAGTCAGTCCCTTTGTCCATATCTCGAAATGCTCCCGGTGATTTTCCCAGGGAAAGGTATCCATCCGGTCGTTCCAGTTCGTATTGGGAAGCCCTGGGAAGTGATAGAGCAGGTGGTAGGAAAACTCCCGCCAGGCAAGTTCCTTGCGGAAGTGAACGAGATCCTCGACTGGCACGCGTTTGCTCAACCCCCGCGTCTCGTGCCAGACGCGGGCCGGGGAAATAATTCCGAGCGCGAGGTAGGGAGAGAGCTGGGACGTCGCCTGCCGCGACGGAAGCTCGCGATTGAGCCGATAACCTTGAAGGTCTTCCTCGACAAAATCGCTCAGCCGTCGATGTGCCGCCGCTTCACCGGGTATCCAGATGTCGCTAAACTCCTTCGCCCAGTTCGGCCTTGTGGGCAGTAATGTCCAGTCGGCCAACAGTTCGGACGCCCGAGGCAGGTTCGCAAATCTGATCTTCGTCGGCGGATCCAGTGGCTCGCCCGGCTCGCACAACTTTTCCAACGCACGCCAGAAGGGTGTATAGGTGCGATAGGGCGTTCCTGCGCCGGTCATCAGTTTGGATGGGTCGTGGAGGAGCTGACCGGGAAAACTCCTGGCCTCTATGCCCCGCTCTGCAAGCGTCCGTTTGATCTGCGTGTCGATTGCAATGCCGGCCGGGTCATAGCGCCGATTCCACAGTACCGTCTCTGCTCCGCTGTAAGCAACAAGGTCGCTGAGTTCATCCAGCGCATGGCCGGAGACCAAATGCAGCGAACCGCCAAGCTTGCACAGCGCGCCCTGCATGCTTTCAAGGGAGTGGTGGAGCCACCAGTCCTGCGCTGCGCCAAGGGGGGCCGTACCGTCCGAACGGGGTTCCCGTATATAGACGGGGATAACAGGGCGCCCCGACGTGCAAGCCGCGTGCAAGGCTCGGTTGTCATCTAGCCGCAAGTCTTTCCGAAACCAGAGAATAACCGGCTTTGCATTTTCGGTCGCCAATGAGCCCGTCCTGTTTCAACGTTCCTGTATCTGTTACGGAACGACACCGGGCTTGGATCAGAAACTGATCACCAGCGTCAAGGCGAATTCTAAGTGCTCGCAACGACCTTGCCTAGGCCGTAAACTCATAAATTCTCTTGGCGTATTGCGTTCGGCGTGATTCAAGGCTTCCGAATTAGGAGCTATGATGACACGCCGCCGCTACGA
>NZ_JACHZA010000040.1:0-3308 GCF_014193305.1 Rhizobium sp. BK181
TCGATGCCATCAAGGCTGTCGCTGCCGATATCGGCGCCGGTGGCGGTGCCGGATGCAAGGTCGACGGTAACGGCTGCCGTCGCGCCGCTGGCGTCGTAGGTGTCGCTGCCCTCGCCGCCGACATAGGTGTCGTTGCCGTCGGTAACGGGCGTACCCGCGGCCGCCTGCGGCAGGTCCCCGCCAAGCAGGCCCACCCTGAAGGTGTCGTCGCCGGCCTCGCCGAGCGCCGTATCGTCGCCGGCCTTGCCAGTCAGCTGGTCGTTGCCGGCCCCGCCCTGCAGGTGGTTGTCGTTGCCGTCGCCACCAATCGTGTCGTCGTCGGCGCTGCCGATGACGTTCTCGATGCCATCAAGGCTGTCATTGCCGATATCGGCGCCGGTGGCGGTGCCGGATGCCAGGTCGACATTAACGGCCGCCGTCGCGCCACTGGCGTCATAGGTGTCGCTGCCCTCGCCGCCGACATAGGTGTCGTTGCCGTCGGAGGTGGTGGCGGAGGCGGGGGTGGAGGTCGACGTACCCGTGGCCGATGCCGCCTGGCGCAGGTCCTCGCTGAGCAGCCCGACCCGGAAGGTATCGCTGCCGTCGCCGCCGAGCGCCACGTCCTTGCCGAGACCGCCGGTCAGCACGTCATTGCCGGCGCCGCCTTCCATGAGGTCGTCGCCGGCCTCGCCGAAGAGCTGATCGTCGCCGTCATCCCCCATCAGGTGGTCGTTGCCGGCGCCGCCGAACAGCCGGTCGTGCCCCCCCTCGCCGATCAGGCTGTCATTGCCGTCGTCGCCGAACAGGTCGTCGTCGCCATCGCCGCCGAACAGCACGTCGTTGCCAAGCCCGCCGAACAGACGGTCGTCGCCGGCCTCGCCATGGATCAGGTCGTCGCCGTCGCCGCCGAAGACGGTGTCGTCGCCGGACCCGGCAAACACCACGTCACGGCCCTCGCGGGCATAGACGAAGTCGTCGCCAGCCTTCAGCGAGATGATGTCGTCCTCAGGCGTGCCGAGCAGCCGGTCGTCGCCGTCGGTGCCGGCAATCTCGTGCGGCCCCCCCTTCAGGAGCGACAGGCTCGACTGCGTGACGATGCTGCCCTTGCCGTCGCTCACCTGGTAGGTGAAGATCACCGGGCCGCTCACCCCGCGCGCCGGCGTATAGAGCCAGACGCCGTCGCCATAGGCGGTGATCGCCCCGCTCGAGGCCGTCAGGTTGCGCACGCTCAGCTCATCGCCATCAGGATCGTAGGTCTTGGCCAAGAGATCGTCGAGGAAGATCAGCATCGACAGGTTGACCAGGCCGTTGGCCAGAACGTTGCGGCCGAGCGACACCGGCAGCCGGTTGGCGCGGGTCTCGTCATCGTCGTCGTCGCCGCCATCGCCGCCATGCTGGCCAGGGCCGCCCGGCAGTGCCCCCCCGCCATGACCGTTGCCATCACCGTCGCGATCGCCGGGACCGCGGCCACGACCATGGCCGCCGCCGCCGCCACCGTGGCGGGCCCGACCAGGATTGGGGAAGTGGAAGTTCTCGCCGTTGATGCCGATGCGGCCGTCATTGTCGTTGGCGTTGAAGGCCCGCATCACCGTGTCGGCAAGGTTCGGATTGCGCGGCAGCGGCAGGTCCTCGAAGCTCAGCCGCACCGAGGCGACATGGCGCTTGCGGATGACGCCCGAGGTGCTCGCCATCAGCTCGTCGGTCATGTCGCGCAGGAAGGCGGCGACATCGTCGATCGCCGCCAGATTGGTGGCCTCGGGACCGGGCGGCTCCACCGGCTCCGGGCCGGCCGCCTTCTGCTCATGCGCCGGCTCGGGCTTGTCCTTGCCGCTGCCGAGCACGGCGCCGAGCACCCCGAACAGCAAAGGCAGCGAGTAGATCCGCCGGTCGGCGCCCTTGTCGGCGGCAAGCCGGAACCGGTTGGCAGGCGCAACGGCCGCCTGGCCGTCGTCGGGCAGTCCGAGGATCAGTTTCTCCTCCATGACGCTCTCCTATCCTTGCTCCATCCTTTTTTAGGCCTGGCCCTCTTTGGGCCCGGCCCTGTTCAGGCCATTCCTCTTTGGGTCTGGCTGCTATTCGGCGGCGTTGACGATCCGGTCGCGGCCGGCGGCCGGCGGCGTCTTGCCGACGACCAGCGGGCGCTTGGCGGTGGGCTGGATGATCTCGTCCTTCGGTCCGAAGGCGGCAAGCCGGCCGTTCTGCACCAGCCCGACCATGTCGACGGCGGAAAGCGCGCTCGGGCGATGGGCGACGATGACGACGATGCCGCCGCGCTCGCGCACCTTGGCGATCGCCCTGGTCAGCGCCTCCTCGCCTTCGGCGTCGAGGTTGGAGTTCGGCTCGTCGAGCACCACCAGGAAGGGATCGCCGTAAAGCGCCCGCGCCAGCCCGATGCGCTGGCGCTGCCCGGCCGACAGCGCCGTGCCGTGCGGACCGAGCTCGGTCTGGTAGCCGTCGCGCAGGTGCACGACCAGCTCGTGGATGTCGGCGGCCTTCGCCGCCCGGATGATCTTGCGCGCATCCGGCACCTCGGCAAAGCGCGAGATGTTCTCGGCAATCGTCCCCTCCATCAGCGCCACGTCCTGCGGCAGGTAGCCGACATGCTCGCCGAAGAAGGCCTCGTTCCACTGGCTGAGATCGGCGCCGTCGACCCTCACCGAGCCGCGCAGCACCGGCCAGATGCCGAGGATCGAGCGCGCCAGCGTCGTCTTGCCGCCCCCCGACGGGCCGATCAGGCCGACCGCCTGGCCGGCCTTCAGCGTGAAGCTGACTTCGCTCAACAGCACCGCGCCGCTGGTCGGCGCCACCGTCGTGATGTTGTCGACCGTCAGGCTCTCGTGCGGCGCCGGCAGCTCGACATAGCCGCTCTTGTCGTTCAGCACCGCCAGCGTCTCGTTCAGCCGCTGGTGGCTGCGGCGCGCCCCGACCACGCCCTTCCACTGGCCGATCGCGAGATCAACGGGGGCAAGCGCGCGCGCCGTGACGATCGACGAGGCGATGATCGAGCCCGACGACAGCTCGCCGCGGATCGTCAGATAGGCGCCAAGCCCGAGGATTGCCGACTGCAGCATCATCCGCAGCACCTTCGACAGCCCCGACAGCGTGCCGCCGACGTCCGACGTCTTCGTCTGACAGTCGAGGTGGCGGCGGTTGGCCTTCTCGAAGCGATCGACGGCCCGCCCGGTGATCCCCATCGCATGCATGATGTCGCTGTTGCGGGCGTTTGAATCGGCAACCGAGTTGCGCGCCACCGAGGCCTTGATCATCGACTGCGAATGCCGTCGCGTCAGCACCTCGGCAACAACCGTCAGCACCGTCAGCACCACGGC
>NZ_JACHZA010000041.1:0-1744 GCF_014193305.1 Rhizobium sp. BK181
GCCGTAGCGTTTATCCCAATGCACGCTGAAGCGGAATCCAAGAAACTCGAAGCCCTCTGTCATGGCCGTAACCTTCGTCTTTTCCGGCGACAGCGTCAGTCCGGTTGTTTTGATCAGGTAGTCGGCCAGAGCAGATCTCTCTGCCATTGCCTCCTCCAGCGATCCAGACACCAGAACCACGAAGTCGTCGGCGTAGCGCACCGGCAGATACACACAGCGTCCTGCTATACGATCGCTGTCCCGGGCGCTCGCCGCTGCCGCCACCCCGTTGCTTTTGCGACGGGCTTGGGTCTTTTTGCGGTGGTAGGTCCATCTTTCATACCGCTCCTCGATCGCGCTAAGGGCGATGTTTGCGAGCAAAGGTGAGATGATCCCGCCCTGAGGGGTACCGGCGTCTGTCCGGAGGAACTGATCCTCCGTTAAAACACCGGCCTTGAGGAATAGTCCGACCAATCGCACCACTCGTCGATCACCGATGCGCTTGCGCATCCGCTCGAGCAGGTGATGATGATTGATATTGTCGAAGCATCCTTTGATGTCCCCCTCAATAACCCAAGGATATGGCAACCGGTTTCGCCGGGTGTCCTTGTCCCGCTTCTGCGGCAAGGCTGCCCGACGAATGTACTCCAAGGCACCGTGGGTGTTTCTGCCGGGTCGAAACCCATAAGAGACATGCCAGAACTGTGCCTCGAAGATTGGCTCCAAAAGGATCTTAACCGCGCCTTGCACGACGCGGTCCCTGATGGTGGGGATGCCCAAGGGCCGGAATTGCCCCGGTTTTCCGGCTTTTGGAATGAGCTTGCGTCTGGCCGGACTTGGCAGATATGCACCGCTGCGCAGATCCGCTTGAAGATCGACCAGAAAGCGCTGTTCACTCCTGTTCCGAATACGCCCCACCGTCATCCCGTCAACCCCAGCCGTGCGCCCACCTTTGTTGGAGGCAACGCGCTGCCAGGCGTGCCGCAGCACCCTGAGGTCAGTCAACCAACCCCACATGTCGCGCCACTGGTCGTCGGGATTAGCCTTACTCCACTGATAGAGTTTGCTTTGAATGCCGAGTACCCAGACCTTGTCGATCTGATGATCCGTGTCCACAGATCACTCCTCCGTCGTTACAAGCCTATCGTCTTCCTGCTTTCCTTCGCCTTGTGCGTGGCTTTCCCACACTCGGACTACTACGAAAGCTCCGCCCTTGGTGTTGCCCATATCTGGCCGTCGCAGCGAGCCCGGCTTCCAACCGGGCAGACAATCCAAGTTCCCGTGTTCCGACTTCCAACCTTGTGCCGTTAGGCGGTGAGCTCTACCCCGTGCAATGCGGGAGATGGGGCATAGGAGCCAGTCCCATCTCGGGCCTCTTCGAGAACCCGGCAGCAAGAATAGACGAGCCTTGCCGCCTCTGATCGCTCTTTCGTGCTCCCACGCCATCACGCTAATGGAAGCGATATCTGTGTTTCGAGGCTTCTGACGCTCACTTTGTTGTCTCGCCATGGGCATTGCGGTAGCCCGGCCTGCGGTTGATGGCCCGCATCCGGTACAGTTAAGGCCAATCTGCTTATGCAACCCAACCGACGACGCCCGGTCGAGCTTCTTGGCCCCCTTCGATCCACTGCTCCTGTAAATCGGGCGGCATCGCAGCCGCCGGTTAGAAGTCGGCAAGCTTGAGAGATCACGCTAACTCATGCGCACCTCCCGCGCCGCACGGCGCACCGTCGACCCAGAGGTATGGCCAGTCGCCTTCGATCGG
>NZ_JACHZA010000042.1:0-1613 GCF_014193305.1 Rhizobium sp. BK181
TCGATGCCATCAAGGCTGTCGCTGCCGATATCGGCGCCGGTGGCGGTGCCGGATGCAAGGTCGACGGTAACGGCTGCCGTCGCGCCGCTGGCGTCATAGGTGTCACTGCCCTCGCCGCCGACATAGGTGTCGTTGCCGTCGGTAACGGGCGTGCCCGCGGCCGCCTCCGGCAGGTCCTCGCCAAGCAGCCCGACCTTGAAGATATCGTCGCCGGCCAAGCCGAGCGCCACGTCCGTGCCGAGGCCGCCCGTCAGTGCGTCGTCGCCCGCGCCGCCATCGATCAGATCGTCGCCGGCCTTGCCGGCAAGCTCATCGTCGCCGGCCCCGCCCTGCAGATGGTTGTCGTTGCCGTCGCCACCAATCGTGTCGTCGTCGGCGCTGCCGATGACGTTCTCGATGCCATCAAGGCTGTCATTGCCGATATCAGCGCCGGTGGCGGTGCCTGATGCCAGGTCGACATTGACGGCTGCCGTCGCACCGCTGGCGTCATAGGTGTCGCTGCCCTCGCCGCCGACATAGGTGTCGTTGCCGTCGGAGGCGGAGGCGGGGGTGGAGGTCGACGTACCCGTGGCCGATGCCGCCTGGCGCAGGTCCTCGCTGAGCAGCCCGACCCGGAAGGTATCGCTGCCGTCGCCGCCGAGCGCCACGTCCTTGCCGAGACCGCCGGTCAGCACGTCATTGCCGGCGCCGCCTTCCAGCAGGTCGTCGCCGGCCTCGCCGAAGAGCTGATCGTCGCCGTCATCCCCCATCAGGTGGTCGTTGCCGGCGCCGCCGAACAGCCGGTCGTGGCCCCCCTCGCCGATCAGGCTGTCATTGCCTTCGTCGCCGAACAGGTCGTCGTCGCCCTCGCCGCCGAACAGCACGTCGTTGCCAAGCCCGCCGAACAGACGGTCGTTGCCGGCCTCGCCATGGATCAGGTCGTCGCCGTCGCCGCCGAAGACGGTATCGTCGCCGGACCCGGCAAACACCACGTCACGGCCCTCGCGGGCATAGACGAAGTCGTCGCCAGCCTTCAGCGAGATGATGTCGTCATCGGGCGTGCCGAGCAGCCGGTCGTCACCGTCGGTGCCGGCAATCTCGTGCGGCCCCCCCTTCAAGAGCGACAGGCTCGACTGCGTGACGATGCTGCCCTTGCCGTCGCTCACCTGGTAGGTGAAGGTCACCGGGCCGCTCACCCCGCGCGCCGGCGTATAGAGCCAGACACCGTCGCCATAGGCGGTGATCGCCCCGCTCGAGGCCGTCAGGTTGCGCACGCTCAGCTCATCGCCGTCCGGATCGTAGGTCTTGGCCAGGAGATCGTCGAGGAAGATCAGCATCGACAGGTTGACAAGGCCGTTGGCCAGAACGTTGCGGCCGAGCGACACCGGCAACCGGTTGGCGCGGGTCTCGTCATCGTCGTCGTCGCCGCCATCGCCGCCATGCTGGCCAGGGCCGCCCGGCAGTGGCCCCCCGCCATGACCGTTGCCATCACCGTCGCGATCGCCGGGACCGCGGCCACGACCACCACCATGGCCGCCACCGCCGCCACCGTGGCGGGCCCGACCAGGATTGGGGAAGTGGAAGTTCTCGCCGTTGATGCCGATGCGGCCGTCATTGTCGTTGGCGTTGAAGGC
>NZ_JACHZA010000043.1:0-1338 GCF_014193305.1 Rhizobium sp. BK181
CTTGTCGGTGCCGGTCTTGTCGCTGGTGGTGGTGATCATCGCGGTGTTCCCCTGGAGCCTTGCTGGCCTTGTTGTCCTGTCGTCGTGGTCTGCTGTCGGTGTCTTTCTGGCATTGTCTTGCAGTCATGGTCTTTCTGGCATTGTCGGGAGAGGCCAGACGGCCTCCCCGGGGGAGAGGCATCAGGCCTGCCCCATCGGCTGGCTGTCGGCCGTGACCTGGCCGGGCTCGATGGCGGCGAGGATGAAGTCCTCAGCGGTCAGCTCGTGATGGCCGCGCAGCAGGATCTGCAGGTCGTCGTCATGGTCGAGGTCGACGATGGTGCGCACGACGGTGCGGGTGTCGTCGCCGAGCGCCTCGTAAAAGACGGTGATCGAGCCGATCTGCGGCGTGTCGCCGTCGATCTGCAGGCCGGCGAAGGTCAGCGTGCCGTACTGGCCAAGCGCGGAGAGATCGATGCGGTCGCCGACGCTAAAGTCGAGGATCTCGTCATGGCCGGCGCCGTCGTTCGCAAGACTGGCAAGCGACTGGAAGACGAAGACGTCGTTGCCGTCGCCGCCGATCAGCACGTTGACCCGGGCCGAGGCGATGATCGTGTCGTCGCCGGAGCCGCAGCTGGCATTCTCGACGTCGAGGAGTGCGTCGTCGCCGATCTCCGCCCCGGAAGCCTCGCCGCGCTCGAGATCGATGACGACGCCGAGCACGGTGGCCGAGGCATCGTAGCAATCGCTGCCGCTGCCGCCATCCATCCGGTCGTCGCCGTCATCACCGCCGTTGCCGCTGCGGGCGAGCACGATGAAGACGTCGTCGCCGGAACCGCCGTCGAGCCGGTCATCACCGTCGCCGCCGACCAGGTGGTCGTCGCCACTGCGCCCGGCCACCTGATCGTCGCCACCCCCGCCATAAAGGATGTCGGTGCCGCTGCCGCCGGAGAACCGATCGTCGCCGGAGCCGCCATGAATGGTCTCGAAGCCAAGGATCGTATCGCGGCCGATCTCCTCGCCCTCGGCATAGCCGGCCTCGATGTCGGCGATCACCATCTTGACCAGCGCCGACAGGTCGAGCGTGTCGCAGCCGGCCCCGCCGTCATAGACGTCGTTGCCGTCGGCGGCCGGAGTGGCGAGCACGATGACGACATCGTCGCCAGCCCCGCCCGAGACCACATCGTCGCCGGCCCCGCCGGTCAGCTGGTTGTCGCAGGCGTCGCCGCCAATCGTATCGTCATGGGCGCTGCCGATGACGTTCTCGATGCCATCAAGGCTGTCGCTGCCGATATCGGCGCCGGTGGCGGTGCCGGATGCAAGGTCGACGGTAACGGCTGCCGTCGCGCCGCTGGCGTC
>NZ_JACHZA010000044.1:0-1317 GCF_014193305.1 Rhizobium sp. BK181
CTTCACCGTGACCTCAGGGCAATCGGCGTAAACCTCAACAGTCTGGTCCGGCTCTCAAGGCAGGACAAACGATCGCCCGAGATTGTCGCTGCGCTGGGCGAGCTGCAGCCGCTCATTGCCGGGCTGATGCTGGAGCTGCATCGGCTTGCCGCCCGACCGGGACGCACGATCAGGAGGGATGGCTGATGGAGATCTTTCTCGGCGCCTTTACCGAGGAATGGGAGCAGCGCAGAGCCGCCTATCTGCACGAGCGCCTGGCTGGCAGGAAGCGCGCAACCGACGATGAAGAGCCTCGCCGGCGCAGCCTCGCTGAGGACCGCAGCCGTGTCCGCCGCGGGATGACGGTGCGAGCCAGCGGTTATCCTGGCATGGGGCGACATGCACCGGCGCCGCGGCCAATGGCGACGCGCTTTACAGCCCTTGCCAGCGGCAGCCAGCCCGCGGTGGTGAAGATGGCATCGTTTGCCGGAGGCGGGCGTCTGGCGGCGATGGCAAGCTACATCTCGCGCAATGGCGAGCTTGTGATGGAGAACCAGGCAGGCGATACGATGCTGGGTCGCGAGGCGCTCACCGCCCTTGCGGACGATTGGGCTGACTTGATGGGCAATCGCGCCGAAAGCCGCGACATCGCCTCCTTCCGCATCGACGTCGCCGGCCAGCCCGGCGAGGGCCGAGCGCTGAATGCCTGGGCGGGGGATATTGTGACGTCGGCGCTCGGCGACCGGTCCTTCGCCTTTGCGGTCACCGAGCGGCAGGGACAGTACCGCATCGACGGTGTGGTGGTCTTGCGCGATCGCAGCGGCGAGCGGCTGAGCGCCGATGCCAGGGCCGAGGAGATCGTGCAGCGCCGACTGGCAGACGTCGGCAGGGCGCCAGCTGACATCCAGTTGCGCTTCACCGGCCACGGCAATGGCGTCGACTATGGCACGGCCAGGCTGCGCCAGCTGGTGGAGACGTCCGCGGGCGCCGTCACAACTGACCGCGGTGAGACGATTGCCGATGCCAAAAGGGCCGGCGAACTCGTGCAACGGCAGTGGCGCGGCGAACTGCACAGCCGCAAACCCCGGGATGTCATGCATCTTGTGATGTCGGCAAGATCAGGAACCGATGCCGAGGCGTTTCGATCGGCAGCGCGCGATTTCCTGGCGGCAGAATTCCAGCATCATCGCTATGTCTTTTCCCTTCACCATCCGGCGCACGATCCGAAGCGGGAACACGAGGCTGGCAAGCGACCGCACGTGCATGTCCATGCGATTGTCGCGATGCGATCCGAGGATGGCGAGCGCCTCGAAACCTCGATCGCCTCGTTCCGGCGCT
>NZ_JACHZA010000045.1:0-1188 GCF_014193305.1 Rhizobium sp. BK181
TGACCTTGCCCCCAAGTTTTATCCAGTTTTAAGTTCGCTCCGGCGGTTTTGGGTTGCTGTATTTGGGGCGGTAGCGGCGGGTTGCGGTGCGGAGCCATTCCGGCTGCGCAGCACCGCATCACGTCGCGGGTTGATTGTCTGAGCGAACTCGGCAGGTGTCATCCAGCCGAGTCCAGAGTGTGGTCGATGATCGTTGTAATCGCTGCGCCAGTTTGAAAGCGCTGATCGAGCATGGGTCAGTGACGAGAAGAGCGTTTCATTCAGGAGCTCGTCTCGCAGCCGTCCATTAAAGCTTTCGATGAAGGCGTTCTGGATCGGTTTGCCCGGTGCGATGTAGTGCCAATCGACTGTCGTCCGGTCGGCCCATTGCAGGATCGCGTTGCTGGTGAACTCACTGCCGTTGTCGCTGACGATCATCTTGGGCTTGCCACGTTCCTCGATGATCCGATCAAGCTCACGGGCAACTCGCAGGCCGGAAAGCGATGTGTCGGCGACGAGTGCCAGGCATTCTCTGGTGCAATCGTCGACGACCGTCAAAACCCGGAACCTGCGACCATCGGTGAACTGATCCGATACGAAGTCCAGTGACCAGCGATAATTGGCGGCAAGCGGGATCAGCATCGGTGCTCGTGTGCCTATCGCTCGCTTGCGGCCGCCGCGCTTGCGCACCGTCAGCTTCTCTTCCCGATAGAGCCGGAAGAGCCGCTTGTGGTTCACAAGGTGACCCTCACGCCTGAGCAGCACATGTAGGCGTCGATATCCAAAGCGGCGGCGTTCATGCGCCAGCGCCTTCATACGCTCGCGAAGATCATGGTCATCGCTGCGCGTGGTTTCGTAACGGATCGTCATCCGGCAAAAGCCGATGGCTTTACACGCCCGCCGTTCGCTCATCCGATGTTGGTCCATCAGATGCGCGACAGCTCGCCGCTTTGCTGCGGGCGTCACCACTTCTTTCCCAAAAGGTCTTTCAAAGCTGCATTGTCGAGCATGGCATCCGCCAGAAGCCGTTTCAGCTTCGTGTTCTCGTCCTCCAGCGTCTTCAGTCGCTTGGCTTCCGACACCTCCATGCCACCGAACTTGGCTTTCCACTTATAGATGCTGGCATCGCTGACGCCGTGCTTGCGGCAAAGCTCCGAGACCGGCGTACCCGCCTCGTGCTCCTTCAGAATGCCGATAATCTGTTCGTCT